>DATBAV010000024.1:0-30501 GCA_036271315.1 Solirubrobacterales bacterium | reverse complement strand
ACAGAAGGGAAGACCGGTCGTCTTCGTCCACATCTTCACCGCCAACCCGTTCTTCAGCTCCTTCGTCATCCCCTTCTCGATCCAAAAGAAGTCAAACGGCGCCTACGGGACAAAGCTCACCGCCTCCTTGCCCCAGGCCCTGGGGGACTGGGGCTACGTCGATCGGATCAAGCTGACCCTGAAGCGCAAATACGACTTCGGGGGTAAAGAGCTCTCCTACTTCAACGCCGGTTGTCCCGCTCCGGAGGGTTCCCCGCGCACCGTCTTCCCGCTGGCGCTGGCCTCCTTTGCTTTTGCCGACGGGACGGAACTGAGCGCGAAGGTGGAAAAGGCTTGCGCGGTTAGGGAATGAGAACGGTCGATAGTTGGTCGTTTAGTCGGAGCGACTGCATTCCCTGAAAGACTTTCGCGCCGTGGAACGTCTACCCCGCGGCCGTCACGGCCTCCCTCGCGAGTTCGTTGCGCAAAATCAGCGCGAGCGGTTGCTTGCCGCGCTGGCCGAGTGCCTGGAGGAAAAAGGCTACGAACGGACCACGGTCTCCGCGATCGGCAAACGCGCCGGCGTCTCGAAGAGCGACTTCTACAAACAGTTCGAGAGCAAGGACGCCTGCTTCGTCGCCGCTTACGACGACGCCGTGGAGCGGATCCGGGCCGTGGTGCTCGCCGCCTGCGCCGAGCGCGAGGACTGGGCCACGGGCGTGCTGGCGGCACTCACCGCGCTGCTCGACCTGTTCGCCGCGGAGACGGCGCAGACGCAGCTGGTCCTGGTTGAGGGCCTGCGCGCCGGTCGCGGCGTCTACGACCGCTACCAGGTCGCCCTGCAGAGCTTCGTGCCCTACCTGACAGATGGGGCGCCGGCGCCGGAGGGAGGCTCGCGGCCACCGCAGGCGACCGACGAGGCCGTGATCGGCGGCATCGCTTCGCTACTCGCCCGCCGCGTACTCGCCGGCGAAACCCAGACGATGCCGGGGTTACTGCCGGAGATTGCGGAGTTTGCGCTGACGCCCTACCTCGGAACTGCCGAGGCGCGCCGCGTGATCCAGGCCCAATAGGGGCTCCGCAAGGCAGCGCTTTTCCTCGCCGTTGCGCCCGTCGTGGGCGTACGTACCATTGAGCCATGCCTTCCTCCCCGCGCAGAACGCTGTTGGAGCCAGGTCACGAGATGGCCAGACCCACCTGCGCGCGACGACGTCTGCCGCGTGATCGACGTGATGCGGGGCGGCCTGCCACCGCTCGACTTCGAGACGGTCGCCGAGCGAGCGATGCCGGCCAACTATGGCGGTGTCGAGCTCCTCATCGCTGGCCTGTCCAGCATTGTCGGCTTCAAGCGCTTGGCAGGCCGGCCTCGCGACCGCAACGATCTCGAAGAACTCGCTGAGGTCCACGGCGAGTTGCCGAGCGCCAATTCCGGGCCTCGACGAATAGGGCGGGCTGGGGGAATCCCGGAGTTTGCGCCTACCTGTGGCGGAGGGACCGACACGGGCGGATAATCTCGGGGAGTGAGCGACGCGGCGGCAGCGGCGGCGAACGCGCCGGACGGGGGGACCGCCACGGCGGTCGACGGCGTGCTGCCCTCGCAGGCGCTGGAAGAGGCGATCGCCGCCGATTGGGTCAGCTCCGGCGATTACCGGATCCGACCCGAGGCGATCCAGCCGGCCAGCATCGACCTGCGCCTCGGCGACCACGCCTGGGCCCTGCGCTGCTCCTTCCTGCCCGACGTCGACTCGACCGTCGAGGAGAAGATCGAGGGGCTCGCCTTCCAGCGGATCGACCTGCGCGACGGCGCCGTGCTCGAGCGCGACCGTCCCTACCTGGTGCCGCTGATCGAGGAGCTGGCGCTGCCCGAGGACGTGCGCGCCAAGGCGAACCCGAAGAGCTCGACCGGGCGGCTCGACGTCTTCACCCGCGTGCTCACCGACCGCCACCACCGCTTCGACGAGATCCGCGCGGGCTATCGCGGCAAGCTCTACCTCGAGATCGTGCCTCGCTCCTTCGCGATTCAGGTGAAGACCGGGCTCTCGTTGAACCAGCTGCGCTTGGCGCGCGGCGACGTGCGGCTCTCTGACACGGAGATCCGCGCCCTGCAGGACGAGTTCCCGCTGCTCTACCTCGACTCGCACGCGCTGCGCGAGTCCGAGCTGGCGCTGGCCGACGGACTCTTCCTCAGCGTCGACCTCTCCGGGCCGAGCGATCGCATCGTCGGCTACCGGGCGAAGAAGAACAGCCTGCCGATCGACCTCTCGCGAATCCGCGCCTACCGCTGGACCGACTACTGGGACCCGGTCTTTCCAGAGGCGGGCTCGAAGATCGTGCTCGAGCCGGAGATCTTCTACCTGCTGCTTTCGGCCGAGGGCGTCTGCATCCCGCCCCAGATCGCCGCCGAGATGATGGCCTACGACCCGACCGCCGGCGAGCTGCGCACCCACTACGCCGGCTTCTTCGACCCCGGCTTCGGCTACGACCCGGCCGGCGACCGCCACGGCAGCCGCGCCGCGCTCGAGGTCCGCGCCCGCGACGTCTCCTTCATGGTCGAGCACCGCCAGCCGGTCTGCAAGCTTGCGCTTGAGCGCACCAGCGCCCCTGCTGAGCGCCTGTACGGCCAGGACCTTGGCTCGAACTATCAGGGGCAAGTGACCATGCTTTCCAAGCACTTCGAGGAGCAAGGGGCGGGGGGAGGGTCGTAACGCTCTTCAGAAACGCTCGGCGGGAGCCTCGCTTGAGTGTTTCTGAAGAGCGTTACGACCCTCCCTGTCGTCCCCATCCCCTTGGTGGAGCCTGGGAGAGCGCCGGTGACCCCTCCCAAAACACTCAAGCGAGGCTCCTGCCGAGCGTTTTGGGAGGGGTCACCGGCGCTCTTGCCGGCTTGAGCTGGGGGTGAGCTCGCGTAGGCGAGTTTGCACGCGCTTGCGCTTGTTGAGCAACTCTGATTCGAGGGCGGAGATCTCGTCTCTGCGGCGTCGCACCAGTTCCAGTTGGCGGCCGATGTGGCCCAGGGACTCGTGGAGGATCTGGCGGCGGCGGACTGGGTCCTCGACGCCGGTCTCCCACTCGCGGCGCAGCGAGGCGCGGGCGTCCTCGGCCTCGACCAGCTGCTTCAGCTCCTCGAGTGAGAGGCCGAGCAGGTCCTTGAGGCGCAGCAGGTCGGCGAGGCGCTCGACGTCCTCCTCGGCGTAGGTGCGGTGGGCGC
Organism: Solirubrobacterales bacterium; assembly: GCA_036271315.1. GTDB lineage: Bacteria > Actinomycetota > Thermoleophilia > Solirubrobacterales > 70-9 > VRUE01. Next base: position 27,314 of record DATBAV010000024.1, on the reverse strand, counting down.
CGCGCTCGCGGGCGCTGGAGCTGGGGAGGAGGCCGATCTCCTCGTAGTAACGGATCGTCCGCGGCGTCGTCCCGGCCAGCCTGGCGACATCGCCGATCCGCAGCTCGCTCTTTGAAGTGTCGGAGGCGCTCACGGCGTCGCCTCGATCTCCTCGCGGATCGCCTCCAGGGTCACGGGTGCAACGTTTTGTCCCCCCATATCGGGGTCAGCGCGTTGCACCTCGGCCGGGGCGCCCTCGTGGCGCGGGCGCAGCAGCGAGACGCCGGCGCCGAGGACCGACGTCGCAGCCAAGACCCAGAGCGCCGTGTGCATGTTCTGGATGAAGGGGTCGAGCTGGGCGCTGGAGAGGCCGGAGGCGACTCCAGAGAAGATCGCGAAGAGGACTTCCTTCGGGATCGCGTTGGTGACGATCGCCAACACGAAAGCGATCGAGATCACGGCGCCGGTGTTCTGCAGCATCGTGCGGGCGCCGGCGGCGATCCCGCGCCGCTCGGTCGGCACCGTGCCCATCATCGCTGCCGTGTTGGGCGAGTTGAACATCCCCGAGCCGATCCCGACCAGGGCCAGCCAGACCATCCCCTGCCAGTAGGGCGAGTCGGCCTGCAGCGTCGTCATCAGGGCGAGGCCGGCGGCGGTGACCAGCATTCCCAGCGCCGCCAGGGTGCGCGAGCCGTGGCGGTCGGCCCAGATCCCGGCGAGGGGGGAGGAGACCAGCATCCCGATCGCCATTGGCGCCAGCTTGATCCCGGCCGTAATCGGGTCGTCCCCCTGTGCCCCCTGGTAATAGAAGACGAAGATGAACATCAGGGCGAAGCGGGAGAGCCCGTTGATGAAGGCGGCTGCCGTGGCGGCGGCGAAGAGGCGGTTGCGGAAGATGTCGAGGTCGAGCATTGGCGCCTTGCCGCGGTGCTCGATCAGCACGAAGAGCGGCAGCAGCACGACGGCAACAGCGAGGCTGGCGATCACCAGCGTGTCGTCCCAGCCGGAGATGCCGCCGCGCGAGATCCCGTAGACGAGCCCGGTCAGGCCGACGACGAAGGTGAGGGTGCCGCCGAGGTCAAGGCCGCGGACCGTGTCGCGGCGCGAGAGCTCGCGCAGGATCAGCGCCGCCCAGGCGGCGCCGGCGAGCGCCAGCGGCACGTTGAACCAGAAGACCCAGTGCCAGGAGATCGCGACCAGGGCGCCGCCGAGCACTGGCCCGAGCACGAGGCCGATCGCGGCGACCATCGTGTTGGTGCCCATCGCCAGGCCCAACTGCTCGCGCGGGAAGGCATCGGTGACCAGGGCGGGCCCGTTGGCAAAGATGAAGGCGCCGCCGACTCCCTGCAGGATCCGCCAGAGGATCAGCTGGGTGCCGTTGGCGGCGAAGCCGGCGCCGAGCGAGGCGGCGGCGAAGACGATGAAAGCGCCGACAAAGGCGTTCTTGCGGCCGAAGAGGTCGGAGAGGCGACCGGCGGTGAGGACCAGCACGGTCGAGGAGATCATGTAGGCGAGGATCACCCAGACCAGTTCCAGCAGGCTGGTCCCGAGTGCCCGCTCGAGGTCCGGCAGGGCGATGATCAGCGTGCCCGAGTTGGTCGCCACCAGCAGCATGCCGAGGCTGGTGCAGGAGAGGGCCCACCACTTGTAGTGCTCGTGATCGGCGTCGACCCCCGCCCCGGCAAATCTCTTTCTTACGTTCACGTCAACTAGTGTAGCGCGCTAGGATTGCCGGCATGGCCGAGCGGACCTGGAACGTCTATCTCTCGGGTGAGATCCATTCGGACTGGCGCGAGCGGATCGAGGCCGGTACTCGGGAGGCGGGGCTGCCGGTTGAGTTCTCGGCGCCGGTTACAGACCACGCCGCATCCGATGACGCCGGCACCGGGACGCTGGGCGAGGAGGGGGCGCCGTTTTGGCGCGACCACATGGGCGCCGGCGTCAACGCGATTCGCACCCAGACGCTGATCCGGGACGCCGACGTGGTCGTGGTCCGCTTCGGCGACAAATACCGCCAGTGGAACGCTGCCTTCGACGCGGGCTTCGCCGCCGCGCTCGGCAAGCCGATCGTCACCCTGCACGACGCCGAGCTCGACCACGCGCTGAAGGAGGTCGACCGGGCGGCGCAGGCGACTGCGCGCTCGGCCGAGCAGGTCGTCGACGTGCTGCGCTACGCGATCGCCGGCAAGCTGCCTTAACGTCGACTCCATCGGCGCTGCGTCCACTGCGGATAGGGTCCGCCCGTGGGAGCAGACGCGAACAAAGAGTCGATCGAGCGCTTCTACGGCGCATTCGGCCGCTGCGACGGCGCCGCGATGACCGCCTGTTACGCGCCCGGCGCGCATTTCCGCGACCCGGCCTTCGGCGATCTCGAGGGGGAGGAGATCGGCGCGATGTGGCGGATGCTTACCGGCCGCGCCACCGATCTGAAGATCGAGCTGCATGAGCACGAGGCCGGCGAGGACTCCGGCTCGGCCCACTGGATTGCCCGCTACACGTTCTCCACCGGCCGCCCCGTGGTCAACGACATCCAGGCCAAGTTCCGCTTCGCCGACGGCTTGATCGCCGACCACGTCGACGACTTCGACTTCCGCAACTGGGCCAAGCAGGCGCTGGGCCCGATGGGGAACCTGGTGGCCGTGCTGCCGCCGCTGCGCAAGAAGGCGCGTGCCCAGGCCCGCGGCCAGCTCGACGCGTTCATCGCCTCCGAGCAGGACACGGGCCCCACCTAGACGCGTTCCGCCGCATCTCATGCGAACGTATGTTCGTATGAGATGGGACGAACAACGAGTCGAGAACGATCTGCGCCTGCCCGGTGTGGGGGACGGGACCGTGGTGCGGACCTTCGACGCACCGGAGGCGATGGGCGTCAACTTCCACGAGGTCCGCGCCCGCTCGGCGCTGAACCACGTGCCCGGTGGCCGCTACGGCTTCAGCTGGACGATCAACCCCTACCGGGGGTGCACGCATGCCTGCGTCTTCTGCTTCGCCCGGCGCACCCATACCTATCTCGACCTCAACGCCGGCCGTGACTTCGAGCGCGAGATCGTGGTCAAGGTCAACCTGCCGGAGCTGCTCCGCAACGAGCTCGGGCGCGAGAGCTGGAAACGGGACCTGGTGGCCCTGGGGACGAACACCGACCCCTACCAGTGGGTCGAGAGTCGCTATCGGATGATGCCGGCGATCCTCGCCGCGCTCGAGCAGGCCGAAACTCCGGTCTCGGTGCTGACCAAGTCGCCGCTGGTGATGCGCGACGTCGAGATCTTCGCCCGGATGGCGAAGAAACTGCCGATCTCGGTCAACCTTTCGGTGCCAACCCTCGACGAGGAGGCCTGGCGCGCCACCGAGCCGCACACGCCGAGCCCCTTAGCCCGCCTCGACGCGGTCGCCGAGCTGCGCCGCCGCGGCATCGACTCGGGCGTCCTGATCGCCCCGCTGATGCCCGGCATCAACGACAGCCCCGAGCAGGTGCAACCGATCGTCGACCGGGCGAGGGAGGCGGGCGCCAGCTTCCTCGGCGGCGTCGCCCTTCACCTGCGCGACGAGGTCAAGGACGTCTTCTTCGCCTGGCTAGAGGCGAAACGCCCCGACCTGCTCCCCCGCTACACGAAGCTCTACAAGGGCCGCTCCTACATGCAGCCCTCAGACCGCCAGAAGCTCACCCGCAGGGTGCGGGGCTGGGGCCGCAGCAATCGCAGGAGCCGTGGCCACGATGAGGAGCGCCCGGTTCGATTGAAGGGGGAGGTTGACCCTCCTCAGCCACGCCTCTTTTGAGCCCCTCGACCCTCATTTGGCACGTTCGGCGCACCATCCGCGCGGCCCGTTCCGGAAGGTTCGGTCGATGGTCTTCGCAAGCGCAGAATCGCGACCGGTGCCTTTGAAGTTCTGGCGACGACGATTGGATCGGGTCTCGTCGTAGGCAGCTTCGTCGGTGGCCTTTCGATCATGGCGCGCCGATCGCCTGGCCGGGTGGAGGAACGGGCTCTCAGGGGCGGTTACGCCGGTGGATCGCTGGCGCTACTCGGTTTGGCGATTGATATCGTGGGGAAACGTCTTGTCTGAGGAGGTGTGATGGATTTCAGGAACGCCAACATCGGCGTTGCGGTTGGAGCCATCGTCTTGATAGTGGGGGCGGTCCTCTTTCAGGGCAACGACGACGCCTACACAGCAACGACAGTTGCTTCGCTTGTCATCGCTATTGCGGTCAGCATCGCCCTCGATATCCGCGACGAACGGGCAGGGCGAAAAGACTCCCGCCGCTCTTCCTAGCCCTCGTCCAGGTCCGAGAACAGGCACTCCTCCGGGGCCTTGTCGTCCCGGAACCTGTGGAACCTTCCGCCGTGGCGGATCCGACCCGCTGCCGCATGGTCGTAGCCGATCTCGATCACCAGCTCGGGGCGCAGGGCGACCCACTCGAGATCGCGGCCGCCGGTCCAGCGGCTCGGCTCGGCGGTGCCGGCCTCGCCCGTCTCCAGCGGTTCGAGCAGGGTGCGCAGGCTCCGTTTCGTCTCCTGGCTGAAGCCTGAGATGTGGCCGACCGAGCGCAGCTCGGTGCCGTCGTAGAGGCCGAGGATCAGCGAGCCGACCGTGCCCTCCTCCTTGCCGGGGCGCCAGCCCATCACCACGCAGTCGATCGTCCGCTCGCGCTTCACCTTTGCCATTCCTTTGCGCTTGCCGGGGATGTAGGGGGCGTCGAGCTGCTTGGCCATCGTCCCCTCGGTGCGGCGCAGCCACTCCTCGGCCTGCTCGGTGTCGCGGCTGAGCAGGCTCGTCTCCACCGAGGTTCCGTCGAGCAGCCGTTCGAGCCGCTCGCGGCGCTCGGCAAACGGCGTCTCCAGGAGTGACTCGTCGCCCTCGGCGAGCAGGTCGAAGGCGATCAGGCCGGCCGGGATCTCCTTCGAGAGCAGGGCGATCCGCGACTCGGCCGGATGGATGCGGCTCTGCAGGGCGTCGAACTCGATGTTGCCCTCGGCATCGCGGATGACCAGCTCGCCGTCGAGCACGTAGCGCCCGGCGGGGAAGCTCAGCTCTGGGAAGTAGCGCGCCAGTGCTTTGCCGCCGCGCGACTGGACGTAGGAGTCCTCGCCGTCGACGAAGACGATCGCGCGGAAGCCGTCGAGCTTTTGCTCATACGCCCACTCGTCGCCCAGGGGCAGCTCTTTGCGGGTCAGCGCAAGCTGGGGCTTGATCGGTGGCTCGAGCGGAAGGGTCAACCTGACCCAACAGTTTGCCGGGCCGGCGTCAGGCGGGCCGCACGGCCTGCCGCCGCGCCTGCGCCTCGCGCGGATCGGGGATCGGCACCGCCGCGAGCAGCTGCTTCGTGTAGTCGTCGCGGGGTTGCTCGCAGACCTGCTCGGCGGGCCCTTCCTCGACGATCTTGCCCTCGTGCATGACCGCGATCCGGTCGGAGACATGGCGGACGACGCCGATGTCGTGGGCGACGAAGAGGTAAGCGAGGCCGAGCTCCTGCTGCAGGTCGGCGAGCAGGTTGACAATCTGGGCCTGGATCGAGACGTCGAGGGCCGAGACAGGCTCGTCGGCGACGATCAGCTTCGGCCGCAGGGCAATTGCCCGGGCGATCCCGATCCGCTGCCGCTGTCCGCCGGAGAACTCGTGCGGGAAGCGGTCGTAGTGCTCGGGCGAGAGGCCAACCCGCTCGAGCAGTTCCTGCACGCGGCGGCGTAGCTCGGCCCCGCTGGCCTCGCCCTGCAGCTTCAGCGGGTCGCCGACGATCTGCCCGACCCGCTTGCGGGGGTTGAGCGAGGCATAGGGGTCCTGGAAGACCATCTGCATCTCGCGCCGCAGCGGTCGCATCTGCCGGCGCGAGAGGCCGACGATCTCGCGGCCCTCGAAGCGCACCGAGCCGGAGCTGGGCTCGGTTAGCTGCAGCGCCGCTCGGCAGGCCGTCGACTTGCCGCTGCCGGACTCGCCGACCAAGCCCAGCGTCTCGCCGCGGCTGACCCGGAAGCTGATCCCGTCCACGGCCCGCACCCGGTCCACCTCGCGGTCGAAGAGCAGTCCCCGCTTGACTGGGAAGTGCTTGACCAGGTCGGTCACCTCGAGCAGTGGCTCGCCGCCGCTCACCGCGCCGGCTCCCCGAGGCCGATCTCACCCTCGACCAGCCGCAGCCCGCGCTTTCGCTCCGGCTCCAACCAACAGCGGTCCCGGTGGGCGGGCGCCTCGGGCAGGCGGGCGTCGAGGCCGGGCATCTCCCCGCAGCGCTCGAAGGCATGCGGACAGCGGGGCCGGAAGGCGCAGCCAGCGGGCAGGTCGAGCAGCGACGGCGGGGCGCCGCCGATCTGGAGCAGGCGCTCCGAACGGGGTCGATCGAGCCGCGTCAGCGAGCCGAGCAGCCCCCAGGTGTAGGGGTGCTGGGGGTCGTAGAAAATCTCGTCGAGCGTGCCCTGCTCGACCACCCGCCCCGCGTACATCACCAGCACCCGGTCGGCGACCTCGGCGACGACGCCGAGGTCGTGGGTGATCAGGATCGTCGCCAGGCCGCGCTCGCGGTTGAGCCGCTCGAGCAGGGCCAGGATCTGCGCCTGCACGGTCACGTCGAGCGCCGTGGTCGGCTCGTCGGCGATCAGTACCTCCGGCTCGAGCGCGAGGGCCATCGCGATCATCGCCCGCTGGCGCATGCCGCCGGAGAACTGGTGCGGATAGTCGTCGACCCGCCGGGCGGCGTCGGGGATCCCGACCGAGTCGAGCAGCTCGATAGCCCGCTCGCGGGATTCCGACTTGCTGATCTTGGCGCCGCGGTGGGCGCGGATTGCCTCGACGATCTGGGCGCCGATCCGGTAGACCGGGTTGAAGGAGGTCATCGGGTCCTGGAAGACCATGCCGACCCGTTCGCCACGGACCTCGCGCAGCAGCTCGTCGTCGGCGCCGATCAGCTCGGCGCCGCCCAACTTCACCGAGCCTTCGATGCGCGAGTTGTCCTTCTCGGTCAGCCCGATCAGGGTCTGCGCGGTGACGCTCTTGCCCGAGCCCGACTCGCCGACGATCGCCAGCACTTCCCCCGCCGCCAGGTCGAAGGAGACGCCGTCGACCGCCTGCACGCGGCCGCCTTCGGTGGCGAAGCCGACTCGCAGATCGCTGACGCTGAGCAGTGCCTCGCTCATACACATTCCTCGCGCGCAGATCGCCACGGATTCGAACCCCCGGAAGTCACCGTGTCGATTTGCGCGCTCAATGGGCCTCCGCTCCCAGCCTGACTCGCGGATCGAGCCAGGCGTAGGCGATGTCGACCAGGGTGTTGAAGAGGACGACGAAGAAGGCGCCGTAGAGCACGATCGCCATGATCGGTGGCAGATCGAAGCTTTCCAGCGATTCGTAGGCGTAGCGCCCGACGCCGTTGAGGTTGAAGAGCGCTTCGATCAGGATCGAGCCGCCGAGCAGGGCGCCGAAGTCGAGACCGAAGAGGGTGATGATCGGGATCAGCGAGTTGCGCATCACGTGGCGGCTCATCACCCGCCGCTCGCCGAGCCCCTTGGCCCGCGCCGTGCGCACGTAGTCCTCGCCCATCACGTCGAGCATGCTCGAGCGCAACACGCGGCTGTAGAAGCCGACGTAGAGGATCGCCAGCGTGATCCAGGGCAGGATCAGGTGGCCGGCCCATTCGAGCGGGTTCGTGGTCAATTCCACGTATTCGCCCGAGGGGAAGATTTCGGCCTTGTAGGTGAGGTAGTTGAGGAAGATCGCCGCCAGCCAGAAGACCGGCATCGAGATCCCGGTGACCGCGAGGACGGTCAGCGCTCGGTCGAGCCAGCCGCCGGCCCTGAGCGCCGAGAGGTAGCCGAAGAGGATGCCGAAGAACATCCAGATCACCGCGGCGCCGACGCAGAGCGAGACGGTTGCGGGGATCCCTTCGACGATCCGTTCCTCGACGTTTTCGCGCGTCGCGTAGGAGATCAGGTCGCCGCTGAAGACCTTGCCCATCATCGTCAGGTACTGCTGCGGCAGCGGGTCGTCGAAGCCCCATTCCCTGTCGATGTGGGCAATCTGCGCCTGTGACGCCGACCTGCCGGCCATGCGCCGCGCGGGGTCGGAGTTGGGGATCACGTTGAAGACGAGGAAGGTCAGTACCGAGACCGCGAAGAGCACGGCGACCATGCCAACCAGGCGCCTGAGCACGAAGCGACCCATCATGGCGCCAGCCCCTCGATCGTCTCCGCGCCCTCGGGCGCGCTGAGGCCGCTGTGCGCCTCGAAGCGCACTTTCGAGCGAGGATCGAGCGCGTCGCGGAGGCCGTCGCCGAAGACGTTGAGCGAGAGCACCGTGAGCAGGATCATCGTGCCGGGGATGATCGTCAGCAGCGGTGCGCTGGTGATCAGGTTCTGACCGGTCGCGATCATCGTGCCCCAGGAGGCGTTGGGGGCTTGTACGCCGACGCCGAGGAAGGAGAGGGCCGACTCGAGCAGCATGTTGGCGGCGATGTTGAGGGTGAAGAAGACGATGATCGTCGACCAGAGGTTGGGCAGCAGCTCGCCGAACATGATTCGCAGCGACCCCGCTCCCTGCGCCACCGCCGCCTCGACGAACTCCTTCTCGCGCAGCGCCAGCACCTCGCCGCGCAGCGGCCGCGCCATGTAGGGGATCGAGACGAAGCCGATGATCAGGATCGGGATCCAGATCGAGCCGCCGGAGATGTGGAGCGGGCCGATCTGCAGGCCGCCGACGGCGAGCACCAGCCCCAGCGCGATCGCCAGCAGCAGCACCGGGAAGGCCCAGACCACGTCCAGCGCCCGCGAGATCGCCGTGTCGGTCCAGCCCCGGTAGTAGCCGGAGAGCAGCCCGAGCAGAGTGGCCAGGATGGTGGTGAGCAGGGCCGAGACGATGCCGATGAAGAGCGAGGTGCGACCGCCGTACATCAGCCGCACCATCTCGTCGCGGCCGAGGCGGCTGTCGGCGCCGAGGAAGAACTTGCCGCCGGCACCGAACCAGACCGGGCCGATCGGCTTGCCTTCGGGGTTGACGACGTCGCGCTTTTCGCCGTCGACCTCGATCTTCTGCAGCGTGTGGGTCTTGTTCGGGCCTGTTTCGGCGACGTTGTCGGCCCAGAGCGGGGCGGCGAGGACGAAGACGACGATCAGGACGAAGAGCCCGAGGAAGCCGAGCGCGACGCGGTTGCGCCGCAAGCGCCGTAGGGCCAGCCGCCATGGGCTGTCCCCGGCCGGGCCCGTCGCGGCGATCGACTCCTCGGCCACGCGCTTATTGTGAAAGCAGCGTCGGGCGCTACTTGAACTGGAAGCTGGTCAGGTCGTCGCCGAAGGTCGGGTTGTAGATGACCTTGTCGAGATCGATCGCGCTGGAGACGAAGGTCGACGTGGTCAGCGTCCCGTATGGGGCCCACGGGGCCTGTTCCATGAATTCGCGATCGAGCTTGGCGTAAGCCGCTTCCTCCGGCGGCCCCAGCGGCTCTTCGTTCAGTTCCTTGATCTTCTTGTTGAGCGCAGGGTCGTCGATGCGGGCGAAGTTGAAGTTGCTCGTCGGCGCGATGCTTTCGCCGGAGAGCTGCAGCTGGAAGAAGTCGTTCGGGTGCGGGTAGTCCTGGAACCAGTCGAACCAGCCCGTGTCGAGGTCGGGCGTGTTTTCGTTGCCGATCAGTTCCGCGTAGCTTTCGGCGTTGATTTCCTTGTACTTGGCGTGGAAGCCAAGTTCTTCGAGCACGCCCTGGTAGTACTGGGCCGCTTCGTTGTTGGGGTTTTCGGCGTCGGTCCAGACGGTGATGTCGCGGTCCGAGGGGTTGGCTTCGGCGATCATCTTCTTCGCCTTGGCCATGTCGTGCGGGTAGAGGTCGAAGGGCTTGTGGCCGGGCATCCCCGGCGGCAGGATCTGATGCAGCGGGCTCAGCGTGCCGGCGTAGATCCGTTCCAGCGCTTCCGGGTTGATCGCGTAGTTGACCGCCTGGCGGACCTTGAGGTCGTCGAAGGGCGGCGTCGTCGTGTTCATCCAGAAGTAGTAGGTGCTGACCGTCGGCTCGACCCGGAACTGGCTGCCCTCGTACTTTTCCTTCACTTTGGAGTAGAGATCCGCCGAGACCGCGGTTTGCATCCAGTCGGTCTTGCCGCGTTCGACTTCGTTGACCTGGGTCGAGTCGTTGCTGACGACCTTGATATCGATCTTGTCTACGTGGCCGGCGGGGATTTCCGGCATCAGCTTGCCGTTCGCCTTCGCCCACTGCGGGTTGCGGTCATAGGACCAGCCGCGGCCCGGTTCGGACTTGACGATCTCGTAGGGCCCGGTCGCCGGCGGCGGGTCGGCGGTGAGGTTCTTGACCGGCGTGTTTTTTGGCAGCAGCGCGACGAAGGGCAGCGCCAGCTCGTTGGTGAAGGTTCCGCGCGGTGCGGTCAGGTTGATGACGATTTTGCCCGTCTTGTCGTCAGCCGTGATGCCGTTGATCGGTCCCTGCTTGGTTTCGGCGAACTTTTCGGCGCCGACGATGCCGGTGTAGAAGGAGGTGCCGCCAGATTCGAGTGCCAGCATCCGTTCAACCGAGGCGGGGAAGTCCGAGGCCCTGACCGAGGTGCCGTCGGAGTACTTGAGCCCTTTGCGCAGGGTGAGGGTGTAGGTCTTGCCGCCATTGCTGATCTTCGGCAGGCTCGTGGCCAGTCCCGGGATCACCTTGCTGCCTGCGGCGCCGCTCGCGTGGGCGTAGGTGAGCAGCGGGATGTAGGTGTTGTACATCGCGGTCCAGGCTTCGCTCGAGTAGGGGATGGCCGGGTCGAGGGCTTCGGGGAAGGCTGCGTAGCTGCCGGTCAGCGTGCCACCTTCTTTGCCGCCGGAACTGCTGCCGCAGGCGGCCAGGCCGAGAGCCGAAACGCAGGCAAAAACGAGCAGCAGCGCAACGAGACCAATCTTCCTCAACTGATGACCTCCGAATCGGACCGGATAGGAGTGGGGCGCATACCCACTGGAATCAACTCCACCATAAGCTCCTCTTCGGCGTCAAGCCCCTCTGGACCTGTTTTTTCCCTGCTCTCAGGCCAGTCCGAGCCAAGCAGGGGGACGGCGATCGTGGCGATCGCGATCACGCCGATGCCGGCGGCGAGAAATGCGGCGCGGGGGTCCAGGGCAACCGCGATCGCCGCGCCCAGGGCGTAGCCGACGCCGGGCATCGCGGTCCCGATCGACCAGAGCACGCTCATGATGCGAGCCTGCATCTTCAGTTCGGTCAGCTCCTGCACGGCGCTGATCGCCGAGACCCACTGCACGCCGTTGCCGGCACCGCCGATGACCGAGGCAGCGCAGGCTGCCGCCAGCGTCGGTGCCGCGGCCATGCCGAGGTAGCCGGCACCGACCGCAAGGGTGCTGAAGAAGAGCAGGACCGGCAGCGCGATCCTCTGCGCGCTGGCGAAGACGATGCTGCCGACGACCATCCCACAGCCCCAGCTGGCCAGCATGATCCCGTAGCCCGAGTCGCCGGTCCCCAGCGTCTCCTTGGCAAAGACGACCTCGATTGGGATGACTAGGGCGAAGAAGATGAAGGCGGCCCCCTGCGCGAACAGCAGCCGCCGCAGCTTCTTCTGCTCGCGCAGGTAGGCGATTCCGGCCCGGATCCGATCGCGCGTGTGGCCCTCCTCGGCCTTGGCCCTGGGCAGGGGGCCGGCGGTGAAGAGGAGCCAGGCGATCGCGTAGAAGGAGGCCGCGTCGAGCAGTAGCGCGGTCTGCACGCCGAAGCCGGCGACGATCACGCCGGCCAGGGCGGGCCCCACCGCTGCACAAGTTGTCAGCCCGACGTTGAGCACCGCGTTGCCAGAGCGCAGCTCGCCGCTCGGCTCCAGCAGGGCGGCAACGACGGCCCGGGTCAAGGAGGAGCCGGTTAGGGCAAGCGTGCCGTCGATCGCCGAGATGGCGATCACGGCGGCGAGCGAGAAGCTGTTGCCGGAGAGCAGCGCGAGGGCGCCGAAAGCCGCGGCCTCACCGCAATAGAGCACTGGTAGAGCCAAGCGGGGCGGGGGCTGTTCGACCCGGGAGACCAGGATCGGGGCCAGCAGGGCGGGGAGGAAGCGGGTGCCGAAGAAGAGGCCGGTCGTCGCCACGATGCTGCCCGTGCGGTCGAAGACCAGCACCGAGAGGGCGACGACCCCCATCCAATCGCCCGCTTCGTTGATCAGGTAGCTGACCGCCAAGCGGCGGAATTGCGGTCTTCTCAGGGGGGGCGCTAGGCGCGATCTACGCATGGGTTCACGCACGAACTACTGCATTTATGCACAAGTTTTCCTGCAGATGCACAAGTTTCCGCCCGGTTGTGCTACAAACTTGTCCAAGTTCTCTGCAAGTTAGAAGACAGCGCCCCAGCTGTTGGGCTTCAACCACAAGGAAGGGGATTAGAAAATGGGTTTCCACGCTGGCCACTAGAACTCAAGCTTTCACGCCGGGCACCAGTCAAACGCCTGGCGAAGCATCCGAAGGGCGCCAGGGTTGGCGCCCTTCGTCGTTCCTGGGGCTGAGCGGGGCCTGGTTTGGCATCTGAGGCCCTTTTAGCTGGGGATGCCGAGAGTCCTGCGGCGACTGCAATATGTCCACCGCCTGGGGGCGCCTCGTTTGCCCTTCAGTACCTTTGAGGTAAACCCCGCGCTGCAAACGCAATAAACGCGTCTCCCGCAGGGGATAACAACTAACTGCGGAAGTAAAGCTTGCCGACGTGCGAGCGCCGCCGCCGGCGACCTTCGACATGGTCCAGAAACGTCCAACCCGTCTCGCAATCGCCGTGATGTTCGCGGGCCTCGCGCTGACCGCTGCCGCGGCTGTCTGGCGGGCGCCGGAGTGCAACTGGAACCTGCCGCTGTTTGCCGTCCTGCTGTCCTTCGCCACCTTCAGCTACATCACCGCCGTCGGCACCGAGTCGAAGCTCAGGGTCTCGGGCGCCTTCCTGGCGATCGTCCTCGCGATGGTCTTCCTCGGCGGCACCCCGGCCGCGATCATCGGCGTCACGGCAAATGTGATCGGCTGGATCTTCCGCTGGCGGGACGAGCCGCACCTGCTGCTCTGCAATGTCCTCACCTACGCGCTCTTCCCCCTGATCGGCGGGATCGTCTTCCACGAGTTCGTGGTCGGCAATGGCATCGAACCCTTCGACTGGGTCTTCTACCTCTGCGTGTTCGGGCTCTTCCAGCTCGCCCTGGCGCTCAACTTCGTGATGATCGCCGGCTACGGCTGCTACGTGGAACGGTCTACCTTCGCCAGCAAGCTGAAGGTGCTGCCGGCCGTGCTCCCCTCCGAGTTCGCCAGCGCCATGCTCGCCGTCGCGGTTGCCTTCATCTACCACGTGATCGGCATCGCGGCGATCGCCCTCTTCGGCGTCGTCTTGATCACCTTCCAATACCTGCTCGGCCAGCTGCTGCTCTCTCAGCAGCGCGCCGACGAGCTGGAGAAGCGCAGCAAGCAGCTGGCCAGCTTCCAGGTCGGCATGTTGAGCGCGATGCTGCGCACGCTCGACCTGCGAGACCAGATGACCGCCCGCCACTCCGCCGCGGTGGCGCGCTACTCGCGGGCAATCGCCCAGCGGGCCGGCTACTCGAGGCAGGAGGAGGAGCTAGTCCACATCGCTGCCCTGCTGCACGACATCGGCAAGTTCATCCTCCCCGACCGCATCCTCAAGGCCAACGTGCCGCTCACCGACGAGGACTGGATGCTGATCAAGCGCCATCCCCAGCAGGGCGCCCGCGTCGTCTCCTCGCTCGATGGCTACGGCCCGGTGGCGGACATCATCCTCGCTCACCACGAGCGGATCGACGGCAAGGGTTACCCGCGCGGCCTGGCCGGCGACGACATTCCCGAGCTGGCCCGGATCATCTCCGTCTCCGATACCTACGACGTGATGACCGCGCGCGACTCATACCGGACGCCGATGTCGAGCTACGACGCGATCCAGGAGCTGCGCCGGGTCGCTGGCAAACAGCTCGATCCGCGCTTCGTCGAGATCTTCATCGAGCTGCTCGAGGGCAAGGACGTCTCCTTCCAGCACAGCGAGGCTGCCGACTTCGAGAAGGAGCTCGAATTGGAGGCCCGGATCGAAGAGACCGCCGATCCGGTCGGCGGCGGCAGCCGCTTCGGCATGCCCGGCGTCAGCGTCGGCTAGTCGTCGGCCGCACGACTTAGATTCGCCGAGCGATACGGTTCGCGCTAATGCGCGCCGTCACCTTCCAGGCTCCCGGCGAGGTTCGGGTCGAGGAGAAGCCCGATCCCGTCATCTCTGCTGGCGACGAGGCGCTGGTCCGGGTCGAGGCGAGCGGGATCTGCGGCTCCGACCTGCACATCTTCCACGGCCGGGTGCCGGTCGAGCAGGGGTTCACGATCGGCCACGAGTTCGTCGGCACCGTGCTCGCCGCGGGGCCCGATGTCGAGCGGGTCTCCGTCGGCGACCGCGTGCTCGGCTGCTTCCACACCGCCTGCGCGACCTGCATGCCCTGCCTGCGCGGCGACTACCACCGCTGCGACAACGGCCAGACCTTCGGCCACGGCTCCCACCTCGGCGACCTGCAGGGCGCCCAGGCCGAGCAACTGCTGGTCCCGCGCGCCAACCTGACCCTGCGGCGGGTGCCGGAGGGGATGTCCGACGAGGTCGCGCTCTTCGCCGGCGACGTGATGGGCACCGGCTACCACGCCGTCGCCCACGCCGGCATGCGCTCGGGCGACACCGTCGCCGTACTGGGCCTCGGGCCGGTCGGCCTCTGCGCGGTGCAGGCGGCGCTGGCGGGCGGCGCGACCAAGGTCTTCGCGATCGACTCGGTTGAGCAGCGGCTGGCGATGGCCAGCGAGTTCGGCGCTACCGCGGTCCACCTGACCGAGGAGGAGCCGAAGAAGGTCGTCCGCGCCGCGACCGGTAAGCGCGGGGTGGACGTGGTCGTTGACGCGGTCGGCGACCCCGGTCCGTTGGCGATGGCAGTCAGTCTCGCCCGCGACGCCGGCACCGTCTCCGGCATCGGCGCCTACGCCGGCAAGGGCGAGGTGCCGCTCGGCCTCGCCTGGCTCAAGGGCCTTACCTTGCGGCTCGGCCTCGCCAACGTGATCGCCCACGTCGACCGGGTGCTGGCGCTGATCGAGGCCGGCAAGCTCGATCCGGCGCCGCTGGTCACTCATCACATGAAGCTGGATGAAGCGGCCGAGGCCTACGCGCTTTACGACCAGCGCGAAGCACTCAAGATTGTTCTGACGCCGTAGGGTCCGTCCCGGTAGGGGCGGAACTTAACTTTTCCGGTGGAGACGCACCTGCTGTCGCCACCAGGAATTGCCGGAAAAGCACAAGACGTTCCACCCCTACCGGGACGGACTCATCCCCGCTAGATTGAGGTGAGTGCGGGGGAGGTGGGTGATCGGGTTGGTGCTCGTCGTTTTGGCGATGCTTGTGGCTGCCGACGGCGCGAGTGCTTGTTCATGCGCGCCGCAGCCACCGGCCGAATCGTTGCGGCAAGCCGATGGCGCGATCGTCGGGCGGTTGGTCAAGGTTCTGCCGCATGGGCCGCTGCATGCGGTCTACCGCTACGAAGTGCTGCACGTCTACAAAGGGGACGCGATCGGGGCGGGGAGGACGCTTGATGTGCACAGCTCTCGCCGCGCTGCTGCTTGCGCGTTGCCGCGCCGTACTGGGCGCAGCTACGGGCTCTTTCTCTCGAGTCGCAGTGGGCGCTGGTTTGGCGGGATCTGTGGGGTGATCTCGCCAGGCCGCCTGCGCGCCGCCGCGCAGAAGCGGCCACGCGTCTACCGGCGTGCCGCCGGTCCAGCGAGCGGTGCCTGCGGCGCCGGCTGAGCGGGCGCTTACCCGTTGGAACGTCTGTGGAGCCGGTTCTTGGCGGCGAGCAGCCGCTCGTCGGCCAGCGCGTGCAGGACGGTCGGGTCCTCGGCGCCTTCCGCGACTCCGAACGAGGCGCCGAGCGAGCCGTCGGACATGCCGATCCGGCTGATCTCCCGACTGAGGCGAGCGGCTGCCAGTTCGGCGTCCTCGGCGCAGGTCTTCGGCATCAGCAGGGCGAACTCGTCGCCGCCGATGCGAAAGCTGTCGTCGGCGAGGCGCGACTCGTCGAGCAGGGCGGCGACCTGCTGCAGGGCCCGGTCGCCGGAGGGGTGACCCAGCGTGTCGTTGATCTTCTTGAAGCCGTCGAGGTCGAGCAGGCAGAGCGAGAGCGGCCAGGCGTAGCGCGAGGCGCGGGCGATCTCGACCGGCAGCCGTTCCTCGTAGGCGCGGCGGTTGAGCATGCCGGTGAGGGCGTCGTGGCGGCCGCCGTGCACCTCGGCGGCGAAGAGGCTGGCGTGCGACATGTGGGCGGCGACCAGCTCGCTGAGCAGCTCCAGGGTCTCGACGTCGCCCGCGCCGAAGTTGTTGACCAGCGGCGCGTAGACCTTGAGCACGCCGACCGTCTCCTCCTCGTGGATCAGCGGCACGCAGATCATCGAGCGGGCATTGACCCGCTGGCAGGCCTCGTTGTCGACCCGCGGGTCGGTCGCG
Organism: Solirubrobacterales bacterium; assembly: GCA_036271315.1. Taxonomy (GTDB): domain Bacteria; phylum Actinomycetota; class Thermoleophilia; order Solirubrobacterales; family 70-9; genus VRUE01. The sequence continues at coordinate 10,888 of DATBAV010000024.1, read as the reverse complement.
GTGTCATCGCAGCGCAGGACCTCTTCTTCCCGCACGCAGAGCCCGGAGAGGCTCGCGTCCATCTTCAGGCGCACGCCGAGGAAGGGGGTGGCCTCGCCGGTGGTGACCCGATAAACCATTTCGTCGCCATCGGCGATCTCGATCACGCCACCGCTTCCGCGAGTCAGATCCTGGGCGCGGCGGGCGATCAGCTCCATCACCGCGTCGAGCTCGAGGTCGCTGGCGGCGATCTCGGTCTGGGTCTGGATGATCGCGCGCAGGTGCTTGGCGTTGCCGTCGCTCATGCGCCCCATATCGGCAGGGCTATACCCAAAATTTAGGACTGAAACGCGCGCCTCGGCGCCTGTACGGGTGGGCGCTAGGCGGAAACCGCGACGCCGGCGGGTTGCCGGTGCTTGCGGAAGGTCTCTTCGACCCAGCGGTAGCCGGGGCGTTCGACGAGCGGGGCGCGGAAGCTCGCGATGCCGGCAGGCGGCGGTTCGTCCGTCGGAACCGGGCCCTCGGCGGGCAGGGCCAGCGGGAAGAAGAGGGCGGCGGCGCTGAGATCGGCGACGCCGAAGGAGTCGCCGACCAGGTACTCGTTCGAGCCGAGCTCGGCCTCGAGGCGGTCGAGTGCGGCGATGACCTTGCCACGCGCGATCTCGGCCGCCTCCTCGCTGCGGACGCCGAAGCGCAGGTTGGTATAGGTGCGGGCATAGGTGACCGCGCCACTGCCGAGGGCGGCGACCGGGCCCGGCGTACTGCGGGCGATCACCGCTTGGAAGCGCTCGGGATCCTTGCTCAGCTCGTGGAAGGCGAGCAGGCGGATGTGCGGTCCCAGCTCCTCGTCGAAGAAGTCCTCGAGCTCGAGCGCGCGGCGGCGCTGCTCGGGATCGGCGGGGTAGAGGGGCCGCTCCGGGTGGCGCTCCTCCAGCGCGGCGATGATCTCGCTCGAGTCGCCGATCGCGCGGCCGTCGAGCTCGAGCACGGGGAAGGTGTGGCTGGTGCCGCCGGTGAGCAGCATCGAGGCGGGAATGTGCAGGCCGGGGATCGAGACCGCGCGGCGCACGTGCGGCACTTGCTTGTGATCGAGCGCCCAGCGCGCCTTCTCGCTGAAGTGCGAGACGCTGATGTGCCAGAGGGTGGGGCGGGAAGTGGACATCCTCGCAAAGGCCAGCTTAGTTGAATCGCTCTAAGCGGATCGAGTAGCTTGGCGCCCGTGCCTCTGTCCTGGCTCGGCAAGGAAGAGCGGCCCCGCCCGCCCGCCGGCGACCGCGGGCTGCTCGAGAAAGTCCCGGCCGAGCCCCGCCTGTTCGCCTCGCGGGCGCCGCGACACCGTTTCCTGCGCTGGCTCTTCAACGGCAGCGCGGCGGAGCCGGTGCCGTCGGTCCACGGCCCGGTCGAGAAGGCGGAGGAGGGCAAGCTCGGGATCTGCTGCTCGGGCGGCGGCATCCGCTCCGCCGCCTTCTCGCTGGGGGCGCTACAGCAGCTGCAAGAGAAGGGGGAGCTGAGGCGGGCCTCCTACCTGGCGGCTGTCTCGGGCGGCTCCTACATCGCCGGCGCGATCTCGCTGATCCGCAAGACGGGTTCGCACGACTCCGAAGCCGATCTGCTGCAGCGGTTACCCCCCTTCGCCGAGGGCTCGCCCGAGGAGCAGTACCTGCGCAACCGCAGCTCCTACCTGGCGCCAGGCCTCACCGACAAGATCTTCCTGGGCTGGCGGATCGTGCTTGGCCTGACGATCAACCTGATCTTCGTCGCGCTGCCGCTGATCGCCCTGGCGCTGCTGCTCTCGGGCCTCGCCTACGCCTCCGCGCTGCCCGATCTCGCCGGCGAATGCGGTGCTGGGACGAGCGCCGATTGCGCGGTGCAGCCGCCGCTCTGGTTCTGGCTGGTGACCTTCGTGCCGCTCGGGCTCAGCGTTCTCTTCGGCGCCGCGACCCTGCTGCCGCGCTGGCGCAACTACCGCTGGCAGAGCTTCTTCTCCACCTGGGCGACCCGCCTGCTGATCGCCGCCGCGGTCTTCGGGCTGCTCCTCTTCGCCGTCCCATTCATCGTCGAAGTGATTCGCAACGGCCACATCTTCGAAGGCACCGGGGAAAAGCGGACCGGGCTCGGGGCGGGGACGCTGGCGCTGCTGGCCGGGGTCGCGGCGCAGCTCGGTCACCTACTCAGCTCGAGCAAAGTCAAAGACGACGTCAGCTCGGCCCGCAAGCTCGCCGGCAAACTCGGCAAAGGCGCCCGGCTCGCGGTCGCCTACCTGGCGCCGGCGCTGGTCGGGCCGCTGCTCTTCTTCTTCGTGTTCGTCTTCGCCGTCGCCGCGGCGCTCTCGGAAGTCGGCACCGCCGGCGCGCTCGACAACGCCGACCTGGTCAAGATCGGCGCCGGCGTGCTCGGCGGCTTCATCGTCATCTACTTCTTCTCCGACATCACCAACTGGTCGCTGCACCCCTTCTACAAGCGCCGCCTCGCCACTGTCTTCGCTTTGAAGCGGGTGCGGGCGAGCTCGCTCGACGCGGAGGAGCGCGAACGGATCGAGACCGTGGCGCCGGCCGAGCCGGAGCGCGATGTCGGCATCGCGGTCGAGCGCGACTACGACGAACTGGTGCCGATCTCGAACACGGCGCTGAGCGGGGCCGAAGACGAGGAATGGCCGACGCTGGTGGTCTGCGCCGCGGCCAACATCTCCGACAGCAACGCGACGCCGCCGGGCAGGCGGGTGACCAGCTTCACCTTCAGCGCCAACGCGGTCGGCGGCCCGCTGGTCGGCGCGGTTCCGACTGAGGAGATAGAGGGAGCCTTTGACGACAGGCGGCGAAAGCGCGACCTCACGCTGCTCGCCGCGATCGCGATGTCGGGGGCGGCGATCTCCCCCTCGATGGGGAAGATGACCAAGCGCCCGCTCACCTTCCTGATGGCGCTGGCCAACGTCCGACTCGGCGTCTGGGTGCCGAACCCGCGCTGGGTCGGCGAACTGGGCCGGCGCCAGGAGCTGCGGCTGCGCTACGCCCGCCCACGCCCGTTCTACCTGCTCTGCGAGCTGCTCGGGCTCAACCGGATCAGCTCCAAGTACCTCTACGTCACCGATGGCGGTCACTACGAGAACCTCGGCTTGGTCGAGCTGCTGCGCCGCGGCTGCACGGAGATCTACTGCCTCGATGCGAGCGGCCTCAGCGCCGACGGCGCCGAGTTCGAATCGCTCGGCGAAGCGATCACGCTGGCGCGCAGCGAGCTGGGCGTCGAGATCGAGTTCGCGGGCGAGGAGGGCGAGAAAGACGACGAGGGTCCCTCGCCGGCGGACATGGTCCCGGACAAGGAAACCCACTTCGCCAAACGCGACGTGGTCACGGCGACGATCAGATTCCCCGTTGACCGCGAGGCGGACGATGAGGAGGAGCAGAAGGAGCCGGTGGTCGGCAAGCTCGTCTACGTGCGCAATGCGCTGACCGGGGAAGTCCCCTGGGACGTGCGCGCCCACCACGAAGCCGACCCCCGCTTTCCCAACAACTCCACCGTCGACCAGCTCTACACTGACCAGAAATTCGAGGCCTACCGTGTGCTTGGCTCGCGGGCGGCCAAGCGAGCGACGGAAGCGATGGCGCAATGACGCTGCTGAGCGGTGAGGAGATCGAGGCGAAGCTGAGCCAGCTGGACGGCTGGGAGCGCAGGGGAGAGGCGATCGCGAAGAGCTTCGGCTGCGACGATTTCGTCGGCTCGGTGAAGTTCGTCGAGAGCCTGGTCGGGCCGGCCGAGGAGATGGGTCACCACCCGGACCTGGAGATCTCCTGGGACACGGTGACGGTGACGATCTCCACCCACTCGGAGGGTGGCCTCACCGCCGCCGACTTCGAGCTGGCCGGGAAGGTCGACGCCCTATCGCCGACGAGCTGAGAATCGACTCGCGGCTCTCGCTCCCGCTGGCCGAGATCGAGCTGCGCGCCAGCCGCTCCTCGGGGCCGGGCGGCCAGCACGCCAACGTCACCGCCTCGCGGGTGGAAGCCGTCTTCGACGTCGAGGCCTCGCGGGCGCTCGACTCGCGCCAGCGCGCGATGCTGCTCGACCGGAGCGGCGCGCTGATCACCGCCGTCGCCCAGGACGCGCGCGGCCAGGCGCGCAACCGTGAACTGGCGCTGCGGCGCCTGGCGGAGAAGATCGCCGCCGGCCTCGACGAGCCGGTGCGGCGGCGCCCGACCCGGCCGACGCGAGCATCGCGGACGAAGCGCCTGGAAGAGAAGCGGCGGGCGGGGGAACGCAAGCGCACTCGCCGTCCTCCCAGCGGCGACTACTGAGCCTGGGCTCCCGGATGCCGGTCGGGGACCGGGTTGCCGCGCTGGCGCAGGACGTTGTAGCCGGCGGCGCGCCAGACGAGCCTGCCCTCGTGCGGAATCTCGAACGTCTCCGGCTGCCCCGGCCGCACCGTGTGCAGGGCGAGAGCGTGCCGCGTGCCGTCGGCGCGCTCTTCCCAGAAGGCGATGGCGACGAGGGTCACGCGGCGCAGGAAGCGGCCGGCCGGCTTGGCCTTGACCGTGTAGGCGGGCGGGGCTTTCGGCGCGCGCTCGGCGCGGGTGACCGTGATCTTTGGCGGCTGCTTTGGCCAGGTGGCGTGACCAAGGAAGTGGGCGAAGCGTTGGACCAGTGTCAGTGTGCTGCGCCGGCCGGTGCCACGGGCGGCAAAGGCGCGGGGGTAGCGCCAGCTCTGCCCTTGGTGTCCCGGGCTGGGCGGGCTCTCGCCGGCGCCGACTTTGTTGAGGCGAGTCAGCGGCCACGGCGTGCGCTGGAGATGCAGGAGCAGCGCTAGCCAGGTGCCGGGCCCGCGGTCCAGGCCCCAGCGCCCCGACCAGTGCGCCCAGTCCTTCTTCGATGGCTCGAGCGGCAGCAGCACCACCGTGGGAATCGCGCTCGGCGTTCCCGCCGGCTCGCAGACGTCGGAGAGGGGGATGATCGGGTTCGCGCCTTCCTTGAAGTAGCAGGCGTGTGAGTCGACGGCGACGAAGACGTCGATCGCGGAGGCGATCGGTTCGCTCACCGGCTTGCCATGCTCGGCGAGGGTCAGGTGGGTAGGCCGGAAGTCCGTGCCGTCGCGCTCGACGCGGATCTGGACCAGCTCCCAATCGCCGTCGTGCCGGCCGGGTGGCAGCACGCAGGGGTTGTCGGGATAGAAGAGCCAGTACTGGAGGAAGAGCGCTCCGCCCGCGTTGGCGACGCGGCCGTAAGCACTGCCGGCCGAGTCGAGGTCCTGTTCGCGGCCGTACTCGGCCAGCACTTCGTTGCTGCGTCTCTGCGTGTCGACGTCCGCGCCACCCGCGAGCGGATTGAGACGAGCTTTGCGGTCGGGTCCCTGCTCGCGCATTGCCGGCTCGGCGGGCGGTGTTCCAGGCAGGCGCCGGTCGCGGCCGTCGAGGATGGTCGAGTGCTCCAGGTAACCGTCCACGAGCCCGGGCCGCCAGCGCTCGAGCGCGTCGAAATGCAGTGTTGGTGCAAAGCGCTTGAGCAGTTCGAGTTGTTCGTCCGGAGACATCTCGGGCAGCCTGGCAGACTGAGCGGCGATGGCGAAGCGCAAGCAGCGGCGCCCGCGGCAGAAGCCGGCGACCGTCGACTACACCGACGCGGAGGGCAACACCCTGACCCTGCGCGAATCGCTCAGTCGCGGCACGATCGCCAAGCTGGGCGAGGGCCCGGCGACCGCGGCGACCAACCAGGAGGACGCCTGGCACCGGCGCTCGGAGCTGCTCTTCGAGCGGCTCGCGGTGCGCTGGGAGATCGCCGGCCTGCCGCTGACCGAGCAGAAGCTGCTGCTCGGCCGCTACCGGATGGCCGACTCGGTCACCCAGCAATGGGTTCGTGAGACGATCGCCGAGCACCTCGAGCGACATATCCCCGAGCTGGCCGGGTAGCCGTCAGACAAGCAAGCGAAAGGACGGACCATGTTCGCGAACACGAAGGCGACCAACGGCTTTGCCGTTGACGACATCGACGCCGCCAAGAAGTTCTACGGCGAGACGCTGGGGCTGGGCGTCACGGTGATGAGCGAGGAGTTCGGGGTTGCCACGATCCAACTGGCAGGTGGCCGTAACACCCTCGTCTACGCCAAGCCCGACTTCGTTCCCGCCACCTACACGATCCTTAACTTCGAGGTCGACGATGTCGACGCGGCGGTCGACGAGCTCGCCTCGAAGGGGGTCGAGCTCGAGCGCTACGAGGGCTTCGAGCAGGACGAGAAGGGGATCGCCCGCGGGCCGGGCCCCTCGATCGCCTGGTTCAAGGACCCGGCCGGCAACATCCTCTCGGTGCTACAGCAGCCCTCTTAGTCAGAACGCTGCTCAGGCGTTGAGCAGCTTGGCCTTCTGGGCCGCGAACTCCTCCTCGGTGAGGATGCCCTGGGCCTTCAGCTCGCCGAGCTCCTTGAGCTGGTCGATCGTCGACTGTCCGCCTGCGGCGGGCGCGGCTGGGGGAGCGGGCGCCTGCTGTTGCTGCTGTTCTTCCTGCTGAGCCCAACGCTGTCCCTGGCGGCGCGAGACACGATTGCTGACGGTGGTCGCGGTGCCGGCGATGACCGCCGTGCGCGCCACTCCTCGAAGTAGTCCTGGCATGGGGTTCTCCTCCTACTCGGATGCCTCGACCGCGTCGAGCGCGGCGAGGACGTCTTGGACGGGGATGCGACCGCTGGCAACCAGCTGGCCGCCGGAGCGACGCACGGCGGCGGCGAACGGCCCCGCCCAGCTGTTCTCGAAGACGAGCAGCGCGGCCGAGGTGCCGGGCTCGAGCGCGTTGCCGGCCTCGGCGATGTCGTCGTCGCCGAGCAGGCCCGAAGAGGCACCCTCGAAGGTGGCGAAGACATCGATCTCGTCGCCGAGGTCGGCCAGCTCCAGCGCCGCGACGGAGCCGTCCTCGGCCTTGGCGATGAAGGCCAGGTCGAGGATGCGGATCAGCCCGCGGTCGACCAGGTCGACCAGGTGCGGCAGCGCCTCGCCCGTCGGTTGCCGTCCCGGCCACTCGACGATCAGGTAATCGATCGGCCCCATCTCGTTGATCTCATCGCCGCTCAAATCCGACCCCTTTCGCTGTTGGTTGTGCGCGGGTCAGACCCGGCAGGGGGACCATAGCGGCGCGGCCCCTTTGGTTGGGGATGCTGATGTAAACGCTAGGGCGCGGCGGGGACCACGGCGATCGGGCCGCCCTCGGCGGGCAGCTCGTCGGTGTCGAAGGAGGGAGCCTCGAAGCGGGCGGTCTGCGGCATCTGAGCGACGAACTCCTCCTCGGTCTCGGGGAGGAAGTCGGCGCGCTCGTTGCGGTAGTGCATCGGCACCACCCAGCGGGCGTCGAGGCGGGAGACGATCGCACCGGCCTGGGCGGCGCCGATCGTCGGACCGCCGCCGACCGGGAGGATGAGCAGGTCGACGGCGCCGATCGCGGCGGCCTGCTCCTCGCGCAACTGGCGCTGGCCGAAGTCGCCGAAGTGAGCGACGCGCAGGCCGTCGAGCTCGAAGACGAAGATCGTGTTCGGCCCGCGTTCGGTGCCGGCCACCTCGTCGTGCTCGGAGGCGACCCCGAGCACCTCGCCGACCGCATCGGTGCTGTGCTTGCCGGCGGTTGCGCGCAGTGTCTCGGGTTCGCCGCCGATTACCTCGACGGCGTTGTGATCGATGTGCTCATGGGTGACCAGCAGCAGGTCGACGCCGTCAACTTCGATCGGCGGATGCTCGAACTTGAGGTCCCGGTCGGCCAGCAGCGCCGCCATGTCGCCGAAGGGATCGATGAAGACCTTTGCCTCCGAGCCGGTCAGGGTGAAGGCGGACTGTCCGTGCCACTCAACGCGCATGTTGCTCCTCCAGTTGCGGGACTTGGGGTGGTGGGCCGACCGGGGCCTGGGTTGGCTCCTCGGCGTGGTGGTACTGGCCGCCGCGCAGCAGCGAGGCGGCGGCGGCGACGAGGCAGGCGACGATCGCGAAGGTGAAGGCGGTGTCGAGGCCGTCGCTGAAGGGCCCGGCGATCAGGTGGGGGAAGAAGGCCTGGCCGGTCAGCGCGGCATGGGCGTGGGCCGGCAAGGCGGCCAGGGCGTGCGGGCCAACCAGGTGCTGGATCGGGTTGTAGCCGAGGAAGGCGGCGAAGAGGACCGAGATCGGCGGAGTCTGGCCGGCGTGGTGGGCGATCCCGTGGGAGACCCCGTGCGCTTCCAGGCCGCTGCTCAGGGCGGTCGGCAGGCTGGAGGAGAGGCCGATGATCAGCAGGGTGAAGAAGATCCCGACCGAGAGCACCTGGGCCGAGTTCTGGAAGGTCTGGTTCATACCGCCGCCGGCGCCGCGGTCGGCGGCCGGCAGGCTGTTCATCACCGCGGCGCGGTTGGGCGAGGCGAACATCCCCATCGAGATGCCCTGCAACAGCAGGATCGCGGCGAAGACGGGATAGGCGAAGTCGATCGGCAGCGCCATCAGCAGGGCGAAGCTGACCGCGGCGGCGATCATGCCGCCGGTGGCGAAGGGGCGGGCGCCGAAGCGGTCGGAGAGATAACCCGAGGTCGGTCCGGCGAGCAGCAGCCCGATCGTCAGCGGCAGCATGTAGATGCCAGCCCAGAGCGGCGTTTCGGTGAAGCCGTAGCCGTGCAGCGGCAGCCAGATGCCCTGCAGCCAGATGATCAGCATGAACATCAGGCCGCCGCGCGAGACCGCGGCGAGGAAGGTCGAGAGGGTGCCGAAGGTGAAGGCGCGGATGCGGAAGAGGGGGAGGCGGAACATCGGCTCGGCGACGCGGCGCTCGATCACCGCGAAGGCGACGAGCGAGGTGATCGAGCCGGCCATCAGGGCAAGTACGCGGGGGCTGCCCCAGCCGGTCGGGCTGCCGCCGTAGGGGCGGATGCCGTAGGTGACGGCGACCATCACCAGGACCAGGCCGAGGGCGAAGGTGACGTTGCCGCCCCAGTCGATCGAGGCCGGCCGCGGTTTGCTGCGCTCCTCCAGCTTGAGGTAGGCCCAGACGGTGCCGAAGAGGCCGACCGGGACCGAGATCAGGAAGACCAGGCGCCAGTCGATCGGCGCCAGCAGGCCGCCGAGGATGAGGCCAACGAACATGCCGCTGACGCCGACGATGTTGTTGATTCCGAGCGCCATGCCGCGTTGGTTGACGGGGAAGGCGTCGGTGATGATCGCCGCCGCGTTGGCCAGCAGGCAGGCGCCGCCGACGCCCTGGACGATGCGGAAGACGACCAGGTACATGGCGCCGGCCTGTCCCGTCATCCAGTCGATCGCCAGCAGCAGCGAGGCGACGGTGTAGATGACGAAGCCGAGGTTGTAGATCTTCACCCGCCCGTACATGTCCCCCAGCCGGCCGAGGCTGACGATCAGCACGCTGGTCACCACCAGGTAGCCGAGGATCATCCACAGCAGGTAGAAGCTGTTCGAGGGGAGCAGCGGGTCGAGGTGGATGCCGCGGAAGATGTCCGGCATCGCGATCAGCGTGATCGAGGCGTCGAGCGTCGCCAGCAGGATCGCCAGCGTGGTGTTCGAGAGGACGACCCACTTGTACTTGTCGTCGGTGGGCGCCCCGGTGCCGTTGGCGGTTGCCGCTGAGACCATGTTCACATAATACACAGGCAACCTGTTCAGTTCACCTGTCTAAATCCGCTAACCTTCTTGCGTGCCCGCGCAGGCCGAGAGCCGAACCGAAGCCAACATCGCCCCCCTGGCCGCCGACCTGCGGATCGCGGTCGGCGAACTCATCCGCCGGCTGCGCGCGGAGAACCTCTTTCCCCTCAACCAGACCTGGGTCCTCGGCCGCCTCGACCGCGAGGGCCCGGCCAGCGTCTCCGATCTCGCCCAGGCGATGCGGGTGCGGCCGCAGTCGATGGCGCAGACGGTCGGCGACCTCGAGGCCGAGGGCATGGTCGAGCGCAATCCCGACCCCGACGACCGCCGCCGTGCTCTGGTCAGCCTCACCGGCCCGGGCCGCGAGCGGATCGAAGCCGACCGCGCCGCCCGCGAGGGCTGGCTGGTCAAGGCGCTGGAAGAGCTCCCCGGTGCCGATCGCGAGACGATCGAGCGCTCGGTCGCGATCCTTTCCCGGCTCGCCGACGCCGACGTCTAGCGTCCCCCCGCGTTCCGCTGTTCCTTATGCGCCCCTGAGGCGCAAAAGGAACAGCTAACGGCCGGTAGAGCCGAAGCCGCCGTCGCCGCGGGCGGATTCGCCGAGGGCGGTGGCCTCGACCGGGTCGGCGATCGCGACCGGGGTGACCACCAGCTGGGCGATCCGGGCGCCCGCCTCGATCCGCACGGTCTCCGCCGGATCGGTGTTCAGCAGCAGCACCCTCACTTCGCCGCGGTAGCCGGCGTCGATCAGGCCGGGGCTGTTGACCAGGGTGATCCCGTGCTCGCGGGCGAGGCCGGAGCGCGGCAGGACCAGCCCGGCGTGCCCCTCGGGGATCGCCACCGCGATGCCGGTGCCGACGCTCCAGCGCTCACCGGGCCCGAGGTGGGCGGGCTCGATCGAATAGAGGTCAAGCCCCGCGTCGCCCGGGTGCCCCCGGGTCGGGATCACCGCATTGTCGCTCAGTTTGAGGAAGGCCAGCTCCATCGCGCGCAGCCTACTCAGGCGACGGCAAGGTCGTTGAAGCGATGCAGCTCGGCGCTCGGCACGCGGGCGTGGACGAGGACGCCGTCGGGACGGTCGGTGCGCTCCAGCTCGCCCGCCACTTCGTGCAGCTCGTGCAGCCGGCCACCCTGGTTGTAGGGGACCAGCAGTTCGACCTCGGTCAGCGTCTCGACGAAGGCCGCCTCGATCCGCTCCCGCAGCTCCTCCAGCCCCTCCCCCGCCAGCGCCGAGACCAGCACCGCTTCAGGGTGGGCCAGCGCGACCTCGTGAAGCTCGTCCTCGCTCAGCAGGTCGGTCTTGTTGAGGACGAGGAGGCGCGGCTTCTCCC
>DATBAV010000023.1:0-38927 GCA_036271315.1 Solirubrobacterales bacterium | reverse complement strand
GCAAGCTGGCGCCCGGGAAGGGACAGGCCGTCTCGTCCACGGCCCGGGCAGGCTGTGGCCGTGGCCGAGACGGCCCGGGGTGCGGAGGGGTGGAGGAAGGTGCGCCGGAGAGGGACGTCAGAGGGACGGGAGCGTCACCGGTCTGGGACCTCGTGACGGAGATGCCGGGGACGTCACGCTCCGATGCGTCTTCCTTCTATGTCACAGAGACGCATGGGCACTTTGTGGGGGCCATGGACCCCTTAACTCACCAAGCGCGTCCCGGACCCCCCAAATCGGCCCTCCGAGGGCCTTGAAATGTGACGTCCCCGGCATCTCCCTGACGTCTCCGTCGACGATCGGGGCTCCCCCGCCTCCCTCTCGGGCAGAAGGGTGACGGGAGTCCGACTTCGTGTCGGCCTTTCTCATCACCCCCGCGAGACCCCTCCGTCCCGGGCGTCTCGTGGCGGCCACAGCCTGCCAGGGTCGCCACGAGACGCCCGGGACGCGACTCGGACGGCCGCAGGCGCGCAAGAATCCGACCTCGGCCAGCCGCAGTCGTCCCGGCCGGGGGCCGGGACGACTACTTGATGGAGGCGCCGAGATTCGAACTCGGATCCGCGGACGCTGGGCGAGGGTCTCTACAGGTTTAGTCGACGCTTTGATCTCGTCTCCCGGGGTCCGCGTCGACAGGCGCTACGGAAGACAAAGCCCCTTAAATGTCCCCGGCCGAACGGGGCAAGCCGTCCAGGTGAGCCCGTTTCTTAGGCCGGTACCCTCCCCACGGGCGAAGGAGGACCGGCACCCTCTAAGGCTTAGTCAGAAACTAAGCGGCGAGGGCGAACGAGTGATTTTCTTCGTTCGCATGTATTGATTGGTGCCGGGGTTTAACGAGGCCTCCGACAACCTCGACCTGCAACCGTTCGCACGAATCGACCACGTCGAAGCCTGTCGCCCCCGTGCGGGATGCATCTGGAATTGTACGCGCCACGTATCGCCTGGACAAGGCGGATACCTCGCGAACGATGACCGACAAGACCTACGACGCGATAATCCTCGGCGCCGGCCCCGCCGGCGAGGTCGTCGCGGGCAAGCTCGCCGACGGCGGTTGGAAGGTCGCGATCGTCGAGAAAGACCTGGTCGGCGGCGAGTGCTCCTACTGGGCCTGCATGCCCTCGAAGGCGCTGCTGCGTCCCGCCGACGTGCTCGGCGAGGCGCGACGGGTCCCGGGCGTGCCGGTTGGCGACGACGCCGAGCTCGACCCGGCGGCGGTCCTCGCTCGCCGCGACCAGGTGATCCACAAGGACGGCGCCGCCGACGAGCCGGACGACTCCGGGCAGATGCCCTGGCTCGAAGAACGGGGCATCGACCTCTACCGCGGCGGCGGGCGCTTCGTCGGCGCCGGGCGCGTGGCGGTCGGCGCCGAGACGCTGGTCGCCTCGCGGGCGGTGATCGTCGCTACCGGCTCCGGCGCGGCGATGCCGCCGATCGACGGCCTCGACTCGGTCCGTGCCTGGAACAACCGCGACGCGACCACCGCCGAGAAGGTCCCCGCCAGCATGGTCGTGCTCGGGGGCGGGCCGGTCGGCTCGGAGCTCTCCCAGGCCTGGGCCTCGCTGGGGACGAAGGTGACGCTGGTCGATGCCGCCCCCCACCTGCTGGGGCGCGAGGAGCCCTTCGCGGGCGACGAAGTGGCGGCGGCGCTGCGCGGCCGCTTCGGCGTCGACGTCCGGCTCGGCGCCGAGGTCGGCTCGGTGCGTCCGGACGGCGCGGGCGTGATCGTCGAGCTGCGCGACGGCGGTACGGTCGAGGGTGAGGAGCTCCTCGTCGCGATCGGCCGCAAGCCCCGCACCGCCGACCTCGGCCTCGAGGAGATCGGGGTCGAGACCGACGACGACGGCTTCCTCGAGGTCGACGACCGGATGCGGGTCGGCGGGCGCGACGAGCTCTTCGCGATCGGCGACGTCAACGGCCGCGCGCTCTTCACCCACGTCGGCAAGTACCAGGCCTGGATCGTCGCCGAGAACCTGCTCGGCCGCGAGGTCGCCGCCTTCGCCGAAAGCCTCGGCTCGCCGCGCGTCACCTTCACCGACCCGCAGGTCGCGGCGGTCGGCAAGACCCTCGCCGCGGCCGAAGACGCGGGCATCGACGCCCGCGCGGTCGAGGTCCCCACCGACGGCTCACCCGGCGCCAGCTTTCAGGGCAAGGGGACGGGGGGCAGATCCCGCCTGGTCGTCGATCAGGTCACCGACACGATCGTCGGCGCCACCTTCACCGGCTTCGAGACCGCCGACTTCCTGCAGACGGCGACGCTGGCGATCGTCGCCGAGGTGCCGCTCGCCCGCCTGCGCCACGCGCTCGCCCCCTACCCCACCCGCAGCGAGGTTTGGCTGAAGCTGCTGGAGAAATGGGAAGCCGGCGACTGACCGAGGCGGAAGGGGCGGAGGGCACACTTCCTCATCAGGCCCGGGGCGCGTCGAGGCGCCGTGAGGGACCGGGAACGTGCCGGGAGGGTGACGTGAGGGCCCCAGAAGCGACACTCCCGCGCACCTTCGTCCCGGGACCGGCCCGACCCGCCCCGGCCCTCGGGTTGAGTTCGCAGTTAGCCACAACTGTTGTGGCTAACTGCGAACGCCAGACGACGCGGCCGGGGATGGTGACGGGACCCGGACCGAGGCCTCAGCTCCACCCGACCTGGATCAGCCCGTCTAGATCGTCGCGCGGGACTTCAGGCTGGCGAGCACGTCATCGGGGAAGCCGGCGACCTGGTCGAGGTCGTCGACCGAGCTGAAACCGCCGAGCCGCTCGCGGTGCGCGAGCAGCCGGGTCGCCTGGGTCACCGAGAGGTCCTCCGAGCGCAGCTGCTCGAAGGTCACCGAGTTCAGGTTGATCGGACTGCTGCCGGTGGGCGCGGGCGGCTCGGGGACCGACGGCTCGGCCGGGACGGCGGGCGCGGCGTCGCCGAGCGGAGCGGGCGGCGGGATCGTCGGCTCAGGAACGCTCGGCGGGGGCGGCGTCGAGAAGGACGGCGTCGACGGCTCGGGTTCCGCGGCGACCCGCGGCGGCGCCTCGAACGGAGCCGGGGGCGGCGGAGGGGTCGGCTCCGGTGGTGAGGGCACGAACGGCGCGCTCGGCGCGACCGGGTCCGGGCCGGGATCCGTAGACGGCGATGGACCAGGGTTCGTGGTCGGAGTCTGGCCGGGGTAGGTAACCGGTTCGGGGCCGGGATACGTGGACGGAGCCTGGCCGGGATTCGTGGTCGGCTCGAGGTCGGGATAGGAGATCGGCTCGGAACCGGGATACGTGATCGGTTCGGGGCCAGGATTCGTAGATGGCTCGGGGCCGGGGTACGTGACCGGCTCGGGATCAGGATCCATCGGCACGACGGGGGCCGTCGCGATCGGGGCCGCAGGCGGGCTGAGCGGGCCGCTGAGGGAGCGGATCACCTCCTCCTCGGCTTCGCGGGCGCGGCGCTCGGCCTCTTCGGCCCGGTGCTCCGCTTCGTCGACGCTGCGCTGCATCTCTTCGAGCCGGCGCTGCTGGGCTTCTTCTTCGGCCCGGTAGGTCTCGAGACGATGGGCGGCGGCGGCGCGCTCTTCGGCGGCCTTGGTGCGCTCGTCGATCTCGCGCAGGCGGCGCTCGGCTTCGGCCATCGAGCGCTCGCGGGCTTCGCGGCCCTCCTGCAGTCGCTGCTCGGCGAAGCTCAGGTCGGCGGCGGGGACCGGCGGAACATCCGGCCCGACGGGACTGACCGACGACAGGACCGGCTCGGCGGCGCTCGGCGGCGCCCCTGGCGACTGCACTCCTCCGGGGTCGGGCGCGGGCGGCGCGCCGAAGGCGTTCATCGGCGCCGCGCCGGCCTCGTCCTGGAGGCGCTCGGCCTCCTGCATGCGGCGGTCGGCCTCGTCCCGGATCCGCTGCTCCTCGAAGCGCACTTCGGCGACTTTGTCACGCACGCGCTGGGCGGCGGCGTCAGCGTCGGCGTCGGTCGGCGTCGGGGGTGCCCCGACCGACGGCGGCGCGCCGACGATGGGTGGCGGGATCATGGGCGGCTCGGCCGGTTCCCGCACTTCCGTGGCGTCGACGGCCGCGAGCCCGGGCTGCCCATTCGCGGGATTCGCGTTCAGGTCCTGGACCGGCGGCGGCGGCGCCTGCGACGAATCGGGCCGAGGCGGAACCGGAGCGGCCGGCGGGGCTCCCGCCGGGCTCGTCTGCGCTTCCTGGACGGCGCGCTCGTTGGCGGCGCGGGCCGCGGCGAGGCGCCGCTCGGCTTCGGCACGTTCCTTCTTCTTCTTGCCGCCGCCGATCTGGATGCCGAAGAGGGACATGTCGAAGAAGCCTTTCTTCTCCGGATCGCCTTTGCTCGCCGAGGCGGCGACCGCGCCGGCGGCAGCGGCCCCGCCGGCGATCGCCGCAGCCTCGCCGAACGGCGGGGCGCCGGGCGCGCTCGGGTCCGCCGACGGCGCGACGGGCGCACCCTGCTGCGCTCCCTGGGCCTGCGACGCGCCAGGAGCCGGCGGGCCTCCCGCGGGGCCGGGCGGCGCGGCCGGGGGCGGCACGGCGGCGGGGGGTCCCTGGCCCGCGCGTTTCGCGGCGCGTTCGGCCTTACGGTTCTCCACCGCTTCGCGGCGTTCTTTTCGCATCTGCTCGCGCGCCTCGCGCTGCTCCTTGCGCAGCCGGTCGCGGCGTTCTTTCGAGGTCTCGTTTGCGGGCGGCGCTCCCGGAGGGGCCACAGCGGTCGGCGGCGCGCCCGCCATTCCCGCCACTGAGGCCGGCGCTTCCGGTCCGCCCACGGCACCCGCCGCCGGCGGCGCGCCCGGCGTCCCGCCCGGTCCCCCCGCGACTTTCGCTTTCTCTTCGGCCTCCTTGGTCCGCCGGTTGGTCACCATGACCACCAGCAGGAGCAGGAGGATCGCGGCGGCGAGGGCGGCAATGAACCAGCCGGTGTGATCGGAGATGTAGTCACTGATGTTTGCCGCGAGCATCGACCCATCCTTACAAAGGATCCCGCTAGGTCAACCGTTCGGCCACATCCTTGGTTTTCGCCATTCAAGCTCACCTCATCCGGCCTTTGAACTCGCGCTCGACTTCGCGGCGCACGTCGCGGTCGGCGATCTCGCGCCTGCGGTCGCGTCCCTCCTTGCCCCGCGCCAGGGCCAGCTCGACCTTCGCCCGCGGCCCTTTGAAGTAGATCCGCACCGGCACCAGGGTCAGGCCTTTCTCGGCGGTTTTGCCCACGAGGCGCTCAATCTCGTCACGGTGGAGCAGCAGTTTGCGCGGCCGATCGGGCGTGTGGGCGTCGACCGAGGCGAACTCGTACGGCGGGATGTGGAGTTTGCGCAGCCAGACCTCGCCGTCGTCGACCGCCGCGTAGGCATCGGTCATCTGTGCCTGGCCGCCGCGCAGCGACTTCACCTCGGAACCGGTGAGGACGATCCCCGCCTCCATCGTTTCGACGAACTCGAATTTGTGCCGCGCGCGGCGGTTCGTCACCACGTCGCCAGAAGCGGGCCCGCGTTTTTTCCCCTTCTTGGCCATCAGCGACCTTTCCGGCTTCCTCGCCCGTCGCCGGTCTTGGCGGCCCCAGGTTTGCCCCCGCCCCCGGTGAGCTCCAGGTCGACCCGGCCGCGCTCGCCGTCGACCCCGGTCACCCGCACCCGCACCGGGTCGCCGAGCCGCAGCGCGGTCGCGCCGTCGCCGCTGCCGATCAGCGAGACCTCGGCGCGATCGAGCTCGTAGCGCCCGCCGGGCAGCGTCCGCGCGGGCAGCATCCCCTCGTAGACGTCGCCGAGTTCCCCGGCGAAGGCGACGAACGCCCCCGCCCGGATCACCCCGGAGACCTCGCCGTCGAATTCGGCGTCGAGGCCGCGCTCCCCGAGCTCTCGTTCCAGCAGATATGCGGCGCAGACGTCGTCGGCATCGCGCTCGATCTTCGCCGACTCGCGCTCCTGGGCGGAGCTGTGGGCGGCGACCTCGCGCGCCTCGCTCAGCGTCGGCGCCTCCTCACCCTCGCCCAGCGCCGCCAGCAGCGCCCGGTGCACGAGCAGATCGGGATAGCGCCGGATCGGCGAGGTGAAGTGGAGGTAGGCATCGGAGCCGAGCCCAGCATGGCCGGAGTTCGCCTCGCTGTAGGCGGCCTGTTTCAGCGAGCGGAGCACAAGGGAGGTATATGCGTCCCGGCCGTGCCCGCGCCGCGCGGCCTCCTGGCGCGCGAGCCGGCTGGCGTCCGCCGCCATCTGCCCGGCCGAGCGCGGCGAGAGCCCCTGCCCGAGCGGTGGCGTCGGCACGCCCAGTGCCGCCAGCTGCTCCAGCAGGCGTTCGATCCGCGGCGGATCGGGCTGCGCGTGGACGCGGTAGACGGCGGGGACGCGGCGGTCGACGAGGAACTCGGCGACCCGCTCGTTGGTGAGGATCATCAGCCGCTCGATCAGCCGGTGGGCCTCGGTCCCCGGCACCCGATGGGCGCCGACGACGTTGCCCTCCGCGTCGAACTCGAACTCCGGCTCGGCCGATTCGACGTCGAGCGAGGTGGCGCCGCGGTGCTCCCCCAGTCCGGCGGCGACGTCGCGCGCGGCGGCCAGCGGTTCGGCGACCGCCGCGGGCGCCTCCTCGCGGCCGTCGAATACTCGATCGAGCTGGTCGTAGTCGAGCCGCGCGTCGGAGCGGATGCGGCTGCGATAAAAGCCCGTACGGGTCGGCCGGGCGTCGGGCCCGAGCTCGATCTCGGCGGTGACCGCGAGCCGCTCGACCCCTGGCGAGAGGCTGCACGCCCCGCTCGAGAGTACGTGCGGCAGCATCGGCTCGACCGTCCCCGGCACGTAGGTCGAGTTGGCGCGGCGCAGCGCCTCCAGGTCGAGCGGCGAGCCCGGCCGCACGTGGGCGGCGACGTCGGCGATGTGGATCCAGACGCGCCAGCCCTCGCCCTCGCGCTGGGCGGAGACGGCGTCGTCGAAGTCGCGCGCGGTGGCCGGATCGACGGTGAAGGTGGCGAGCTCGGTCAGGTCGCGCCGGGGGAGCGTGTGCGCTTCCGCCTCCTCGGCCGCGCTCGCCGCTTCCTCCTCGACCACGCCGGTGAAACCGCGCAGCCCGAGCCGCTCCTCGAGCAGATCGGCGACCGCGTCCCGGGCACTCGCCGGCTTGTCGCGGCGGCGCAAGGTCCCGCCGCGAGCGCCGGCGCCGCGCCGAGGCGCCTCTCGCGCCGCCGCGCGTTCGGATCGACTCCGCCGCGGCCCCGCGTTCTGCCGCCGCCCCCGCCCGCCACCGCGCTCTCCGCCCGGGCTCAACCCTTGACCTGGGCGGCGACCGTTTCCAGGGCTTTCTGCCGCGCCTCGTCGACCGTCGTATGCGGGTTGTCGACGACCTTCACTTCCGGATGGATGCCCCCGGTTTCGGCGAGGTTTTCACCGTCCGGGGTGAAGTATTCGCCCACCGTCAGCTTCAGCGCCCCGCCGTTGGCGAGGTCGTGCTCTTCCTGGAAGACGCCCTTGCCGTAGGAGCGTTCGCCGACCACGGTCGCGTGCGCGTCGTCCTGCAGCGCCGCGGTCATGATCTCGGCGGCGCTCGCGGTCCCCCGGTCGATCAACACGTCGAAGGGCACGTCGACGATCTTCCCGGCGCCGCTCTTCTTCGTCGTGTCCCCCTTGGTGCGCGATTTCGTCGTCACCACGACTTCGCCTTCGGGGAGGAACAGCGAGGCGCTCGAGACCGCCTCGTCGAGCAGGCCGCCGGGGTTCTCGCGCAGATCGAGGACGATCCCTTCCGCCCCTTCCTTCTTCGCTTTTTCCAGCCCGTGCGCGAGCTGTTTGCTCGCTTCGGAGCTGAACGACAGCAGCCGCACGTAGCCGATCTTCTTGCCGTCGGTCGTGAACACCCGGCTCGACACGTTCGGCAGCACCACCACCGCCCGGGTCAGCGTCTTTTCGCTCTTCTTGTGGGACTTCGGCTCTTCGACCTTGACCGTCACCTGGGTGCCTTCCGGCCCCTTGATCTTCTGCGTCGCTTCGGTCGAGTCGAGCCCGGCGATCGATTCGCCTTCCACCGCGATGATCACGTCGCCGACCTCGATCCCGCCCGCTTCGGCCGGCGAGCCTTTGAAGACCTTCACCACCTTCAGGCCTTTCTTCACTTCGATCACGCTCAGCCCCACGCCGGAGAAGTGCCCTTCGATCTGCTGGTTGAACCCTTCCAGGCTTTCCGGCGAGAAGTAGTCGCTGAAGCGGTCTTTGTGGCGTTTGCGCAGCTCGCGGACCATGCCCTGGAGCGAGGCGTTGCCGAGCTCGGTGTCGCCGACCTTGCGGAAGTAGTTGTCCTTGATGACTTCGGAGGCTTCGGCGACCAGGCTGGTCGGTTCTTCGGTGAACGCTTCGCGGGCGAAGCCGGGCAGCTTCGACGGGTGGCCGCCGAGGTAGACCCCGATGACGAGGAACGCGACCAGAGCGACGCCGAAGGCGATCGCACCGCGCAGCCTCACGCGGCCCTCAGACCCGCAGGAAACGGCGCAGCGTGACGCCCGACCCGATGGTCGAGACGAGGATCGCGGCCGCGAAGAGGATCGCGATCAGCTCCGGGAACGCGAGCGTGCTGTTGTGCTGGGCCGAGGCGAAGGCGTTGCCGTTTTCGCTCAGCGGGTCGACGATCGCGATCTTGCCAATCCACAGGATCAGTATGGCGACCAGGCCCCCCATGAATCCGACCACTACTCCCTCGATCAAGAACGGCCAGCGGATGAACCAGCGCGTCGCCCCGACCAGCCGCATCACCTCCACCTCGCGGCGTCGGGTGAAGATCGAGAGCCTGATCGTGTTGCCGATCAGCATCAGCGAGGCGATCACCAGCAGCGCCATGATCACGGTGAGCACGATCTTCAGCGCGCTCGTCACCTTCTCGATCTTCGCGGTCGACTGCTGACGGCTGAAGGGCTTCGAGATCACCGGGCTGATCGGGTTGCCCTGGCCCCCTTCCGCGCTGCCCATCACGTCCTGCTTGATTTCCGGCAGGTAGGAGGCATCGGTGGCGGTGACCTGGAAGCTGTTCGGCAGCGGGTTCGAGTTCAGCTCGGTGACCAGCGATTTGTCCTGCAGTTCGCCCTTCAGCGTTTTCAGCGCCTCGGCTTTGGAGATGAATTTGACCGCTTCGACGTGCGGCACCCCCTCCAGCTTCTCTTTCGCCTGGGCGATTTCCGCGTTGGTGGCGTCGGCATAGAGTTCGAACTGGACGTTCAGCTCGCTGCGAACTTCGTCGGACTTCGCCTGCGCCGTCTGGAAGACCGGGATCAGCACCCCAAGCAGCACCACGGTCACGACGGTGGTGATCACCGCGGCGAGGGTCGGCGCGCCGTTGCGGCGGAGGGCCCGGAACGCCTCCGAGAAGAAGAAAAAGATCCTCGACATCAGCGGGCGAGCGAGTGTCCGTGGCCGTTGGTCTTGCGCTCGCCGGTCGGGCCGACGCCCATCTCGGCCTGCATGCGCATGCCGAATTCGGTCGTCGACTCCTCGGTGTAGCCGCCGGAGACCTCGTCGCGGACGACGCGGCCCTCGTAAAGCTCGACCACGCGGCGACGCATGTTGTCGACCATCTCGCGATCGTGGGTGACGACGACGACGGTCGTGCCGGTCTTGTTGATCCGGTAGAGCAGCTGCATCACCCCGATCGAGGTGACCGGGTCGAGGTTGCCGCTGGGCTCATCGGCGAGCAGGAGCGGCGGGTGGTTGACGAAGGCGCGGGCGATCGAGACGCGCTGCTGCTCGCCGCCGGAGAGCTGGTCGGGGTAGCTGCGCAGCTTGGTCGAGAGCCCGACCAAGCGCAGTGTCTCCGGCACCTGGGTGCGGATCTGCGCCCGGCTGGCGCCGATCACCTGCAGTGCGTAGGCGACGTTGTCGTAGACGGTGCGGTCGGGCAGCAGCTTGAAGTCTTGGAAGACGGTGCCGATGTTGCGCCGCAGCTGCGGGATCTTCTTCTGCGGCAGCGCACCGATGTCGCGACCGGCGATGCGAACGGTGCCGTCCGTGGCCGCCTCATCGCGGATAAGCGTCTTGATCAGGGTCGACTTGCCGCAGCCGGTCGGGCCGACGAGGAAGACGAACTCGCCACGGTCGACGGCCAGCGAAACCCGGTCCAGCGCCATGTGACCGCCCGGGTAGACCTTGGTCACGTCGCGCAGCTCGATGATCGGCTTGCCTCCCGGCCGCCGTCGTTGCGGCTCCTCGCCGCCCGTCTTTCGCTTGCTTGATCTAGCCATGCTCGCGGACCCTTCTGCGAGTACAGGGTGACTCCTGCGCCCCGTCGGGCGCGCAATTCCGCGCCCAAGTCAAGTGAGCGACAGACTAGCGAACTATTAGTGATTCCTCACAAAAGGCGAGACAGCTCAGCCAAGCGCCGTGCAAGTCCGGGACAGAACCGCGTTGAGGGTGAGGCTGTCGGCGAAGGCGAAGCTTGTTTTCGCCAGCGGGAAGGCGGCGCTGGGGAAGCCGGCGGGGGCCGGGCAGCCGGCGCTAAGGAAGCTGCGCGAGTGGCCGCGATAGCTGAAACGGCGCCGCAAGTTCATCCGCAGGCCGGTGACGTACCCCCAGCTGCCGGTCGCCTGGGGCAGGGAGGCTTCGAGGGTCGTTCCGAAGGTCCCGTGGCTTTTCCTCAGCAGGAAGGGCAAAACGGTCGAGGTCGGTGCCGGCTCGGTGCCGTAGATGTGAGCGAGGATCGCGGGCTTGCCATTGACCTTGCCGTTGAAGGCGAGGACCTTGCCGGCTGACGGGAACGGCGACTGCTGGGGCAGCTTGACGTTGGCCGAGAAACTACCTTCGCCGACCAGGGAGCCGCGGCAGGCGGCGAGGGCGCCGTCCGTGGTCGAGGGTTGGATCTGGTCGACGCGGCAGACCGGCAGCCCGGTGGAGGTGAAGTGCCCGTTGCGATTGATCGCGATCGTAATCCGCCGCAGCTGCGGCGGATCCTGACCTCCCGTGGCGCTGATCCTGGCATCGACGATGATCCCGACCGGCGCCGTGCCGTGGCGCGGCAGCACGTGCGGGGTCAGCTTGCCGTCGAAATCGACCCGCACGCCGCGGCGCTGTTCGACCACGGAGGCAGATGCGCCGCGGGTACGAGCAACATCCGGCGCCGTGCCGGCGTTCGCTCGCGCAACCAAGGCGCCGCCCGCCGAGCCCCCCTCCCCCCCGACGGGGGAAGAAGCGGGCGGGGCAAACGATTCGAAGGGGCCGTACTTGACGACGTTCGCATCTTTGCTGTTGCCCGTGGTGACGTAGAGGTCACCGCTGGCGGAGTCCACCGCTATCCCGGACGGTTCGCCGAAAATCGGGCCTTCTCGTTCCTTGCCCCTGAAATCGACGATATTCCGAGGCGCCAGCGTGTCCAGGTAAGAGCCGTCTGCGGCGAACTCGTCTATAGCGGCGCGGGGGAATTCCATGCGGGGTTCCAGGTCGTCGACCACGAGAACATGCCCTTTGCCTTCGGTCGCACTTTCATCAACCGCCAGGGATGCGTTGAGCAGGGAGTTGAAACCACCTTCGGGCGGCTGCTCGAGCGTGCCCACCGGGACCGCCGGATTGCCTGCGGGATCGAAGATCTTGACCGTCTCTTTGACCGCCCCTTCCCCCACATCGGGAACGTAAACGAGGCCCGACTGGGAGTCGACCGCAACGCCATAGGCATTGACCAGGTTGCCGTTGCCAATTTTTGCCGCTGGCGCCTCGCCCGGTATGACCGGGGCGTCGTAGACCGCCACGTAGGTTCGGTCGTCTACGTACAGGTTGCCTTTTTCGTCGACGGCAATCCCGGTCGATTGGCCTGGGTCGATCACTTCTTCTCCCGGCAGGGCCAGAACCCGCTGGTGGAATTCGTTGGCGTAGAGGTTGCCGGCACCGTCGACCGCGAGACCACACACAGAGTTGAGTGTGTGGATCGATTCGAAGATCGGCGCGGGGTTCCCAGCAAGGAAGTCCGAACTCTCGTAGGTCCCCGAAACGGTATAGGTATGGACGGCACGGTGGTAGTAGTCGGAGACGAAGAGATCGTGTGTGGCCGAATGGATGGCCAGCCCACAGGCGCCTTCGATCTGTTTTTCGGTTCGAGAGGGAGGCAGCTGACTCACGTCCAACCACTCTTGTGGGCCGCCCGGTTCCTGCACCAAGGGCTCACGGTTCGCGGCGGCATGCGTCGATCCGGTCGCCAGTCCGACGCTCAGCGCGCAGAGCACTACCACCGAGAAGCGCCAAATCCTCATCTTTTGCGACGCCCTTTCTTCCTCTTGCATTCGGCCTTCAGTTCCGGGTGCAGGCGCCAACCGCGATTGGCGTGCCCGATGAACTTGGCGACGGCCGGCTGTCTTTTCCGGCAGAGGTTTTCCGCGTTGACCAGCAGGCCGCGCCTGCCCGCGTTCAGCTTCAGCACGAACTTGCTCACCGGAGCGTCGGGAACGATCGGGAAGGTGCCGCGGATGCCCCCTTTGAAGGAGTCGATCCGGCCGGCGACATCGACCTCGACCCCATGTCCGCGCAGGGCGAAGACAAGATCCGGCAGGGTGTGCGACGAAGAGCGCAGGTAGGCCGGGCCTTCCATCGGAGCTTCGAGTAGCGGCGTGAAAGCGCGCACGTGCCCATAGATCGAGCCCTTAGGGCAATTGTGGGCGGCGAACTGCGCGGTGGTGCAAATCGTCTTGATGTTGCCCTGTTCGAGGAAGAGCGAGGGAGGCAGGGTCACCTGTGCCGAGCGGATATTGGCCTCACCGGACCGCGGGCGGACCACCACCCGGAGCGAGGCATGGGCACCGCGCTTGGTGCCACCCTTCATCTTCAAGGCGATCCGCGGTTTGAAGTCGAGCGAGGCGCAGTCAAAGGCCTGGAAAGGAGAGGTGGCCGTCGCCAGGGTGTTGTCGGTGGGGTCCCCGAAGCGCAGCCCAGACCCGTTCATCGCCGAGGCGACGGTGAATTTTTCGCAGCTGGTCGGATTGAGGGTGAAATTGGGGCGGTCGATATAGGCGCGGATGTCGCGCAGGTGGATCGGGATGCCATCGATGATGTGGGGGATCGGATCGGTACCGGTGGCGTCGATCGATGCCTGCGCGGTCACCGGGTCGACGCGCACCGCGGAGCGCACGATGACTACACCCAGGTCGAAGGGCCCGACCAGAGCCGAGTCGATCGCCACGACCGAGAAGGCGGAGCCGCGATAGGGGCCGGCGAGATAAAGGTTGCCGGGCGCGTAAGCGAGCACCGAGCCGACCCCGTAGCCGGAGGTCGTGTGGCCGATCAGGCTCGCCGCCGGACAGGAGGGATGATCCCGCTCCGCCACCCCCGAGTTGCGCCGCGCCGCTTCGATCGCGGCCTCCGGGCAGTAAGGGACGTTGGCGATCTTGCCCAGCAGACCCGGGGGGAACTGGGCCGAGTAGGAGACGATCTCTTGCTCGTTCACCTTGCGAGTCAGGTGCATGTAGAAGGGCGTGTAGGCGCCGGCGCGGGAGTTGAGCATGCCCCCTTTTGCTTCCGGTGCAAAAGGGGCCAGGCCAGAGGGGCAGGGGCCGCCGCCCACTCCCGCCACGATCGAGGCCGGCAGCGATTCGTGCCTGACCACCGTTGGATCCCGCCACGGCGTGAAATCGGCCTCGGTCGAGATCGGCCCACAGGACGGTGGCGTCGCCAGTGGGCTTCGCTGACCTTCGCTGAAGCTGATGTTGAGGTCCGAGTAGGGAAGCTGCGGCAGTTTGTCGAAGGTTGCGATGAGGCTGCCGGTCGTCGGGTCGGGGTTCAATACGCCAGCAACCTTGACGAGGATGCCCCGCGGAATCGACTTGGCAACTAGGTAGACGGCGAGCAGGCTGCCGAACGGGTTGTCATAGGGCGCGGCCAAGTAGATGCTCCCCGCGATCGGTCCGGAGACGATCGGGCTGTTGACGCTGAAATCGCCGATCTTCGACTCGCTTGGACAACCGGCGCCAAACGGCGAGCTCGCCGTCTCGCCTTTTTCGTACTGGGCTTTCGTGCAGACATCCAGGCCGGCGCCGACCGAGGGGTTGATGCTGACTCCCTCGGGGAGGGCGACCACCGCCTTGCGCACGGGTGTCGGGACGCAATCGGTTGCGAAGACCTGACCGGGGAAGCAGATCGGGTCGGTAACCCCGTGAGTTTCAACTTTGATGTCGAATGAGTATCCCGAGGGCGATGAGGCGCGTGGGTTGTTCAACTGTGCCGCCGCGTGCGGCTGGAATTCGAGTTTGCCGCAGCCGCCGAGCGAGGCTTTGCCTGGCGTCGGCCGGGTCAGGTCGCCAGCCTGCTGCCAAGAGCTCGCCACTGCGACGAAATCCATCGGCTCTTCGCAGGAGGTGGGAAGGCTCAGGTAGGAGCTGGGTTCGAAACCGCTGCTCGACGGGGGACCCGCCGAGCATTTGGCCCAACCGAAATGGGGTTCGACCTCGTTGAGGCAGTCGCCGCGCTGTTCGTTGTTCACCACCGACCAGGGCACTCCCCAGATCGAAACGGTCAACCCCGATACGCGCAGATCCTGCGGTATATCCGTCGCCTTGAGGGTGATCCCGTATTCGCCTTCGACCTGGCGGATCGACGGCACGAAGACGATCGGCTCGCCGAAGGGGTTCGCACCGATCTCAGCCGGCTCGCCGCGCTTGGGAACGAGGTTGAAGAGGCCGAAGGTGCGGGTTTCCGCTCCCCCGGCCGACGAGCGAACCGTCAGCGTGCCCACCTGGGCCTTGTCAACGCAGCTCTCGCCCGACTGACTCGCTTCCCACGGCGAACCGCGCGGCGTAGTGAATTCTTCCGCATTGCAGTAGGTCTGCCCGAGCGCGGTTGGGTTTTCGAACAGGCCCGGTGGCATTTCGAGACTGAGATCCTCGAGGCCGTTTTCGCCGGCCGGCCCGGTGCCTTCGAAATCGACGTTGAAGCTCAATTCCGTCGGATGCGAGCCAGCCTGCGTCGCCGGCTGGTCGCCTTCATAGACGTTGGCATCGAAGCCTTTGGCTCCGGAAAGAAATTCGAAAGCGGCGGCCTGGCTCGGAACTAGCATCGTCGTGGCCAGGGTCAATATGAGGGCGATCCAGCCCCTCAACGCATGGGTCTCCTGGCCGACCCATGCTCGCCGTGCCTGCGCGCACCGTGCCGCTTACCTTTTCGGTGCTTTTTCTTTTTCGCCTTCGGTTCGTAGACGTGCAGCGGCGGGTTGCCGGGGTTGGGGACCAGGGTGCCGGGAGTCGGGTCTTCCGGTTCGGGAGGCAGTGGCCGACAGCTGTCTCCGACGCAGATCGGTTCTTCTTCCAGTTCGGCACCCAGGCTGCCGGACACCCCCGGGCCTGCGAGCAGAAATGCGCAAGCAAGAACGGCGCCCACCACGGTCTCCCTGAACCGAGCCACCCCACAGTTCTACGGTACGGCGGGCGGTTTTTCAAGAAACGACTGCGTGCTTCTATGCCTGAGCGGGCTGCAGTGCCCGCTCCGCGGCCGCGACAACGTGCTCGGCGTCGATGCCGGCGGCGGCGAGGAGATCAGCCGGCGGGCCGCTGCCCGGCCGCTCGCTGACCGCGAGGCGGGTGAGACGGGTCTGGGCACCGGCTTCGGCGAGCACACCGGCTACCGTCTCGCCGATGCCGCCCTCGGCCCAGTGGTCCTCGACCGTGACCAGGGCCCCGGTCTCGCGGGCGGCTTTGAGCAGGGTCTCGGCGTCGACCGGCTTGACCGAGTAGAGATCGATCACCCGGGCGGCGATGCCCTTCTCGGCGAGTGAATCGGCAGCGGTGAGGCATTCGCGCAGGGTGATGCCGGCGCCGATCAGCGTGATCGTGTCGTCGTCGCTCGAGCGAACCGTGTGGCTGCCGCCGATCTTGAAGGTCTCGCCTGCCCCGTAGAGCACCGGCGTAGCCTCGCGGGTGGTGCGCAGGTAGCTGACGCCGCGGTGCTCGCGCATCGCGTCCAGTAGCTGCACCGCCTGGTTGGCGTCGCTGGGGTAGAGCACGACGCTGCCGAGCACGGCGCGCAGCGAGGCAATGTCTTCCAGCGCCATCTGCGAGGGCCCGTCGGGACCGATCGAGACGCCGACGTGGGAGCCGCAGAGCTTCAGATCGGCGTCGGAGATCGCCGCCATGCGAACGAAGTCATAGGCGCGGCTGAGGAAGGCGCCAAACGAGGAGGCAAAGGGCTTCCAGCCGCGGGTCTGCATGCCGACGGCGGCAGCGACCATCTGCTGCTCGGCGATGTACATCTCGAAGAAGCGGTCGGGGTGCTTCGCGGCGAAACGTTCGGCGTAGGTCGAGTTGCCGACCTCGCCGTCGAGGGCGACGACCTTCTCGTCGATCGAGCCGAGCCAGGCAAGGGCGTCGCCGTAGGCGGCGCGGGTGGCGACCTTCTCGCCGACCTCGTAGCTGGGCCGCTGGACCGCAGCCCGCTCGATCTCAAATGGCTTCGGCGCCGGCGGCGCCTGGACCTCGACCCTGATGTCGCGGATCCCGCCCAGCTCCTCGACCGCGGCCTCGGGGTCGGGGAGCGGCTTGCCGTGCTGGTTTTCCTTGTCCTCGACCGCGGCGACGCCGGAGCCCTTCTTGGTGCGGGCGAAGATCACCGCCGGGCGGTCGGCCTCCTGGGCGCGCCCGTAGGCGGCGTCGATCGCCTCGAGGTTGTGGCCGTCGATCTCCTGAACGTCCCAGCCGCAGGCACGGGCGCGCGCCGCCAGGGAGTTGGTTTCCCAGCCGTGCATGGTCGGGCCGCGCTGGCCGAGCCGGTTGACGTCGACGATCGCGACGAGGTTGGTCAGCCGAGCGTAACCGGCGTGCTCGAAGGCCTCCCACATCGATCCCTCGGCCAACTCGGAGTCGCCGCAGAGCACCCAGACCCGCAGGTCGGAGTGCTCGAGCCACTCGGCGGCGAGCGCGATGCCGACCGAGATCGGCAGGCCCTGGCCGAGCGAGCCGGTGGCGACGTCAACCCAAGGAAGTTCGGGCGTCGGGTGGCCCTGCAGGCGCGAGCCGAACTCGCGAAAGGTCAGCAACTCGTCGTCGTCGATCGCGCCGGCCGCCTTGTAGAGCGAGTAGAGCAGCGGCGAGGCGTGGCCCTTGGAGAAGACGAGGTGGTCGTTGGCGGTGTTCTCGGGCGCGTCGAAGTCGTAGCGCAGGTACTTGCTGAAAAGCACCGCCATCAAGTCCGCCGCCGACATCGAGGAGGTCGGATGGCCCGAGTTCGCCGCAGCGGCGGCGCGGACCGAATCGACTCGCAGTTGCTGGGCCAGTTCGTGCACGGGCGGGGACATTATCTGGCGCTAGCCGATCGCGACCATGCGCTCGATCGGCAACTTCGCACGCTCCGCGATCGCCACCGGGACGCTCACCTCGAACTTCATATCGCGCAGGCTGTCGCGCAGCTTCGGCAGCGTGATCATCTTCATGTACTTGCAGAACGCCATCCGGTTGGCCTCAATCAGGTTGGCCTGCGGCGCCGCCTGCTGCAACGGGTAGAGCATGCCGTTCTCGGTCGCGACGATGAAGCTGCCGTTCGGGTTCTCTTCAACGTGCTGGAGCATCCCCGAGGTGGAAAGCATGTGCACGCCCTCGGCCTCGATATCGCCGGCGGCGACGTACTCCATCGCCTGCGTAGCGCAGCCGCACTCGGGGTGGATGAGGAACTCGGCCTCGGGGTTTTCCGCGCGGGTCTGGACGATGTCGTCCGGGCGGATGCCGGCGTGGACGTGGCACTCGCCGTCCCAGATGTGGAAGCGAGCGCGGCGCCCGGAATCGTCGAGGAGGCCGGTCTCGCGCTCGACGAAGGCGCCTAGCCACATGTCGGGGCCGAAGAGGATCTCGCTGCCTGGCCCGTGCTCGGCCCAGATGTGCTCGACCACCTTGACCGCGTTGGAGGAGGTGCAGCAGTAGTCGGTCTCGGCCTTCACCTCAGCCGAGGTGTTGACGTACATCACCACCAGCGCGCCCGGGTGCTCGGCCTTCCAGGCCCGCAGCTGATCGGCGTCGATCGAGTCGGCGAGCGAGCAGCCGGCGTCGAGGTCGGGGATCAGCACCTTCTTCTCGGGCGAGAGGATCGAGGCGGTCTCGGCCATGAAGTGGACGCCGCAGAAGGCGATCGCGTCGGCGCCGGTGGCGGCGGCCTCGCGCGAGAGTCCGAGCGAGTCGCCGAGGTAGTCGGCGACGTCCTGGACCTCGGGCAGCTGGTAGTTGTGGGCGAGGATCACCGCGTTGCGCTCGGCGGCGAGCGCGCGAACCTCCTCGCTCAGGGCAGCGATCTCTGCGGGCGAAAGGGCGTCCGGTGAAATGGGTTGGATCGTCGGGAGCTCTTGCATGAGCCCTTCCTTTCCTGATGTTCGCTGGCCCGGCACCTCGTGCCTCGAGCCAGTCGAATGAACGAGGTTCAAGTCTAACCTCTCGGCATGCCCGAGCTTCCCGAGGTCGAGATCACCGCCCGCCGACTCGACGCCGCCGTGCGTGGAGCAAAGGTGGAGTCGGCGCTGGCCCCGGGGATGAACGTGATGAAGACCTTCGACCCACCGTTGGAAGCGCTGGCGGGCCGAGAGGTCAGCGGGGTGCGGCGGGTCGGCAAGATGCCGGTGATCGAGTTCGGCGATCTGGCGCTGCTGATCCACCTGATGTCAGCGGGCCGGATTCGCGTCTTCGACAAACGGGCGTCGCTGAAAGACCGGGCTTCGCGGGTGCTGCTGCGACTGGATGACGGTCGTGAGCTGCGCTTGCGCGAGTTCGGCACGAAGCAACGGGCTTGGGCGAAGTTGCTGCCGAGCGACGCGGTGAGCGACGACGAGGCGGTCACCCGCCTGGGCCCGGAAGCCTGGCCGCCGCCGCCGCTTGACGAGTTCGCCACCCTCATCGACCAGCCCCGCCACCTCCACCCCCTGCTCCGCCACCAAGGCGACATCTCGGGCATCGGTCGCTCCTGGGTCGACGAGATCCTCTGGGAGGCGCGGCTCTCTCCGTTCAAGAAGGGCTCCGAGCTGGACGAAGCCGAGGTCAAGCAGCTCCACGAGGCGCTGCACGTCCTGGGCGACGCAATCGACCACTACGAGAGCACAATCCCCGAGCAGCTCCCGGACAAGGTGCCGATGCCGCTCCAGGTCCACAAACGCGAGGGCAACCCGTGCCCCCGCTGCGGCACCACGATTGAGGCGGTGTTCTTCTCCGAGCACCAGACCAACTACTGCCCCAAGGAGCAGACGGGCGGCCGTGTACTTAAGGACCGGCGGTTGTCCAAACTGCTGAAGTGAGATCGGAGAGGGAGGACGAGTGCCCCTCCCCTGAAGACCGTTGCGCAGCATGTCGCTTGTGGCGCTTCGAGGCGGGGTTGCTAAGCCTTCCGGGGAGGGGCACTCGTCCTCCCTACGCCAGCTCGATCAGCAGGCTGAAGTCAAGCGTGGGAGCTGAGTGCGTTAGGGCGCCAACCGAGATGAGATCGACGCCGGTCTCGGCGATGCCGCGCACCGTCTCCAGGTTGACGCCGCCCGAGGCCTCCAGCGAGGGACCTTTGCCCGTGTCGGCATTTTCGTCGCGCAACCGCACCGCACCGCGCAGAGTCTCGGTGTCCATGTTGTCGAGCAGGAGGATGTCGGCGCCGGTGCCGAGGGCGTAGGCGACCTCGTCTAGGTTGCGGGTCTCCACCTCGACGGCTAGATCGGGGCGCTTGGTGCGGGCGGCGTGGACGGCCTTGGCCAGGCCGCCGGCGAGAGCGATGTGGTTCTCCTTGATCAGGATCGCGTCGTAGAGGCCCATGCGGTGGTTGCGGCCGCCACCCGCAAGAACCGCTGCCTTCTCCAGCTCGCGGAGACCGGGAATGGTCTTGCGCGTATCCAGAATGGCCGCTCCCGTTCCAGCGACGGCCTCGACGTAGCGTGCGGTCAGCGTCGCCACGCCGGAGAGGTGGCCGAGGAAGTTGAGAGCAGTCCGCTCAGCGGCAAGCAGCGCTGCTGCGGGGCCGCTGGCAAAGAGCACCTCCGCCGGGACCGCGTCGCGCCACTGCCCCTCGACTACGAGATTGTCGACGCCCTCCACCCCGCACTGCCGCATCGTCTCGGCCACCAGCTCCAGCCCATAGACGACGCCGGGCTGCTTCTGCACGATTCGAGCCCGGCCCCGCGCCTCCGCTGGCACAGTTGCCTCCGACGTCACATCCCCAGAACCGACGTCCTCTGCCAACGCTGCCGCCACCAGCTCCCGAAGATCGGCCATCCGCGCACCCTAGATCAAGCGCACGCCTCGGCCGAGCTGAGAGACGGGTGCCCGTCTCTCACATCCGCCCGTGGCACAGCGTTTAATCCACGAGTGACCAAATTGCCCCCGTTCCAGACACTCCTCGACGACTACGCCCCAGACGTCATGGGCGTCCTCCGAGGAGCCGTCGGTCGCAGCGACGCCGAGGACTGCTTCCAGGAGACCTTCCTGGCCGCCCTGCGCGCCTACCCCAAGCTCGACAACGGCGACAACCTGCGCGGCTGGCTGCTGACGATCGCCCATCGCAAGGCGATCGACCATCACCGCGCCAACGGGTGCAAGCCGATGCCGATGGCCGAGCCTCCGGAGATCCCGGTCGAGGACCCGGAGCTGACGGACGACGGGATCTGGAACGCGGTCGGGGCGCTGCCCCCCAAGCAACGAGCGGCGGTGGCACTGCGCTACGGCAGCGACTTGCCCCACGCCGAGATCGCCGCCGCTCTCGGCTGCTCGCCCGCGGCGGCCCGCCGCAGCCTGCACGAGGGAATCAAGCGACTGAGAAAGGAGCTGGCATGAAGGCATCACTGCAACGCCTGGCCGAGCGGGCCGAGGCCGAGGGGCTGCTCGACGTCGCCTACGCCAACGTCGACTCCCCCTTCGGGCCGCTGCTCCTGGCCGCGACCCCACGTGGCCTGGTCCGCGTCAACCTGCCCAACTACGACCCCGAGGAGACCCTGGAGGAGCTCGCCGCGAAGGTCTCCCCGCGCGTGCTCGAGGCTCCCGCCAAGTTCGAGCTGGCGCGTCGCGAGCTCGACCTCTACTTCGAGGGCAAGCTGACCGAGTTCGACCTGCCGATCGACTGGCAGCTGACCCACGGCTTCCGCGGCAAGGTGCAGCGGGCGATCGAGCGCATCCCCTACGGCCAGACCCGCACCTACACCGACGTCGCCCGCAGTGCCGGCAACGAGCGCGCGGTGCGGGCGGCGGGGACGGCCTGCGGCTCCAACCCGATCCCGATCGTCGTCCCCTGCCACCGCGTCCTGCGCAGCGGCGGCGGCCTCGGCGGCTACGGCGGTGGCCTGCCGATGAAGGAAGAGCTGCTGAAGCTCGAGGGTGTGCTCTAGGCGGAGCCGAACAGCTCGCGCGCCCGCTCGATCACCAGCTCGGGCTTCTCCTCGGCGATGAAGTGCCCACAGCCCTGGACCTCCTCGACGCTCATCTCGTCGGCATAGGGCTCGAAGCCGGCAAGGATGTCGGCCCTGATCACGGGATCGGCCTCGCCGGCGAGGATGCGGGTCGGCACCGGGCTGCGCCGCGAGCGGTGGAAGCCCTTTTTCAGCCGCGGCAGCTCGCGGGTGAGGAAGCTGCGGTAGACGTGAGAGGAGGCGAGGGCGTGATCGCGCGGGTGGAAGCTCTGCGCGAAGCAGTCGAGCTCCTCTTCGCTCCAGCGCATGCTCGGGTGGGCACCGCGGTGCAGTACCAGCTTGACAAAGCCGGGCACGAAGCGCAGCACGCTCTCGCCGACCAACGGTGTGGCGAGGATGAACTGGTAGGCAGTTCGCTGTAGCGCCCGCGGTGACGGTTTCGGCGGCTCGAACCAGGGATGGACGATCCCCAGCGCCAGGTAGCGGCGAATGCGCCGCGGCTCGCCAAGGCAGAGCAAGAAGCCCGTGTAACCGCCCCAGTCATGTCCGATCAAGTCCACCTGGTCGAGCCCCAGCTCGTCGAGCAGGGCAACCATGTCAGCGGCGAGTTCGGAGATCTCGTACGGCCCCGCCGGGGCCTCGCTCCAACCGAAGCCGCGCAGGTCGGGGCAGATCACCCGGTGATTCTCGGCCAGGGCCGGGATCACCTTGCGCCAGACCCACCAGTGCTGCGGCCAGCCGTGGAGGAGCAGGATCGGCGGCCCCTCCCCCGCTTCGGCCACGTGCAGGCGAACGCCGGGAACGTCGACGTAGCGGTGCGTCACTCCGTCGATATCCGGTGGCGATCCGTGCATTGCCGAAGAATCTAACGGGGAACCCGCGGACCAGCTCCTTCCCGGACCCCCCAGCACTAAAGGGATCGCGGCCAGCGACCGATTACGGAGCCATGCCTCGCATCAGGTTTCTCCTGCCGTTCGCCCTGCTCGCGATTCTGGTCGTCTCCCAGCCTGCCCAGGCTCTCGCCGACGTCGAAGCGGCCAACCTGCCGCTCGAACTCGCGATCCAGATGAGCGAAGAAGAAGACGAAACCGAAGGCGAATGCGCCGAAAGCGAAGACGAAGAAGCCGAAGACACCGAAGAAGCGGAAGAAGAATGCGAAGCCGAAGCTGAAGACGCCGGTTTCTCGCCCGCCGAAGACTGCTACCTGCGCACCGCCAAGGCACGCGTGGTCGCCTACCCCGACCGCGAGATGATGCGCCTCACCCTCGGCTACACCACCTACACGCCGGCGGCGGCGACGGTCGAGTTCGGCGCCAAGAAGGACCCGCACTTGGGCACGGTCCACCGCCAGCTCGGCCGCAGCGGCGTGCTCCGCCTCAGCAAGCACCTCGCCGGTGGGCAGATGACCAAGGTCGAGAGCTCGGGCCGCTTCACGGTGACCGTCCACGTGCCGGAAGCGGCGCGCGCCTGTCAGCGCTTCGAGGTCCAGCAGTTGCAGGTTGCTCAGAGCAGCAAGGCGCGCGTCACCTGGGCCGAGGCCCGCTAGCGCGGCGGGGGAAGCACCTCGTCGAGCCAGCTCCGCGCGGCGCTCAGGTGCGCCGGTTCGATCTGGTGCCCGAGCTCTGACTCGTAGTACTCGACCGCCAGTCCACCCTCCTCCAGCAACTGACGAGCGCGTTCGGCGAACTCGATCCCGATCACCGGGTCGTTGCGGCCGTGGGCGACGAAGGCCCTGGTCCCGAGCCGATCGTCGAAGCGCGGCGCCCAGCCCTCCACCGTTGGCACGAAACCGCTGAAGGCGAGGATCCCGGCGACCGCCGGCCGCTCGGCGCTGAGCGCCATCGCGTAGCTCATCACCGCCCCCATCGAGAAGCCGCCGAGCACGGTCCGCGCCGGCTCCACCCCGGTCTCCGCCCAGAGCCCGTCGTGCAGCTCCGCCAGCGCCGCGCGGGCCGCTTGGAACGTCGCCGGGTCGGGGTAGCCGACCCGCGGCACCAGGTACCAGTGGTACCCGGGCGAGCCTTCGAGGACCAGCGGCGCGCGCGGCGTGACCACCCGCAGCCGCCCCCCTGGGTCGAGCAGGTCGGCAAGTCCGAGCAGGTCGCGCTCGTCGGTGCCGCGACCGTGGTGCAGCACCAGCAGCCCCTCGGCCTCCGCCGCGGCCGGGCGCTCTAGGTATACGAGTGAGTCGGCGATCGACCTAGTTCGCCGCCGAGGCGGCGGTTTTGTTGAGGTAGTCGCGGATGAAGTCGTCGAGATCGCCATCGAGGACGCGCTGGGCGTCGCCGACCTCGTGGCCGGTGCGGTGGTCCTTGACCCGCTGGTCGGGATGCAGGAAGTAGCTGCGGATCTGCGAGCCCCAGGCGACGTCCTTGACCTCGCCGCGCTCCTTGGCCAGACGCTCGGCCCGTTTGCGCTCTTCCAGCTCGATCAGCTTCGAGCGCAGGAACTGCATCGCCACCGCCTTGTTCTGGGTCTGCGAGCGCTCGTTCTGGCACTGCACGACGACGCCGGTTGGGATGTGGGTGATGCGCACGGCCGAGTCGGTCTTGTTGACGTGCTGGCCGCCCGCGCCGGAGGCGCGGTAGGTATCGATCCGCAGATCGGCATCGTCGATCTCGACCTCGACGCTTTCGTCGACCAACGGGCCGACGTCGAGCTGGGCGAAGCTCGTGTGCCTCCGGGCCGAGGAATCGAAGGGCGAGATCCGCACCAGGCGGTGGACGCCACGCTCGGCGGCGAAGAGGCCGTAGGCGTTCTCGCCGCGGGCGATGAAGGTGGCCGACTTGAGGCCGGCCTCCTCCCCCGGCGAGGCCTCCTTCATCTCGATCTCGAAGCCGCGGCGCTCGGCCCAGCGCAGGTACATGCGCAGCAGCATTTCCGCCCAGTCCTGGGAGTCGGTGCCGCCGGCCCCGGCGTGGACGGTGACGACGGCGTCGCCGGCGTCGTACTCGCCGCTGAACAGCCGCGCCTCTTCCAGCTCGCCCAACCGCCGCTCGACCGAGGCAAGCTGCGTCACCAGCTCGCTTGCCATTTCCTCGTCTTCGGCCGCCATCTCAGCCAGGTCGCCGAGGTCGCCGGCCTCCGACTCGAGCTCGCGGAAGGTCTTCAGCTTGCGCTGGGCGCGAGCGTGCGCGGCCGAGGTGCGAGCCGCGGCGTCCTGGTCGTCCCAGAAGCCGGGGCGCTGCATCTCCTCCTCCAGCCGCTCGGCCTCTGCTTCGAGCGAAGCCGGGTCAAAGGTAGTCCGAGAGCAGGGACAACTGCTCGCGGATCTCGGCCAGCCGCGCGGGCACGGAATCGGTTTGCGCAGCCTCGGCCATATCGACAGGTTATTGGACCCGAACTGCATCAAATTTCCGGGCCGACAGGCCGGAATTTTGATGCAGTTCGATCAAGCGGGGCTTTTGGCGTTGATGATCCAGGTCGAGGCCGGTGCGTAGACGCCGTCGGGACCGTCGAGGTCGGCCAGGGCCTCGCGCAGCTCGGCGGCGATCTTCGGCTTGATCTCCTCGATCCGGTCTTCCCAGAGGCGCAGCACCTCGCCGGCGGGGCCAAGCGCCATGTTGAACTCGACCGCGTGGTCGAGATCGCTGCCGATCTTCAGCGGCAGGTCGCAGCGCTGAAAGCAGACGTCCTCGAAGCCGGCGATCTTGAGCTGCTCGCTGACCGTATCGGCGTCGGCCATCGAGAACGGCCCCGGGCCACAGGTCGGCTGGTCGCTCTCCTCGGGGCGATCGAGGTACTTCGCGACCACACCTTCGGCCCGGCTGACCCACTCGTTGTCGAGCTTGCGGCGCCAGACCACGGCGCAGAGCGTTCCCCCCGGCGAGAGCGCCTGGCAGACGTTGCGCAGTGCCTGCACCGGGTTGGCGAAGAACATGATCCCCATCCGCGAGAAGGCGTAATCGAAGCTCTCATCGAACTCGGTGACCTGCACGTCGCCGACTGCGAAGCGGACGTTGGCAGCACCGGCTCCGTCCGCCTCCCCGCGGGCCAGCTCGACGAAGGGCTCGGAGACGTCCACCCCCAAAGCATCGCCGTCGGTGCCGACCAGCTCGGCCAGTCGCTGCGTCGTGTCGCCGAAGCCACAGCCGAGATCGACGACGCGATCGCCGGGCCGTGGCGGATGCGCCGCCATCGCGGCGTCGCCGTGGGCGCCCAGACCGCCGGCAACGAGGTCGCGGTACTGCACGAAGCGCTCGAACAGCGGCCCGCTCCAGGCCTCAGTCGCCTCGCGATTCTCTGCGGCCGGGGCTCCCATCGCCTCCATGGTACGCCCGCCAGGCGGCCTCGCGATCCTCAAACGGCCGCCAGCTGCGGATCCGCTGGTCATGCAGCTCGAACAGCCAGGCCATCTCGTCCTCCCCCGCAGCCGAGCCGTCCTCGTCCCAATGCCAGACCCGCTTGATCAGAGCGAGGGCCCTCCCCCCACCAGACTCGGTGTCGTCCTCGAACAGTTCCTCCACCTCGATCGTCTGCTGCACCCCACCCGGTGGCCTGGTCGCCCACGCCCGCGCCGCCTCGACGCCCCTTCGCAGCCCCCTACCCGAGTGCAGCTCTACCTCCGAGTCAAGGGTGCTTACGAACGCATCGAGATCCCTCTCGTTGAAGGCCCGGATGAACTCACGAACCGAGTCACGAGTCATGAAGCGCGTCCCGGCTGAGAGCCATCCCGGTAGGGGTGAAGCGTCTTGCACTTTTTCGGCAATCCCTCGCGGCGCCAGCCAGTGCGTCTCCACCGAAAAAGTTAAGCGAAACCCCTACCGGGATGGCTCTCATCTACCGGGAGGTCTTCAAGCTCCGTGGCACTTCTTGTACTTCTTCCCACTGCCACACCAGCAGGGATCGTTGCGCCCGACGTTCTCGTGCTCGCTCTTGACCACGGTCTCGACCACCTCGCTGCCGCCGTTGCCCGCGGCGGTACCGGCGCCAACTTCGATCGGCCCGGCACCGGCGGCGACCTGCTGCAGCGCCGAGGGCTGACCGTCGGGAGTGCCGCCCGAGTAGGACAGCGCGGCCGGGGCGTTGCCGCCATTGGGACCGAAGGCCTGCTGCGCCTGAGCCTGGTTGACCTCGACCTCGACGTGGAAGATCAGTTTGCTGAACTCCTCCCAGATCGAGTGCATCAGCTCCTCGAACATGCCGAAGCCCTCGTTCTTGTAGGCGACCAGCGGGTCGATCTGGGCGAAGCCGCGCAGGTGGATGCCCTCGCGCAGATAGTCCATGTCGAAGAGGTGCTCGCGCCAGCGGTTGTCGATCACCTGCAGCAGGATCGAGCGCTCCAGGTAGCGCATCAGCTCCTCGCCGAAGAGCTCCTCGCGCTCGTCGTAGGCGTTCATCGCGTCGTCGTCGAGCTCGTCCTTGAGCGTCTCGCGGTCGACCTGCTCGGGAGCCAGCGAGCCGACCTCGACGCTGACCGGCCAGATCTGGCGCAGCTGCGTCTCCATCTCCGCCATGTCCCAGTCCTCGAGCACATCACCCGGCGTGTACTCCTCGACCAGCCGCTCGATCACGCCCTCCATCTCGTCGCGGGCGATCTCCGACATGTCGCGGCCCTCGAGGATCTCGCGGCGATATTTGTAGACGATGCGGCGCTGCTCGTTCATCACGTCGTCGTACTCGAGCACGCGTTTGCGGATCAGGAAGTTCTGCTCCTCGACCTTCTTCTGGGCGTTCTCTACCGTCTTGGTCAGCATGCCCGCTTCGAGCGGCATTTCCTCGCCCTCGTCGTCGACGGGACCGAGGCGGTCGAGGATTTTGTAGATGCGGTCGCCGGCGAAGAGGCGGATCACGTCGTCTTCGGCAGAGAGGAAGAAACGCGTTTCGCCAGGATCGCCCTGGCGGCCGGAGCGGCCACGCAGCTGGTTGTCGATACGGCGCGACTCGTGGCGCTCGGTGCCGCAGATGTAGAGGCCGCCCAGCTCGCGGACTTGCTCGGCCTCGGCGGCGCAGAGCGGCTCCAGCTCGGCGACCTTCGCCGCCAGCGCCTCCTCATAGCCCTCGTTGCCCGGCGCGATCCCCTTCTTCTTCAGCTCGTGGATCGCCGACTGCTCGGGGTCGCCGCCGAGCTTTATGTCGACCCCGCGGCCGGCCATATTGGTGGCGATCATCACCGCCCCTTTGCGTCCCGCCTGGGCGATCCGCTCGCCCTCTCGCTCGGCGTGCTCGGGCTTGGCGTTGAGCACCGCGTGCTCGATCCCCTGGCGCTTCAGCTCCTCGGAGATCATCTCCGAGACCTCGACCGAGACGGTCCCGACCAGGATCGGCTGACCCTTCTCGTGGCGGGCGGCGATCTCCGCCAGCACCGCCTTCCACTTGCCGTCCTTGGTCTTGAAGATCTGGTCGTTCTGGTCGGCACGGACCATCTGCCGGTGGGTCGGCACCTCGACCACCGGCACTTTGTAGATCTTCATGAACTCGGTGGCCTCGGTCAGTGCCGTACCGGTCATGCCGGAGAGCTTGTCGTAGAGGCGGAAGAAGTTCTGCAGGGTGATCGTCGCCAGCGTCTGGTTCTCCTCGCCGATCGCGACGCCCTCCTTGGCCTCGACCGCCTGATGCAGCCCCTCCGACCAGCGCCGGCCCTCGAGGATGCGGCCGGTGAACTCGTCGATGATCATCACCTGGCCGTCGACCACGGCGTAGTCCGTGTCCTTTTTGTAGAGCGACTCCGCCTTCAGCGCCTGGACCAAGTGGTTGACGAGACTGCCGTGCTCGCCGAGGTAGAGGTTGTCGACGCCGACGAATTCCTCGGCCCGTTTGACCCCCTTCTCGGTCGGCGAGACGGTCTTGTGCTTCTCGTCGAATTCGTAGTCGTGCTCGGCCTCGGAGGTGTCCTTGGACTCTCCCAGCGAGCGCAGCTTCTCTTTCGCCTGGACGCCGTCCATCTGCTTGGCCAGGCGGGCGAAGGTGTAATAGGTCTGGGCTGCCTGCTCGGGGGCGCCGGAGATGATCAGCGGCGTCCGCGCCTCGTCGATCAGGATGTTGTCGACCTCGTCGACGATCGCGAAGGGGTGGCCGGGCTGGACGCAGTGCTCGAGCGCGTCGGCCATGTTGTCGCGCAGGTAGTCGAAGCCGAACTCCGAGTTGGTGGCGTAGACGACGTCACAGGCGTACTTGCGCTGCCGGGTGGCGTGGTCGTCGCCCTCCTGGATCGCCGCAACGCTGACGCCTAGCGCGTCGTAGACGGGCTGCATCCATTCGGAGTCGCGGCGGGCGAGGTAGTCGTTGACGGTGACGAGGTGGACGCTGTCGCCGGCCAGGGTGTTGAGGAAAACGGCCAGGGTCGCGGTCAGGGTCTTGCCCTCGCCCGTCTTCATCTCGGCGATCGCACCCTCGTGCAGGACCATGCCGCCGATCAGCTGCACGTCGTAGTGGCGCTGTCCGATCGAGCGGCGGGCGGCCTCGCGGGTGAGGGCGAAGGCCTCGGGCAGCAGGTCGTCGAGCGACTCGCCGTCGACGGCCCGCTTGCGCAGATCGTCGGCCTCCTGGCGCAGCTCGGCATCGCTGAGCAGCTCCATCTCCGGCTCGATCCGGTTGATCGCCTCGGCGCGCTTCTCATAGCCCTTGAACTTGCGGCCCTCGCCGACGCGCAGTGCGCGCGTGACCATGTCCCTTGCAGCAGGCATTGCTCAAGGGTAGCGAGGGCGGTCTGGTCGGGCCGGGAGGGCATTCAGGGATGGCCTCCGGGTTCCGGCGTGGGTGGGTGGGGATGGCGGGTGCGTCCCATCGACACGCACCGAATCTCGGAACCTCAGCTCAAAGCGTCCCGCTGGCCCGACCCCGGGGGAGCTTGGGGGCTTCGGGGCCGCCTGGATAGTTCGGTTCGTCCCACCGTGACGTGGCGATGGCGGGGCGTCTCTCGCTAAGCAGTCCGACCGCGCATGCGGGCGACGGCCTTGCGGGTCTGCGTGCGCTTACGGCGCAGCTCGCGGTGCTTCTTGACCTGGCGCCGGATGTCCTCGGCCAGGGCGTGGATCGTGTGGACCATCTCGGGTGAGGCCTCGCGGGCTCGCAGGGTCACTCCCTTGAGGCGCAGGGTCGCCTCAGCGACGTGGCTGTCCTCGATCGAGGGGTTGCGCTCTTCGTAGATCTCGACGTCGAGGGTCGCCAGCTCCGACACCTGCCTCCCGACCCGGCGGAATCGCTTTGTCACATGACCTCGCAGCTCGTCCGTGACTTCGACGTTGCGCCCACGTATCTCGATCCGCATATTTCCTCCTTGGGTGTCGGTCGGTCGATGCTACGCCCTTACAAGCGCCTGGTAAAGGTGATTGCAGCTACCCGGATCGAGCCGCCACCACGCAGCGCTCTAGCGCAGGCCGAGAGCGTCGCGCCGGTGGTCAGCACGTCGTCGACCAAGAGCACGCTGCGCGGCGCCTCGCCGCGCAGGCGGACGTGGGGTGGCCGGCCGATCCGCTGGGCGCGCCGCCGGCCCAGCTGACGCCCGAAGTCGCCGCGCGAGAGGACGGGGCGCAGCGGCGCCCCGGTGCGCGTGGCGAGCGCCGCAGCGATCTCAGCGGCCGGGTCGAAGCCGCGGCCGAGCGAGCGCAGGCGGGTGCTCGGCAC
Organism: Solirubrobacterales bacterium; assembly: GCA_036271315.1. Taxonomy (GTDB): domain Bacteria; phylum Actinomycetota; class Thermoleophilia; order Solirubrobacterales; family 70-9; genus VRUE01. The sequence goes on along the minus strand of DATBAV010000023.1, from coordinate 9,071 downwards.
CGGCACGATCGCGCCGCTGAGCAGGCTCTCCGGCGCCAGCCACTCGATCCGCTCGGCAATCGTCCCGGCGACGGGCAGCAGGCGGCGAAACTTCAGCGCGGTGACCAGATCGCGGGCGACCTCCTCGTGCGGGGCCGAGGACCAGACCCGGTCGAGGCCCGAAGCCCCCCGACCAGCGAGCGGCTTTGCCTCGGCGAGGCGGCGGCCGCAGCGCGTGCAAAGCACCGTTCCAGGGCGGCAGCTACGCCCGCAGGCCGCGCAGAGCGCCGGGATCAGCTCGGAAAGGAAGGCGGGCAGCGGTCGCACGTCCCGAGCGTGCGGCACGGCGGCGCGCGTGTGGCGCGCAAGCCGTCAGGAAAGCGTCAGGGCTTGGCGACGCGGCCGGCGATCGCGCCGACCAGCATTCCCTCGGCCGGCAGCTCGGTGCCGGCGAGCAGGATCGAGTCGCGCACCCAGGCGCCGGGCCCGATCTCGCAGCCGTCGCCGACGATCGCCGGGCCCTGGATCCGGGCGCCGGCGCCCAGGCGCACATCGGAGCCGATCAGCGCCGGGCCCTCGACCTCGACCCCGTCGAGCGGACTCGCCGAGCGGACGCCGGGGCTCACCTCGGGCACCCCCGTCTCAACCTCGACCGTGCCGCGCAGGGCATCGATGCTTCCCTGCCGCAGCTCCTCGGCGTTTCCGATGTCGTTCCAGTAGGCCTCGATCTCGTGCGAGTAGAAGGGCACGTCGTTCTCGAGCAGCGCCGGGAAGACGTCCATCGCCCAGTCGGTGAACTCCGGCGGGTCCTCGGCACCGGCGGCCTTGCTGGTGCCGGGCTCGGGGAAGTAGTCGAAGATCTCACGGCGGAACATGTAGATGCAGGTGTTGGCGAGATCAGAGAGCGCTTCCGCCGGGTCGGGCTTCTCCTGGAAGCCCTGGATACGCCCGTCCTCGCCGGCGATCACAACCCCGTACTCGTCGGTATTGGCGACTCGCTTGGTGGCCAGGGTGACGAGCCCATCATGCGATTCGTGGAACTCCCGCATCGCGGTGAAGTCGATGTCGGTGAGCGCGTCGCCGGCGACGACGAGGAAGGAATCGCCGAGGAACTCGGCGACGTTGCGCACTCCTCCGGCCGTCCCCAGCAGCTGCTCCTCGTGGCTGTAGGAGAGCTCGATGCCAAAGTCCGAGCCGTCGCCGAAGTGGCCTTCGATCGTCTCTGGGAACCAATGCAGGTTGGCGATCGCCTGACTGAAGCCGTGGCGGGCGAGCAACCGCACGCTGTGCTCCATCACCGGCCGGTTCAGCACCGGCACCATCGGCTTCGGCACCGCGTAGGTGATCGGCCGCAGCCGGGTGCCAAGACCTGCCGCCAGGACCATCGCCTTCATCAGGCATCACCTGCCAGAGCGATCTTGAGGCCCTCGATCGCGGTGACCGGCAGCGGGTCGACGCCGCGCGCCTCGGCGATCCGCAGCGAAACGAGGTCGCCGAGCATCGTCGCCCAGAGCAGGCGGGCGATCCGGGTCTCCCCCTCGGTCTCGATCCGCACCGCTTCGGCCCCGCTGGCCTCAATCAGCTCGACGGTCAACTCAAAGCGGCGGCGCTCGCGCGGGTGCTGGTCGCGATCCTCGAGCATGACCGCCGAGAGTTCGGCGCCGGACCAGCCGCAGAGCTCGTTGTGGTCGGCCTCGGGCAGCTCGGAGAAGAAGGCGGGCAGCTCGGCGTTCTCGTTGATCTGGGTCTTCCAGCGCCGCGCGACCGGCGCCGTCAGGTCGGCCCCGGTGACCACCGCGACCGTGTCGCCCAGCCGCGCCACGATCTCCTCCGCGCGCTTACGCAGGCTGTCGGCCTCCTGCTCGAGGAAAGTGGCCGCCGCATCGATCTCGGTGTGGATGCGCGGCGCGACACCAACCGCCGCCGCGACCTCGGCGGCGCAGACGAGCATGTAGGCAACCGCGGTGCGCGGTGCGGGAAGGATGCCGGGAAGGCCGATCACCGGCACGCCGCTCTCGCGCGCGCCGTCGACCAGCTCACCGCCGGTGCTGGCGACGAGCCGCCGGGTACCCAGTGCCTCCGCGGCGGCAAAGCAGGCAAGCGTCTCCTCGGTGTTGCCCGAGTAGCTCGAGCAGAGCACGGCCCACTCGGACGTCGCCCAGCTCGGCAGCTCGTAGCAGCGCACGGTCAGCAGCGGTCGGGTCAGTCGGTCGCCGAGCGCGGCGGCGGCGAGGTCGCCGCCGATCGCCGATCCCCCCATGCCGCAGACCATCAGGCCGGTGGCCTCGCTCGTCTCCAACCGCGCCGATTCGACCCGCCAGAGGGCGTCGCGCAGATGGTCGGGAATGGCAAGGATGTCGTCGAGCATCAGCTCGGCACTCTTTCATCCTGGGCGGCGACGCTGCCCTCCAGCTTGGCCCCGGCCTCGAGCACGACTCCGGCGGAGAGGATCGAGTCGTTGACCCGCGCGCCCTCCCCCACCACGCAGCCGTCGAGCAGGACCGAGCCGCGCACTTCGGCACCGGCCTCGACCCTGGAGCCACTGCCGAGAACGACCCGCGGTCCGACCGTGGCGCCGGCGGCAATCTCCACATCGGCGCCGACGTGCATCCCCGGCGCGGTCGGCCGTACCCGGGTCTCGACGCGCTGCTCGAGGATGTCCCAACTCGCCTGCAGATAGCGCTCGGGGGTGCCGATGTCCATCCAGTAACCGTCGAGGCGCAGCCCGTGCAGGCCCTCGCCGACCAGGCGCGGGAAGACATCGCGCTCGATCGAGACCTCTTCGCCGGGGGGGATCAGCTCGAGTACCGAGCGCTCCAGCACGTACATGCCGGCATTGATTTCGCCGGGCACCGCCTCGCCCGTCTTCTCGAGGAACTCGAGCACGGCACCCTGCGGATCGCTGTGCACCAGCCCGTAGGCGGAGGAGTCGTCGACCGGGTGCAGGCCCAGCGTCGCGCTCGCCCTACGCTCGTCGTGCGCGCGCAGCAGCGCGGTCAGGTCGAGGTCGGTAAGCACGTCGCCGTTGAGGGCGAGGAAGCGGTCCTCGAGCCGGTCGCCGAGCTCGTCGGCGGCGAAGCGGATCGCGCCAGCGGTGCCACGCCGCTCCGGCTCGACCACGTAGGAGATCGAGACCCCCGCCCGCTCCTCCTCGCCTGCCAGCGCCTCGCGCAGGACGTCGGGCAGGAAGCCGCAAGCGAGCACGACCTCGCTGACGCCGTGCCCGGCCAGCCACTCGATCATGTAGGCGAGGAAGGGCCGGTCGACGAGGGTCAGGGCCGGCTTGGGGACGGTCTCGGTCAGCGGCCGAAGCCGCGTTCCCTCGCCGCCGACGAGGACGATTGCCTGCACTACTCGGCAGTACCCGCGGGGACGGAATCGTCAACCGCGCGCCCGATGCCCTCGTACTCGAAGCCGGCCGAGCGCAGCAGGCTCGCGTCGAGGAAGTTGCGACCGTCGATCAACAGTGGACGCGCCATCGTCGTCGCCGCGGCGGCCCAATCGAGCTCGGCGAACTCCGGCCACTCGGTGACCAGGATCGCGGCGTCGACGCCCTCCAGCGTCTCCAGGGCGGAGTCGCGGAACTCGACCCCGTCGAAGAGCTCGCGGGCGACTCCCCCCGCGACGGGGTCATAGGCGACGACCTCGGCGCCCTCGCCTTCCAGGCGCGCGGCGAGCACCAGGCTCGAGGCCTCGCGCATGTCGTCGGTGTGCGGCTTGAAGGCGAGGCCGAGCAGCGCCACGCGCTTGTCGACCAGCGAGCCGAGGTACTTCTGCAGCTTCTGCACGACGCGGCGCTTCTGCAGCTCGTTCACTTCGATCACCGCGCCCAGCAGCTGGAAGTGGTAGCCACTGTTGCCGGCAAGCATCTTCAAAGCGCTGACGTCCTTGGGAAAGCAGGAGCCGCCGTAGCCGATGCCGGCGCGCAGGAAGGCCGGCCCGATGCGCTGGTCGAGGCCCATGCCGCGGGCGACCTCGCCGACGTCGGCACCGACCTTCTCGCAGACGTTGGCGATCTCGTTGGCAAAGGAGATCTTGGTGGCGAGAAAGGCGTTGGAGGCGAGCTTGATCATCTCGGCGCTGGCGACGTCGGTGCGCACCAGCTCGCCGCCGAGCGGCTCATAGAGGCGGGCGACGGCGTCGCGGGGCCCCTCGTCACCAAGGTCGGCGCCGACGACGACGCGGTCGGGATGGAGGAAGTCCTCGACCGCCGAGCCCTCCTTGAGGAACTCGGGGCAGGAGACGTAGGAGAGGCCGGGCCGGTCGCGGCGGATCGAGTTGCCGGTTCCGGCGGGAACCGTGCTCTTCATCACCAGCACGTGATCGCTGTCGGCTGGCAGCTCTTCGACCACGGAGCGCACCCGCGAGAGGTCGGCATCGCCGGAGCGCGTCGGCGGCGTGTCGACGCAGACGAAGAGCAGTTTCGCGCCCTCGAGCAGCTCCGACATGTCGGTGGTGAAGGTGAGGCGCTCGGCGTTGCGCTTGAGCAGCTCGCCGAGACCCGGCTCGTGGATCGTGATCTCGCCGCGCGAGAGCGACTCGACCTTCTCCGGAAGGATGTCGCGAGCGATCACCCGGTGGCCGACCTCGGCGAAGCAGGCGGCTGTAACGAGGCCGACCCAGCCGACCCCGATCACCCCGATCGGCTCTCTCTCTGCACTCATCGCTTCGACTTCCCCCTTCTGCGCTTTTGGTTGGGGACCTTCACGTCGGCGGAACGGGCGATTCCCATCATCTGATCGTTGCTCAAGGTATTGAGCAGGTCGTTGGCGACCCAGTAGGAGTTGTTGCCACGATGCCAGGCGACCATCGATATGCGGTCGCCGTCGACGTAAATGTCGTATTCCCGTCCATTGATCGTCTTGGTCAGGCTCGGGCTATCGAGGATCGGCGGATCCGACCAGCCCTGGATCCCCTGCAGGCCGAAGTAGTGGATCCCATCCGAGAGCGGCCACTCGACCACCATGCGATAGGCGCCGTGGCGCTCTTCGTCGGTGTCGCGCAGGTGGTAGGCACGGGGGTTCTGGATGTGTTCATAGGAATTGTCTTCTTGGTAATAGGCGCCGGACGGTAGGCGCGTCGGGTAGAAAACGGGAAAACCGGAGCTGACCTTCCGCGTGACGCTCTTCGCCTCCGCTTCGCCGGCTTCGCGGTCCGGTACCAAGCCGTCGCTCCCAGGCGGCTTCGGCGCGGCGATATGCGGCTTCGGCGCCTTGTGGTGCTTGTTCTTCTTCTTGCCGGACTTGCCGCCGCTGTTTTCGTTGCGACCTTCGTCGAGTTCGCCCAGCGGGCCGGCGCTCGCTTCGATGCCGAGGAACTTGTCGACGGCTCCGTGGATCGCTTCGGGCGAGGCGTAGACATAGCTGGGCCCTAGTTCGGCCGGGAAGTGGACCTCCTTGATCGCTGCATTGCGCGAGGCGATGAAGAGCTTCAGCACCTGCAGCATCGTCTCCGTGTCGCTGATGTCAGAGGTCGTGTACTTGGTGAAGATGTCAACCAGGTCGTTCTGACCGAGCACGAGCTTGGAGATCGGCACCCGCTCGCGGGCCGAGCTGAGGAAGTCCTGCTGGCGCGCCGAGCGGACAATGTCGGTGTCGGTGTGGCGGTAGCGCACGTACTCGAGCGCCTTCTTGCCGCAGAGCAGCTGATAGCCAGGCTTGATGTTGATTTCCGAATACTGTTCGGCGGCCGGAACGCCGACGTTCGAGTGGTAGTAGCGCCGGTCGACGTCGGTATAGACGCAGCCGATCGCGTCAACGGCCCGAACGAAGCCGAGGAAGTCGACGTTGACGACGTGGTTGATCTGCAAGCCGGTCAGTTCCTTGACCAGCTGCAAGGTCAGCTTCGGCCCGCCGAAGGTGTAGGCGGCGTTGAACTTGTTCGTCCCGTAGCCCGGGATTTCGACCTTGAGGTCGCGCGGGATCGACATCACCGCAATCGCGTCGCGGTCGGGGTCGAGGCGCAGCAGGATCGTCGTGTCGGAGCGGCCCGGGTCTTCGGCCAGGTTGGCGCGCTTGTCGGAGCCGAGGATGAGGATGTTCTCGGGCTCGCCGCCGTTGACCTTGGAGAGGTAGCGATGCAGTTTGGCGTTGTAAATGTTGTGGTGCGAGAGCGCCGTGGCGATGCTGCCGATGTAGAGCAGGATGCTGGCCGAGGTCGCCGCGGCGACGGCGATCACGATGATCAGCGAGCCCAGGCTGAAGCGCCACCAGTAGCGCTTCGGCTTCGGCGCCGGTTCGTGGTCGCCCGAGGGCGGCGGCTTGCTCAGGCCCGACTCAGCCACGATCCCTCAAGCGGCTAGACGGGCGGGAAGCGAGCGCAGGAAGGTGTCGAGGGTCTGCCGGTAGGTGTGCAGCGAGGAGACCGAGACCCACTCCCCCGGTCCGTGGTGCCCTTCGCCGGCCGGGCCGAACTCGACCGCCGGCACGCCGACGCGCAGGAACGAGACCGCATCGGAGGCCCCGTCGCGCCCGACGCTCATCGGCTCGCCGTCGTGGTGCGCCCTCGCCGCCTCGCGCAGGGCGAGCACGTAGGGCAGCTCGCGATCGACGACCGCCGGCGGGCGGGTGAAGAGCTGCTCCACTTCGGCCGCGGCTATCCCCTCCACCTGCTCCAGCAGCGCGGCGGGATCCTGATCGGGCAGGTAGCGGATGTCGACGTCGATGGCGCATCGGTCGGGCACCTTGTTGAGCGCGTCGCCGCCCAAGATCCGACCGAGGTTGATCGAGGGGCGATCGAAGAGCTCCGAGGAGTGCCGTGCGAACGGTAGCGACTCGATACTGCGGAAAACGTCGATCGCCCTCAAAACCGCGTTTTCGCCCAACCAGGGCGTCGCCCCATGGGCGGCCGTGCCCTCGACCGTGACCCGCAGCGCCAGCACCCCCTTTGCCTCGACCCCGATGTGCAGATCGGTCGGCTCGCCGGTGATCGCGAAGTCGCCGAGGAAGCCGCTGTCGACCAGATGATCGGAGCCGCGTTCGACTTCCTCCTCGGACTCCTCGTCGCCGACGATTCCCAACCGCACCCGCACCCCATCCTGATCGCGCATCGCCGCCGTGACCAGCAGCATCGCCGCCAGCCCGCCCTTCATGTCATAGGCGCCGCGCCCATAGAGCCGATCCCCCTCGACCCGCGGCTCGAACTGTCCGGCCTGCGCCGGCACCACGTCGATGTGCCCGTGCAGCACCACCGTCGGCGCGTCCTCTGGCCCGACTTCGGCCTTCAGGACCGGTAGCCCCCGAACCTCGTCACTCTCGACCTGGATCCCGCGCGAGTCCAGCCAACCTTCGATGAACCCGGCGGCTTCCAGCACGCCATCAGGCTCAGCGCTGTCGTAGCTCACCAGTCGCGAGACCAGCGCGACGAGCTCATCGCTCATCAGAGGCCCCCAGCGCAAGGGATCCGATCGGAAGACCGGATCCCTCGTGAAGCTGGCACTTGGCCCTAGCGTCCATTGCCGGACGGTATTTGAACGCGAACTTGTCCGGGGGCTCCATGCGAGGTCTTTGCCGCCGCCACGGTGTCGCAGCCGTATTCGAACGCTTCGCCGCTGGCGCGGTTGACTTCGCCTTCGGCATTTGCGAGTTCCTCTTCGGCGTTGGCTTTACCCGCTTTGCCGATGCCCTTCCGGTTGAGCCAGTCGCCGTCATCGCCGACCGCGCCCTGCCATTTGCCGAGCTGTTCGTCGATGCGAACGCAGGGGCTGACGCCGCCTTCGGTGAAGTTGCCGTGGGTGAATACATGCCCATCGACGACGATCGTGTGCCACTGGGCCTGCGAGGCGGCGGGCGCCGCCAGCGTGAAAGCGAGGCTGGCCGTCGTGACGAGGGCGATGAGAGCTGGGCGGATCTTGGTGCTGAACATTTCGTGCCTCCTTGGCGGGGTGGTTGATAAGACCACCTTCGCCCGCAAAGAAGCTGCCGAGTAGCCACCTCAGGGGTGAAGATGCCCACCCCTCACCGCGTCGGATGCGCTGCGCCGGGACTACTGACGACGTTCAGGTTTGGGCGATGGCGAGAAACGCTTCGGCCCGGTCGCGGTCCTTCTCCGCGCGGGCGTAAGCACCGCTGCCGTCCTCGGACTCCGAGAGCCGCTGTTCGGCGTCGGCAAGCTGCTCCTTGAGCGTGCCGGCGTCGAGCTGCTCGGGGTCGAGGGCTTCCTCGACCAGCAACTTGGCGTGATTGCCGAAGACCTGGAGCCAACCGTGGGCCTGGGCGTAGCGCTTGGTTTCCGAGTCGCTGACGTGGAGGCGCAGCTCGGTCGGCGCCAGCGCCGCCAGCAGCGGCGCGTGGTTGGCGAGGATGCCCAGCTCGCCGACCGCGGTGCGGGTCGAGACCTGGCGCACTTCGCCGTTGAAGACCTCCCCCTCGGGGGTGAGGACTTCGACGTCGACCATGTGCTCGGCAGCCATCGAGAGCTCTCTAGGCGGCCGCGGCCGCTGCGGCGCCCTCGGTGACCTGGTCGATGCCGCCCTTCATGTAGAAGGCGCCCTCGGAGAGGTCATCGTGCTCGCCATCGAGGATCTCGCGGAAGCCGCGCACCGTCTCCGACACCGGCACGTACTCGCCGCTGCGGCCGGTGAACTGCTCGGCGACGAAGAACGGCTGCGAGAGGAAGCGCTCGATCTTGCGGGCGCGCGAGACCGTCTGCTTGTCCTCGTCGGAGAGCTCGTCGATGCCGAGGATGGCGATGATGTCCTGTAGCTCCTTGTAGCGCTGCAGCACCTCCTGGACCTCGGTCGCGGTGCGGTAATGCTCCTCGCCGACGACGTCGGGCTTGAGGATCGTCGAGGTCGAGTCGAGCGGGTCGACGGCCGGGTAGATCCCCTTCTCGGAGATCGACCGCGAGAGCGTCGTGGTCGCATTGAGGTGGGCGAACACCGAGGCCGGGGCCGGGTCGGTGAGGTCGTCGGCGGGGACGTAGATCGCCTGCACCGAGGTCACCGAGCCGCGCTCGGTCGAGGTGATCCGCTCCTGCAGTTCGCCCATCTCGGTCTCCAGCGTCGGCTGGTAGCCGACGGCGGAAGGCATGCGGCCGAGCAGGGCCGAGACCTCGGAGCCCGCCTGGACGAAGCGGAAGATGTTGTCGATGAA
>DATBAV010000022.1:0-51157 GCA_036271315.1 Solirubrobacterales bacterium | reverse complement strand
CTCTCGATCCCGATGAAGCACGGCGAAGGGCGCTACTACGCGCCGGAGGAGATGCTCGACTCGCTCGAAGCCAACGGGCAGGTCGCTTACCGCTACGCGGACGGGCACAACGCGAACGGCTCGGTGCGGGACATCGCCGGGGTGCGCAACGAGCGCGGCAACGTGGTCGGGCTGATGCCGCATCCCGAGCACGCGGTCGACCCGCTGACCGGCTCGATCGACGGGCGCCAGGTCTTCGAAGCGCTGGAAGGGTTCGCCTCGTGAGCGACGTCGCCGCCCACCGCGAGCTCGGCCTCACCGACTCCGAGTTCGAGCTGATCGTCGAGAAGATGGGGCGCGAGCCGAACACGGTCGAGCTGGCGATGTTCTCCCTGCTCTGGTCCGAGCACTGCGCCTACAAGCACTCGCGCAAGCTGCTGCGGCGACTGCCGACCGAGGGCGAGCGGGTGGTGATGGGGCCGGGCGAGAACGCCGGCGCGGTCGACATCGGCAACGGCCACGCGATTGCCTTCAAGGTCGAGTCCCACAACCACCCGAGCGCGGTCGAACCCTTCCAGGGGGCGGCCACCGGGGTCGGCGGCATCCTTCGCGACGTCTTCGCGATCGGGGCACGGCCAATCGCGATCCTCGACTCGCTGCGCTTCGGCGAGCTCGACTCTGTCCGCTCGCGCCACCTGCTCGATGGCGCCGTGCGCGGGATCGGCCACTACGGCAACTCGATCGGCGTGCCCAACGTCGGCGGCGAGATCTACTTCGAGGCCCCCTACGAGCACAACTGCCTGGTCAACGCAATGTGCCTCGGCATCGCCAAGCAGGCGGACATGGTCCGCGCCGCCGCCGCCGGGATCGGCAACGTCGTCGTGCTGATGGGAGCCTCGACCGGGCGCGATGGCATCGGCGGCGCCTCCGTTCTGGCCTCGGCCGAGCTCGGCGAGGGCGATGAGGCGAAGCGGCCGACGGTGCAGATCGGCGACCCCTTCGAGGAGTCGAAGGTGCTCGAGTGCTGCCTCGAGCTGCTGGAGAAGGGCCTGCTGGTCTCGCTGCAGGACCTCGGTGCCGCCGGGCTGACCTCCTCGGCCGGCGAGATGGCCTCGGCCGGCGGCGTCGGCATCGACCTCGACGTCGCCCTGGTGCCACTGCGCGAGGCCGACATGGAGCCCTTCGAGATCATGGTCTCCGAGTCGCAGGAGCGGATGCTCGCCGTGGTCGAGCCCGACAAGGTGGCCGCGGTGCTAGCCGTCTGCGAGAAATGGCAGACCGGCTCGGGTGAGATCGGCGTCGTCACCGATTCCGGCCAGATCAGGATCTTGCGCAACGGCGACGTGGTTGGCGAGATGCCGGTCGAGGCGCTGGTCGACGGCTGCCCGCTCTACGACTTGGAGTCGGCCGAGCCGCAGGGGTGGATGTACGGCAACCGGGCGACGCTCGCGGCGGATGCCTCCAGCGAGGAGACGCTGCTGGCGCTGCTCGCCTCCCCCAGCATCGCCTCCAAGCGCTGGGCCTTCGAGCAGTACGACTCGGTGGTCGGCTCGCGCACGGTGCGACGGCCCGAGTCGGCCGACGCCGCGGTGCTGCAGATCCCCGAGGCCGGCAACGCGATCGCGGTCTCGATCGACGGCAACGGCCGCCGCGTCGCCTGCGACCCCTACGCCGGCACAGTCGAGGCGGTGCTCGAGTGCGCCCAGAATCTCGCCTGCGTCGGTGCCGAGCCGCTCGGCCTGACCAACTGCCTCAACTTCGGCAACCCGGAGAAACCGGTGCCCGCCTGGCAGCTCGATCAGGCGGTCAGCGGCCTGGCCAGCGCCTGCGAGCAGCTCGGCGTGCCGGTCGTCGGCGGCAACGTCTCGCTCTACAACGAGGGCCCGGAGGGCCCGATCTACCCGACCCCGGTCGTCGCCATGGTCGGCGAGCTGCCCGACCCGGCCAAGGCCTGCGGCAGCGCTTTCCTCCGGGAGGGCGACGCGATCGCCCTGTTCGGTCCCTTCGAACCATCGCTCGCCGGCTCGGAGCTGGCGAAGCTGCGCGGCGAGCTCGACGTGGGCCTGCCGCGGTCCGATGTCACCGCTGTGACCGTGGCCTGCGCGACCGTCCGCGACGCGGTCCGCGCCGACAAGCTCTCCTCCGCCCACGACATCAGCGACGGCGGGCTCGCCTGCGCCCTGGCCGAGTCGGCCATCGCCGGCGGCCTCGGCTGCCGGGTCGACCTGCAGCCGCTGCGCGAACGCGGCTGCTCGCCCGCGGAGGCCCTCTTCGGCGAGGGGCCCGGCGGCTTCCTGCTCAGCGGCAACCGAGCCGCGCTAGACGCGCTCGGGGCGACGCCGATCGGCGAGGTCGGCGGCGGCACGATCGAGCTCGCCGCCGGCGACCGCAGCTTCACCGTCGGAGTCGGCACCGCCGAGAGCGCCTGGCTTTCGCTGGGCTCGCAGGCCGAGCACGACGGCGCCTGAGACGAGGGCGGCGATCGCCGAGAAGAGGTAGGCGTCGTTGGAGACGTCGAGGGCGGCCTGCAGGGTTGCCGGTTCGCCGACGATGGCGACGAGGATCGCGGTGCCGAGCACGGCGCCGACCTGGCGGAAGGCGGCGTTGACGGCACTGGCGGTGGCGAAGCGGTCGTCGGGGATGTCGCGCACAGAAGCGGCACCGAGGGTCGGAAAGGCGAGGCCGATGCCGATGCCGGTAAGACATGCGCCGGGCAGCCAGATGCCGAGCCAGTCGGGTGTGGCGCCAGCGGAGCGCAACACCATCACCCCGGCGGCAAAGAAGAGGGTGCCGGGGACGATCACCGCGCGGTGGCCGAAGCGGTCGGCGAGCTTGCCGGCGGGACCGGCGACGATCGTCGAGAGCGTCGGCCCGGGCAGCGTCGCGGCGCCGGCCTGGAGCACGGTGTAACCCCAGATCGAGGTGAGGAAGACGACGTTGCCGAGGATCAGCGAGAAGAAGGCGGCGGCGAAGAGCAGGGTGCCGAGGTTGCCGATGCGAAAGGAGCCGTGGCGAAAGAGCTCCGGCTCGACGATCGGGCGCGGGTGGCTGCGGCTGCGCCAGATCATCCCGCCGAGCAGGAGAGCAGAGGCGGCGAAGCAGCCGAGCGTCGCGGTTGCGGTCCAGCCCCAGTCGTTGCCCTCGACGATCCCCAATGTGACCAGGGCAAGACTGAGGGCCAGCATCAGCGCGCCGGGCAGATCGGGCAGGCGGCTGTCGAGCTGCGGGCGCTCGCGCAGGGCCTTGGCGCCGAACCACACCACGGTGGCTCCCAGGGGCAGGTTGACAAGGAAGACGAGGCGCCAGTCGTAGAGCTCGACCAGGGCGCCGCCCAGGGTCGGCCCCACCGCCGCCGCGGCCGCCGCGGCGGCCCCCCAGATGCCAACCCCGGCCGCACGGCGCTCCGCTGGAAAAGCATCGAGGACGAGGGCCAGCGAGGTCGGCGCGATCATCGCCGCGCCGATGCCCTGGATGACGCGGAAGGCGATCAGGAAGCCGAGCGAGGGTGCCAGCGCACAGAGCAGGCTGGCGGCGGTGAAGCCGCTGACGCCGAGCAGGAAGATCCGCTTGTGGCCGAAGCGGTCGGCGAGGCCGCCGGCCGGGACCAGCAACGCCGCGATGACGACGAAGTAGCCGTCGAGCACCCAGGAAAGCGCGTCCCTTCCCGAGCCCGCGAAGGAGCTCGAGATGTCCGGGAAGGCGATGTTGACGATCGTCGCGTCGAGAAAGGCGAGGAAGGCGCCAGCGCAGGCGATCGCCACGATCCCTTTATGACCACGGTCATACATCGGCGGGGACTATAGACTATGACCGTGGGCATAGCGCGAATCGCCGATGGTCAACCAAGCGAGCGCAAGCGTCGCGACGGGCGCGCGCTGCTGCTCAAGGGCGCGCGCCAGCTGCTCGCCGAGAAGGGCTACGCCGGCATGGAGCTGCGCGACGTCGCCGCGCGCGGCGAGGCACCGCGCGGCTCGATCTACCACCACTTCCCCGGCGGCAAGGTCCAGCTCGCCCGCGAGGCAGCGGAACTCGAAGGCGCGACGATCCGCGACCTGATCGAGCGCTCGCTCGAAGAGCGCGGCCTGAAGCAGACGCTGGCGCTGTTTGGCGACGTATTCCGCCGCCGAGTTGCCGACCACCCGGAGCGGATTGGCTGTCCCGTCGCCGCCGTCGCCCTTGCCCGGCCCGAAGACCCCGAGCTCGCCGCGGTCGCGACCGCGGCCTTCCAGAGCTGGGAACGGCCGATCGCCGCCGCCCTGCGCGACGAAGGAGTCAGCGCCCGGGACGCCGAGGCCTTCGCCGGTCTCGTCGTCTCGACCGTCGAGGGCGCGCTGCTGCGCGCCCGCGCCGCCGGCAGCCAGGAGCCGCTCGACTCCGCGATCGCCGGGCTCGGGCAGGCCCTCGATAGGGTGCTCGGCGTGGTGGCCAGGTGAAGCGAGCGATCGGGGCGTCGAGCGCGATCGCCCTGGTGCTCGCGGCGATTGCCGCCCCGGGCGCCGGCGCGGCGACAGAGTTCGGCAGCGACTGCGCCGCCAACGCCTCGGAACCCAACGTTACGGTCGTGCAACTGCAAAAGGTCCCCGGCAGCGCCTTGCCCTTGACCGCTCCGGGCGCCGGCGTGCTGACGGCGTGGACGGTCTGGGCCGACCCCTCCGCCTTCGTCGAAGAAAGCGACCGGCTGAAGCTGATGGTCTTCCGCTCGCAGACCAATCCGAGCAAGCTCGAGACGATCGGCGAAAGCGCCGAAGAAACGGTCGCTCACGGCACCAACAGCTTCAAGACTAGGATCCCGGTCCAGGCCGGCGATCGTCTCGGCCTCTACGGGCCCAACAGTCCCGGCACCCTCATTTGCAGCACGGGCGCGGTCGAAGACGAAATCGGGATCCTCCGCGCCCCCGCTCCCCTTGGCTCGACCAACACCTTTCCTCCAGGGACCAAGGACCAGGTGCCGGTCTCGGCGACCCTCGAGCCCGACAAAGACGGCGACGGCTATGGCGACGAAACCCAGGACGGCTGCCCGCAGAGCGCCGCTTACCACGAAACCTGCCCGACGGTGACCTTCAAGGCCCACGCGGCGGCGAGGAAAAAGTCGATCGTCGTCCGGGTCGGCGTCAGCTCGGAAGCGCTGATCGACGTTTACGGCCAGGTCGGCTGGGGCTACAAGCCAAGTCCGAAACTTAAAACCGCCGGCTCGAAACCGACCCGGCTGATCGTCAGCCTGAGCGGGCCGAAGAAGACCGTGCTGCCCGGCAAGCAGGTGCCGTTCCGGGTCCCGCTGCGGAAAGCGGTGCTGCGCCGGCTCGGCAAGCTCACCCCGAAGGAATCGCTGACGGCGAAGCTGACCGTGAGCTGCACCGACCTGGCCGGCCACATCAAGCACCAGCGGCTGGACGTGAAACTGCAGGGCCAAGAGGCTCGCGGCAGCTGAACGGCCGCAAATCGCGACCTTTCGCGACCGGCTTGCCGCCCGCCCGCCGTTGCTACCCTGCCGGGGTAGGCAGTCTGCCTGCGCGTCACGTCCCTCCCCAACCGCGAGGAAAGCGCGCTTGACTCCGCCCCAGGGGCAGTTCATAGACCGCGACAGCCCGCGCGAGGAATGCGGGGTGTTCGGCGTATACGCACCCGGGCACGACGTTTCGCGCCTGGCTTACTTCAGCCTCTACGCGCTCCAGCACCGCGGTCAGGAGTCGGCCGGGATCGCCACCTGCGTCGGCGGCCACATCACCACGATGCGGGACTCGGGGCTGGTCTCACAGGTCTTCGACGAGGAGAAGCTGCGGGCGCTGGAGGGCGACATGGCGATCGGCCACGTGCGCTACTCAACCACCGGCGGTGGCTCCTGGGAGAACGCGCAGCCGGTCTGGCGCGACGACGGCCGCGAGCTGGCGTTGGCCCACAACGGCAACCTGACCAACGCGGTCGAGCTTTGGGGCGAACTGAAGGAGCGCGGCATCGCCTTCCGTGGCACCTCGGACTCGGAGATCATCGCGGCGCTGCTCTCCTCCCACGACGGCAAGCTGATCGAGGACGCGGTCACCGATGTAATGCCTCGGCTCGAGGGCGCCTACTCGACCGTGGTGATGACCAAGCGCGCGATCGTCGCCTTCCGCGACCCGCACGGGGTGCGACCGCTCTCGCTCGGCCGCCTCGACGACCGCTTCGTCGTCGCCTCGGAGAGCTGCGCCTTCGACATCATCGGCGCCGAGCTGATGCGCGAAGTACACCCCGGCGAGATGGTCTCGCTGACCGAGCGGGGGCTGGAGACGCGCCAGGTGGTCAAGGCCGAGCGACCGGCAATGTGCGTCTTCGAGCACATCTACTTCTCCCGTCCCGACAGCCGGCTCGAGGGCAAAGTGCTGCAGCAGGTGCGCGGCCGGATGGGCGAGATCCTCTGGCGCGAGTCGCCGGTCGAAGCCGACCTGGTGATCTCGGTGCCCGACTCCGGCAACCCTGCCGCCGCCGGCTTCGCCCGTGCCTCGGGCCTGCCCCGCGACGACGGTCTGATCAAGAACCGCTATGTGGCGCGGACCTTCATCCAGCCCGGCCAGGAGCTGCGCAAGCACGGCCTGCGGCTCAAGTTCAACCCGCTGCCCGAGATCGTCTCCGGCCAGCGCATTGTCGTCGTCGACGACTCGATCGTGCGCGGCAACACGACCCGCCAGATCGTCGGCATGCTGCGCGACGCCGGCGCCCGCGAAGTCCACCTGCGGATCTCGGCACCGCCGATCCGCAATCCCTGCCACTACGGCGTCGACATGTCGACCCGCGAGGAGATGATCGCCCACAAGCGCACGATCCAGGAGATCGCCGACGAGCTCGACGCCGACTCGCTCGCCTACCTCTCGATGGACGGCGTCTACGAGGCGATCGGCACCCCGCCCGAGGACCACTGCGACGCCTGCTTCAGCGGCCACTACCCGCTGGGCGACCCTGAAGACGCAAACGGCAAGTTCGCCTTGGAGCACGCATAGGCCGGTTGTGGCGCAGCGCATCTCTGCGTCCTCGGTCGCTCACGTGCTGAAGCACGCTTCGCTCCCTGCGTCCTTGATCTGCTTGACCACAACCGGCCTATGAGCAATTTCAAACTTGTAGTTCTCGCGTCGGGAACAGGTTCAAATCTGCAGGCGATCTTGGATCGCGTCCATATGCGTGAGGGGATCGAGGTGGTCGGGGTCGGTTCCGACAAGCCCGGGGCACCGGCGATCGAACGGGCGCGGGCGGCGCAGATTCCGGTCGGCCTGTTTGCGCGCGAGGACTTCGCCGATCGCGAGACTCGCGATGCCACGATGGCCGACTGGATCGAGGAGCGCGGCGCCAACCTGATCGTCCTCGCCGGCTACATGCAGCTGCTCAGCGGCGCCTTCGTCGAGCGCTTCCGTAACCGCATCGTCAACGTCCACCCCGCCCTGCTGCCCGCCTTCCCCGGCCTCGACGCAATCGGCCAGGCGCTGGCAGCGGGCGCCGACGTCACCGGCGTCAGCGTCCACTTCGTCGACGAGGGGGTCGATACCGGGCCAGTGATCGCGCAGCGCGAGGTCGACGTCCCCGTCGATCGCGACCGCGGGGCGCTCGAGCTGGCGATCCGCACCGTCGAGCATCAGCTCTACTCCGAGGCGATCCGCATGATCGCGGCGGGCAAGGTTAGGATCGACGGCGACGATCCGCGCCGGGTCGTAATCGATGACTGAGGCCGCCGCAGACACCCGCTCCGAGACCGTCGACGACGGCGCGATCAGGGTGCGCCGGGCGCTCGTCTCGGTCTCCGACAAGACCGGGGTCGCCGACTTCGCCCGCGGCCTGGCCGGCCTCGGGGTCGAGATCCTCTCCACCGGTGGCACTGCGGCGGCGCTGCGCGATGCCGGGCTCGAGGTGACCGACGTCTCCGAATTCACCGGCCAGGAAGAGATCCTCGGCGGCCGGGTCAAGACCCTGCACCCGCGGCTGCACGCGGCGCTGCTCGCCCGACGCGACGACCCCGGGCACATGGCGACGCTCGAACGCGAGGCGATCGTGCCGATCGACCTGGTCTGCGTCAACCTCTACCCCTTCGAGCAGACCGTCGCCGTCCAGGACGTCGAGCCGGGAGTCGTGGTCGAGAACATCGACATCGGCGGGCCAACGATGATCCGCGCCGCCGCCAAGAACCACGGCGGGGTTGCCGTCGTGGTCAAGCCCGAGTCCTACGACGCGGTGCTGGCCGAGCTGGAGGAGTCCGGCGGCGCCAAGCTGACGGCGACGACACGGCACTGGCTCGCCAACGAGGCCTTCGCCCAGACCGCCCGCTACGACGCCGCGATCAGCCGCTGGTTCTCGGCCGAGTACGAGGACTACCCCGAACACCTCGCCGTCGCCTACGAGAAGGTGCTCGACCTCTCCTACGGCGAGAACCCGCACCAGAGAGCGGCGCTCTACTCCGAAGCCGGCGTGCGCAGCCACGTGCTCTCGCGCGTCGCCAAGTTGCACGGCCGTGCGCTCTCCTTCAACAACGTGCTCGACCTCGACTCGGCCCGCCGCCTAGTCGACGACTTCGAGCAGCCCGCCTGCACGATCGTCAAGCACAACAACCCCTGCGGGGTGGCGATCGGCAAGGACGCGCTCGAGGCCTACGAGAAGGCGCTGGCCTGCGACCCGATGTCGGCCTTTGGCGGCGTGATCGCCTTCAACCGGCCGGTCTCCGAGGAGCTCGCCAAACGGTTGCACGAGAACTTCGTCGAGGTGTTGATCGCGCCCGACTACGAGCACGGCGCGCTTGCCGTGCTGCAGCAGAAGGAGGCGATCCGCATCCTCTGCGAGGAGGAGCGCCGCCAACGCGAACCCGGCGAACGCGACGTCAAACGCGTGATGGGCGGGTTGCTGATCCAGGACCGCGACGGCGACCCCGAGCCGCGCGAGATCATGGAGGTCGTCACCAAGTCACAGCCGAGCGACCAGCAGTGGGACGACATGTGCTTCGCCTGGACCGTCGTCCGCCACGTCCGCTCCAACGCGATCGTGATCGCCAAGGACGGTGCCACCCTCGGCATCGGCGCCGGCCAGATGAGCCGCGTCGACTCGGTCCGCCTCGCGGTCGAGAAGTGCCGCGATGCCCGCGGCGAGGACTCCGGCGCCCTGCTGGCCGACTCGGCGGTCGCCTCAGACGCCTTCTTCCCCTTCGCCGATGGCCCCGAGCTGGCACTCCAGGCCGGCTCCACCGCGGTGATCCAGCCCGGCGGCTCGAAGCGCGACGCCGAGGTGATCGCTGCCTGCGAGGCCGCCGGCGTGACGATGGTCTTCACCAAGCACCGGCATTTTCGGCATTAGTCAAGTTAATTTGACTTTAAGTCAACTGGGTGTTAGACCTACTCGCGGAGAGGAGCGGGTTGGGCGTGGAGCTGACGAGACACCACAGGGAGCAAGGGCTGGTAGTGGCACTGCTCAGCCTGGTCCTGGCGGCACTCGTCTACGTGGGCGTCTCGAACCTGATCGAACATGCTCCCTTCTCCACGGGCGCCTCGACCTCAACCGCGCTGAACCCGGCAATCGCTGGAGAGGTCAGAGCTTTCATGAACAGCGGCGCCAGCCGCGAACAGGCGATCGAGTCATTTGAAGTGCAGGGCCGGTTCATGCAGGCCCACCTGGTGAGCAAGCTGGAATCCTCCATGGGAAGGGCTTATGGAGGCGAGTGGTTCGACCCGTCCACCGGCGTGATGCACGTAGGTGGCACGTCGGTGGCGAGCCTGCGCAGAGCAGAGGCGGTAGCCAGCCGAGCCGGACTCGCGTCGGCCGTGACCGAGACGTCCGTGCGCTCGGGATGGGCGAAGCTGGAGAGCACGCTGAAACGGTGGAACCAACGGCTCGCCGGACTGTTTGCTCACAACCAGCTCGCCACCTACCTGTCCCCGCAACGGAACTCGCTCGAACTCGAACTGGCCTCCACGGTCCCCGTCTCCACGGCGGCTGCCCTGAGGCACAAAGCCGCCCAGGCCGGCGTGAACGTGTCCGTCACCAACACTTCGTATCCGAACCTGGGAATCGAACGTCAGGAAAGTCGCTGCGCCAATTTCGTCAGCGATAAAGCGTACTGTGACCCAACGATCGTGGCCGGCGTCACCATCAGGGCGCTCGGGCTCGCCAAATGCACCGCGGGCCCCGCCGCGCTTCCAGCCGAAGGTAAATCGACCGCCACCTACGTTCTCACAGCCGGGCACTGCATCAAACAATTTTGGGGTGGCAACAACGTGGGCGTTTGGACCTTCGAAAAAACCGGTTCGAAAGAAAAGCTCGTCGGCGAAACGGTGGCGGCCAAAAACAGCAATGCCGACATCGGGGCGATCCTCGTGGAAAATCCGGGATTCTGGGTCAAAGAAGGCAAAACTCCCGTGAACCCAGCCATCGCACCGTGGGGGTCGGCGGAACCACAACCATTCGCCGTCCCCGGACAGATGGCACCGGGCGTGGGAAACGGAGCCTGCATGGCGGGACAGACTTCGGGTGAAAAATGCGGCACGATCAGCGCCCTGAACGTCACCCTCAACGGAGTCGAAGAACTCGTCGAAGTGGAAGGGGCCGCCTCGGCCGAAGGCGACAGCGGCGCGCCGTGGTGGTCGACCCAAAAAGCATCCCTGCACTGGGTACTGGGCACCCACGTCGGCAAACGCATCAGCAACGGCCGACCCGTCTTCGAGCGACTCAGCTTCGGGCTCGAACAGCTGCGCGCAGAAGTCGACCTCAAACTGCTCACGACCGAAAACGAAACCAGGTGAATTCGCCGCTTCGGCGGGTAGCTTGCGTTTAGGTCGAGGCGAGTTCTTTCTGCGCCGCGCTCGCCCGGAGCACGTGTTCGCACACTTCCCCCGGAGTGTCAACGACCATCAGCAGGTCCTTGTCGGCGGGAGAAATCATGTCGTTGTCCTCAAGGCCGAGGTCGATCCACTCGAGCAGCGGCGCCCAGTGCTTGGAGTCGACCAGGATCGTCGGGAAGTGCTTGATCCGGTTGGTCTGAATCAGGGTCAGGCACTCGAACATCTCGTCAAGGGTGCCGAAACCGCCGGGCATGATCACGAAGGCGCGCGCGTAGCGGACGAACATCAGCTTGCGGGCGAAGAAGTAGTGGAAGTTGAGACTGCGGTTGACATAGGGATTTGTGTGTTGCTCGTGCGGCAGCTCGATGTTGAGGCCGACGGAGAGGCCGCCGGCCTCGGCGGCACCGCGGTTGGCGGCCTCCATCAGGCCGGGACCGCCGCCGGTGATGATCGAGAAGCCATGGTCGACCAGGCAGGCCGAGATCTCGCGGCATAGCCGGTACCAGCGATGCCCCTCGCCGATCCGGGCCGAGCCGAAGATCGTCACCCCGTCCTCGATGTCGCGCAGGGCGTCGAAGCCGCGCTCGATCTCGTCGTGGATGCGCCCGAGGCGCAGGTCGTCCTGCTCCTCGACGTCGCAGGGGGTGCGCAGCAGCAGCTCGTCGCGCCTCGCCCCCGTCGTCCCGTTCGGACCCGTCAAAGCCTTCGCCTCGCTGAGTCGCTCAGCTCGGTCTGTGACAGGGGGCTATTGATGCTTGGCGATGCTGGTCTGCTTGCCCGTGCACGTGCCTTTTGTTTCAGGCTGCCCCGGATACTGGACGCTGTAGGAGAAGTTCACGGACACTTTCACAACCACCTTCGTGGGGGACGTAAAGGTCCCGGAGAGTACGGTTCTCATAGTTCCGGTCCCGTTACCCCCGGCGAGGCTTGGGTGCGTTGTGTGGTCGAGCTTGAACTTCGCGTTCTCTATTGGAATGGCGGATTTTTCCAGCACTGAAAACCCGACTGGCACCTGATCGCCTGTGCAGCTTGTTGGCGAGAAAGGGCTTACGCTGACCTGCGCACCTTGGCGCTTACCGACCTTCACGACTTTGACTTCGGTTTCGTGAACCTCAACTTCTCCGTCTTTTGCAGGCCCCACCACCCGACCGTAATAAAGACCAAGCTTGGGTGTAATTGGCTCGCCAGCAGCAACCGCCGTGGCAAGAGCAGCCATCAGGACAAGCGCAGCCACGACAAGACACGACACCCTTCGACTCATTCCAGTCCCCTTTGAGGTCAGCTGTGAGCGGCACCCTATATCAAGCTATGAGGATCGGTAGACGCTGCGGCCAGGCGATCCCTTCCGGTGGCAGACCCTTGTCCGGGCCACGCCCCAGCCGGCTTTCTGCGTTGGGCGAGAGAGTGCCCCCGGCGGGATTCGAACCCGCGCCGCGCGGCTTAAAAGGCCGCCGCTCTAACCAACTGAGCTACGGGGGCGTGGCCGCTCATGGTAGACGGGCGCCGGGGGACTCGGACTTGCGGTCAGGAAAGTTCGGGCAGACCCTGCTCGGGGGTCGAGGCCTCGGCGTGGGTGCGACGGGGAATGCGGCCGGCGCCACGCGCGGCGTGCCCCGCCTCGACGCCGAGCCGCAGGGCGGTGGCCATCGCCACCGGGTCGGCGGCGCCGAAGATCGAGCTGGCGGCCATCACCGCGGAGCAGCCCAGCTCCATCGCCAGGGCGGCATCGGAGGCG
This sequence comes from Solirubrobacterales bacterium, assembly GCA_036271315.1. Taxonomy (GTDB): domain Bacteria; phylum Actinomycetota; class Thermoleophilia; order Solirubrobacterales; family 70-9; genus VRUE01. The sequence goes on along the minus strand of DATBAV010000022.1, from coordinate 38,662 downwards.
GTGCCGATGCCGGCGTCGAGGATCACCGGGACGCTGGCACGGTCGGCGATAATCGCGATGTTGTAGGGGTTGCGGATGCCGGCACCGGAGCCGATCGGCGAGCCGAGCGGCATCACCGCGTCGCAGCCCGCCTCCTCGAGGCGGCGGGCAAGGATCGGGTCGTCGTTGGTGTAGGGAAGGACGGTGAAGCCCTCGCCGACCAGGGTCTCGGCCGCGTCGAGCAGCTCGACCGCGTCGGGGAAGAGGGTGCGGTCGTCGCCGATCACCTCGAGCTTGATCCAGTCGGTCTCGAAGGCCTCGCGGGCGAGCCGGGCGGTGCGCACGGCGTCGCGGGCGGTGTAGCAACCGGCCGTGTTGGGCAGGGCGACGAGGCCGAGCTTGTCGAGCACGTCGAGGACCGAGCCCTTGGCGTCGGGGTCGATGCGGCGCAGCGCCACGGTCACGATCTCCGCCCCTGAAGCCGCCAGCGCGCTCTCCATCTGCTCCAGCGAGCGGAAGCCACCGGTGCCGGCAATAAGGCGGGAATTCCAGGCTCGCCCAGCGAGCTCCCAGCCGTCGGCGCCGCCCTGGATCGCGGCCAACACCTCGACCTTGCTGCCCTCCGCCAGGGACAGCCGCTCCCACTCGCCGCGGGGAGCGACCTCGCCGTCGAGGGCGACCGCAACGCCGCGGGCCTCCTCCGCCCCGGCGGCGCGAGCGGCATCGGCGAGGCTGGCCCCCGGGGGCAACTCGTGCGCCCGGCCGTTCAGCTCAATCCTCATGCCGACACCTCCCGCTGACTTTGAGTTTTGTAGTCCATATGCCCGACAAAACGCGAACTCACCGGCTCGGCGGCAGCGAGGGCTTCGGGGAGCGGCTTGCCAGCCACGAGGCCCGCGACGGCATCGGCGGTGATTGGCGCTAGGAGGATGCCGTTGCGGTAGTGGCCACAGGCGAGGATCAATCCGTCGAGCGCGCCGGGACCGATCAGCGGCAGGTTGTCTGGCGTGCCTGGGCGCAGCCCGGCCATCGCTTCAACCAGCTCCATCTCGGCCACATCGGGCAGCAGGCGGTAGGCCTCGCGCAGCAGCTCATGCACGCCGCCGGCGGTGACCGTGGCGTCGAAGCCGCGCTCCTCGGTCGTCGCGCCGACGATCAGGCGGCCGTCGGGGCGCGGCACCAGGTAGACGCGCTCTGAGGCGACGACCCGCTCGCAGGGCGGCGCCCCATCGGGCGAGCGAAGCTCAAGGATCTCGCCTTTGACCGGCCGCACCGGGGGCCGGGCCGGCTCGGGCAGCCAGCTCTCCGCGCCCGCCCAGGCACCGGTGGCGAGGACGACGTGGCCGGCCCGCAGCTCCTCGCCCGCCCCCGTGCGCACACCTTCCAGCCGCTCGCCGTCCAGGATCGGCGCGACCACGTCGGTGTGGCCGCGCACCTCGACGCCGGCGCCGGCCAGCGCCGCTAGCAACGCCGCCGTCATCCGCCGCGGGTCGATCGCCGCCTCGCCGGGCGCGTGGACGCCGCCATTGAAGGACGGGGTCAGGCCGGGCTCGAGCTCGCGGCAGCGGCGCGGCGGCAGCCACTCGGCGCCGAGGCCGAGCGAGCGCTGCAGGTCGTGCACGCGGCGCAGTTCCGCCGCCTCATCGCGATCGAGCGCGATGTGGAGCGCGCCGTGGCTGACGTAGCCGCTGCCGAGCTCGCTTGCGGCCTCCAGCTCGGCGACGAAGTCCGGGTAGATCTCGGCCGCGGCGATCGTCATCCGCAGCAGCTCTGGCTCGCCGAAGGCGAGCTCGCCGATCGGCGCCAGCATGCCGGCGGCGACGCGGGTAGCGCCGGCCGGCGGCTCGGCGCGATCGAGCACGACGGTCTCGGCGCCGTCCTGGGCAAGCCGCCAGGCGCAGCAGAGACCGATCGCTCCGCCGCCGACAACGACTACGTCATAGGTGCCTCTATCGCTCAACATTTGCCTCCGCCGGCATTACCCGGATCAGGTCCAGACGGTCGGTGGCCTCGTTGCCACCCTCTCAGCCTCGTGGGCTCCCGTACCCCAACGATGCTACAGAGCGATAATCGTCAGGTGAGCCTGGCACCACCCGAGGCCGAGGGACCGCTGCGACGCGAGCGGCTGCGCACGGCGCGGCTCTATCTCTGCTGCGAGGCGCGCCCGCACGGCGAGGATCCCGAGCCGCTGCTGGCGGCGGCGCTGCGCGGCGGCGTCGACATCGTGCAGCTGCGCGAGAAGTCCCTGCCGCGGCGCGAGATCGAGCTCGCCGCCCAGACCTTCCGCCGCCTCTGCGACAACAACAGCGCCCTCTTCATCGTCAACGACGACCCCGACCTGGCGCGCGCCTGCGACGCCGACGGGGTCCACATCGGCCAGGACGACCTCGCGGCGGCCGAGGCGCGGGAGCTGCTCGGCCCCGACACGATCATCGGCCTCTCAACTCACTCCGAGGAGCAGATCGCGGCTGCGGCCACAGCGCCCGTCGATTACGTCAGCGTCGGGCCGATCTGGGAGACGCCGACGAAGCAGGGACGGGCCGCGGTGGGGCTGGAGCTGATCTCCCACGCCGCTGCCAACGCTCCTCACCCGTTCTTCGCGATCGGCGGCATCGACGCGTCGAACGTCTCCACCGTGATCGAGGCGGGAGCGCGGCGGCTCTGCGTCGTACGCGCGGTCCGCGACGCCACCGATCCCGCCGCTGCCGCCGCAGAGCTGCGCGCCGCCTTCGCGCCGCTCGGCGAGGAGGCACCCGGTGCCTGAGCACCCGCGCAAGCGCAAGCAGCGCGGCGCCTCGCCGACCCCGCGCGAGCGGATGGAGCGCGGCTACGCCCGGGCCGAGGAGCGCAACCAGGAGGCCCGCGACGCGCTCGAGCCGCTGGATGAGGGCGAACGGCCGCTGGTGGTGACGATCGGAGCGATCGTCTCCGCCCTGATCGTGCTCTCGATCGCGATCGGCTACATCGCCGGAACCAAGGTCAACGGCGAGAAACCGCACTTCGTCCAGGTCTTGGCGCCAGCGCTGCTGCTGGGGCTGATGGCCTGGGGCATGTGGCGCGCCCGCTACTGGGCCGTGCTCGGCTTCCAGCTGATCCTCGTCTTCCTCATCTTCAGCGCCGTCTACGGCCTCGCCCTGCAGGCGGCGACGGTCGGCCAGGTCCTCGCCACCCTCGGCCTGCTCGCCGTCACCGGCACCTTCTTCTACTTCATGGTCAAGGCGATGGCGCGGATACAAATGCCAACACGCCCCGATTAGCGAACGTCGCAACCTGATTCCTCGTGAGCGGCGCCGATATGGCGATTGCCGCCGCCCGCGGACGAATCCGGCCTATGGCCGGATCACCGTTCGCTTCGCTCACTGGGAGGGGTGGCGGATGATTCCCGTTCTATAGGCTGGGAACCAGTGGCAGATTCTTACGACGTGATCGTCATCGGCGGGGGCCCGGGCGGCTATGTGGCCGCGATCCGCGCCGCCCAACTGGGAAAGAAAACAGCTGTCGTCGAGCGCGACAAGGCCGGCGGCCGCTGCCTCAATTACGCCTGCATCCCGGCCAAGACCGTGCTGCGCACGGCGGAGATCTACGAGCAGGCCCGCGAGGGCGCCGAGCTCGGCATCGTCGCCAAGGACGTCTCGATCGATTGGGAGGCGCTGGGCAAGCGCCGCGCCTCGGTCTCGGAGTCGCTCTCCAGCGGGGTCAAGATGCTCTGGGACAAGAACAAAATTGCGCTGATCGAGGGCTCTGGCTCGCTCACGCCCGAGGGCAACGTCAAGGTCGGCGACGAGGTCTACGAGGCGGGCGCGGTCGTGCTCGCCACCGGCTCGGTCGCCCTGCCGATCCCCGGCGTCGAGTTCGGCGGGCGCGTCGTCGACACCTGGGGTGCCTGGTCGCTGCCCGAGCAGCCGAAGAAGATCGCGGTTGCCGGCGCCGGTGCCTCGGGCTGCGAGATCGCCTCCGCCTACGGGCGCTTCGGCACCGAGGTGGTGCTGATCGAGATGCTCGACCAGATCCTGCCAGCCGAGGACAAGGACATGGCCCGCGTGGTCGAGCGCGCCTTCAAGAAGCAGAACATCACGATCTCCACCGGCACGCCCGTCAGCGGCGTCGAGGCGGGCGAGAGCTCGGTCAAGCTCAGCTACGGCGAGGAGAAAATCGAGGTCGACTACCTCTGCATCGCCGGCGGCCGCGCTCCTGACGTCGAGGGCCTTGGGCTCGAGGGCGCCGGAGTTGAGCTCACCGACAAGGGCAAGGTCAAGGTCGACGAGTACCAGCGCACTTCAAATCCGAAGGTCTACGCGATCGGCGACCTGGTCAACGCCAAGGCGCTCGCCCACAAGGCCTCCGAGGAGGGCGTCGTCGCGGCCGAGCACGCGGCCGGCGAGCCGGCCCACCCGGTCGACCAGAACCTCGTCGCCGGCGCCACCTTCTGCCACCCGCAGGTAGCCAGCGTCGGACTTACCGAGGCGGCCGCGAAGGAGGCCGGGTACGACGTCAAGGTCGGCAAGCAGAAGCTTGGCGGCGTCGGCGGCGCCACCGTCTACGACGACAAAGACGGCCTGGTCAAGCTCGTCGTCGACTCCAAGTACGGCGAGATCCTCGGCGCCCACATCGTCGGCAACCGCGCCTGCGACATGATCGCCGAGCTAGTCGCGACGATGGCGCTGGAGGGCGGCTACCAGGAGCTGGCCCAGATCGTCCACCCCCACCCGACGATCTCCGAGGCGATCCCAGAAGCCGCGCGAGCCGTCGCCGGCGGGGCGATTCACGCCTGAACGAAGAGCTTGCGTCAGCCTGAGCTGGGCGGCAGCTCGACCGTCTCGATACCGAGCCCGGCGGCGATCGCGAGTACCGGTCTGTCCGCGCTCGCAATCCGATCGCCGGGTCGAGCCGCCCCAAGGAGCACAGCATCAGCGAGGGAAATCCGGCGCTTGGACCGGTGATAGTGAGCCGCGCGAAGCTCGCCCGCCCGTCGGGCAAGGCAAGGGTCGACGGGGATTGAGGCAATGGGCCCCTCGAACAAAGGCTCGACCAGCTCGGCCATCCGTGTCGGTGACAACCCCTTCCGCCTGATTCCCACATCGAAGACCTCGGCGATGTTTGCTCCCGTCATCGCGGCCCTGCCTTCGCGCAGAAGTGGCAGCACTCGATCCATGGCAGGCTCGGCAAGCAATACCGCGAGCACGGCGTTCGCGTCCAGCAGAACGTTCACTTCCCGTACTTGCGCTCTTCGATTTCGAGTTCCGCTTCGCGCTCTTCGCGGCGGATCGTCTCCAGGCCCGGCCCACGGCCTTCGCCCGCGAACGCCCCAGCGGCGGCGGCGATCGGGTCGTCGGGAGCGGGCTTGAGGACGATCTCCTCGCCCCGGTCCTCGAGCGTCACGTTCGTCGTCCCCCAGCGCTTGCGAATTGGCGCCGGGATCGAGACCTGACCACCTTTGCTGATTTTCATGCGTTTCTTCATGAGCATTGAAATTATCATGAGACTCCTCACGCAGCGGTCGGTGCACCTGCGCATAAGGTCTTGCCATGGCCGATCCTTCCCCCCGCGCGAGCTTCTATTTCGACCTCGGCTCGCCCTACGCGTATTTGACCGCCGAGCGGGTCAGCGCGCTCTTCACCGAAGCGGGCTTGGAGCAGCCGGAGTGGCAGCCGATCCTGCTCGGCGGCCTGTTCCGGCACTTCGAGCGCGACTCCTGGGGCAACGGCGCCGAGCGCGAGGCCGGCATGGCCGAGGTCGAACGGCGCGCCGCCGAGTACGGTCTGCCTCCGCTGGTCTGGCCGCAGCCCTGGCCAGGCGACATGCTGATGGCGATGCGGGCGGCGACCTTCGCCAAGCAGACCGGGCGCACCGTCTCCTTCGCCCTCGCCGCCTTCCGCCAGGCCTTCGTTGCCGGGCGCGACCTGAGCGAGCCCGACAACGTGCTGATTGCCGCCGCCGGCTGCGAGCTGCACCCCAAGGCGCTGCTCAAGGCGGTCGAGACCGAACACGTGAAGAACGCCCTGCGCGGGGCGACCGACGCCGCCGCCGAGCGGGGCGTTTTCGGCGTCCCCTCGCTCCTCGTCGGCGACCAGGTCTTCTGGGGGGACGACCGAGTCGAGGAGGCGGTCGCCGCAGCTAGCTAAGGTGGCCTCAATGGCCGACTTTGCGCCTGACGCCACCACCTCCTACGAGCTCCTCGCCCGCATGGCGCTGATCCGCCGCTTCGAGGAGGAGGCGGGGCGCCAGTACCAGCGGGCCAAAGCCGGCGGCTTCCTGCACCTGGCGATCGGCGAGGAGGCGACGATCGTCGGCACCACCTCGGTGATGCGCGACGAGGACTACCTGATCGGCACCTACCGCACCCACGGCCACGCGATCGCCCGTGGCACCGACCCCAAGCGGGTGATGGCCGAGCTCTTCGGCCGCGTCGACGGGACCAGCGGCGGCCGCGGCGGCTCGATGCACATCTTCGATGCCGAGCGCCGCTTCATGGGCGGCTACGGGATCGTCGGCGGCAACCTGCCGATAGCGGCCGGGCTGGCGCTCTCCGCCGACTTCAAGGGCGAAGACGCGGTCACCGTCTGCATGTTCGGCGACGGCGCCTCCAACGCCGGCAACTTCGGCGAGACGATGAACCTGGCGGCGCTCTGGAGCCTGCCGATCCTCTTCCTGGTCGAGAACAACCTCTACGGGATGGGCACCTCGGTCGAGCGCCACTCGGCTCAGACCGACCTCTCGAAGAAGGCCGAGGGCTACGGGATCCCCGGCGTGCGGATCGACGGCATGGACGTGCTGGCGGTGCGCGAGAGCGTCGCCGAGGGGGTGCGGCTGGCCCGTGAGGAGCGTCGCCCGACCCTGATCGAGGCCTTCACCTACCGCTACCGCGGCCACTCCGCCGCCGACCCCGAGGTCTACCGCGAGCGCGAGGAGGTCGATGAGTGGCGCGAGCGCGACCCGATCGAGAGCTTCGCGCGCCGCTGCATCGAGGCGGGCGTGTTGGGCGAGCGCGAGCTGCGGGAGGTGCGCGACAAGGCCGAGGAGACCGTGCTGGCGGCGGTCGAGTTCGCCGAGGCCTCGGCGGAGCCGCCGCTCGACACCCTCTACGAGAACCTCTACGTGCTCGACAGCGACGCCTGGTACGCAGTCGACGAGCGCAGCCCCGAGCCCCACCGCGGCGAGCGCGAGAGCAACATGCCCGACGCCGCCCGCGAGCTGGCCGAAGCGGGCGCCGCCTACGCGGCGCAGGACGACGGGCCGCGCCCAAACCCGGCGACGCACGGCGACGCCCAGGAGGGCGTCGAGCCCGAGGTCGCCGAAGAGGTCGAGGAGGCGGCCGACTGATGGCGGAGCTGCGGATGCGAGAGGCGCTGCGCGATGCGATGGCGGAGGAGATGCGCCGCGACGAGGCGGTGCTGGTGATGGGCGAGGACGTCGCCGTCTTCCAGGGTGCCTTCAAGGTGACCGAAGGGCTGCTCGACGAGTTCGGCGAGCGCCGCGTGCGCGACACGCCGATCTCCGAGAACACGATCGTCGGTGCCGGGGTAGGCGCGGCGATGGGCGGGCTGCGGCCGATCGTCGAGCTGATGACCGTCAACTTCTCGCTGCTCGCCCTCGACCAAATCATCAACCACGCCGCCGCGATCCCCTACATGTTCAACGGCCAGGCAAGGGTGCCGATGGTGGTGCGGATGCCGGGCGGCGGCGGCCACCAGCTCGGCCCCACCCACTCGCACAGCTTCGAGGCGCTCTTCCTTCAGGTGCCGGGGCTGCTCGTCGCCTGCCCCTCGACCCCAGCCGACGGCAAGGCACTGCTGAAGACGGCGATCCGCGACGACAACCCGGTGATCTTCATCGAGCACGAGAGCCTCTACGGGGCGCGCGGCGAGGTCTCTGACAACGGCGACGAGGTGCTGCGCTTCGGCGAGGCGGCGGTGCGGCGGCAGGGCGGCGACGTGACGATCGTCGGCATCCTCAAAATGGCCCACACCGCCGCGGATGCGGCCGAAACGCTGGCAGACAAGCACGGCGTCGAGGCCGAGGTGATCGACCCGCGCACGCTGCGCCCGCTCGACCTCGACACGATCCTCGAGTCGGTGCGCAAGACCAACCGCGCGGTGATCGTCGAGGAGGGTTGGCCGCACGGCGGCGTCGGCGCCAACCTGGCGACGCTGATCACCGAGCAGGCCTTCGACCACCTCGACGCGCCGGTGCAGCGGGTGACCGGAGCCGATGTGCACATGCCCTACTCGCGGCGGCTGGAGCAGGCGGCGATTCCGCATGAGGAGCACGTGGTCAAGGCGGCGCTTGCGGCGTTGGAGGGGTCGATCTGATGGCCGAGGTGGTGATGCCACGGCTTTCGGACTCGATGGAGGAGGGGACGATTCTGCAGTGGCTGAAGCAGGTCGGGGACGAGGTCGCGGTGGGCGATGAGCTGGTTGAGATCGAGACCGACAAGGCGAACATGGCCTACGAATCTGACGTGGCCGGGACGCTTAGTGAGATCTTGGTGCAGGAGGGCGAGACCGTTGCTATTGGAACCCCGATCGCTCAGGTCGGGGATGCATCTGAGGTCGCCGGTCAGGACGGCGGAGGGACTGACCGCACTGCCGCGGGTCCTGTCGCCGCAGGGGACCCCCCACCGCCTGCGGTAGCTAAAGCTTCCTCGGCGGCGGGCCCCCCTACGGCGCCACCCGCGGAAGCGGCGATCAACGCTCCCCCCACTGCCAACGGAGGTGGGCGTCCGCACGCGTCGCCGATAGCTCGCAGGCTTGCCAAGGAGCAAAAGCTCGATCTCTCGAAGCTCACGGGATCTGGTCCCAGCGGGCGAATCGTCAAGGCCGACGTAGAACGAGCGGCCGCTGTCGCGGGTGGCACTGTAGGGGGTACCGCCCCTGAGGACGCTTCAGCGACCGGGGGGGGCGGTGGGTCCCCTGCAGTGACAGGACCCGCGACCGGGGGGGTCGGTCCCTCGTCAACAGCGGCGAGTCCCGAGACTGCCAAGGGGACCGTCAGCTACGAAGATCCGTCGAAGCTGCAGTCCATTGTCGCCCGGCGGATGTCGGAGTCGAAGGCGACTGCGCCGCACTTTTACCTCGAGGCCGAGATCGATATGAGTCGGTTGGTTGCGGCTCGGGGGCAGATCAAAGCTGGGGCCAAGGAGGGAGATGTGGCGCCCTCTTTCAACGACATGGTGGTCAAGGCCTGTGCGCTGGCGCTGCGGGAGCATCCGCGGGCCAATGGGGCCTATCGGGATGGGCGGTTCGAGCTCTATTCGCGGGTGAATGTCGGGGTGGCGGTTGCGGCTCGCGACGCACTGGTGGTGCCGACGATCTTCGATGCGGATCAGAAGAACCTGCGGCAGATCGCCGCTGACTCGCGGGCGCTGGCGCAGCGGGTGCGGGACGGGCAGATCACGCCACCGGAGCTCTCGGGCGCGACCTTCACCGTCTCCAACCTGGGCATGTTCGGCATTGACAGCTTCGCCGCCGTGATCAACCCGCCGCAGGCGGCGATCCTCGCCGTCGGCGCGATCACCGAGCGCCCCGTCGTCCGCGACGGCCAGACCACCACGGCCCACCTGATGCGGGTCAACCTCGCCTGCGACCACCGCATCCTCTACGGCGCCCCCGCCGCCGAATTCCTCGCTCGCGTGCGCTCGCTGCTCGAAGAGCCCCTCTCGCTCGCTCTCTAGCTCAGCAGGTCTTCTTGGCGCCGGTCACGGCGTTCCAGGCCCGGCCCAGGGAGAAGTCGGCGGAGACCCTGAGGATGCCCGGGTGCGCCGCCCGCGCGATCGTCCACTCGCCGTGGCGCAGCAGGCAGCCGGCGCCGCGCGAGATCGACCAGTAGGGGGTGAAGTTGACGCGGATGAGGAAGTCGCCGGGGCGAGTAACGTCGAGGCCGAAGCTCTGCCGTCCCACCCAGAGCGTGTGAGCCGCGGCGGCGCCCATCGGCTCGACCAGGGGCTGGGGGTTTCGCACCGCGTAGATCCGCCAGTGAGGCGAGGTCCAGCGCAGGTGGAGATAGGGCGGCGCGCTGAGGATCAGGCGACGCTCGGCGACCGAGGAGTAGTCGAGCGGAGCGTCGGGCAGGGCGACGTAGGAGATCGCGTTGCGGTGCAGCCAGTGCTCGTACGCCGCGTCGGTGAGGTGGTTTTCGTTGTCGTAGAAGATGTCGTCGCGGGTGGTGTCGAGCTGGCGCAGCCAGCCGCGCGCCAGCTCGAACTGGGTCGCCAGGTAGGCCGACTCCCAGTGGTTGGCGGTCGGTGGGACCTCGACCCGCACGCCAGTGCCACCGTGCGCGCGCAGCCAGTGCGCCGGGGGCTGGAAGTATTCGCGCGAGGTAGAGGGGTCGCCGACGCTGCGGGCGATCTGGCTGACGCTGGCGGTCACCTGCCAGTAGAGGCCGCCGGCCATCGCCAGCGCGAGGACGGCGACGGAGAAAGCGCCGAGGCGGGGTCGCCGGGCGAGCATTACCGCGGCCAGCACCGGGCCGCCGAAGAGGGCGCCGAGGCGCACGGCGTTGCCGCCCAGCGGGTTCGGGGCCAGCAGCAGCACGGTCGCCGCCAGCACGTAGCCGATCAGGGCCCAGCGCAGCTGGCGCTCCTCCTTGCCCAGACCGCGGGTGACGAAGAGTGCGCCGCCGCAGAAGAGCGGGATCGCGACGTAGGAGGAAAAGGCGAAGGGGAACTGGCCCGATTCGGGGAAGGCTAGGTTGGGCAGAAGGACGAGGCCGAGCGCGATCGCCGCCGCGCCGACGGCGACCCGGTTGAGCGGCCTGCCCCGCTCCGCCACCCCGACCAAGACGATCCCGGCGAGAAAGGCGGCTGCCACCGGGCTGGAGAGGGCGCAAGCCGCCGCGGCGGCGAAGGCGAGCTTGTCGCGGCGGACCTGCAGGCAGCGCAGCGCCGCCAGTCCGCAGGCGACGCCGAGGGCGAAGGTGAGCTGACCGTCGGCGAGCAGGGTGACCACGCCAGCGGCGAACCAGAGCGTCGCCCAGCGGGCGGGCGTGCCCCAGCGGTCGCGGACAAGGCGATCGAAGAAGTAGGAGGAGGCGACGACCGAGATCGTCCCGACCAGCTGCGGGCCCAGAAGCGAGGCGAGCGGTGGGAAGAGGAAGCTGTAGGTGAGCGTGTAGTGGCCGCCGTACCAACTGCCGTTCCAGATCGCCAGGCCGGCGTGCTGGAAGAGCTCGGTGCGAAAGACCTGGGCCGCGAGGTCGCCGACCTGCGGGTTCCACACCAGCATCGCCAGGGCGAGCAGGGAACTGAGGGCGACGGCCGGAAGCCAGTCTGGTCGGAGGGCCTTTGACTGGACCATTAGGGAGGGCACCGAAGGATAGAGCGGCGCCATGCAACGATTTCGGGGATGAGCGCAGAAGTCCTCGTGGTCCGTTGCGGCCTCGTCGCCTACGACGAGGCGCTGGTTGCCCAGCGCTGGCTGCGCGACGCGCGCGAGGACGGCTCGATTCCCGACGTGCTGCTGCTGCTCGAGCACCCGCCCACCTACACCCGCGGCCGCCGCTCCACGCCCGAGGAGCTGCCGATGGCGGCCGAGTGGTACGAGATGCAGGGCATCGCGGTGCACGACACCGACCGCGGCGGCCGCGTCACCTACCACGGCCCCGGGCAGCTGGTCGCCTACCCGATCGTCAACCTGGGCGCCTACGGCGACGACGTCCACGAGTACGTGCGGCGGCTGGAGCAGGTGGCGATCTCGGCGCTGGGCGAGCACGGCGTCGCTGCGCAGACGATCGAGGGCCTGACCGGGGTCTGGACCGAGGGTGAGCCGCCGGCGTCGAGCGCGGGCGCCAGCGAGGCCCGCAAGATCGGCTCGATCGGCGTCCACGTCAGCCGCGGCATCACCACCCACGGCCTCTCGGTCAACGTCAGCAACGACCTGCAGCCGTTCGAGTGGGTCGTGCCCTGCGGGATCGAGGGCTGCCAGGTCAGCTCGCTGAGCCGCGAGCTCGGCAGCGAGCAGGAGCTGGCGCCCTTCGCCGACACGGTCGCCGAGCGTTACGCCGCGGTCTACGAGCGCGAGCCGTCGGAGGCCAGCCCGGCCGAGCTGGGCCTCGACAACGCTAGGCTCGGAGTCGCGTGAGCGAGTCGACCACAGAGCCCACGGAGCGCGACGCCCCCGTGGCGGAGCGCGTCCACGTCACCCGCTCCCGCGCCAAGCCGGGCGGGATCGCGGCCGAGAGCGACGGCACCGTCCCCTTCCGTCGCGCCCGCAAGCCCCCCTGGCTGAAGGTGCCGGCACCGGGCGGCCCGACCTACCGCCGGCTCAAGTCGATGATCGGCAGCGACAACCTGCACACGGTCTGCGAGGAGGCCAACTGCCCCAACGTCGGCGAGTGCTGGGAGCGCGGCACCGCCACCTTCATGATCCTCGGCGACGTCTGCACCCGCCGCTGCGGCTTCTGCAACGTGAAGACGGGCGTGCCGACCTGGAACGACCCACTGGAGCCGCTGCGGGTCGCCAACCAGGTGAAGAAGATGGGATTGCGCCACGCCGTCGTCACCTCGGTCGACCGCGACGACCTGCCCGACTACGGCGCCAGCGCCTTCGTCGGCGTGATCCGCTCGATCCGCATGCAGGCGCCGGGCTGCAAGGTCGAGATCCTCACCCCCGACTTCCGCGGCCAGGAGATGCCGCTGGCCAAGGTGATCCACGAGAAGCCCGACGTCTTCAACCACAACGTCGAGACGGTGCCGCGGCTCTACCCGGTGGCCCGGCGCGGCTCGAAATTCCTGCGCTCGGCGCGGGTGCTGAAGATGGCCAAGGAAATGGGCGGCGCCGACGTCGTCACCAAGTCGGGCCTGATGGTCGGGCTGGGCGAGAGCTTCGAGGAGATGGTCGAGACCTTCGGCCTGCTGCGCGAGCACCGGGTCCAGGTGCTGACCGTGGGCCAGTACCTGCGCCCGACCGAGAACCACCTGCCGGTGGTGCGCTACTGGCACCCGGAGGAGTTCGCGGCGCTGGAGAAGGCGGCGTATGAGCTCGGCTTCGAGTCGGTTGCCTCAGGGCCGCTGGTGCGGTCGAGCTATCACGCCGACCAGAACCTGCCTCTGACGGCGGCGGACCGGCGCGATGCGGCGTCCTCAGTCGCCTAAATAGCGCTGCTATTCAGGCTCCCTGCGTCCTTGCCTCGCTTGGTCCGGCGCCGTCGGCAGCCAACAATTCTCTGCGCGCCATCTCCCGGGCGAACGCAACAACGTCGCCAAGGGCGCGCCCCTCGTCGATCTCAAATCGCTCCGCCAAGCCGCTGGCCAGCTCGTCGACCCGGCGCGGCTGTTCGAGCTGCTCCCAGATCCAGGCGCCGGTCGAGTTGAGCCGCACGGCGGTGCCGGCATCGACGTCGAGCAGAACCGTCTCCTCGGGCAGGTCGCCATGCACGGCGCGGTCCGTGCGCTGCAGCGTGGTCTCGGCCGTGATCGTCGTGGCTTCGCTCATCGATCCATACCCTAAGACCGGATGAGCAGCCTCTATGGATTCGAGGTTAAGAGCGATTTGCCGCTTTTGCGGCTCAATTCGGCGAGGGGGACGCGGGGGGAGCTGCGGATCGAGGCGGCGGTGGAGCCGCTCGAGCGGCCCGACCAGGCACCGGTCAGCACCCTGATCAGCGACGATGGGCATTGCTGGTACGCCAGTTACGAGCTGGACGACGGGCGCTGCCTGATCGAGCTGCCGCCTTCTGCGAGGTTCCTGCTCGAGCCGGCAGGCGGGCGCGTCGTCGTCGACAGCGGGCGCGTCGTCGTCGACAGCGAAGCCAGCGACGCCGCGCTGCGCGAGCACCGGATCGTCTCCTCGGCGGTCTGCACGTTGCTCGCGATGCGCGGCGACCTAGTTCTGCACGCCTCGGCGATCGAGGCCGATGGACGTGCCGTGCTCTTCTGCGGACCGACGCAACGTGGCAAGTCGACCCTGGCGCGGGCGCTCGGCGAAGCCGGCCATCGCCTGCTCGGTGAGGACGGGGTCGCGATCGAGCTGGGCAATGGGGAGCCCGTCGCCTTCCCCGGCGCCCGGGGTGTGCGCGTCCGCGGCCGCGACGGGAACGGGCTGCCTCGCACGGATCTGCTTCCCGATCCCGGAAGCGGAGTGCCTGGGCCCTGTCCGGTCGCGGCGGTCGTCTTGCTCGGCGAACGGGGTGAGCGGCTCACCGTGGAGCGCATGCAGTCCGTGCGAGCGCTGGCGATGCTGACGCCGAACCTCGTCCACAGCGGCAGCCGCATCGCGCTCGGCGCCGCCTTCGCCAATCTCGCCGGTCTGCTGAGCTCAACCCTTGCCTTCGCCGCATCCCTGCCCGACGATCTCGGCGCCCTTAGGGCGAACGCCGAGCTGTTGCTCGACTTGATCGATCTCGATCTCTAGACTCGTCACAACTTGCATCTACTTCTGGAGGAGAGATGAGCGAGATTCGTCCCGATTCGTATGAGGCGCCCAGCGTTGAAGAGGTCGACACTGGCGGTTTTCCGATCAGCACGGCAGCCGGCACCAGCATTCAGTAGTTGAACGGGTGAGCGTCAGCTCCAATCCATACGAGCCGCCGAGCATCGAGGAGGTCGAGACCGACGGCAAGTCGATTGCCACCGCTCCAGGCGTCCTCGCGAGTACGTAGGCGCGGCGAGCACAGCTTCGGTTGGGGGCGGCTGCTCTGGCGACTCGGTCGCCGCCCCCCGCGGTCGCTGACCGAGGTCCCCGATCGCCCGATCGGGGCCAAGTTCGAGCTGACCTACGCTTGCAACCTGCGCTGCGGCTTCTGTTACACAGACTCGCCGCGGCACACCCTGCAGCGCACACCCGAGCTGAGCGATGACGAGTGGCGCGAGGTCGTGCGCCAGTCGCTCGAGCTCGGCATCGTCGAGGCCGTCGTCACCGGCGGCGAGCCGTTCCTGCGCAAGGAGCTGACCTTGGGCGTGGTTGAGAGCCTGGCCGAAGCGGGCGTGGGCGTCACGCTCAATACCAACGGCTGGTTCGTCGACGAGGAGGTGGCGGGGCGGCTCGGGGCCTTGCGGGGCGTGACCGCGCACGTCTCGCTCGACGGGGCGCGGGCGGGACTGCACGACAGCTCGCGCGGCGTGCCCGGCAGCTGGCGCCGAGCGGTCGAGGGGATCGATCGCCTGCTTGGCGCGGGAGTTGGCGTCTGCGTGGTCCACGTGGTGACGCCGGGCAACGCCGACGCGGTGCCGGAGTTCCTCGAGCAGATGTGGGTTCTGGGGGTGCCCTGGGTGAGAGTGACGCCGGTGGTGATGACTGGAGCCGCGGCCCGCGGCGGCGACTGGCAGATCTCGCGGCGAGCGCTGCAGGACGCGGTCGACGAGTTCAGGCGGCGGCGCGGCGGCGCGATGAAGATCGTCATCCAGCCGGGGACGGGTGGGGCGATCAGCCTGCAGGGCCGCGAGGCGCCCGGCAGCTACCTGGTGCGCCCCAACGGCGACGTGCGTCCCGACTCGATGCGCCCATTCAGCTTCGGCAACGCACTGAGCGACGGCGTCGTCGCCTGCTGGAAGTCGATCCAGGGCGACTGGGACGACGAGCGGATTAACCGCTGGGCCGGCTCGCTGAAGCGGCCGGAGGATTTGCCGAAGTCGGATCTTGTGGCGTATCTCGACGACGAGGTGGAGGTTGGCGGTCCCCCAACCGGGGGAGCTGTCGGACCCGCCTCGTCGGAACAAAAGCGGGGAGGTTCCGCCGAGACGGGTCCGACAGCTCTCTCAGGGACAGACAACCGCCGCCCGTCCGGAGGCCGAGATGCGCCGGTGCCCGAGCCAACTCCGCTCAAGCCGGTTGACCCTGCCGAGGAGATGCGGGGCGCGCGGGAGAAGGTGCATGCCCTGGCGGCGGCGCGGCGGTACCGGCACGCGCCCCTGCGCTGGAGCGGCAGCGAGCGGCAGCGCTTCGTTCGACTTGCGGTCGACGGCAGCTACCTGCGATTGAACGAATCGGGCGGCGTCGTCATGGATGCCCTCGACGACGGGACGCTGGGCGACGCCGAGAGCGCCCTGCGTGCGCGCTTTGGGATCGACGCCGAGCGGGCACGCCAAGACGCAATTGCCGCCACCCGCGACCTGATCAACCGCCGCGTCGTGATGGCCGCCGAGGCGAGCGGCTCGTTCCCGGCCGAGCCCGGGACGACGGATCTGCCGGGTTCCGAGCCGAACGGCTGAACGGCACACTTTCGTCACGAACAGGTCTTGAGTCGTGACGTGTTGATTCGAGACAACCGGTTGGAGCGCGTCCAGGTCAAGCACACGAGATCCGACGGAGCGGTGATCGCGGTGCGCTGCCACTCCCACTCCCTGACCAACGGCAAGATCAGACGCACGAAGCACTACACAGCGAAGACCATCGACCTTCTAGCCGTCTATGACGCAACGTCGGATCGTTGTTACTACGTTCCAGCGAAGGAGCTGGGTGGCGGTCGTTCAACGCTCCACCTCAGACTCGCACCCGCCCGCAACGGCCAGCGACTAGGGACCCGTCCCGCCGAGGACTACCTCAACCCCTGAGTATGGAGCCAGCCGGAATCGAACCGGCGACCTTTCGGATGCAAACCGAACGCTCTGCCAGCTGAGCTATGGCCCCGTACAGGGAAGTGTAGGCGGCCGACGCAAGGACGGCCAGGCGACTCAGTCGTCGAAGTCGAAGTCCTTGGGCGGCTTCTGCTCGAACCAGAGCTGGTCGTCCTCGGGGGTCTCCTCGAGGAAGTCCGGCGTCTCCTCGAGCACGTCCTCCTCGTGGGCGGGCTCGGGCTCCGATTCCGCGACGGGAGCGGGCTCTTCAGCTGTCTCCGGCGCCTCGTATTCCTCGGACTCTGGCTCCTCCCCTGACTCGTCCGGCTCATCGAGCTCTGGCTCGGGCTCCGTCTCGATCTCAGCCGCCGGCTCGGGCTCGGCATCGCGCGGCGCCTCAAGTGCCTGGTCGAGTTCGTCGGAGAGCCGCTGCTCGTTCCAGAAGGCATCGTCCTCATCGTCGTACTCGTCATCGTCGTCGGGCGCGGGCCCTTGGACGCTGACCTCGGCCTCTTCGGTCTCCGCGAGGCCGGCAAGCGGGTCGGTAGGGGCCAGGCGAGGCTCGGCGATCTCCTCTTCAACAAGCTCCTCGTCGGTCGGGCTCGGCGGTCCGCCCAGCTCCTGCTCGACGTCGAACATCTCGGTCGGTTGTTCGGCGATCGTCTGACGTTCCTCGGTGCTGGGCCCGGAAGCCTCGACGGCGTCGGCGACGATCTCGTGCTCCATCGCCGGCTGCTCCTCCTCGGCAGGCGCCTCGTCAACGGGCGCGGGCTCCGGCTCGGCAACATCCTCAACGACTGCCGTCTCTTTCGGCTCGGGAAGCGGCGGCGGCTCCTGCAGGTCGGCGATCGTCGGCTCGCGGCGAGCGGTCTCGTCCTCGGCGATCTCCGGCTGCTCCATGAACTGCGTCGGCGCCTCAGCCAGCGGATCCCCTGCCTGCTCGTCGCCCGGCCGGTCCGCCTGACCGAACGCCTCGTCCTCGAGCTGCTGTAGCTCGGAATCGCCGGCGCCGTGCTGGCGCTTCAGTTCCAGATGCTCTCGGATTGCCTCGTCAAGGATGCCCATGGCTGAGTCCCAAAGCGGGAACCTAAAGCCTATGCGGTTATCCTTCGCCTTGCGAGGGCGCTGGGACGAACCTCCCACCCACGCACTCGGGGCTATAGCTCAGCTGGCAGAGCGCCTGGATCGCACCCAGGAGGTCGGCGGTTCGAATCCGCCTAGCTCCATCTACGAAGGGCCCTGAAAACGGACGGCTTCTTGATCGGGAGGCTTGATCCATTCCACCTACCTCCGGATATGCTGCGATGAGCTTACGAGGTCTGGCTTGCGTGGCTTTCTAGCCGACGCTCGGAGGCACCTCGCTTCAGCAGCCAGAGGAAACGGCATTGGCCATGGATAGGCTTCCAAGATGAGGCGCTTGGCAGCCAAGAGCCGTGACGACGCATACAACTCTCAGCGTGACTACCAGCACGTTGAGGAGGCATGCAGTCTCCGATTCGTGTCGCGCGGTTCCGAAGTCGTCGATCTCTCTCTTATTCGTCCCCTAATCGACGAGCCAGGGCCATACGCAGCGGGCGGCTTTCTTCGGAGCACGATGCCGACGAAGATGGAGGCATCGCTGGAAGCGGACTCGGGCACAACGATCTATGAACTGACCGTCGGGGCAGCGTGGCGACGATTCGGGATCATTTTGCCAACTGCAAAAGCAGATGAGCTGCGACTTCGATTCAGCTGGTTGGGGAAACAGTGTCTCGATGTTTGGGGGGTAACGGCTGGCTCGATACTTCTGCCGTCTGGCGTGGCCGGTGATGATCCCTATAGTCATGAACTGGCCCAGACTCATTTGGTCCCAGAGACTTTCTACTTCCAACACAACGCCGCGCTAGACCTGTCGATTTCCTCGGACTCCACGCCCTTTCACACGAAGCAGGGCTCATCGATCACGCAGAAGAAGTGTTCGTACTGTGGACGATGGCTGCCTCTGGATCTTGCACACCCCGGGGCTCTCTCGTTTCATAAGCACAACGCGAAGCGGACGAAACATCAAAATGAGTGCCGGGCATGCAAGAAGTGGCGAATCAACGACACGTTTAACCCCGTTCGTACTCCAGATCAACTCCACGAGTCTTCGGTGATAACCCGCGAGCGAAAGGTCTTCCTGAGAGAGCCAGAGATCCTGCAGACAATAAAGCTAAGAACAGGCGCCGGCCTAAAGGCGCAGGTCTGGAAGCGCTTCGGTCAGCGATGCTTCTACTGCAGCAAGCCTCTTCTCCTGGAGGAGGTTCAGCTTGACCACACCCGGCCCCTGGCGTATCTGTGGCCAATCGATGTGCACGCCACTTGCCTCTGCGCTGAGCACAACAATGCTAAGAGCGACAAGTTCCCGGTGGACTTCTACACTGAGTCACAGCTCAAGCATCTTTCGGAAATTTGTGGGCTCCCACTGAAAGACCTTAGGAGGAGAGCGGTTAACCCGGAGGAGCTGCAAAGAATTTTGGCCGATCTTCCATCCTTTGCTAGACAGTGGGACTCTCGGCACTTCGCAGCAACAGCGCGCAAGATCCGCGAGGTCGAGCCTGATATAGATCTCTTCGCGATACTGGCTAGCGCGGATCGTGAGATCTACGCTTCGATCAAGGCTCGCTTAGACGACCGGCCGCGTCCAGTCCCGGACTTCACGGAGTAGCCGGGCTCCAAGCATTTGAGCCCAGCACGGCGGGGGCCTTTTGACCGGAAGAAGAGGAGGTGGTGAGCAGTCGTCCGGCCTTTGTCCCGTAGGCCGTGGCGCTCGTTCCCTCCAACTGCCTCGGCGACCTCACCGACAAGAGAAAATTGCGAGGCAGCCATGTCTCTTAGCCGTTCGAGCATGGGGTCCGATCTGCTTGATCCAAGATGAAGGACCATCATGCCGCTGGTAAAAAGCAACTCATGACATACCTCAAAGAATTCCGCGTAACACTCCCACGAGCTTATCTGTTCACGCTCAAGGAAAGATTTGCTCTGGCTGAGGAAACTCTCTTGCTCCCATCCGCAAAACCAAAGTCGCAGCCAATTTGGTCTGTCGAACCGCATACCAAGAAACGGCGGCGACGTGATGATCGTGTCGAATCTAGAGGTTAGACGGCCGGGAAGGGCCCGAAAGTCGCCTTCGAGGGCTTTAGACGATACGAAGTTCTCTGGGAGAGGATCTGACAGCGCAAGGCGTATCTTGCGCTCCGTTCGGTCGATAACGCCACGGTACTCAAACGGCCCGGTCGGGCTAAACGGCGTTATCGAATGAGAAGTTCGCGACAAAGCATAGGGTCGGTTTCCATGAAGAACGTGCAGGAGGCAGGCCCAAACAAAGTATTCGCCACTCTCCACTGGAGGGAAGAGGGCTAGCACCTTTCGAGCCTTCAGAATCTCGTCAAGAGTTTCTGGATGGAAATAGTCGCGCACTGTCGCATTGAGGCCGAAGTCCGCCGCCTGTCGATCACTAGCCTCAAGAGTTACGCCATTCATGCGCTTACCGAGTCGCGACAAGGCCTCTAGGGCCACATTTATTGGCGGGGGATCTAGCTTCGCTCGAGCCACAATTGCAGCCAGGGGACTCTTGTCGTTCGACACTGCATGGCGCCCCTGCTGCGCGCCCTCGAATGCGACCGTTCCGATGCCTCCCAGGGGATCGAGAACGGATCCTTTCTTCGGCACAAATTCACGGATCAACCAATGAGCTATCGAGGGCTTAAGCTTGCCTTGATACGAGCACAGTGAATGAAGACCATGTCCCCATGCACGACTCGAATAAGGTCGCTCGACATAGGGTAGGTCGTCTTGGAATTTAGATATCCGAGATTTGAGTGAGGCGGTCATTTGACTTGAGGCTTCCGAAATGTCAGCTCGACCTGGCTAAGGGGCGTCTTATCGCGTGATCGTCGTTCAGCTATAACGCGTCGTGAGGACAGTTCGAAGCCGGCCTCGATTCCGACGCGGGCCAGTATCCGATCAGTGGGGACATGCACGCCATAGAACCGAGAGTCACCAATATCTACCACGAAATCGGCGCCCGGGCGGAGGCAACTGTGTATGGAAATGAACATGTCCGTCATATCTGAAAAGTAGCGGCGCACCATCTCCGGGATACGGCGATCTTTTGCGCGGCTGTCGAGTTGGACAGCAACGCTCTCAGCCTCTGGAATCTCGTACTGATGTTTGACCTTGCCACTCACGTTGTTGATGCCAGCGGTGATTGCTCTCGCTCGATACTGCGCAAGGTCCTGCTCCCCAGCAATCATGCCCATCAGCCACAGCTCAATCTTGGTGTTGCGGAAATAGTTTGTTCCGTTCAGGTAGGGGGGGGACGTAATACCAAAATCAAACGCCTCCGCCCATCTCTCAGTGTCGTTAAGTTCTCTGCAGTCTTCCGAGACGAGATGACAAGGAGCCATTGCTTCGGGTAGGTAGGAGATGTCGTCAGTCATCTGGCGAACAGAGTTGGCCACCATGGATCTCACATCGACCACCCGATCCTTGTACTCATCCTGCCGCCGGCGACGAAGGTCAGCACGTCGCGTCATATTCGAGGCGCCTACGGCATTTGCCACGCAGGCGAGAGTGAGCACCGCAAGAAGATGCGGCTTGTCCCCCGCCATCTCTGCGGCGACATCGCGACAAGCCAAAAGCTCCTTGAGGTGATGCTGTTCAAAGAAATCGCGCCCGGGGAAAGCCTGATGGTAGTCGGACAGATTTACTTCATGAGCCTGCTCAGCGAACTCATCACTGGAAAGCGCGGTGAGATATTCCGAGACAACCTCTTGCACAATGTGCATGTTCCGCCGACACCAGCTCGCGGACGTAACCTTGGTCTCGGCAACAAAGGTCATAAGCGGGTTGATCTCCGAATAAAAAGACGGAATCCCCATGCAAGCCGCAACAAGCTGCGCCGTCCCAGACCCTCCGAACGGGTCGTAGACTGTGCCGATCCGGCCCCCTTGGCGCGCTAGGACCTGTTCCTCAACGTAATCGGCAGAAAATCCCTCTACATACGGATACCAGCCATGTACCCGCCGAAGCAGGCTGTCCTGGAAGGTCAGCCCTAGGCCGGGCCTAGTTCGCCTATGGCGACGTCGGTCCGTGGGCGCTTCAGGCAGCTTGAACATCAGGCGGATTCAAACAGGCGTCGCAGACGCCGGCGCCGCGACTGCCGATGACATCATGGCGGTCTGGTCATCGGCGAGCTTTGCCAAATCCTGGCAGGTGAGCGCCCACTGCACAACGGTGGCGGTCGGACTGGACAGCATGGAGACTCGGATGGTCGGCTCTATATCAGGCGGACTGCGCTCGCGCGCTTCCTGGCTTTCCGCCCCTCCTCGGCGACCCCGAGGTCCTGATCCTCGACAGCCGACCGGGTGCGACCGTCCTGCCTGTCCTATAGTCGATAGTTTCAACCCGCCTAGCTCCACCGACCGACTACGGCGACTGCGGCAATTTGGCCGCACCGCGCTTGGTGACCGGAGCCGATGGCGGCGGCACGACTGGCCCGATATCGCCATCCGGGGCCTCATCGAGGTCGGCGATCACTGGGGCGTGGTCGCTTGGACCCTTGCCCTTGCGCGCTTGGCGGTCGACCCAGGCGGCGCGGACGCGGTCGGCGACCGGGGCGCTGGCCAGGATCAGGTCGATTCGCATTCCGAGGTCTCGGTGGAACATTCCGGCGCGGTAGTCCCAGTAGGTAAAGATCCGCTCGTTCGGCCAGCGGTCGCGGACGACGTCGCGTAGGCCGAGTGCTTGCAGCTCCGCCAGCGCCGCGCGCTCGGGCGGCGTCACGTGCGTCTGGCCGATGTAGGCCTCTGGGTCGAATAGGTCCGCATCGGTCGGGGCGATATTCACGTCGCCGCAGACGACCGTCGCCTCGGGGCCCGCGGCCACCGCGTCGCGAAGCGCGGCCAGCCAGGCGAGCTTGTACTCGTAGTGCTCGGAACCCGGCTCGCGTCCGTTGGGCACGTAGACCGACAGCACCCGGATCCCGCCGCAGGTGGCGGCCACCGCGCGCGCCTCTGGATGCGGAAATCCCGGCGCGCCCGCGAGGCCCGGCGAGACGTCCTCCAGGCCCACGCGCGAGAGAATCGCTACGCCGTTCCAGGACAGCTCACCGTGAACGGCGATCTCGTAGCCCCGGCCCGTCAGCTCATCCCGGAGAAGCGCCTGGAAAGCGTCGTCGGTCAGCTTCGTCTCCTGTAGGCAAACGACGTCCGGGCGCCGTTCGTCCAACCATGGCAGCAGGCGCGGAAACCGCTGCTTGACCGAGTTCACGTTCCAGGTGGCGACGCGCACCGCTCGCACGCTACACAGGCACGCTAGGGCCCTCCGACGACGAGCTCGCGCGCGGAGCCATCGCCGATCTCAACCTGAAGCGTGAAGGGCTGTTTGCCGCGCAGCTCGAATCCGGCCGCGAACACCGTGCGCGGCTTTTCCGAGCAGGGGACATAGGTGACCGAGGCGTAGGAGGGCTGCGGGTGAACGCCGAGGATCCCGAGTCGATCCCGCTCGTCGCGAGGCACTGAAATCGTCACCTGCCGGTGGCCTTCGACGACCATCGGCGTCTTGATCCGGTAAAGGCTGCCGTCCGTCTCGTAAGCGCCCTGCGAGAAGGACCTGCGGGAGACCCCGAACGATCCGATCCAGTCGGTGTCCTTGCGCCAATCGGCCGGGCCCGGCCCGATGAAGACGATGTCGCAGTCGCGGGTCTTCGAGCCATGCCCCACCGCTCGCGCCGGGGTCGCGGATGGTTCGCCCGCGCTACCCCCATCCGAGGCCGAGCCGCAGGCGCCGACCGTGAGAGCCAGCGCGGCCAGAGCCAGAGCCGTCGCCCCTGACCTAGCCATAACCGGCCTGCGATTCGCCGTCATGCCTTTTATACGCGCGACGGGGCGCGAGAGGTCCCAATCGACCGGCTAGTCAGTCGAGCAGCACCGACCACATCGTCCCCTGAAAGCGGCGCGCGGCAACGAAGACCGCGAGCACCTCGGCGTCGATCTCGCCGTAGGCGGCGAGCGCCGTTGCGACCGGCTTAGGGTCGTCTCCCCAGACCGACGCCGCCGCCTCGAGGCAACCGAGGTCGAGTGCTCGCGGCGCCAGGCAGGCGTCCTCCCAGTCGTTCCAGAGCGGGCCGGACGCGGTGTTGATCACGTTGTCCAGGTGGGCATCGCCATGGACCGGCTGCATCGGTAGGCCGAGCGTCTCGATCCGCCTCCGAACCTCCGCGGCGTCGCGGCGCAATCTCGCGGCCTGCTCCGCGTCGATCCGTCCCTCCGTGGCCATTTCCTCGAGCCAGCGTTCGGCCTCGGCCAGGGTCCCGAGCGGCTCCAGCTCCCCTTCGTAGCCGGCCAGCAGCTCGTGGCAGGCGCGCAGGCGGTGCCCGGCCTCTGCCGCGTCGAGCGGCGCGTCGATCTCCTCGATGTACTCCCAGAAGCTGAGCGAGATGCCGTCGTGGGTGTGTGGACCTGGGTCGAGCTCGGCGCTCGGCGCCACAACAGGCGCTCCGGCCCGGCCCAGGAAGCCGGCGATCGAGACCTCGCGGCGCAACCAGTCGTCTCCCGCCCGCCTGGTCCCGGTCAGCGTCGCCACCCGCGCGACCACCGGGGCCGGCGCCAGGTGCACAAGCAGGTTGCCGCGGTCACGGAGGACCGCCGGTTCCGCGAACCGCAGGCCGTGGCGCTCGGCGATCGTGGTCGCAGCGGAGAATCCACGCCGGGCCAGATCCCTTTTCTCTCCAGAGGCCACGCGAGGATATTTTGCAGTGCATCGCCGTCGCCCAGGGGAGAGCGACAGCTCACCCCGGACTCGCGCCGGCGCCGAACGGGCCGCTCAGCTCTTGGTCCGGCGGTCCCACCGATCCAGCAGCCGTTCGAGCTCGTCGGCGGCGCCCGCCGGGCCAGCGGCGGCCCGGAAGGCCTGGGCGATGCGTTCGGCGCCGGGCCGTCGCGAGACCGCGGCGGCGACGGCCGCGCGCAGCCGGTCGGGGGAGAGTCTGCTCGCGCGCAGGCTCTCCCCCGCGCCGGCCACCGTCACCCGGCGCGCGATCTCGAACTGGTCGCGGAGGAAGGGCACGACGCAGACCGGCACGCCCGCGGCCAGGGCCTTCTGCGTCGTCCCCATGCCGCCGTGGCAGACGACGGCGCTCGCCCGCCGCAGGATCGGCGAGTGGGGAAGGAAGCGCTCGACCCGCGCGTTCGCGGGGACGCGGAAGCGGGCGGGATCGTGGGCGGCGGTGGTGGCGACCACCGCGTAGGGCTCCGCGGCAAGGGCCTCGAGGCCGGTCTCGATCAGCTCCCCGTCGTCCTGGAATTCAGTCGAGGCGCTGAGCACGACGATCGGCCGCTCCTCCTCGGCCAGCCAGCTCGGGTCCTCGGCCGGCGGATCCCAGAGACCGGGGCCGACCAGCCGCACGTTGGCGGGCCAGTCACGGTGGTATTCGAAGGGCTCGGCCGAGAACTGGATCAACAGTGGCGCCGAGAGGTAGAAATCCTCACCGCGCGGGAACGGCGACAGGTCAAGGCCGCGCCGCAGCTGGTTGAACGGCGGCACGATCGAGCGAAAGGCCGCCCGGTTGACCGCGTTCAGGGCGCTGTCGCGAAGGCGGCCGAGGGGGCCGCCGGGAGGAGCGAGCCCGGGCCCGTAGGCCGGGACGCCGTGGGCCGGGAGCGGATGCGGATAGGGCAGGTAGTGGGCCCAGGGAAGGCCCGAGGCCTCGGCCACCGCGGAGGCGGCGATGCAGTTGATGTCGATCCAGAGCAGGTCGGGGGCCTCGGCGGCGATAGCCGCCTGCATCTCGGGCAGCTCGAGCTCCGCCCGCCGGGCAAAGGCGGCGAAGAGGCGCCGGGTCGCGCTCAGCGGGTTCGACGCCCGCCAGTCATCGACCTCGATCGCCTCGATCCGCGGGTCGACCGCGCTCGCCTCGAGCCCCGCGTCCCTGAGCGCGGGGACGCCGGCGGCCCCGGTGCGAACGGTGACCTCGTGGCCGCGGGCGAGGAGCTCGAGCGCCGTTGGCACCGGCGGGAACGTGTGCCCGGAGGCCGGGCTCGTGTAGAGCAGGATCCGCGCCATCACTCCACCGCCACCAACGCTTGGACGTTCTCCAGCACCGCCGCCTCGGTTCGCCGCGCCGAGAGGCCGAGGTCGAGCCGCAGGAGCTTCCAGCTCATCAAGTCGGTGGCGAGGAAGAGCTGGGCGAGCCGGCGCTCCCGGGTCGCCGAGGTCAGCCGCGAGAGGTGCTGCTCGAAGACCTCGCCGAGCCACCAGCGGTGGTACGCGCGACCGCCGTCGGTCATCTCCTTGACGGCGGGGAAGCGATCCTCCTCGGCGAGCAGGTGCAGCGCCACCCCTCCCTGGCGCTCGTAGTCTTTCAGCAGCTGGCCGACCGCCGTCAGCGGATCGACCCGCCGCGCCGCTTCGCGGTTGCGCACCGCCCCCGTCCCCCAGGCGACGTAGCCGGCCAGGAAGAGGTCCTCCTTGCGGCCGAAGTGAGTGCGCACGGTCGGCACGCTGACCGCCGCGGCCTCGGCGACCTCGGCGAGGGTCACCTCGTCGTAGCTCCTGGTCGAGAAGCGCGTCCAGGCCGCATCGCGGATCCGATCGGCGGTCGCCGCGGAGCGCTGGGCGCGAATCGCCATGTCATAGGGCCGAGATCCCTTCGTCGATGCAATTCGCTTACCTTAGGTGAAAGTCAAATTGAGAGCAAGCGCCTTCCAAGGGCGCGGCAAGCGGCTGTTAGCATCGAAGGCGGATTCGAGGTCCGGCGAGTTCCGATTGGGAGGAACGCGCAGGGGGCCGACCTCCGAGGGTTGGAGGGAAGCCGATGAGGACTTTGTTGCGAGCCGCTTGCGCGGCGATCCTGGTGGTTTTGATCGTGCCGGCCGCGGTTCTGGCGACGCCGGCGCATCGCTCTGGCAAGCCGCCGTGGCACCACGCCGGCAAGTCGCGATGGCACCACGGGCACCACCCAGGCAAGCCGAAACCCGGGCTGCCGCCGGTCGACACCTCGCAGGCTCAGTACTGCGACTTCATCGCCGAGCCCGACAACACGCTCTGCATGCTGCCCTTCCCCGACGACTACTACACGGTCCCGGACGCGAGCAGCCCGACCGGGCGGCGCATCGACTTCAAGACCGAAGGCATGCCGGCCAACGTCCTCGGCACGCACATCTCCGCCGACGCCTACAACGCCTCGGACGGTTTCAGCCAGGGCGCGACGATCCTGGTCAAGGTGCCGGGGATCGAAACGGCCGCCGACGTCCGCGCCACCGGCGCCGCGCCGATCAACCACATCGGTCGCTACCGCAAGGGCAACGCGCCTGTGGTCGTGATCGACGCCACGACCGGCAAGCGCTGGCCGATCTGGGTCGAGATCGACTCGCTCGCCGCCGACCCGTCGAAAGCCGCGCTGGAGATCCACCCGGCGGTCAACTTCGCCGCCGGTCACCGCTACATCGTCGCCCTGCGCAACCTCCGCAACGCCGCCGGCAAAGCGATCGAAGCTCCCACCGCCTTCCGCTACTACCGCGACAAAGTGCCCTCCAAGCAACCCGAGATCAACGCGCGCCGGGCGCACTTCGAAGCGATCTTCCGGCGACTGCAGCGCTCGGGCATCTCCCGGCACGGGCTCTACCTGGCCTGGGACTTCACCGTCGCCAGCGACATCAACAACGCCGGCCGCGTGCTGGCGATGCGCAACGCCGCCTTCGCCCAGCTCGGCGACACCAACCTCGCCGACGGGATCCCGCAGGGCGTCTCACCGAGCTTCCAGGTGACCGGCATCGAAGAAAACCCGGACCCCGGCGAAATCGCCCGCCGCGTCAAAGGCACG
Source organism: Solirubrobacterales bacterium (assembly GCA_036271315.1). Lineage (GTDB taxonomy): Bacteria > Actinomycetota > Thermoleophilia > Solirubrobacterales > 70-9 > VRUE01. The sequence goes on along the minus strand of DATBAV010000022.1, from coordinate 11,351 downwards.
TTCGAAGTGCCCTGCTACCTCTTCCCGAACTGCGGGCCGGGCGGGACCATGCAGCTCGGCCCCGGCGGCACGCCGATCCAGAACGGCACCTGGACCGCCAACTTCGACTGCATCGTGCCCGAGTCGGCAGTCAGCGGCCCGCCGCAATCCGGCAGGCTCTCGCTCTACGGGCACGGGCTCTTCGGCAGCGCCGGCGAGGTCGCCTCGGCACCGCAGCGCAGCCTCGCCCAGGCGCACGACATCGTCACCTGCGCGACCGATGAGATCGGCATGTCGGAAAGCGACGTCCCCGTCGCGATCTCCGCCCTGCAGGAGCTGTCGCGGTTCCCGGCGATCCCCGATCGCCTGCAGCAGGGGCTGCTCGACGAGCTCTTCCTCGGGCGGGCGATGATCAGCTCGAGCGGCTTCACCACCGCCCCGGCCTTCCATCAGGACGGCACCGCGGCGAGCCCCTCGGCGCTCGACACGAGCGCGCTCTTCTACAACGGCAACAGCCAGGGCGGGATCATGGGCGGCGCCCTGACCGCGATCGCGCCCGACTTCACCAGGGCCTCGCTGGGCGTGCCGGCGATGAACTACTCGGTGCTGCTGCCGCGCTCGGTCGACTTCGACCCCTTCGCGGGCGTGCTCTACCCCTCCTACCCCGACGAAACGGAGCGGCCGCTGGTCCTCGACCTGATCCAGATGCTCTGGGACCGGGGCGAGCCGAACGGCTACGCGCACCGGATCACCGACGATCCGCTACCGGACACGCCGGCCCATCAGGTGCTGATGGACGTCGCCTTCGGCGACCACCAGGTGAGCGACTACCAGGCTGACGTCGAGGCACGGACGATCGGCGCCCGCGCCCACCAGCCAGTCCTCTTCCCAGGCCGCTGGCCGGACACCGACGTGCTCTGGGGCGTGCCGACGATCCGCCGCTACCCCTATACCGGCTCGGCCATCTACTACTGGGACACTGGGCCGATCCGCGAAGACCCGGCCAATCCCGGCAGCCTGATCGGCACCGAACCGCCGCCCTACGAAAACGTGCCGAACCGCGAAGGCGCGGACCCGCACGGGGCGCCGCGGGCGACGCCGGCCGAGCAGCAGCTCGTCTCCGACTTCTTCGACGGGGCGATCCCCAAGACCGATAATTGCGGCGGCGGCCCCTGCTACGCGAGCGGATTCAGCGGCCCCTAGAGACCGTGAACGACACGACAACCGATCTGACCTGCCTCAAGTGCCATGGGCCGATGCGCACCTACAAGCGCAACGGCATCACGATCGACCAGTGCACCGCCTGCCACGGCATCTTCCTCGACCGGGGTGAGCTCGAGCGCCTGATCAGCGCCGAGAGCACCTACCTCGGCGCCCACTCCGACGATGGGCGCCGAGTTGACCGGGACGACGGGGAGCAGCGCGGGTTCCTCGGCGACCTCTTCGACTAGACGACAGCCGAGCCTCACCGGTCCGGGCCGGCGCCGATCTGCGAGCCTGCCGCGGTGACGCTGCTGGCGGCGAAGATCCTGCTCTCGCCGCTCTGCGTGGTCGCCGTCTCCCTGGCGGGGCGGCGCTGGGGGATGGCCGTCGCCGGGGTGCTCGGTGGGCTGCCGGTCGTCGCCGGGCCGATCCTGCTGGTCGAGACCCTCATCCACGGCCGTGGCTTCGGTGCCGACGCCTTCGGCCTCGCGGTCGCGGCGGCACTCGCCGTACAGGCGGCGATCTTCCTCCTGCGCGCACACTTCCGGCCCCTGCGCTAAAGCTCCCGTGCTCGGCCACCGATAGGGGGTCCGATGAATGCCGCGTCGAACGCAATCCGGATGCCCAGGGCGATCGGCCTGACAGTCTCCTTGGCGGTCATCGCCTGCCTCTGGCTCGCCGGGCAGGCCAGCGCCCACGTCTACTGGGGAAGCCTCAACCTCAACAGGGTCGGCCGCGCCAATCCCGACGGCAGTGGCCTCGAACCCAACTTGATCTCCGGCGCCCTGGAGCCGTGGGGCGTGGCGGTCGACGGCAAGCACCTCTACTGGGCAAATGAGCAGGCCAACACGATCGGCCGTTCCAACCTGGATGGCACAGACATCGAAGCGAACTTCATCCCCGCGGCGGAACCGACGGGGCTCGCCGTCGCCGAAGGTCACATCTACTGGATCAGCCCAGGGCCACGGGAGATCGGGCGCGCCAAGCTCGACGGGAGCGAAGTCGAGCCTGAATTCATTCCCAACGTCGAAGCCTTTGCCGGGCTGGCCGCAAGCTCCGAATTCATCTACTGGGGCGACACGTCCGGCTCGGGATCGATCGGCCGCGCCCGTCTCGACGGCAGCAGCGTCGAAGAAGACTTCATCGATCCCGTCGACCCGATCGTCCCCTACGGCGTCGCGGTCGACCCGAGCCACGTCTACTGGGCGAACTCGATGAACGACTCGATTGGGCGCGCCGACCTCAGCGGCGGCTCGATCGAAGAGGAATTCATCCCCAACGCGCATCCTGCCGGCGTCGCCGTTGACGCCAACTACGTCTACTGGGGCAAGGCCCAGCCACCGGAAGCGATCGGGCGCGCCGACATCGACGGCGGCAACATCCAGAGCAACTTCATCCCAGGCGCCGAAGAGGCGTTCGGGCTCGCCACCGACGTCGCCCCCACGACCCTCTCGACCTCTCCCGCGGTCGACCTCGACGCCGGCACCATTCAGGGCGTCACGGACCTGGCCGGGGCGAACGCTCCGACCGGCACGGTCGGCATCGACCTCTACGGGCCGGGGAGCAAGGGCTGCGCGGGGACTCCCCTGGCAAGCAGCACCGCCCGGGTCTCCGGCAACGGCTCCTACGAGTCGGCCAAGTTCACGCCGACGCAGACGGGCACCTACCGCTGGCAGGCGACCTACTCAGGCGATGCCGAGAACAATCCGGTCGACGGAGCGTGCGAAGGGGCCGTGACGATTACCCCGGCGACCGCCTCGACCCCCCTCACCCCTCTCAACTCGTGGCTCAACGTCGTCGCCCGGGAACGGGACCGTCGTCGGGGCAAGGCGAAGGTCGCAATCGACGTCTCCGGGCCGGGCGAGCTGACGCTCTCCGGCAAGCACGTCAAGGAAGTCAGCCACCGGGTCTCCCGGGCGGGCATCGTCAAGCTGGCGATCTCCCCCACCGGAGCGCTCGCGCAGGATCTCGCACGCAACCGGTCCGTTCGGGCCGAAGTCAGAATCGCCTTCACGACAAGCAGCGGGACGGCGCTCGTCAGGCGTCTGCGCATGCGCCTGACCAAGCGCTGATCGGTCAGCGGCGCGAACGGCTTGGCCGGCGACTGACCCCGAAGCGGAAGAGCCTCGGCGTCGGGTCGCCGCCTCCAGGCCCGAAGGCGCGGACGCGGAAGACGTGGCGGCCGACCCCGACCCGGTAGTGCCTCGGGGACCGGCAGAGCCCCGAACGGCGGCTGTCAAGCTGGCAGCGGTAGAGGGTGGTGGCGCCGCGCGCCGAGAAGCGGAACGAGACCGTGGGGGCGGCCTGGCGAGGTCGAAGCTGGATCAGGTGCGGCGGGTGGTGACGCAGCTGGGTATTGGGCGGTAGTGGCGGTGGAGGGATGGGCTGGCCCGTCGCCGCCGGGTCGGTCGTCGTGACCAGCTGGCCGAACTTGCCGCCGGCCACGCAGAGGCCTTCGCTTGGACAGGAGAGCCCAAAGAGAGCGTTGGTGATCCCGCGAATGAGGTGCTCGGTCGCCCACGCTGCAGAGCCGCCGGTCGGGTTGGTGCTCGCCGACACTTCCCCGTTGTTGCTGCTCAGCACGCACAGCGCCGTGGTCGGGCACGAGGCGGCGAGGATCTGGAACCTGGCCGGCAGCGGCGTCGCCGGCCAGGCCGCGGCGCCGCTGCCTGGGGCGGTCGAGACGAGGACGTTGCCCGAGTTTCCGGCGACGCAGAGCGAGGTGCCGGCGCAGGCGACCCCGAGCAGCGGGTTTTCCCCGGCGGGCTGGGCGGTCAGGGCCCAGGCGGCTGCTCCGCCCGCCGGATCGGTCGAGGTGATGAGGTTGCCGGCCGTGTCGCCGGCGACGCAGAACGGGCCGGCGGTGCAGAAGACGGAGTGAAGGGCCAGCGGTTCGGCCAGGTGCGCGATCGTCCAGGCATCGGCACCGCCGGTCGGATTGCTCGAGGTGACGACCTCCCCTTCGAAGCCAACCAGAACGCACTGGCTCGGCGAGGAGCAGGAGACCCCGTAAAGCGACTTCGCTTTCGGGATCCGGGTCGGCTTCCAGGCGCCGCCCCCGGCCGCCGGTTCGGTCGAGGTGTAGACACCGCCGCTGTAGTCGACGGCGACGCAGAGCGAAGTCGAGGGGCAGGAGACGCCGCGGAGGTTCCCCCGCAGTTTTTCGCCGAGGACGACATGGGACGCAGCCCACGCGCCGGCGCCCCCGGTTGGATCGGAGGAGTTGACGATTACGCCTTCCTGGCCGACACCGACGCAGGCCGAGGCGGCGTCGCAGGACATGCCGAAGAGCGTTTCCTGGGCGCCCAGGTTGAGGTCGGTCACCGCCCAAACCGATCCCGCCGCCTCTGCCGAGCCACAGGGCAGCGCCCAAATTACGGCAGCGGTGCAGGCAGCGAACAGGGCGAGCCGCAGTGATCGCGGAGCGCGCATCGGCGGATTATCCCGACCTGCGACCGCCGGCCCGGCGGAAACCCGGGCCGGCAGTTGTTCCAGTGGACTATTTCGTGACGAGAACCGTGACCGCGCGGGTCCCCGTCCGGCCGCCGATCTGCAGCTGCACCTTCACGGTGTAGCGGCCCGGTTCGGCTTTGCTGCCCACGTTCAGCGGCAGTTGCACGGTGCGGCGCTCGCCGGCCCGCAGCGAGGAGATCTTGATCGAGCTCGGGCCCTGGAGGTGCAGGGCGCCGGGCGCCGAGGCGGTCGCGGTCGAGCGGGGTGTCGAGGTGGTGGTGGCGTTGGCCAGGCGCAGCGGCACGTTCACGGTTCGTCCGCGACGGGCAGACAGGGTGGTGTCGCTGGCGGAGAAGTAGAAGGTGCCGTCCTTGCCGGGGATGCCCTGCGGGCCTCGCGGGCCAGTGGCACCCTGCGGGCCGCGGGGACCGGTATCGCCCTTCGGGCCTCGGGCGCCTTCTTTGCCGGTCGCGCCTCGGGGACCTTCTTTACCGGTCGCACCCTGAGCGCCTTTCGGACCGGCGGGTCCTTCCGGACCAGAGGGACCGGCCGGGCCCTGCGGTCCTTCGGGTCCCGTGGGGCCCTGCGGCAGGCCGACGCTCGTCGCGCTCAGCGACACCAAGGTCGGGCTGTCGGGCACGTTCGAGCTGATCGCCAGGTTGGCGCTCGAGGTTGCGTTTTCACGGCCGGGAGCGAAACGGACCTGCACCCAGCAGGTGCCGCCCGGAACAAGCGTTTCGCCGGTGCAGTGGTCGGCGGAGAGCAGGAAATCGCCGGCCGATTCCTCGTTTGCCTCGTCGATCGCGACGCGGGCGATCTGCACGTTTGCGTCACCGCTGTCGGTCAGGGTCACCCACTGTCCGGGGCCGATCGTTCCCACCGCCTGCGCCGGGAAGGCCGGCGTATCGGTGGAGAGCAGCGGCCCGACCGGCGGCGGCGAGACGATCGTCCCCGGCGAGCCGGTCTCGGCGCCCGCTTTGAAGGCACCGTTGACGCCGGCGACGCTCAGCGTCGAGATCGTCTGCGGCGGCTGCGCCGTGCTGCCGAGGCCGGCCGCATTGTCGAAGGTGAAGCCCGTCGTCGCGGCGCCGAAGCTGACGCCGGTGACCCGGGCGCCGCTGCCGTCGAAGAGATTGACCTGGTCCCCGCCGGAGCCGAGCCCGACGCCGGAGCCGCTGTAGGTGCCGATCTGAAATCCGGCGGGCGCGTTCGAGCCGAACCAGGCCGTCTCGAAGGCGGCGGCCTTGGTCGCGTCGCCTTCGACGAAGACCACTGACTGGCCGGGAGCGATGCTGCTGACCCCATTCAGCGCCACCGCGTTCGCCAATGCGTTCGATTCGTCGTCCATCTTCCAGCCGGTCAGGTCGACGGTCGCCGACCCCGTGTTGGTCAGCTCCCACCAGTCGGCGCCATACGTCCCGTTGCTGCTGCTGGTCGGGGAGACCTCGGTGATCTTCACCGCGGGAGGGGGCGGCGGCGAGGCGATCGTTCCCGGCGAGCCGGTCTGATCATGGGCGACAAAGGCGCCGTTGACGCCAGCGAGGCTGAGCGTCGAGAGCGTCGGCAGGGGCGCGGTGAAGCTGCCCAGCCCGGTGGCGTTGTCGAAGGAGAAGTTGGTCGTCGAGGAGCCGAAGCCGACGCCGGTCAGGTGGGCGCCGTCGGCGTTGAAGACGTTGACCGCGTCGCCGCTCGAGCTGAGCCCGACGCCGGAGCCGCTGTAGGTGCCGATCTGGAAGCCGGCCGGGACGCTCGAGCCGAACCAGAAGCTAGTGAACGCCGTCGCCTTGGTCGCGTCGCCTTCGACGAAGATCGCCGACTTGCCCGGCGCCAGGGTGCTGACTCCGTTCAGCGCCACGGCGCTGGCGAAGGAACTCGATTCGTCGTCCATCTTCCAGCCGGTCAGGTCGATCGTCGCGCCGGTGTTGTTGGTCAGCTCCCACCAATCGGCGGCGTAGGTGGGGTCGCTGCTGCCCCACGGCGCCACCTCGGTGACGGCGACGGGGGTTCGCACAGCGGCCGTGCCCGGCGAGCCGGTTTCGGCGCCGACCGTGAAGGCGCCGTTGACGCCGGAGCCGCTCAGCGTCAAGATCGTCGGTACTGGTCCGGTGGCGCTGCCCAGGGCGGCGGAGTTGTCGAAGGTCTGGCCCGTGGTCGAGGTGCCGAAGGCGACGCCGGTGACGTGCGCGCCGGTCCCGTCGAAGACGTTGACCTGATCGCCGCCGGTGCTGAGACCGACGCCGGAGCCGCTGTAGGTGCCGATCTGGAAGCCAGCCGGCGGGCTGCCGCCGAACCAGGCGGCCTCGAAGGCAGTGACCTTGGAGGCGTCGCCTTCGACGAACACCGCCGAGTGCCCGGGGGCCAGGCTGGAGACGCCGTTCAATGCCACCGCGGCGGCGGCGGAGTTCGATTCGTCGTCGATCTTCCAACCGGTCAGGTCAACCGTCGTCGTCCCGGTGTTGGTCAGCTCCCACCAGTCGGCGGCGTAGGGGCTGCCGCCGCTGGACCATGGCGAGACCTCGGTGACGGCGACCGCGGCCGCCGCGCCGGCGCCGGAGACCGGGGTGATCGTCAGCGTGAAGGGCGCGCTCGTCGCGTCTGGGCTACTGCCGACCGAGGCGTCGTCGACTGTGACGCTGACCGTGTAGCTGCTCTTCGCCGTGTGATTGAGCGTGGTGCCGGCCTTCAGGTAGAGGCCGTTGCTGTCGACTTCGAACGAGCTCGCGTCGGGACCGGTAACGCTCAGCGCGTTTTCGCCGAGGCCGTCGTCGGCCACTTCGACGCCAGCGACCTTGACCCGCGTGGAGGTGCTGCTGTTCTCCGCCAGCGAGGTCGTCTGGTGGATGAGCGTCACCCCGGTCGGCGCCAGGTTCGATTCCGTCGACGGTTCGAAGACCCAGAGCTGTGGATGGTTCGCGTCGCCGCCGCCGTTCTCGTTGACGACGTAGAGGTTGCCGGCATCGTCCATCGTCACGCCCTCGTCCGTCTGCTCCGGGATCGAGAGCGGGTTGCCGGGATCGGAGACGAGCGTCAGCGAGCTGGAGACGTTGCCGGAGCGATCGACGTTGACGATCTTGCCCGATTCCTGGCTGATGATCAGCAGGTGGCTCGCTTCCGGGCCGCTCAGCGTCGAGAGGTTGGAGAGCGCGAAGACGTCGGAGAAGTCGGCGGTCCCGGCGAGGGCCGGTTCGAAGAGGTTGGTTGACTCGGCGCTCGTCGGCGAGCCGTTCGTCGCCGTGCCGGCGTCCCAGTCGATGTCGGTCTGGAAGATGCTCTCCGGTTCGGTCTCCTTGACCACGACGAAGCCGCCGCTGGTCGGGTCGTTGGTGACGCCCTCGAGGCCGATGTTGCCGATCGTCGTGCCCAGCTTGACCGTCTTGGTCTCTTCGCGGGTGAGCGTCGTGCCCGCCGCGTAGGTGAAGCGGACGAGCTGGCGGTCGCGCTCCTCGGTCATGACGAATTCGCCGTTGCCGATGTAGGTGATGCCCTCGGTGTCGTAGAAGGTCGTGCCCTGCGGGCTGCCGCCGGGGGCCAGGGTCATCGAGTCGATCAGGGCACCGGTCTTGCTGACCTGGACGACCGAGGTGCCGCCGTCGCCGACGACGAAGAGGCTGTCCGTGTCCCAGTCATAGGTGACTCCCGAGGCCTCCTGGGCGAGCAGGCTGCCGGCCGGCGCCGCGGTGCGCGTCGGCTCCGGCAGGTCGTGGCGGCCGACGCGCTTGTAGGTCGCCAGGTCGACCCCGGTGAGCGCCTCGGCGGATGCCGCGGTCAGTGCCAGGAGCGCCACCGCAGCGGCGAGGAAGGCGACCGCAAGGACGCGGAATCGGCGCTCGCGGACGGGCCCGGAGACGGAAGGACGGACGGCAATCACGGTCATCGGTGGCTCCTGTTCGGCATGCCACCGATCCCTGGTGCCGGCAGCGGGCGCAACGTATGGCGCGCCGGGCGACTGCATGTGAACGAGATGAAGCCGCGGTGTAAACAGCTTGTGTCGCTGGCTGGCGGCGCGGCTACGCTGGCTCGCCCCAGGCGGTGGCGACCAGCGAGCGAGAGCCGCCGTGGTCGCGGTGCTCGCAAAGGTAGATGCCCTGCCACGTCCCCAGCGCCGGGTGGCCGCCACTCAGCGGCAGGGTCAGCGACGGACCCAGTAGTGCCGCCTTTATATGGGCGGGCATGTCGTCATCACCCTCCAGCGTGTGCGTCCAGTACTGAGCGCCTTCGGGAACCGCCCGGTCGAACCAGGCCTCGAAGTCGTGACGCACTTCCGGCGAGGCGTTCTCGCTCAGCGCCAACGAGGCCGAGGTGTGCTGGATCAGCAGGTGCAAAATCCCAACCGAGATCTCGCCCAGCTCGGGAAGCGCATCGAGCACCTCCGTGGTGACCAGGTGAAAGCCGCGTGGCTGTGCGGCGAGCCGGATCGTTCGCTGAATCCACATCTAGCTCTCCTTCTTGGATTGAAATCCGATCACTAGGGTGCCAGGCATGAGTGCTGCCCAGATCGTGATCGCCGACGACGTCGATAGCCAGCGCTATGTGATTCGCGTCGACGGCAGGCGGGCGGGGCTCCTGCAGTACCGGCTGCACCCCGAATCGATCGAGCTCGTACATACCGAGATCTACGAAGAGTTCGAGGGCCGCGGGCTCGGCAGCCAGCTGATCTCCTTCGCCCTGCAGGACGCGCGAGATCGTGGCCTGGCGGTGCTGCCCTTCTGTCCTTTCGTCAACGACTACATCCAGCGGCATCGCCAGTACGTCGACCTCGTGCCCGAGGGGCGACGCGGAGACTTCGGGCTCGGCGGTTAACTGGCCTTTGGAGGCCCATCGGTCATACGAGCGGTTCGAGGAGGGGCACCGGGTCGCGGCGGCGCGCGATGGCCACGGCGAGCCGCACTACGGGCGTAACGCTGCGCTCGCGGTCGCCGTGATGGCCGCCTTCCTCGCACTGGCGACCTTTCTCTCCAACGAGGCGGTGAAGGAGGTCGTCACCGGTGAGACCCACCGGGCCGACACTTCCGCCCGGCTGGAGAGCAACAGGGTCAAGATCGACATCGCCAGCGGCAACGCTGAGATCCAGGCTGACGAAGACGAAGCCGATCACGCCAACACTCAGCACCTCGACTACGAGCTGGCCGAGGTGGGCCTCCAGGTCGGGATCGTGCTGGCGTCGGTCTCGATCATCGCCCGCAGGCGCTGGCTGCTGGCGTGCGGCGGCGCCGTGGCAACGGCCGGTGTACTGCTGCTCGCCGTCGGCCTGCTCGCCTAGCCGAGTCGACTCCCCGTCATCGGTGCCGAGCAGGCGATCGCCGAGACCGGCCGCAGCATGGGCCGACCTCGGCGTCGTCTGAGCGCCTACGCCGACCAGGCCTCGCTTCCCTGCTCGGAGTAGCGCAGCGATCCCGGCGTGGTCAGTTCCTCGCCGGTCTCCAGCAGCGTCTTCAGGCCGGAGAGGATCATCGTCCAGCCGCCCCAGAGTTCGGAGTTGGCTTCCGGGTCGAGCTGATCATGAGTCACCCGCAGTTGGCAGGAGTCATCGCCGATCGGCACGATCTCCCAGGTCACCCGCGAGGTGCCTTCGCGCCTGACGTCCTCGCTCCACAGCGCGGTGAAGGTCTGGACCAGGCGCCGGGGCGGGTCGACCTCGACGTTCTCGCCGCTGGAGATGTCGATCACGCCGGGGACGCCGGCGCTGTACTTCGATCCTTGCGTCCACTCGGACTCGGTGCCGACGCCGAAGCTGTAGCGCTTGCGCATCCCGTCGTCGGTGATCGCCTCCCAGAGGCGCTCGGGGCTGGTCTTGATGTAGATCTCGAACGCGGTCAAGGTGCCGCGCCCGCCGACCACCGTGTAGAGCTGCTCGTCGTTCATCGCTGATCCTCCTCCTCGAGGTCTCGTTTCAGTTCCGTCAGGGCCGAGGCCCAGGGCTCCGCGTACTTGCTGACCCAGCGGTCGTGGACTTCGCGGATCGGCACCGGGTTGAGGAAGTGGAGCTTCTCCCTCCCGCGCCGCCGCGTCGTCACCAGCCCCGCGCCCTCCAGCACCTTCAGGTGCTTGGCGACGCCGAACCGGGACATCGGCAACCGCTGCTCGAGCGCGCTCAAGGTCTGTCCGTCCCGCTCGAACAGCTCGTCGAGCAGGCGGCGGCGGGTGGGATCCGCCAAGGCCTTGAACACGTCGTCGATCATGGGGACGACAATAGGTGACTAAATGGTCACATGTCAAACCCTGTCATCCTTCGACCCTGTGGCCGAGACGCCGACGATCTACGAATGGGGCGGCGGGACGGAGGCGTTCAAGCGCTGGCTCGAGCGCTTCTACGACCTGATCGAAGAGGAGGGCTCGCTGGTCGGAATGTTCGGCGGCAGCGTCAGCCGCGAGCATCGCGACCATGTCCTCGCCTGGTGGGTCGAGGTGATGGGCGGCCCGGCCGAGTACACCGCGAAGCTCGGCGGCTACCCGGCGATGCTCGCCCACCACCGCGGCCTGGCGATCACGCCGGAGCAGCGCCGCCTCTTCGTCAACCTGCTGAGCCAGGCGGCCGACGAGGCCGACCTCCCCGCCGACCCGGAGTTCCGCGCCGCGATCATCGGCTACGGCGAGTGGGGCTCACGCCTCGCGATGCACAACTCCGCCCCGGACGCCGACGACCTCGTCACCGAGGCCCCCGTCCCCCACTGGGGCTGGGGCGTCGCCCCGCCGTACGAGGGTTGACCGATGCCCAG
>DATBAV010000021.1:0-14468 GCA_036271315.1 Solirubrobacterales bacterium | reverse complement strand
CTGTGGCTCGGGCGCAGCTTTGAGTCACGCGAGCGCGGCAGATCTTTGGGGGTTCGAGAGCCCGAGGGGGCGGAAGATCGACATATCGGCCACGGCGGTCTCCCACCGCGAACGGCCTGGAATCGAGATTCACCGCCGCTCGCTACCGCCACGGGACTTGACCGTCCGGGACGGGATCCCGGTGACGAGCGTGGTGCGGACGCTGATCGATCGGGCGGCAGGGCTGGATCGGAGGGGTATCGAACGCGAGGTCAGCGAAGCGGACAAGCTTGGATTGACGACGCCGCCGAAGCTGCGCGGCGCCCTTCATCGCTACCGCGGCCAACGCGGCGTCGCTCGCCTTCGCGAGGCGCTCGACCGGCGCACCTTTCGGCTCACCGATTCCGAGCTGGAGCGCTACTTTCTGCCGATCGTGCGTGACGTAGGCCTGCCGCTGCCCCGCACGCGACAGTACGTGAACGGCTTCAGGGTCGACTTCTTCTGGCCGGATCTGAAATTCGTCGTCGAGACGGACGGCCTCACCTACCACCGAACGCCGGCCCAGCAGGCCGAGGACCTGGTGCGCGATCAGACCCACATCGCCGCCGGCTGCACGCCGCTTCGGTTCACTCACGAGCAGGTCAGATACGAACCCGATTACGTGAGGCGGACGCTGATCGCGGTGACGGCGCAGCTGGGCGCGACTCCGCGCCGCCCGGTGGCTGGGGCGACGTAAGCTCCAGTCATGGTCGATCTGCCGAGCCGCGTCCGGATCCGCGAGGTCGGCCCGCGCGACGGCTTCCAGAACGAGCCGGAGACGATCGCGACGGCCGACAAGGTGCGACTGATCGACCTGCTCACGGCGACCGGGGTCGGCAGGATCGAGATCACCTCCTTCGTCCGCCCGGACGTGATCCCTCAGCTCTCTGACGCCGCCGAGGTGCTCGCCGCGGTCGAGCGACGCGAGGGCGTCGCCTTCTCGGTCCTGATCCCCAACCAGCGCGGCCTCGAGCGCGCCCTCGAGATGCGCGACCGCTTCGACGAGATCAGCGTCTTCCTCTCCGCCTCGGAGACCCACAATCAGCGCAACGTCAACCGCTCGGTCGCCGACTCGCTCGCCGGCCTGGAGCAGACTCTCGCGACCGCGCGCGAGGCCGGACTGCGCTGCGAGGGCGTCATCGCCACCTCCTTCGGCTGCCCCTACGAGGGCGCGGTCCCGCCCGAGCGGGTCCTCGAGATTGCGGAGCGGCTCCGCGCCGCCGGCTGCGAGGAGGTCGGCTTCGGCGACACGACCGGGATGGCGAACCCTCGCCAGGTCCACGAGTTCTTCGCCGCTGCCCGCGAGCGCCTCGACGATGTCGAGCTGACCGCCCACTTCCACAACACCCGCGGCCAGGGGCTCGCCAACGTCGTTGCCGCGCTCGAAGAGGGGGTCGAGTCCTTCGAGTCGAGCTTCGGCGAGCTCGGCGGCTGCCCGGTGCCCCCTGGCTCGACCGGCAACGTCTCCAGCGAGGACGTCGTCTCGATGCTGCACGAGATGGGCGTCGAGACCGGGATCGACCTGCCGAGGCTGATCGCTGCCTCGCGGGCCGCGCAGGAGGTCCTCGGCCGCCCCCTCGGCGCCCACGTCCTGCGCGCCGGCCCCGTCGACTGGCGAGCCAGCCAGGACCTTTAGGCTGCGGCGATGAGCGACTTCGCCGCGGCGCTTGGCGCCGCCTACTCCGGCGGCCCCGAGCGCCATCACGAGAAGACCGCCGAGCAAGGGAAGCTGCCGGTCCGCGAGCGGGTCGAGCGCCTCGTCGACGCCGACTCCTTCGTCGAGGAGGCGCTGCTCGCCAACTGGAACGAGGAGGGCCTGGGCGCCGACGGCGTCGTCACCGGCCTGGCGTTGATCGACGGCCGCCGCGTCGCCCTGATGGCCAACGACCCGACCGTCAAGGCCGGCTCCTGGGGGCCGAAGACGGTCGAGAAGATCCTCCGCATCCAGGAGCGGGCGCTGAAACTGCAGATCCCGCTCGTCTACATGGTCGACTCGGCCGGGGCTCGGATCACCGATCAGGTGCAGATGTTCCCGGGGCGTCGCGGCGCCGGGCGGATCTTCCACAATCAGGTGCGCCTCTCCGGTCAGGTCCCGCAGATCTGCCTCCTCTTCGGCCCCAGCGCCGCCGGTGGCGCCTACATCCCGGCCTTCTGCGATGTCGTCGTGATGCGCGAGGGCAACGCCTCGATGTACCTGGGGTCACCGCGGATGGCGGAGATGGTGATCGGCGAGAAGGTCAGCCTCGACGAGATGGGCGGGGCGCGGATGCACACCGGCGTCTCCGGCTGCGGCCACTTCCTCGTCAAGAGCGACACCGAGGCGATCGACCTCGCCCGCCGCTACCTCTCTTACATGCCGGGCAACTGGCGCCAGGAGCCGCCGCCCGCTTCGCCCGCCGCGCCCGCCTCCGAAAGGCCGATCGCCGAGATCGTCCCCGCCGACGAGAACCAGCCCTTCGACATGCGCGAGCTGCTCGATTCGCTGATCGACGCCGACAGCTTCCTCCCGGTTCACGAGCGCTGGGCGAAAGAGCTGCTGGTCGGATACGCCCGCATCGACGGTCGCGCGATCGGGATCGTCGCCAGCCAACCGCGCTACACGGGCGGCGTCCTCTTCGTCGACTCCTCCGACAAGGCCGCCCGCTTCATCCAGACCTGCAACGCCTTCAACCTGCCGCTGCTCTTCCTCGCCGACGTGCCTGGCTTCATGATCGGGACCGCGGTCGAGCGCCAGGGGATCATCCGCCATGGGGCGAAGATGATCAGCGCCGTCTCCGAAGCGACCGTGCCGAAGATCTCGGTCGTGGTGCGCAAGGCCTACGGCGCCGGCCTCTACGCGATGGCCGGCCCGGCCTTTGAGCCCGATTGCTGCATCGCCCTGCCCGGTGCCTCGATCGCTGTGATGGGCCCCCAGGCGGCCGTCAACGCCGTCTTCTACAACCAGATCCAGGCGATTTCCGACGAGGCCGAGCGGGAGAAGTTCGTCGCGCAAAAGCGCGAGGAATACGCCGAGGACATCGACCTCCTCCACCTCGCCTCCGAGCTCGTCGTCGACGCGGTGATCGACCCCACCGAGCTGCGCGACGACCTGATCAAGCGCTTCGCCATGACTAGCGGCAAAGACCGCTCCTTTGCCACGCGGCGCAACCCGGTCACGCCTGCCTGAGTCCATCGCTACCGTTCCGGGCTTGGCGCGCAACGTCAGAGCCCCGCTCGCCGGCTGCCTCGCCTGCATCGTCGGCTTCGCGATCCTCGCCGTCCTGGTCCACCGGTCCGGCTCGGTCCAGCACTTCGACGCCGTCCTGCTCGGCCACTTCGCCGAACGCGGCTCCCGTACCGGTTCGCTCGCGGCTGGCATCGTCCTGCTCGGCGACCTCGGTGCCTTGCTGCCGCTGCTGGCGATTGCATGCGGAATCGCTTTGAAGCGTCACCGTCCGGACGCTGCTCTCGCGGCCGTCCTCGTCGTCGCCGGCGCCAACCTGAGCACGCAGCTCTTCAAGTCCCTGCTTGCCCATCCCCGCTTCGAGGCGCTTCTTGGCTACGAACAGATCGGCGCCAACTCCTTCCCCAGCGGCCACACGACCGCGGTCGCCTCGCTCGCGATCGCCTTCGCCTTCGTCGTCCCGCGCGAGTGGCGCCCGGCGGTGGGGCTGGTCGGGACCGGTCTGGTCGTCGCGGTCGGCTGCTCGGTGATGGCGCTCGACTGGCACTACCCGAGCGATGTGCTCGGCGGCATCCTCGTCGCCGCCGGCTGGGGCTTTGCGGTGCTGGCTGGCCTGCGGGCGACGCGGGACGGATCGCGCCGGCGCTCGCTTCAGCTCGGCAGCCGCGCCGCCATCTCGGTGAAGTAGTCGAGCGCCGCCGGGTTGGCGAGCGAGTCGCGGCTGGCGGCCTGCGCGGCCGGGGTGCCCATCAGGATCCGCTTCACCGGCACCTCGAGCGCCTTGCCGCTGAGCGTGCGCGGCACCGCGTCGATTACAAAGACCTCGTCGGGGACGTGGCGCGGCGAGCACTGGGCGCGCACCCGCCGGGCGATCTCCTTGCGCAGCTCGTCGTCGAGCTCGGCGCCCTCGCGGAGGACGATGAAGAGCGGCATCCAGCCCTCGGTGCCGGGGCGGGGCACGTCGACGACGAGGGCGTCGACGATCTGGTCGAGGCTGAGCACGGCGCGGTAGATCTCGCTGGTGCCCATGCGGATGCCGGAACGGTTGATCGTCGAGTCCGAGCGGCCGTAGATCACCGCCGTGCCGCGTGAGGTGATTTCGATCCAGTCGCCGTGGCGCCAGACGCCGGGGAAGAGCTCGAAGTAGCTCTCGCGGTAGCGACTGCCGTCGGGATCGCCCCAGAAGTAGATCGGCATCGAGGGCATCGGCTTGGTGACGACCAGCTCGCCGACCGCGTCGATCACCGGCGCCCCGTCTTCATCCCAGGCCTCGACTGCCGCCCCCAGCGCCCGTCCCTGCAGCTCGCCGCGGTATACCGGCAGCAGAGCGGAGCCGCCGACGAAGGCGGTGCAGAGGTCGGTGCCGCCGCTGGTCGAGAAGAGCCAGGTGTCGGCGCCGAGCTGCTCGTAGATCCAGTCGAACCCCTCGGGCGAGAGCGGCGAGCCGGTCGAGCCGACCGCCCCCAGGCGACTGAGGTCGCGGCCGGCGCCAGGCTCGACCCCGGCCTTCATGCAGGCGGCGATGTAGGCGGCGCTGGTGCCGAACATCGTGACCCCGGCCCGCTCGGCGAGGTCCCAGAGGACCCCCATGTCGGGGTGGCCAGGATTGCCGTCGTAGAGCACGATCGCCGCCCGGGTCAGCAGTCCCGAGACGAGGAAGTTCCACATCATCCAGCCGGTCGTGGTGAACCAAAAGAGGCGGTCGCCGGGGTGGGCGTCGACGTGGAGGTGGAGCTTCTTCAGATGCTCGAGCAGGATGCCGCCCTGCGACTGCACGATCGCCTTGGGCAGACCGGTGGTGCCGGAGGAGTAGAGGACCCAGAGCGGATGGTCGAAGGGGACTCGCTCGAAGCGCAGCTCGCTGCCCTCGCCCGGGGCGAGAAGTTCGTCCCAGCGGATCGCGTCGCGCAGCGGCTCCAGGTCGGGCTCGGGATTGAGGTAGGGCAGGACGACGGTGCGCACCAGGCTCGGCATCTCCGCCTGCAGCTTGGCCAGAGTCTCGCGCCGGTCGAAGTCCTTGCCGCCGTAGCGGTAGCCGTCGACCGCGAAGAGCACCTTGGGCTCGATCTGGGCAAAGCGGTCGATCACGCTGGCCGGGCCGAAGTCGGGCGAGCAGCTCGACCAGATTGCGCCGATGCTAGCGGTGGCGAGGAAGGCGACGATCGCCTCGGGGATGTTCGGCATGTAGGCGACGACGCGGTCGCCGCGCTCGACCCCGAGCGCGTGCAGACCGGCCGCGGCGGCGGCGACCTGGGCGCGCAGCTCGCCCCAGCTCAGCTCGCCGAGCTCGCGCAGCTCGGAGGCGTGCAGGATCGCCGTCTCGGCGTCGTCCTTACCGGCGAAGACGTGCTCGGCGTAGTTGAGGCTGGTGCCGGCAAACCACTCTGCGCCCGGCATCTCGCGACTGCCCAGCGCCCGCTCGTACTCGCCGTCGGCCTGCACCCCAAAGAAGTCCCAGATCGCCGACCAGAAGGCCTCGAGGTCGTCAACCGACCACTGCCAGAGCTCGTCGTAGGTGGCGAAGCCGAGCCCGCGCTCGGCCTGTAGCCAGCGCATGAACTCGCGCAGGCGCGAGTTCTCGACCAACTCGGCGGGCGGCTCCCAGAGCTTCTCGGGCGCCGAGCCGCTCACGCCGCGGTCGCGCTGCTGGCCGCCTGCGCCAGGTCCAGCTCCTGCGGGTCGTGCGAGCAGAGCATGCGCACCTCTTCGCCGTGGCGGACGACCAGCTCACGCAACCGCTCCTGGTTTTCCAGGCGCCGGCGACGGTCGGCGTTGTTGAGGTTCTGAAAGAAGCGCAGGCCGGGCGGGCAGGAGGGGGGGGAGGCGAGCTCGTCGTGGTGGAAGTAGGCGTCGCCGCAGTGCAGCAGCCAGCCGTCGTCGGTCTTGATCGCGACGCCGCTGTGGCCCAGCGAGTGCCCGGCCAGGGGGATCAGCAGCACCTCGCTGCCGAGGTCGGGCAGGATGCGCACGCCACCGAAGCCGAACCACTCGTCGCCTTCGCCGTCGTGGCGGACCCACTTGGGATTGTGCTTCCAGTGCACGGGGAGGTAGCGGGGTCGGTCGCGCAGGCGCGGTTCCATCGCCGCATCGAGCTCGCGCCCGAAAATGTGGACCTCGGCCTCGGGGAAGTCGGGCAGGCCACCGGAGTGGTCGGGGTCGAGGTGGGTGGTGACGATCTGCTTCACGTCGTCCGCTCTAAAGCCAAGTCCCTCGACCTGCTTCAGCGCCGTCTCGCCGAGCTCGGCCCGCGGCCGCATGATCGCGAAGACGGGCCCGAGCTGACGTGGGTTGCGCGTGTCCTCGGTGCCGAAGCCG
The DNA here is from genome assembly GCA_036271315.1 of Solirubrobacterales bacterium. Lineage (GTDB taxonomy): Bacteria > Actinomycetota > Thermoleophilia > Solirubrobacterales > 70-9 > VRUE01. Next base: position 7,972 of record DATBAV010000021.1, on the reverse strand, counting down.
GTGTCGAGCAGGACGAGACCGTCATCGGTCTCGATCAGCAGGCAATGGCAGACGACCCGGCCCTGTTCGAGCAAGCCACCCTCGCCGTTGATCAACCGTGCCCCGTTGGGGCAGAGCGTCCCGCAGTTGAGGTGGTGAATGCGCATAGCTACCGCGGTCAGTCTATTCCGGGCCGAGCGAACGAACGACGCTCAGAAAGTTCGCGCCTATTGCGTCTATCGTTTGGGCCGCGCCGGAGTGATGGAACGGTAGACATGATTGATTCAAAATCAATTGTCCGAAAGGGCGTGCGGGTTCGACTCCCGCCTCCGGCATCGGCAGGGTTCGGGAGTCAGGCCGGCAGCAGGTCGCCGTCGTCGGGCGAGGCGCCGGCGCCGTAGTCCTCGCCGTAGCCGATCGGGCGCTCCTCCTCGACGTGCCAGTTCTGGTTGAAGCCGTAGAGGGCGACGGCGATCAGAACCAGCTGCAACAGGGCGAGGATGACGACCAGCGTGCCGATCACGGGGGAGGGGAGCAGCCCTTCGTCGAAGCCGGCCTTGTCGCGGGCGAACCAGCTGTTGGCGCCGACCGCGCAGAGGATTGCCAGGATCATCGAGAGCGCGGCGGCGACCGGGAGGATGCCGCGGCTCCAGCGAAAGACGAGGAAGGCGAAGAAGGCGTAGAGCGCGGCATAGATCAAGCAGATGACCCCCATGCCGCTGCCGCCGGTCATCAGCGAGAAACCGGTGATCGCAATCAGGGTCGCGAGCGCGGCCGTCGCGGCAAGCAAAAAGACCAGCACGAACTTGGTCGTGACCGACCCAGCTTTTTCCCGATTCGGCCGCCACAGTTCGTAGCCCGGCCTGACCTCTCCTACCGCCACGCGAACGATCATAGAATCTAGGAGCGACGCAGCATTGGTCGCGCGTTAAGCCCGGTGCGTCCGGGCTGCCACGCGGGCGTGGCGGAATTGGCATACGCGCCAGGTTTAGGTCCTGGTGGGCTTCGGCCCGTGGGGGTTCAAGTCCCTCCGCCCGCACTGAATTAGCATGGCCTCCCTCGGGGCAGTGGCCCAACTGGCTAAGGCACCGGTCTCCAAAACCGGCGATTCCAGGTTCGAGTCCTGGCTGCCCCGCTTTCGATCATCGTTCCGAAGCGACTCTGAACTTCTGAGCCGCATTCGGGTCCCCATTGGGGTCCTGGATCAGTCCGCCGCCGATCGTCACCCCCGTGAGCTTCGCGCCGGGAGGGGGCCGCGGGAGGCAGAGGTCGTGCATGTTGTCGGCGTTGGCTGCGCTCGGGTGATCGTGGAGGTCGGCGACGTCGAGCGGGGCAACGGCGACGGCCTTGCCGTTCGGCAGCCTGTAGACGGCGCGATAGGAGGCGACGACCGCGGCGCCCACCTCAGCGCCCGTGGGATATGTCGTGAGCCCGTTGGACCACATCACACGCACGAAGGTCTTGCCGACCGTGCAGCGGTTGGCGTCGCCGTGGTAGATCGCGGGCGTGAGCGTCCACGCATCGACGATGTACGGGCCTCCAGAAAGCGGGTCCACGTTGACCTTCGGCAAGGGCGGGAGTTGTCTCCATCGAGTCGCTCCTGGAGCCTTGCCCTGCAGCCCCCCGACAACCCTGATCGCAACCGGCATCGGGCCATTCACCGAGTCACCGAAGTCACCGATTAGATTCACCGTCTGACCCTCGTCCGACTCGTCCGGCGGGAACTGAAGCGCGCAGGTCGGGGTTGCAGTGCTTCCGTCGCTTCGCACGATCCGGAAGTCCGTGGTCTGAATTGACGCGCGGCGGATGAACCAGTTGAAGGTGACGGGGATGTTGTCGAGACCCTGCGCGCCGTTCGGACAGCCAACCGCGTTGTCGGTGCCCCAGGACGCGCTCAGGATTCTCGGCTGAGGAGGCGCGATCGAGCCAGCCCGGGTGGCCGCCGTGGCCGCGCACGCGAGGAGAGCTGCGCCAACTGCTGCGCAGGCAAATCCGGGCAGGCGGCGCATTGAGAACCTCTTGGGGGCGGGCACGCGGGTAGCCGAGATCAGCGTAGGAGTTCGAGCACTGCCTGTTCGCTCGTACTCACCTGTGACGGATCCGCCCAGTTGGTGTCCTGCGACGCCCCGCTGAGGATGGTCCAGGCACCGGCTGCCGCGGTCGGCCAGACGTGGTATTCGTTGTACGGGTTATTGGTGATCGTGCGGTCGGCACCGAGCGGAGCGAGGCCCTGCTTGCGGGTGATGTCCCACCAGGAGTTCATGCTGGCGTCGAGCGCTTCGGTTGGCTGGCCGAGGAAGCTCGAGGCGAAGCGCATCTCCGCGGTCCCCTCGAACCAGAGGACGTCCGGCGCTCGCTTGCCGATGTAGGGGCGGTAGCCGCTGAACGGTCCTTCGGCTTCGTAAGTCATGTTGTAGCTGGCTTTTTTGTTCGACAGGGCGATCGAGCGCCCCTTGATCGCGAAGTTCTGCTGGGCGTACTCGTAGACCTGCTTGGCGAGGTCATCGTCGCCGAGGAAGCGGGCGAAGATGACGCCGAGCGCCTGGGTGTCGAGCGGCACGACTTCGTCGCCCACACCCTCGCGGAAGTGCGCCAACCCTCCGTCCCGAACAATCAGCTGCGAGTAGATGCCCTTGACGATCGTTGCGGCGGCTTCGCGGTACGTGGCCGCGCCTTCGTCGCCCTGTTCTTCTAGTTGCTGGGAAAGGGTCATCAGCGCGATCAGGGTGAGGATGTTGTGCTGGGTGGAGACCCACTTGACGTCCGGGCCGCCGCGCACGAGGCCTTCTTCGTTGCGCAGCGAGAGCAGGTAGTCGACGGCGCGGCGAGCGTCGTCGAGGTAGAGCGTGCTGTCGAAGGTCGAGTCGTAGTCGCTGAAGGCGATCGCGTCGAAGGCGACCGAGCCGGCGCGGACGGTGCCGCTGCTTTCACCGGTCTGCACGTTGAAGGCAAATTCGATCGAGCCGTCTTCGCGCTGCAGCGCAGCCAACTGGTCGAGCAGGCGGCCGGCCTGTTCCTGGAGGCCGACCGACGCGAACGCGGTTGCCGCGACCGCGGAGTCATAGGTCCAGGACCAGTTGAGCAGGCGTTCGTAGGACGGGTCATCGGTGGGGATGTCGAAGGAGCGGATCAGCTGCAGGGATGAGATCCGCTTGCCGGTCGAGAGGCGAAGCGCGACCTTTTCGCTTTGCGAGGACTTCGTTCCGGGCCGCGCCGCGGCGACGCGCAGCGCGATCGGCGCTACCGAAGAGGTAGAAGCGCGTCCCTTGCGGCGAGGCGTGGCGCAGCGGCCGCGGGCCTTCGTCCGGTGCTTCGGGCAGGCGACCGGCTTGCTTGGGCCCACCTGGCGGGCCAGCCAGCGGGCGATCTCGGTTTTGGGGCGATGCGACTTCTTCGCTGGCCAAGCGCGCCGCACATGACCTCCGTGGCGTGGAGCGTTCCCTCCGCTCGCCGAAGCAGAAGACGGTGAACTCGCAGCGGCGGTAGCCGGCGCTGTCGCGATCGCCGCGAAAGCAACCGAGAGGATCAAGGGCACGAGCAAACGGCGAGCGCGAAGCGACATGGGAGGAGTCCTTGCGTAGGGGGAACGAGCCTGGGCCTTCATCGACCATCCGCCCACGGACTTGAGGCGTGGGTGGCCGCGGGACACGCTTTAGGTAGACGCGGGCGCCGTCGATAGCGGAAGACGATGACTTCTTTGACTGGTCTCATCGTGCTGGTGGGATCGAGCCTGCTGTTGTGGCTGGCGCTCGTCGGTCTCGCCGTCACTCGCAAGCTCCGCCGCGACCGGAGAGAGCTGCGGTCGATCGCCCGGCGTGCCCGCTATGAGGCCGTACTTCGAGACGGGGACGCCGCCGCGATCGCGGCGATTTGCGACGACGTTCAAAGCACTGCCGCGCAGGTCGATCTCGCGGTCTCGATCGATGCTGTGTATCCCGGCCTCTCCAGCGCTCGGGTCGACGTCATCCGCACCACCATGGAGGCGTCCCCGCTGTTTCCGAGCCTGAGCGCGAAACTCAGATCCCGCCGCCCGACCGCGCGAGCTCGGGCGGCGCTACTTCTCACCCGGCCCGGCATCCCTGCGGTCGTCGAGCGGATCGTGCCGCTGTTGGCCGACCCCGACCCCGACGTGCGCCTCGTCGCCTGCTCGGGGCTTGCTCGGGCCGCGACGCCGCGTGCGGCCGAGGTACTGATCTGGGCCCTGATGGCCCACCTGCTGCCGCCGGAGCGGATTATCGAGAGGCTCGGCGCGCCGTGGGCCGTGGAGACGATCGTCACCACACTGGAGCAGGGGCCCTCCGCGGTTGCCGACGTCCTCGCCGGCATTCCGCCGTGCGGCGACGAGGTGGAGCTCGATGCCAGCCTCGCGCGGGCGCTCGGCCTCGCCCGCGATTCCCGCGCCGCGCCCACGCTCGCGGCGCTGCTCGATGTGGACTCGACCGAGGTGAGGATCTCCGCCGCGCGCGCTCTCGGGCGGGTCGGCGGAGCTGCCTGCGTGCCGGCGCTGATCGTCGCGCTCGAATCCGATGACTGGCCGGTCCGCGCCCAGGCCGCCAAGTCGCTCGGCGCTCTCGGTGCCGCCGATGCCCTCGGGCCACTCGAGGACTGCCTCTCCGATCGCGCCTGGTGGGTGCGCGCCAACGCGGCCCGCGCTCTGCGCGAGCTCGGCGAGTCCGGGATCGAGGCGCTGCGGCGCACGCTCGAGCACGATGATCGCTACGCGGCCGACCGCGCCCGCGAGCAGCTCGCCCTGCACGCGGTGGTCGAGGAGCACGCGGTCGCGTGACGGGCCTGCTCGAACAGATCCTGCACGGCTTCAACATCTTCACCCTCGGCTACTTCGTCGTCTTGCAGCTGACCTTCACAGTGCTTGCGATCGTCGGCTGGCGGGCGATCGAGGACTATGTCGAGCGCCGGCCGATGCGCGACTACCGGGCGGTCGCCGAGTCGGAGATGAGCATGCCGGTGTCGATCCTCGTGCCCGCTTACAACGAGGCGCCCTCGATCGTCGCTTCGCTGCGCTCGCTGCTCACCTCGCAGTTCGTCGAGTTCGAGGTCGTCGTGATCAACGACGGCTCGACCGACGAGACGATGGCTGCCCTGACCGACGCCTTCGGCCTGGTCAAGGTTGGCCGCGTGCCGCGCTCCAACATCTCGACCCAGCTGGTCCGCGGCGTCTACACGAGCCCGCTCGAGCCGCGCGTCGTCGTCATCGACAAGGTCAACGGCGGCAAGGCGGACGCGCTGAACGCCGGCATCAACCACGCGGTCTATCCGCTCTTCTGCGCGATCGACGCCGACACGATGCTCGACGCCGACGCGCTCTCGCGCCTTGTCTGGGAGTTCCAGGCCGCGCCGGAGACCGTCGCCGTCGGTGGGATCGTGCGCATCGTCAACGGATCGGAGTTCGAGAACGGGCGCCTGGCCAGGGTGCGCACGCCGCGCAACCTGCTCGCCAACCTGCAGATCATCGAGTACCTGCGCGCCTTCCTCGGCGGCCGCATCGGCTGGTCGAAGAGCGGCATGCTGCTGATCATCTCCGGCGCCTTCGGGCTCTTCCGGCGCGATGTCTGCGTCGAGGTCGGCGGCTATGACCCAACCACCGTCGGCGAGGACGCGGAGCTGGTGCTGCGGTTGCACCGCCACCAGCGCGAGCACCGGAAGCCCTGCCGGATCACCTTCTTCCCCGACCCGATCTGCTGGACCGAGTGCCCGGAGGACCTTGGCACCCTGGTGCGCCAGCGCGACCGCTGGCAGCGCGGCCTGATCGAGATGATCGCCCGCCACCGCAAGATGCTGTTGCGGCCGCGCTACGGGCGGATCGGCTGCGTCGCGATGCCTTACTTCATCTTCTTCGAGCTACTGGGCCCGACGATCGAGTGCTTTGGCTACACCCTGTTCGTGCTCTCTCTGGTCCTCGGGATCGTCTCGCTCCCGTTCGCGCTGGCGTTCTTCGCCGTTTCGCTGACCTACAGCCTCGTCCTCAGCTTCCTCGTGATCCTGATGGAGGAGCGTGCCTTCCGTCGCTATCCCGGTTGGAGTGACCTGATTCGCCTAACCCTGTGCGCGGTGGTCGAGAACATCGGCTATCGCCAGCTGCTCGCGGTGGTGCGAATGCGTGCCTGGTACACGCTGGCGCGTCGCAAGCAGCACTGGGGCGAGATGACGCGCAAGGGGTTTGGCCCGTTGCTGCCGGGCGGGGTGGGGGTCAGCGCCGTCCCGCGCCTCGACCCTACGGCCGACCCGGTCCTCGCCGGCGAGATGCCGGCGGAGCGCTAGATCAAGGGTCCGATGAGTGGCCCGAGAGCTAGCTCTCGGGCTTGACTACGGCGCTGACGTAGAAGAAGCCGAGCAGGAAGCGCTTGGTCTCGACCGCGCCGTATTCGGCGAGGTCGCTCCATGGATCGGAGTACGCATCGCCTGGGGCGTACTTGACCAGGAGCCGGGCGATGGGGGCGAGCAGGCGGTACGGGCCGCCCTGGGTCAGCCCCATGTCCAGGACGACGACGCGCGAGGCGGGGCGCAGGTGCTCCCAGGCCCGGGCCAAGGCGGGCCGTGGTTCCGGCATGGCCGAGTAGCTGAGGCTGAACAGCGCACCGTCGACGTCGCCGTCGATCTCGAGCTGGGTGGCGTCCTGCTGGAGCAGCTTGACGTTTGACCAACCGCGCCGCTCGATCAGCTTGCCTGCCTCGGCCAGCATTCCCGGCGAGGCATCGACGCCGATGACGGTTCCGCTGGGGCCGACCGCCTCAACCAGGTAGGGGAAGTTGCGCCCGGTGCCGGCACCGATCTCCAGCACGGTGTCGCCAACCTTCAGCCCGAGCGCGGCCACCGCCCTGCGGCGGGCCGGCGGGAAGATCAGGTAAAGAGGCTCGAGCGTGCTGTAGAAGCGGGCTATTCGGTCGTATCGCCCTGTGTTGGCGCTCTGAGACCTGCGGGTGGGATGAGCTTCGGAGGGGTTGTTCATGAGAGGAGTTTCTCTCCCCGTCACATTTCCTTCCTACGGTGGCCACTCTGGCAATTCGAAGAGGGAGCGGTGAATGCGTTTGAGGCAGGCAGTGGCGATCCCGGCGGTGGCGGCGATCGCGCTCGGCGGGGCGGTGGCGTTCGGCGGTTGCGGAAGCGACTCCAACGCGGCGACCAACGAATCCACGACGGACTCGATGCACCACGAAGCGATGAAGCACGAAGGCGAAGCCATGAAGCACGAAGGCGATGCGATGAAGCACAAAGGCGACGCGATGAAGCACGAAAACGGGTCAATGAAGGACCAGGACAAGGCCATGAAGCACGAAGGGTCCTCGAGCGACCACATGGAAGGCTGAGCCGGAGCCGCCCTCTCTCCGTAATCCAGTCAGCGAAAGGCTTATGAGATGGCACTGCTGATCATCTTTGGATTTATCGCCGGCGCCGCCACGGCGCTCTCGCCCTGCGTGCTGCCGGTGCTGCCGATCGCGCTCTCGGCGGGGGCGACCGGGGGGCGGCGGCGGCCGCTGGGGATCGTCGCCGGGCTGGCGGTCTCCTTCACCTTCGCCACGGTGGCGCTGGTCTACGTCATCGCCGCCCTCGGCCTGCCCAATGACTTCCTGCGCAAGCTGGCGATCGTCGTCCTGCTCGGCTTTGGGATCGTGCTGATGATCCCGCCGCTGGCTGCCCGGCTGGAGGCCTGGATGAGCCGGTTCGCGAGCCGAGCCGGCGTCGCCAAAGGCAAGGGCGACGGCTTCTGGTCGGGGACCGCGGTCGGCGCCAGCCTCGGCCTCGTCTACGCGCCCTGCGCCGGGCCGATTCTGGCCGGCGTGATCACCGTCTCGGCCTCCCAATCGTTCAGCACCGGCCGGCTTGCCGTGGCGCTGAGTTATGGAATCGGCTCCGCCGTCGTCCTCTACTTCCTCATGCTTGGCGGTCGCAAAGTCGTGCGACCGCTGGCCCAGCGTGGAGTGGGCCTGCAAATCGCAATGGGCGGCATCATGGCCTTGGTCGCTCTGGCAATGCT
>DATBAV010000020.1:0-58296 GCA_036271315.1 Solirubrobacterales bacterium | reverse complement strand
TCGGGGAGCAGGATCCGGGTCAGTTCCGGGTGGCCGGTGAAGACGACGCCGAAGAAGTCGAAGGCCTCGCGCTCCTGGAAGTTGGCGGTCGGGAAGAGGTCGACGCAGGAGGCGATCTCGGGCGACTCGGACGGGAGCATGGCTTTGACTCTGATGCGCTCCACCCGTTCGCGGTTCAACAACTCGTAATGAACCCCGAAGCGCGGCTCCGCCGGGAGGTAGTCGGCGACGTGAAGACTGGAGAGGAAGCGGAATCCCTGACCCGGCTTGTCTCGCAGCCAGGTCAACACGTCGAGGATCTGATTCGCGTCGACGATGAGAACCGCGCGCTCCTTTTCGAAGGAGGTGGCGAGGACGGCGCCGGGGGCGTCGACGTCGATTTCGCCGCGCAGCAGCTCGAGTCCGGGCCCGTCAGGCAAGGGTCAGCTCCCGGGCGAGCTCGTAGGCCTCGGCGGCCTCGACGCTCGGCTTGGAGGCGGGGCCGCCGCGCGCCCACTCCTCGGTGCCGGCGGCGTTGTAGCGCTGGCGCCAGCCCTGGTCGGGGCTGCCGATGATCTTGCGCTGCAGCTTGTTGAACCCGTACATGACCGCCTCCGGGCGCGGCGGGCAGCCGGGGATGTGCATGTCGATCGGCATGAACTTGTCGGCGCCCTGGACGACGGCGTAGTTGGCGAACATGCCGCCGGAGGAGGAGCAGGCGCCCATCGAGATCGCCCATTTCGGCTCCAGCATCTGGTCGTAGAGGCGGCGGACGACCGGCGCCATCTTGATCGAGACCCTGCCCGAGAGGACGATGAAGTCGGCCTGGCGCGGCGAGGCGCGCCCGGCCTCGGCGCCGAAGCGAGCGATGTCGTAGCGCGCCGTCACGGCGGACATCGGTATTCCCTCGATCGCGCAGCAGGCGAGGCCGAAGGAGAGCGGGAACAGCGAGTTGGCCCGCGACCAGTTGAGCATCTCCTCGAGGCGGGTCATCACGACCCTCTCCTCGACGTAGCGTTCCAGCTCCTCGCCCTCGAGGTCGCCGCGCAGCATGTCGCGGGCGCTCAGCTGGCGCTCGCGCATCGTCGGCCGCTCCACCGACAGCTTTTGCCGCTCTATTTCCAATCCAGTGCCCCCTTGCGCCAGACGTAGACAAAGGCGACCAGCAGCAGGGCGATGAAAGTGACCAGCTCGCCCAGGACGAAGACGCTGTCGGCGCCCTTGAGGATGACCCCGATCGGATAGAGGAAGACCACCTCGATGTCGAAGAGGATGAAAAGCATCGCGATCAGGTAGAAGCTGACCCCGAAGCGCAGGCCGTGCGAGGCCTCGACCGGAATCCCGGACTCATACGGCTCGGACTGGCGTAGGCTCGCCGCCGTCGGCCGCTTCGGCCGCTTCGGACCGATCACGTGGTTGAGCATCGCGAACGCCCCCCCAACGGTGACGCCGAGGAAGGCAAAGACGAGAATCGGCAGGTAGCTCTTCAGCACTGGTAGATCGGAATTGTGCGGGCAGTCTGCGGGGCGCCAGTCGCCGCCGCCTCACCGCCTGCACGACGAGTTATATACCGACCTTGTAACACATTGCTACATAGTGCTTTTCCGCATCAGCAAGCCGAATCCCGACCCTCTTGGGAGGAAATAGATCCGTGGTGGTCGTTCACCTAGTTGTCGGTTGCGCCGTCATCGCGCTCAACCTCGTCGCCTTCGCCCTCGGCGGCATCGCTTGGCTGCGCGATCGTTCCTCGGTTCCCTTCTGGCTGCTGCTGCGCGCGGCCCAGGTCGCGGTCTTCATTCAGGTGATGCTGGGCGGCCTGCTCGTCTTCACTGGCCATAAACCAGATGACAGCCTCCACTACCTCTACGGGATCCTTCCCCTCCTCGTCTCGCTGATTGCCGAGGCCGCCCGCACCGGCGCCGCCGAGCGCGAGCTGGGCGACGTCGACTTCGAGGCCCTTCCCGCCGACGCCCAGCAGGAGCTGGCCCTGGCGATCGTCCGCCGCGAGATGGGGATCATGGCCGTCAGTTGCGGAGTGATCCTTTTCTTGGCCCTGCGGGCGGCGAGTACCAGCGGCGCGTTTTGACGCTCCTTGGGAGCAGCTTCCGGCGCGATAGCTCGAGCGGGCTAGCGGCGGTCGAGGCCGAGCTGGATCGTGGCGACGAGGGCGAAGAGGACGCCGGTGGAGATGTGGAGGATTGCGTCGGCGTCGTTGTTGGGGAAGGTGAAGATGCCCGCTGGGCTGGTTGACCAGATCGCCCAGAAGCCGGTGGCGATCAGGGCGACGGCGACGTAGATCGCGTAGAGCACGGCCCAGCGTGGCTTCAGGGCGAAGAAGAAGGCGGGGCCGAAGAGCAGGAGGCCGGAGAGGGCGTGGACGCCGTTGAAGTCGACTCCGAGCACCTGCTGCGTCGGGGCGCCGTCGCCGAAGTGGAAGCTCGGTTCGGCGATCAGGCCCGCCAGGGCCCAGGTGAGCTGCACGATGGCGAGCACGACAATGCCCCACTGGGCGAACGTCCATTGCGAGCGTGGCGCGGTTGCCGCCTCCATCGCGGCAGAGCCTACCCTCAGGTGACGGGTAAACGTGTGGGGCAAGGAGGTGCGATGCCGGTTCCAAGGATGCACCCGGTGGAGTCCAGTGCGGTGAAGGCGATCGGCTACGACGTCGAGGCCGAAGAGGCCTTTGTCGAGTACCTCGGCGGCGGGCTCTACGCCTACGAAGGAGTGCCGGCCGGCGTGTTCGAAGAACTGGCGAACGCGGAGTCGAAAGGCACGTTCGTCAACGCGGCAATCAAGGAATACCCGTTCCGCGAGGTCTAGGTGGAGATGCGGAAGACCGGGTGGTCGGGCGCGATCCGTTGCAACTCGGCGTCGGGGGCATCTGCTCCGACTCCGTCGAAGAAGGCGCCGACCTCCCATTTCCACTTCTTCAGGTAGGCGCGCAGCAGGGCGGGCTTCTCCTCGTCGGTCAGCTCGGTGGCCGTGAAGCTCTCGGTGCGGCGGCCGGCGATGCGGCCCTCTCCGCTGACCCGCAGGTTGCGCACCCACTGGGTATGCCCTCGGGGCGCCACCAGGTACGTGTTGCCCTCGAAGCTCAGCGGGTTGACCGGTGTCTGGCGCCACTCGCCGCTCTTGCGGCCTTTGACTTCAAGCACGCGCGACCCGGCGACGCTGAGCCCAATTCGGCTCAGTCCCGCAACGAAGGGGTTGAAGACGTGCCTGGTGAACCAGCCCGGTTCTTGGAAGCGATCCGCCACGTGCGACGAGCTTACGCCCTCGCTGAGGCCGCTCGAGCCTCGCTCACAGCGGCCGGTACTCGCCACCGTGGAAGACCAGTGGCTCGCCCTCGCCGGTCGCCAGGTCGCGGACCTCGCCGGTGACGATCACGTGGTCGCCGGCGGCGACCACGTCGCGCAGCTCGCAGGCGATCCAGGCGAGGGCGTCGTCGATCGCCGGGATGCCGTCGCGCTCGCTCCAGGCCACGCCGTCCCACTTCTCGGCCACCGGGGCCTTGGTGGCGAAGGCGCGAGCGATCGGCTCCTGGCCGCCGTGCAGGACGCTGATGCCGAAGTGATTGGCGGCCTGGACCGCGAGCAGGGTGCGCGAGCCGCGGTCGAGGCAGGCCAGCATCAGCATCGGCTCGATCGAGAGCGAGCAGACCGCGTTGGCGGTCGCTCCGGCCGGTCCTTCCGGCCCCGCGGCGCTGACGATGGTGACGCCGGTCGGCAGCATTGCCATGGCGGCGCGAAAGCGGGCTGGATCGGGCGTTGGCATGGTCGAAGAGCGTGATCGGGTCAAGACAATATGATGCGCGCCGCGTGCGTCCGGCACTGATCACAGCCATGGCCATCCTCGCCACCTTCGGGCTAGCCGCCTGCGGCTTCGGCGAAGAAGGCGTCTCGGTTTCCAAGAGCGACCCCAACCACGAAGGGGCCGTGCTCTTCGCCACGCACTGCTCCGGCTGCCACACGCTCAGTGCCGCCGGCACCCAGGGCAGTGGCAACCGCGGCCTGCGCACGCAGGGTCCGAACCTCAATCAGCGAACCGAGACTTATGAAGACGCTCTCTTCGCGATCCAGAACGGCGGCTTCTCCGGCGCGATCATGCCGCAGAACATCGTCGTCGGCAAAGAAGCGGAAGCCGTCGCGCACTTTGTCGCCAAGTACGCCGGCGAAGAAGCGATCGAATCCCCTCGCCCCGGCGAGACCTCGCCCTAATCTTCACGGGCCATGCTTGACCTGAAGCTGATCCGCTCCGACCCTGAGCGGGTCAAGGCGGCGCTTGCGCGCCGCGGCGCAGACGCGCAGGTCGACGAACTGCTCGCTCTTGATGCCCGCCGCCGCGAGCTGCTGCCGCGGATCGAGGGCGCCCAGGCCGAGCGCAAGACGATCTCCAAGCAGATCGGCGAGGCCAAGCAGCGTGGGGAGGAGGCGGCTGAGCAGATGGCGGCGGTGGCCGAGCTGAAGCAGGCAATCGACTCCGGCAAGGCCGAGCTCGAGCAGGTCGACGCCGAGCTGCAGCGAGTCGCCACCGCCCTGCCCAACCTCCCCGACCCCGACGCCCCCGAAGGGATGACCGAGGAGGACGCGGTCGTCCTGCGCGAGGAGGGCGAGCGGCCGAGCTTCGAGTTCGAGCCGCGCGACCACCTCGAGATCGGCTCGGAGCTCGGCCTGATCGACATGGAGGCCGGCGCCCGGGTTTCGGGCTCGCGCTTCGCCTACCTCAAGGGCGACCTCGTCCTGCTCGAGCTGGCGCTGGTCCGCTTCGCCCTCGACCTGGTCCGCGAGGAGGGCCACGAGCCCGTCGTCCCCCCGGTCCTGGTCCGCGAAGAGGCGCTCGTCGGCACCGGCTTTTTGCCCGGCGATCGCGATCAGATCTACGAGGTGCCCAAGGACGAGCTCTTCCTCGTCGGCACCTCCGAGGTGCCGCTCGCCGCCCTGCACGCCGACCAGATCCTCGCTGCCGAGGAGCTGCCGATCCGCTACGCAGGCTTCTCGCCCTGCTTCCGCCGCGAGGCCGGCGCCGGCGGCCGCGACACCCGCGGCATCTTCCGCGTCCACCAGTTCGACAAGGTCGAGATGTTCTCGTTCGTCGAGCCGTCGAAATCGGCCGAGGAGCACGAGCGCCTGCTGGCGATCGAGGAGCGCATCCTCGCCGAGTTGGAGATCCCATACCGCGTCGTCAACGTGGCAGCCGGCGACCTCGGTGCCCCTGCCGCCAAGAAGTACGACTGCGAGGCCTGGATCCCGAGCCAGGGCCGCTACCGTGAGCTGACCTCATGCTCGAATACGACCGACTATCAGGCGCGGCGCCTCGCCTGCCGATACCGGCCAAATGAAGACGAGGCCCCAGAGGTCGTCCACACCCTCAACGGCACCGCGGTCGCGGTCGGGCGCACGATGATCGCCCTGATTGAGAACCGGCAGGAGCGGGAAGGTGGGTTCACGCTACCCACTATTTTGCATTCATATGGTTCTCCTGCCAGGATCGGTTGCTGATGAGCACTAGCGTTCGGGACGCCAAGCGCGTCGTTCTTTGCGACGACCATGAGATTGTCCGCGAGGCGATCAAGTCCCGCATGGCCAATTCGAGCATTGTCGAGATCGTCGGCGAGGCCGGAAACGGGCGCGATGTGGTCGATGTCGTCAAGGAGCTCGAGCCCGATGTCCTGATCATCGACGTCGAGCTGCCCAAGCGCGACGGCATCGAGGCGACCAAGGAGGTCCTCAAGGTCCGGCCGCGGACCAAAGTCATCATCTTCACCGCCCACGCCCAACCCGACCTGCTGGCGCTCGCCCTGCGCGCCGGCGCCTCCGGCTACGTGCTCAAGTCGGCTCCGGCCGAGGACATCGCCCGCGCGGTCAAAGCCGTGACCGGCGGCGGCACCTTCCTCGGTGGCGATTTCGCCGGCGGCAAGCCCTCCGAGGTTGAGAAGCTGCTCGAGCTCTCGCCGCGCGAGCGTCAGATCCTCGAGTTGTTGGCCGAGGGCCTGCGGGTCAAAGAGATCGCCGAGCGGCTGCAGCTCAGCCCGGCGACCGTGCACACTCACGTGCGCAACGCGATCGCCAAGCTCGAGGTCGACACCCGCACCGAGGCGGTCGCCCTCGCGGTGAAGTTCAGCTACCTCGGTGCCGGCGGCAAGGCCTGAGGCCGATCCCGGCAGGGGTTCCACTTAACTTTTTCGGTGGAGCGTCGGTGGGCTGGCGCCTCTAGCTCCCGACGAAAAAGTACAAGACGTTCCACCCCTGCCGGGATCGGCCTCAGCTCTCGTCGTCGCTTGCGGGCTTGAGCTCAAGAGCGCAGCCGTTGATGCAGTAGCGCTGGCCGCCCTTGTCGGCTGGGCCGTCGTCGAAGACGTGGCCGAGGTGGGCGTCGCAGTGCTTGCAGACGACCTCGGTGCGGCGCATGAAGAGGCTGTTGTCGGGACGCAGCTCGACGTGCTCGAGGTTGGCCGGCTCGGTGAAGCTGGGCCAGCCGGTGCCGGAGTCGAACTTGGTGTCGGAGGAGAAGAGCTCCGTGCCACAGCCGACGCAGTGGTACATGCCCTCGGTCTTCTCGTCGACGTAGGGACCGGTGAAGGCCCGCTCAGTGCCTCCCTTGCGAGTCACCTCGTACTGCTCGGGGGTCAGCTGCTCGCGCCACTCGGCGTCCGACTTATTGATCTTGGTCGTCATCTGGCTCCTTTCGGTCTGTATTCAGAGTACGCCCAGGTCCTTACAGGGAGGTGACGGAAGGGCGGCGGGGCGGTCTTGCCGGACGCACTTCGCGCTGAGTGTCCGGCAAGACCGCCCCGCCGCCCATACGATCCCGCCCCGATGGACCAAAGCTTCTATGTCTCCAGCGGTGGCGGCAGCTTTGTTGCGACCGAGCTGACTCGGGGTCCCTGGGATCCGGGGGCTCAGCACGCTGGGCCGCCGTCGGCATTGCTTGGGCGGGAGATCGAGGCGATGGAGGGGTCCGAGGCGTTTCAGGTGGGGCGGATCGTGTTCGAGATCTTGCGGCCGGTGCCGATTGGGCCGGTGACGGTTGAGACGCGAATGCTGCGGCCGGGGCGGAAGGTGCGGATGGTCGAGGCGTCGCTGTCTGGCGAGGCCGGTGAGCTGATGCGGGCCACTGCCTGGCAGCTGCGCACGACGGAATTGGAGTTGCCCGAGGGAGCGGTTGACGACGCGCCGCCACCGCCAGGGCCTGACGAAGGCTGGGTGCCGGAGTTCTTCCCGACCGGAGAGGAGGCCGGTTACCACACGGCGATGGAGCTGAAAGCAGTCGCTGGGGCCTTCCTCGAGCTGGGTCCGGCGACGATGTGGCTGCGGATGCGCCAGCCGCTGGTTGCCGGCGAGGAGCCGACGCCGTTGCAGCGGGCGCTGGTCGCCGCCGACGTCGGTAACGGGATCAGCGCCGTGCTCGATTACCACTCCTACGTCTTCATCAACGTCGATCTCACCGTCCACTTCGAGCGCATGCCCGAGGGCGAGTGGGTATGCGTCGACGCGGTCACCCGTCCCCAGGCAACCGGCGTCGGCACCGCCGAGTCGGTCCTCTCCGATCGGCGTGGCCGCGTCGGCCGCGCCGCCCAGTCGCTGCTGATCGAGCAGCGCTAGAAGCCCGAACTGCATCAAATTTCCTGCCTGCGGGCCCGGAAATTTGATGCAGTTCGGTTGGCGCTAGCGGGTGGCGAGAGCGGCTCGAGCCGCGGGGGCGACCGCCACTGCAATCGTCGCCGCCGAGGCCAGGGCGATCGTGGCGGAGAGGAAGAAGGCGCCCTCGTAGCTGGTCAGGGCCGCCATGGCGCCCGCCAGCGGCGCACCGAGGCCGACGCCGGCGTCGAAGAAGGCGGTGAAGGTTCCCAGCGCGGCGCCACGCCGGCGGTCGGAGATATTGCTGACGACGATCAGCGACAGCGAGGGGTAGAGGAGGGAGAAGGCGGCGCCCATCGCCAGGGCGCCGGCCAGGGCGACGGGGAGGCTCTGGGCAACGGCGATCGCGGAGAGTCCCAGTGCCTCGACGCAGGCAGCGGCGATCGCCACGCGAGCGGGGCCGATGCGGTCCGGCAGGTCGCCGCCGACCAGCCTTGTCAACACGACCATCGTCGCGAAGGCGCCGAACACGGTCGCCCCGTGGCCGACCCCGCGCGCTTCCAGCAGCAGGACGACGAAGGCGGCGATCGTGCCGTAGCCGATCGAGCCGAGGGCAAGCGCGGCGCCGGGACGCACCGCCTCTTTGGCGATCAGCGGGTGGTGCTCCTGCTCGAGCAGGGGGGACGGCTCGAAGGGGTCGGGCACGCGGGTGGCGATCGCGGCTCCCACTAGCGGCAGCACCCCGGCAAGCAGCCAGACCGCCTTGTAGCCGAGGGCGTGTTGGGTCAGCTCGCCGATCAGCGGCCCGACGCTCAGCCCCGACCAGACGGCGAGGCCGTAGAGGCCGATCACCCTGCCGCGTCGCTCGATCGGGGCCAGGTCGACGATCCAGGCCGAACCGGCAGTGAAGACCGCGCCCTCGCCGGCGCCGAGCACGAGGCGCGCGCCGATCAGCCCGGCCACCCCGAACGGCAGCAGGTAGAGGAAGCCGGCGGCGGCGACCAACACCGAGCCAACCAGCACCGTTGGCTTGCGACCCCGGTGGTCGGCGAAGCGCCCGGCGAAGGGACGCAGCAGCAGCCCGGTGATCGCGTAGCAGCCGACCACTACACCGACGGCGAGGTCGCCGGCGCCGAGCGAGTCGTGCACGTAGCGGGGCAGGACCGGCAGCACGGCGCCGACCGCGAGCAGGCAGCAGAAGGTCACCGCGAAGACGCCGGCAAAGGCGACGCCGGGCCGCTGGATCGACGCCTCGGAGCGCTCGTTCATATCGACGCTCAGCCCAGTAGCGCGGCGAGGTCGTCGAGGACCAGGTCGGGAGGCGGCGCGGCGCTCGCCGCCTCCTCTCGCGAAGTTGCCCCGCTGAGGACCAGGACCGTGGCCAGGCCGGCCCGCCGCCCACCCTCGATGTCGGAGGCAACCCGGTCGCCGACCATCGCCACTCGCTCAGCGCCCGCGATCAGCGCCCGCGCCTGATCGAAGAGGTGGCGCTCCGGCTTACCGCCGATCTCGGCCGTCTTTCCCGACGCGGTCTCGACCGCGGCCAGGGTCGCGCCAGTCCCAGGCCAGGCGCCCCCGGGCATCGGCAGGGTGGGATCGCGGCTGGTTGCGAAGAGGGATGCGCCGGCCCGCAGGGCGAAGGTCGCGGTGAGCAGCTCCGCGTAGTCGAACTCGCGATGACCGGAGACGACAACCGAGTCGGCGCTCCTTGCCGCCTCTCCGTCGAGCAGGGTGAGGCCGGTGGCGGCGATCGTCTCCTTGAAGCCCGGGGCCCCGATCACGAAGGCGGTTCCCGCACTGCCCACGTGCTCCGCGGCCAACCGCGCGGTCGCCGCGCCCGCGGTTACGACCCGGTCGCCGCCGATCTCGACCCCGGCCTCGCGCAGCCGAATCGCGTAGGCCCCCGGTTGCTTCACCGAGTTGTTGGTGACGAAGACGATCTCCTTACCGGCCTCGATCAGCTCCCGCAGTGCCTCGACGGAACCGGGCACGAGCTCACGCCCGACCCAGACCACACCATCCAGGTCAACTAGGAAGCCATCGAAGTCATCCGCCGGTGCCACAGTTACGCCCAGGCTATTGAGCCGATCCGGGCAGGGGTGGAACGTCTTGTACTTTTCCCGGAGTGCGGCTATTGGACAGCCACAGCCGGTCTTCGGGAAAAGTTAAGTGAAGCCCCTGCCCGGATCGGCCAACGGCCAGGTAGTGATCGCCACCGACGTGGCCCGCCGCTATGGCGAGGGCGGGGCCGCGGTCGACGCCCTGGTCGGGGTCAGCACCGCCTTTGAGCGCGGCCGTTTCACCGCGATCATGGGACCCTCCGGCTCCGGCAAGTCGACCCTGATGCACATCCTCGCCGGCCTCGACAAGCCGACGGCGGGCACCGTCCTGCTCGATGGCCAGGAGATCACCGGCCTCGACGACGGCGAGCTGACCAAGCTGCGCCGCGAGAAGCTCGGCTTCGTCTTCCAGTTCTTCAACCTGCTGCCGGTGCTCACCGCCGAGGAGAACCTGGTGCTGCCGCTCTCGATCGCCGGTCGCAAGCCGGACAGCCAGTGGGTCGACCAGCTGATCCGCACGGTTGGCCTCGAGGACCGCCGCACCCACCGCCCCGCGGAGCTCTCCGGGGGCCAGCAGCAGCGGGTCGCGGTGGCCCGCGCCCTGGTCTCCAAACCGGCCGTCGTCTTCGCCGACGAGCCAACCGGCAACCTCGACTCGAAGGCGAGCGAGGACGTGCTTCAGCTATTGCGCCAAGCGGTCGACGAGTTCGGCCAGACGGTGATCATGGTCACCCACGACCCGGCCGCCGCCGCCCATGCCGACCGGCTGATCACCCTCCGCGACGGCAGGATCGTCCACGACGACGTTCCCGGCTCCGCGGACGAGGTGATCGAGCTGATGAAGCAGGTTGACTAGCCTCAGCCTCAAGAGCCTCTGGGCGCGCAAGGCTCGCGCGCTTTCAACGATCTTCGCCGTCTTCATCGGGGTCGCCTTCGTTGCCGGTTCCTACGTCCTCACCGACACGATCTTCGCCGCCTTCGACGAAATCTTCGGCGAGACGCTGAAGGGGACCAGCGTGGTGATCAGCGCCGAGAACCCGGTCAAACAGGAAAACGGCGAAACCCCGACGATCGGTGCCTCGTTGTTGCCGCGGGTCGAGAAGACGCCGGGAGTGCGGCTTGCCGCCGGCGCGATCTTCACTCCGGGCGGGTTCTTCGACGCCGACGGCAACAAGATCGGGAGCAAGCTCGGGCTCAAATTCATTTCCTCGACCCTCCCCGGCGGACTCGAGTCCCTGACCTACGTCGAGGGGCACCGGCCGCGGGGGCCGACCGAAGCCTCGCTCACCGAAGCGGCCGCGAACGAAGCCGGCATGTCGCTGGGAGACACGCTCAAAATCATCGGCCAGGGCAAAGTGCGGGCCTTTCGCCTCGTTGGCTTCACCCGCCTCGGCGGCGCCTCCTTCGGCGGCACGAGCATCGCTCAGGTGACGCTGCCGGTGGCGCAGAGCCTCACCCACAAGATCGGTCGCCTCGACCAGATCTCCGTCGCCGCCGCTGGCGGCGTCTCGGCGACGACGCTGAAGAAGCGGATCGCAGCCGAGATGCCACCGGGCGTTCGGGTCGAGACGGCGAAGGAAAATGCCGATCGCGGCACCGAAGAAATCCGCGAAGGCCTCACGTTCTTGCGGATCTTCCTGCTCGTCTTCGCCTTCATCGCGCTTCTGGTCGGCTCCTTCCTGATCTTCAACACCTTCTCGATCACCGTCGCCCAGCGAGTGACCGAGTTCGGCATGCTGCGCACCCTCGGCGCCTCGCGGCGGCAGATCCTCAGCGCGGTCCTCGCCGAGGCGCTGACGATCGGCGCGATTGGTGCCGTGCTCGGGATCGGCGGCGGCTTCGTCATCGCCAAGCTGCTCAACCTCCTGCTCGAAGCGTTCGAAGTCGACCTGCCGACGACCGGCCTGGTGATGGAGACCCGCACGATCGTCGTCTCGCTGGCGATCGGGATCCTCGTCACCGCGATCTCCTCGCTGGTGCCCGCCGTGCGTTCGACCCGGGTGCCACCGATCGCCGCCCTCCACGCCTTCTCGCCGGCGCCGAGTCGACGCCGGCGCCTTGTCGGCATCGCGCTCTCGCTCCTGCTTGGAGCGGTCGGGCTGGCGGCGGTCCTGCTCGGCCTCTTCGGCAGCGCCTCAGCGGGCACGAAAGCCGGTTTCATCGGCGGCGGCGCCGTCATCATCGTCTTCGCCGTCTCGCTCTTCAGCCCGCACCTAGTGCCGCCGCTGGCCCGGGTCGCCGGTTGGCCGCTGGAGCGCCTGCGGCGCCTGATCGGCAGGCTCTCGCGCGAGAACGCGCAGCGCAATCCCTCGCGCACAGCCGTTACCGCGGCGGCGCTGATGATCGGCCTGATGGTGGTCGCCTTCGTCACCGTCTTCGCCGCCGGCCTGAAGAGCTCCGTCGCTCAGGTCGTCGACGAAAACTTCGCCGGCGGGCTGGTGATCCAGAACACCGACGGCTTCTCGCCGATCCCCGCGGGAGCCGCGGTTGCCGCGCGCCAGGTGCCAGGGGTCGGCGCGGTTGCCAGCATCCGCGCGGTGCAGGCGAAGCTGCTGCCGGAAGGTGCCGGGGCCCGGGTCTCGGCGCCCAGCCGCAATGTCGAACGGACCGTCGAGATCGAATGGAAGAAAGGCGGCCCCTCGGCGCTGCGCCGGCTGCGCGACGGCCAGGCGATCCTCTCGGATTCCTTCGCCTCCGATCACGGCCTCGAGCTCGGCGACAGCTTCCGCCTGCTCACGCAGACGCGCCGGCACCCCAGCTTCCGGGTCGTCGGCGCGTTCGACTCCAAGCTCGGGGTCTTCGGCAGCGTGTTGGTGACGCAGCCGGTCATGGCCCGAGACTTCGGCCAGACCCAGGACACGATCGATTTCATCGAAACCGAAAAGGGCGCCGATCAGGCGCGGGTGCAGGCAATCCTCGCCAGGGGAGTCGAAGCGGCCTTCCCCGTCGCCGAAGTGCTGAACCAGCAGGAACTGAAGGAAAACCGCGAAGAACAGGTCCAGCAGCTGGTCAACCTCGTCTACGCGCTGCTGCTGCTGGCGATCGTGATCTCGGTCTTCGGCATCGCCAACACGCTGGCGCTCTCGATCCACGAACGCAGGCGGGAGCTGGGGATGCTGCGGGCGATCGGGATGTCGCGCCGCCAGGTGCGGACGATGATCCGCTACGAGGCGGTGATCACGGCCCTGATCGGGGCGATCCTCGGCATGGCCCTCGGGCTCGTCTTCGCCGCCCTGATCGCCCAGCCGCTCAAGGACGAAGGCTTCACGCTCTCCTACCCGGTTGGTTCCTTGATCGGCCTGCTCGTCTTCGCCGCGATCATCGGCGTGCTCGCGGCGATCCTCCCGGCCCGCCGCGCCTCGCGCCTAGACGTGCTCGAGTCGCTCCAGTACGAGTAGCCGTTCAGCGCTTGACGAGGCGCCGGACTGCGGCCATCAGCTCGTCGGTCATCTCCTGCTGGTCGCCGCCTGCAGCACCGGCGACGCAGTGGGCGGCGTGGTCTGAGAGCAGCTCCAGGGCGACCTTGTCGAGCGCGGCCTGGATCGCGGTCACCTGGGTGACGACGTCGATGCAGTAGCGGTTCTCCTCGACCATCCGCTCGACGCCCCGCACCTGACCCTCGATCCGGCGCAGGCGCTTCAGCACCGCCTCGCGGTTCTCGGTGTAGCCGTGGACGGTCTCGGGCTCGCTTGCCACGGGTCCGATTATGTCATACCCCCTAGGGGTATTAAGCAGATACGGCGGCCGGTATGCCTGTCGCCAGGCCGAGGCCCATCCGCAAGGCGCCGGCAACCTCGAGCATCGCGGTGCGGGCGCTGGGACAGATCGCGGTCAGGTTGGCGAAGCCGTGGATCTGGCTCGGGTGCCGCTGCAGCACCACCTGCACGCCGGCCTCGCGCATCCGCGCCGCGTAGATCTCGCCCTCGTCGCGCAGCGGGTCGAAGCCGCAGGTAGCAATGTAGGCGGGGGGCAGGCCGGAGACGTCCTCCGCCCGCATCATCGAGGCGCGCGGATCGGCTTCGTCGATGCCGTCGGGGATGTAGTGGTTCTCGAACCACTCCATGTCCTCGCGGGTGAGCAGGAAGCCTTCGGCGAAGGTGTCACGCGATTGCTGGCCGCCGACCGCGTCGGTGACGGGGTAGAGCAGCAGCTGCATCGCGGGCTGCGGGTTGCCGGCATCGCGGTTCTGAATGCAGAGGGCGGTCGCGAGATTGCCGCCGGCGCTGTCGCCGCCGACCGCCATCCGCGCCGGATCCGCACCTAGCTCGGCGACGTGCTCATGGGCCCAGGCAAAGGCGGCGACCGCGTCTTCCACCGGGATCGGGAACGGGTGCTCCGGGGCCAAGCGGTAGTCGACCGAGAGCACTCGGCAGCCCGCGTGCTCGGCGAGGAAACGGCAGGCGCTGTCGTGGGTATCGAGGTCGCCGATCACCCAGCCGCCCCCGTGGTAGTAGACGAGCAGCGGCTGCGGGGGCTGCGGCGCACCCAGGGCGACGTAGAGGCGCGCCGCCATCTCGCCACCGGGACCCGGGATCCTCAGCTCGTCGACCCGCGCCATCGGCCGCGGCGGCCCGCACACCACCGGAACCTCAGCGCGGTTCTCGGCTCGGGCCTGCTCGACCGTGCGGCCCTCGACCAGCGAGGTCTCTCCCGTTCGCCGCCCCAGCTCCAGCAGCATCTGGATGTCGGGCGCGAGCTCCTGTCCGTCGAGGCGGGGAGGGGGGCCGATCAGGCGCCTCATGACTCGGGGCGAGAGCCCGCACGCCCGCTTGACGACCCTGTGCTCGATCTTGGGTGGAAGCCGCGGCAGAGCCATCGCGAGGCAGGCTACCGCCTCCGTGACGAAGCTAACGGGAACTTCATCTCGGGAGCGCTAGCCTCGCCGGTAGGGACAATGGAGGCAGCCACGACAAGCGCTCCGCAGCCGGCCAGCCGGGTGCCCGAGCGAGGCTTGCCGCCCAGCCCGCCGCTGCCGCGGCCGATCCAGACCGCGATCTGGTCGCGCCAGGCGCGCCGCCTGCTCTACGCCTGCCAGGACCGCTACGGCGACATGTTCGCGCTGCGCATCGCCTACGAGGGCACCTGGGTGATGCTCGCCGACCCGGCCGCGATCAAACAGGTCTTCACCGGCGATCCCAAGGTCTTTCACGCCGGCGAGGGCAACCAGATCCTCGAACCCGTCCTCGGCAAGAGCTCGGTCCTCGTCCTCGATGAGAAGCCGCACATGAGCCAGCGCAAGTTGTTGCTGCCGCCCTTCCACGGCGCCCGCATGCAGGGCTACGAGCAGACGATGAGCGAGATCGCCGAGCGCGAGATCGATACCTGGCCTACCGGCACGCCGTACCAGCTGCGGCCGCGGATGCAGGCGATGACCCTGGAGATCATTCTGCAGACCGTTTTCGGCGTTCGCGGCGGCGAGCGGATGGGCGAGCTGCGGGCGGCGCTGCGCGAGTTCCTCGACCTCACCACCAATCCCCAGATCCTCTTGCCGCTGCTCTTGCTCGGGCCCAGTCGGGTCCGCAAGTTCCCGCCCTTCCGCCGTCGCGTCGACCGCGTCGACGAGCTGATCTACCGCGAGATCGCCGAGCGCCGCGCCGCCGCGGACGTCGAGCAGCGCGACGACGTGCTCTCGATGCTGATCGCCGCCCGCCACGAGGACGGCAGCCCGATGCGCGACGAGGAGATGCGCGACGAGCTGCTCACCCTGCTGGTTGCCGGCCACGAGACAACCGCGACCTCGCTCTCCTGGGCGATCGAGCGGCTCACGCGCAACCCGGACAAGCTCGAGCGCCTGCGCGCCGAGGTGCTCGATGGCCGCGAGGAGTACCTGACCGCGACGATCCAGGAGACGCTGCGCCTGCGGCCGGTGATCTCAACCGTCCTGCGCAAGCTCACCGAGGCGGTCGAGATCGGCGGTTACGAGCTGCCAGCCGGGATCACGGTCGCGCCCTCGATCTACCTCGTCCACCGCAACCCCGAGGTCTATCCCGAGCCGCAGCGCTTCCTGCCCGAGCGCTTCCTCGACAACCCGCCCGGCACCTACACCTGGATCCCCTTCGGCGGCGGCGTGCGCCGCTGCCTCGGCGCCTCCTTCGCCCAGTTCGAGATGGCCGTCGTGCTCAAGGAGCTGGTCAAGCGCCACCAGATCCGCCCGGCCAATCCCAAGCCCGAGCGGGTCTTCCGGCGGGCGATCACCGAGACCCCGCGCCACAACGCGGAGGTCATTCTCGGCTAGGTCTGTTCGGCTTGCTCCCACCGCAGGAAGGGTGGGAGCAGCGCGCCGAGGAGGTAGAGAACGGCGAGGGTCCCGTAGACCCTGTCGCCAATGTGAGTGCCGGTGATCGAGACGATTCCCAGCACCACCACCAACGCCAACACGACCAGGGATCCGGCGAGCGTGGCGTTCACCAGCGGGCTGTCCTCGTCGCGCCCGAAGGCGAGCAGCATCGAGGCCTGCCCGGCGACGACGGCGAGGAGCAGCAGGATCCCCACAGCGGTGTGCACCTCAAACCAGCCGTGGGCGAAGAGGCTGTCGAGGAGGACGAAGTAGGTCGCGACGGAGAGCGCAAGTGCCGTCGCGCCGAAGTGGACCAGCCTCGGCCGTCGCTGGATCAGCAGCAGGCCTGGGAGGGAGTTGAGGCTGAAGATCAAGAAGAGGAGGGTGGCCCAGCCGACCTTTTGCTGCGCCCCCTCAGAGCCGCCCAGGATCAGGAGGATGAGGACGACGGCACCGATGCTGAGCGTCCAAATCGCGATGCGCGCCGGGGTCAATTGACTAACGCCCTGAGGTCGTAGGACCAAGCGAGGGAGCGCACGCGGCGGAGCGACAGTGCTCTGCACGGCGCGCAGCCGCGGGTGCTTCCTCGCGCAGTGTCATACGACCTCAGCCGCAGCCGGTGTTGTTGCCGCAGCTGGAGCAGGTGTAGCAACTGCCCGTGCGCTGCATCATGCCGCCGCACTGCTCGCAGGCCGGGCCGAGGTCGAGGCCGGACATCTTGGCCGGGACTACCGGGGGCGTTTCGGTGAAGGCCGAGGAAGCGGGCTTGGGCTGGCCGTTTCCGTTGCCGCCGTTGGCCGGGCCGGCGGTGCCGCCGCTGGTGTCGATGCCGAGGCCGAGCTGCGCGGTCTCGGCATTGCGCTTGGCCCGCACCTCCTGGGTGAGGATGCCGAGATCCTCCAGCGTTTCGGTGTCGTCGATGAAGCGGCTCGCCAGCCAGCGCATGATGTAGTCGGGCATCGACTTGGCGAAGGGGATCTCCGGGTTGCCGGTCATGCCCTCCGGCTCGAAGCGCATGTAGCTGAACTTGCGCACGAAGATCTCCAGCGGCACGCCGTACTGGAGGCCGATCGAGATCGCCGTGGCGAAGGCGTTGAGCAGCCCGCGCATCGTCGAGCCCTCCTTGCCGATGTCGGTGAGGAAGATCTCGCCGACATTGCCGTCCTCGTACTTGCCGGCGGTGATGTAGCCCTCGTGGCCGGCGATCGAGAACTTGTGGGTGATCGACTCGCGCTCGCGCGGCATCTTCTTGCGCACCGGGGCGGCGACCGCCTCGACCTCGGCGCCCTTTTCCTCCTGGGCGTCGGTGCGCAGCGCCTGCGCCGTCTTCGAGCCGTCGCGGTAGATGGCGAGCGCCTTGAGGCCGCCCTTCCAGCCGCGCGTGTAGGCGTCGGCGATGTCCTCGATCGTCGCCGTCTGCGGCAGGTTGACCGTCTTCGAGATCGCGCCCGAGATAAAGGGCTGGGTCGCGGCCATCATGTCGATGTGGCCGGTGTGGGAGATCGCCCGCTCGCCGACCGCGACGTCGAAGACCGGCAGGTGCTCGTCCTTGAGGGCGGGGGCGCCGACGATCGTGCTGTTCTCGGTGATGTGGGCGGTGATCTGCTCGACCTGCGGCTCGGCGTAGCCGAGCGTGCGCAGCGCCAGCGGCACCGAGCGGTTGGTGATCGTCATCTGGCCACCACCGACCAGCTCCTTGAACTTGACCAGTGAGAAGTCGGGCTCGATCCCGGTCGTGTCGCAGTCCATCAAGAAGCTGATCGTGCCGGTCGGCGCCAGCACCGTCGCCTGCGCGTTGCGGTAGCCGTGCTCCTCGCCGAGCTCGACCGCCTCCTCCCAGGAGCGCTGGGCGGCCTCGAGCAGCTCGCCCTTGATCCCGGTCGGGTCGACGTCGTAAGAGGCGTCGCGGTGCATCCGCATCACGCCGTTGTGGGCGTCGCGGTTCTTCCCGTACTCCTCGTAGGGCCCGGTCGCCCCGGCGGCGATCAGCGCCGACTGGCGGTAGGCGCGGCCGGTCATCAGCGCCGTGATCGCGGCGGCGACGTTGCGGCCCGCGGTGGAGTCGTAGGGCAGGCCGTCGGACATCAGCAGGGCGCCGAGGTTGGCGTAGCCGAGGCCGAGTTGGCGGAACTTGTTGGCGTTCTCCGTTATCTCCTCGGTCGGGTAGCTGGAGAAGCCGACGACGATCTCCTGGGCGAGGAAGACGATGTCGACCGCGTGCTGGAAGTCCTCGACGTCGAAGCTGCCGTCCTCGCGGCGGAATTTCATCAGGTTGAGCGAGGCCAGGTTGCAGGCCGAGTCGTCGACGTGCATGTACTCGCTGCAGGGGTTGGAGGCGTTGATCCGGCCCGACTCCGGGCAGGTGTGCCAGCGGTTGATGATCGTGTCGTACTGGACGCCCGGATCGGCGCAGCGCCAGGCGGCGTCGGCGATCTGGTTCATCAGCTCGCGCGCGTCCAGCGTCTTCACGGTTTCGCCGCTGGTGCGCGCGGTCAAATGCCAGTCCTCGCCGGCCTCGACCGCCTCCATGAAGTCATCGGTGACCCGCACCGAGTTGTTGGCGTTCTGGTACTGGATCGAGGTGAAGCCCTCGCCGTCGATCGACATGTCGAAGCCGGCGTCGCGCAGTGCCTCGGCCTTTTTCTCCTCGTCGGCCTTGCACCAGATGAAATGCTCGATGTCCGGATGATCGACGTCGAGCACGACCATCTTCGCCGCCCGCCGCGTCTTGCCGCCCGACTTGATCGTCCCCGCCCAGGAGTCGGCGCCGCGCATGAAGCTGACCGGGCCGCTGGCGGTGCCGCCCTTGGCCAGCTGCTCCATCGAGCCGCGGATGTTGGAGAGGTTGATCCCCGAGCCCGAGCCGCCGCGGAAGATCTTGCCCTCCTTGGTGTTCCAGCCCAGGATCGAGTCCATGTTGTCTTCGACGCTGAGGATGAAGCAGGCCGAGCACTGCGGGCGCTCCTCGAAGCCGACGTTGAACCAGACCGGCGAGTTGAAGGCCGCCTTCTGGTTGAGCAGGATCGAGGTCAGCTCCGCTTCGAAGGCCGTGGCGTCCTCGTCTGAGGCGAAATAGCCCCCCGTGCGCCCCCACTCGGAGATCGTGCCGGCTACGCGGCCGATCATCTGTTTGACCGAGGACTCTCTTTTCTCAGTGCCGAGCTGGCCGCGGAAGTACTTCTGGGCGACGATGTTGGTCGCGTTCTGGGACCAGCTCTTGGGGAACTCGACCCCGCGCTGCTCGAAGGCCGGGCTCTCGGGGTTGCCGATCACCGCGTCGCGCACTTCCCACTCGATCTGATCGAAGGGATGCGTCCCTGGAGAGGAAAAACGGCGTTCGATAGCGAGGCCCTTGAGACCGTTTTTCGGGGCACTGGTGGCGGTCTGGGACATCAAACTTCTCCTCTCGCAGCGACTTTCAGGGGTAACACAGCAGGATCGCTAAAGCCTCAGACGGAAAAGTGGCGAAAAGCGCAAATAAGGGACTTGATTCGCCGGGCGCGCTGCCTCTACATGGTGGCAATTCCGCAATGTCGGCACAAAGGCGGAGTACCCTTGGGGACATGGTCGACGACCTGCGCGGGGGCGCGGAACGGATGGGCGAGCGAGCGGGAGCCGCGCGAGAGGCGATGGGCGAACGCGCCAGTGCGGCGCGGGAGGCCGCGGTTGAGAGAGCCGAGGCCGCCAGAGAGGCGATCGCCGCGGTCAAGCCGAAACTGCGCGGCGTCTCGCACGAGTGGGCCTTCTTCATCTCGCTCTTCCTCGGCGCCGGCCTGATCGTCGCGGCGAAAACCCCGAAGGCGACCCTCGCGGTGGCGATCTACGCGGTCAGCCTCTCGGCCCTGCTTGGGACCAGCGCTCTCTATCACCGCGTCAACTGGACCCGGCCCAACGTGCGCCGCTGGATGCGGCGACTCGATCACTCGATGATCTTCTTCCTCATCGCAGGCACCTACACGCCCTTCGCCCTGCTCGTCCTCAACGGCCCGCTCGCCGACGCGATCCTGGTCGTCGTCTGGATCGGTGCGATCGCCGGCGCGATCGTCGAGATGGTCTGGATCGAACACCCGAAGTGGGTAGCGGCGCTGATCTATCTGTCCTTGGGCTGGGTCGCCGTCATCTCCTTCCCCGAGCTCTGGAGCTCGATGGGGACGACCGGCACCCTCCTCGTCGCCGCCGGCGGCCTCCTCTACACGGCGGGAGCTGTCGTCTACGCCACCCAACGCCCCAACCCGAACCCCCGCGTCTTCGGCTACCACGAGGTCTTCCATCTCTTCGTGATTCTTGCTGCCGCAGCCCACTTCGCCGCAATCGCCTTCTTCGCCCTGCCGGCGGCCTGACGCATCTGCCCTCCCTTAACCACCTCAGGGGTGGTCAAAGGGGGGCGCGTCGGGATCTAGGCCGCGACCAGCCCGGACTCGATCTCGGCCTCTGAGATCAGCTCGGCGAGGATCTCCTCCAGCTGCTCGGACTGCTGGGGTGAGAGCTCGAGGCGCTCGCCGTCGAGCAGCTCCTTGGCGTGGCCGACTGGCAGCTCGGCCTCGACGACTCGGCCACCCAGGGCACCGAGCACCTTGCGCAGCTCGGCCTGGGCCCAGACCGCGCCGAACATGCCGGTCGAGGCGCCGATTGCCGCCGCCGGCTTGCCGTTGAGAGCGCTCTTGCCGGCCGGGCGGGAGACCCAGTCGAGCGCGTTCTTGAGCTGGCCCGGGATCGAGTGGTTGTACTCGGGGGTCGCGATCAGGACGGCGTCGGCCTCGCGCACCGCTTGGCGCAGCTCCTCGACCACGGCCGGGGTCGCCTCCAGTTCGACGTCCTCGTCGTAGGGCGGGACCTCGCGCAGGCGCTCGAACTCGACCAGATCCGCCCCGGCGGGCAGCCGCTCGGCGGCCGCCCGCAGCAGGGCACTGTTCAGCGAGCCGGACCGCAGGCTGCCGGATATGCCCAGCACCCGCATCGCTACTCGACCTCCTCGACCAGCTCCAGCTCGACCGCGATCGAGACCTCGTAGTCGAGCACCTCGCCGCCGCTGGGCAGCTCGGCGTTCCAGTCGAGACCGAAGTTACGGCGGTCGACCGTTGCCGCGACCGAGAGGCCGACGCGGGCGTTGCCGGCGAGGTCGGCGCCGAGCTGGCCGAACTTGCCACTGGCCTCGACCTCGCGCTTCTCGCCGCGGATCTCGAGCTCGCCGCGCAGCGTCACGACGCCGTCCTCGGCGACGCTGAGCTCGCTCGAGTTGAAGCGCAGCTGCGGGTAGCGACTGGCGTCGAAGAAGTCGGGGGAGAGCAGGTGGCCCTTGAGCTGCTCCTCGTCGATCTTGATGCTGGCCACGTCGACTGTGCCCTCGAGCTTGGCTGTCTCGCCGCCGCTCAATCGCGCCTCGTAGGCGTCAAAGCCGCTGCGGAAGGTCGCCACGCCGTTGTGGGTGATGGCGAAGTTGATCGAGGAGTGGACTGGGTCCACCACGTATGTACCTGCCGGAACCTGCTGGGCGACCGTCTGCGTGCTCATCTCTGCCTTCTTTCCAAGTCAGTAGTTGCTTGCTAAATAATTGACGCAGAAACAATCGTAGCAGAAATGCTTGTAGATACAACTATTGCTTAGACAACATTCATCTGCGATCATGTAATCGATGGAGCAAGCAACCGCAGACAGAACGCCAGACGTGGCTTCTCAAAGCGACGGCGCCGCCGCGCAAAATCCCCACGGCGATGCCTGGGGCGCGCTGACCCGTACCCACGCGGCGATCGTCCAGCGCCTGCAGGAAATGCTCTCCGCCGCCGACTTCCCGCCGCTGCCCTGGTACGAGGTTCTCGCCGCCGTCTCCGAAGCTCCCGATGAGCGAATGAAGATGGGGGACCTGGCCGAGGCCTTGGTGATCACCCGCGGCGGCTTGACCAAGCTGGTCGACCGCCTGGTCAAGGCCGGTCTGCTGGAGCGGACCTTCTGCGAGACCGATCGCCGGGTCAGCTACGCGACGCTGACGCCCGCTGGCCGCGACCTGCTCGCCGAGATGCGCCCGGCCGTGATCGCCGAGCTCGAGGTCGCCTTCTCGGCCAACCTCAGCGTCGCCCAGGCCAATGAGCTGCGCAAGACACTCGACAGCGTGCGTGGCTCGGCTTGCGGCACCTGAACCAAGGCTTCCGGTGCGCCTTTTCCTTCCTATAGAGGGATAAAGCGCACCGGAACGCTCAGGCCAGGGCCGCGGCTGCGCGCTCTTTGGCGGCCTCGATCAGGGCCAGTAGCTCGACCTCACGGTCGCCCTTGATCAGCTCGATCGGATCGGGCTCGCCGTTGACGATGCCCTCGAAGAACTCCTTGCGGTCCTGGTAGGTCGGCAGCGTCCCCTTGGCCCAGCCGCGGGCGTCGTTGAGGATCACCGCCAGGCGCGCGTACTCCTCGCCGAAGAGCTCGGAGATCTCGCGCTTCATCCGCTTCGCCAGGGCGGGGGAGGCGCCAGCGGTCGAGATCGCGATTGCCAGCGGGCCGGTGCGCACGATCGCCGGCAAGATGAAGTTGCAGAGCGGCGGCACGTCGACGATGTTGACCAGCATCGCCCGCTGCTCGGCGTCGTCATAGACCTTGATGTTGACCTCGGTGTCGTCGGTCGAGGCGATCGCCATGAAGACGCCCTCGAGGTCGGCGGCGCCGGCGTAGGCGCGCTTCTCCCACTTGATCGAGCCCTCTGCCGCAAGGCTCTCCAGTTCGGGGTGGACGACCGGCGCAATCAGGGTCACATCCGCGTCGCAGGCGAGCAGTCCCTCGACCTTCTCGAGCCCGATGTCGCCGCCGCCGATCACCACGCAGCGCCGCCCCTTCAGCTTCAAGCAGGCGATATAGAACGGCGTCTCCAGCATGTCGCGCACGCAGGACTGATCGCAGATCCCCTTGCGCAGCTGACATACGCACTCCTTGCCGGCGTAGGCCTGGGCGGGCATGCACCAAAGCCTAGTGATGAGGCCGAGCTGGCCACCCGGAGGCGGTGCTCAGATCGAGTCCAGCGTGACCCGGAGACCCTCTTTGAGGTCCATCTCCGCCCGCCAGCCCAGCTCACTCGCGGCGCGGGCGGGGTCGATCGAGATGCGCTGCACCTCGCCGGTGCGGGGCGGCGCGAACTCCGGCTCGAAGTTGCCGCCGCCGCCGAGCTCGCCGAGGGCGCTGACCAGCTCCAGTACGTCGGTCTCGATCCCGGTGCCGATGTTGATCGGGCCGCTTGTCTCGGCCTCTGCCGCGGCGAGCATCGCGGAAACCACGTCGCCCACATATATGTAGTCACGGGTCTGCTTGCCGTCGCCAAAGACGGTTGGCTGCTTGCCCTCGCGCAGGCGGCCGCAGAAGATCGCGACCACGCCGGCCTCGCCGAGGGGGTCCTGGCGCGGGCCGTAGACGTTGCCGAGCCGCAGCGGCACGCTGGAAAGTCCGTAGAGGCGCTCGTAGAGGGAGAGGTAGCCCTCGCCGGCGAACTTGCTCTGGCCGTAGGGGGCCTCGGGCGCCAGCGGCGCGTCCTCGCCGAGCGGCAGCTCCTGGCCGTCGCCCTCGCCGTAGATCGCGCCCCCGGTCGAGCTGAAGACGACGCGGCGTACCTCGGCGGCGCGGGCGGCCTCGAGCACGTTGGCGGTGCCGCCGACGTTGATCGAGGCGTCGAAGGCCGGGTCGGCGATCGACTTGCGCACGTCGATCTGGGCAGCCAGGTGGAAGATCGCCTCGGGACGCTCGCGGCCGGCGATCTCCTCGATCGCGGCGCGGTCGCGGATGTCGGCCTCGACCAGCGTCGCGCCGTTGGCGAGCGCCCGCTCGATGTTCTCGCGGCGGCCGGTGGAGAGGTCGTCGACGATGATCGCCTCGTCGCCGCGCGCCAGCAGCGCGTCGGTCAGATTCGAGCCGATGAAGCCGGCCCCGCCTGTCACCAAAGCCCTCATTGAGGTCGCGATCCTACGTTCATTGCACCCCTGATCGGCAACTCGTGGCCAGATATGAAGAGTGGCAGCAGAGATTTCTTCTTGACAGCGTCGCCGAGCGCCCCTGCTACCCTCGCCGCCCGATGCGTCTAATCGTCACCGAGAAGAACAACAGCGCCGAGAAGATCGCGACCTTCCTCAGCAAGGGCAGCGCGACCAGCGACAAAACCTTCAAAGTCCCGTACTACACGTGGACTGACGACGGTGGCGAGATCCAGCGCACGATTGGGCTCAAGGGCCACGTACTCGGCCCGGCCTTCCCCGAGGGTTACTCGAACTGGCAGAAAACCGATCTGCACGACCTGATCGACGCCGAGCTGATCAAGGAGCCGACCGACAAGAACGTCGTCAAGGCGATCCGCAAGGTCGCCCAAGAGGCCGACGAGCTGGTGATCGCGACCGACTTCGACCGCGAGGGCGAGCTGATCGGGCTCGAGGCGCTGGAGGAGATGCTCGACGCCAACCCGACGCTTGGCAACCGTGAGGAAACCAAGGCCGGCACGCTGCGGATCAAGCGCGCCCGCTACTCGGCGCTGACCAAAGAAGAGATCGAGCGCGCCTTCAACGAGCTCGACGAGCTCTCCTACCCGCTGGCCAACGCCGGCGCCGCCCGTCAGGACATCGACCTGCTCTGGGGCGCGACGCTGACCCGCGCGGTCTCGCTCTCGACCCGCCGCTTCGGCTCCAACTTCCTCTCGGTCGGCCGCGTGCAGAGCCCGACCCTGGGCCTGATCGTCGAGCGCGAGATGGAGCGCCGCGCCCACGTCGCCAAACCCTTCTGGGAACTCTTCGCCAAGTTCGAGCATCCCGACGGCAGCTTCGAGACCCACCACGAGACCGACAAGTTCTGGGAGAAGTCGGAGGCTGACGCGGCCTTCGCCGGCACCGCCGGCCCCGGCACGGTCAAGTCGGTGACGGCGCGCAAGAACACCCGCAAGCCGCCAACGCCCTACAACACGACCGCCTTCACCACCGATGCCTCCAGCCGCCTCGGCATCACCCCCGCCGCCGCGATGCGCCTCGCCGAGGACCTCTACATGGACGGCTTCATCTCCTACCCGCGTACCGACAACACGGTCTACCCGGTCTCGCTGCCGCTGCGCGAGCTGGTCACCTCGCTGGTCAAGGTCAAGGAGTTCTCGGCCGCTTCGGGCCTGCTCGACGGCGATCTGAAGCCGACCCGCGGCAAAAAAGAGACCACGGACCACCCGCCGATCTACCCGACCCAGGCGATCCACCCCGGCGCGCTCGGCGACGGCCCCAAGAAGCGCGTTTACGAACTGGTCGTGCGTCGCTTCCTCGCCACCTTCAGCCCGCCGATGATCACCGAGTCCACGCGCGCCGACATTCAGGCGGGCGACCAGACCTACTTCGTCCGCGGCTCGGTAGTCGTCGACGCCGGCTACGCCGGCATATACACCTACGCCCGCTCCTCCGACGAGGAGATCCCGGCGCTGAAGGAGGGTCAGACCCTGCAGCTCGACGGCGAGCCCTGGATCCTCGACAAGGAGACCCAGCCCCCCGGCCGCATCTCGCAGGCGAAGCTGGTCGAGATGATGGAGGAGCGCGGCCTCGGCACCAAGGCGACCCGCGCCGACATCATCAAGAAGCTCTTCGACCGCGGCTACGTCTACAGCAACCCGCCGATCCCGACCGAGACCGGGATCGCGATGTACGAGGCGTTCAAAAAATACGTGCCGGCGATGGCGACGCCGGAGATGACCGCCCAGCTCGAGTCCGAGATGGACCAGATCGCCGCTGGCGCGATGAGCAAGGACGGCGTCGTCGGCGACAGCCGCGAACTGCTGCACAAGACCTGGACCGAAATCGACGCGAGCCGCGAAGACCTGGCCAAAGTCGTCTGGAAGGGCATGGACGAGGACCGCATCCTCGGTCCCTGCAAGGTCTGCGAAGAAGCCGGCCGCAAGAAGGAGGACGGCTCGCCCCACATGTTGCGGGTGATCCGCGCCAAGAAGTCGGGCAAGCGCTTCGTCGGCTGCAGCGGCTGGACCCTCGACGATCCCGAGTCCTGCGACCAGACCTTCCCCCTGCCCCAGCGCGGCGACGTCTTCAAACTCGAAGAACGCTGCTCGATCTGCGGCGAGACGCCGCGGCTGAAAGTGCAGCCCTTCCGTGGTCGCCCCTGGAACCTCTGCCTCAACGACGACTGCGAGTCGATGCAGGAGATGAAGAAACGCCGCGCCGAACGCGAGGCGGCGAAAGCGGCCAAAGAAGCGATGGCGGAGAAGCCGCTGCCCAAAGGCGACGAGGACAAGCCCCCCGCCAAAGCCAAAAAGACCAAGGTCGCAAGCAAAGCCGACACCGCCACCCGCGGTCGCAAACGCGCCAAGGCCGCGGCCAAATAACGCTTCCGGTGCGCTTTATCCCCCTATACGGTGGATAAGGACCACCGGAACGGGTCCGACGACATGTTTATCTCGCTCGAGGGCATCGATGGTTCCGGCAAGAGCACCCAGGCGAAGCTGCTGGCCGAAGCGCTTGGCCCTGAGACGCTGCTGATCCGCGAGCCGGGGGGGACCGAGGCGGCGGAGAAGATTCGCGGCCTGCTCGCCGACCCGGCCCTGGAGCTCGATCCGTTCGCCGAGCTCCTGCTCTTCCTTGCCGCTCGTGCTGATCTCACGGCGCGGGTGATCCGGCCGGCACTCGAGGCCGGCATCGATGTCGTCGCCGACCGCTTCGCCGATTCCAGCGTCGCCTACCAGGGCGCTGGGCGCGGACTCGGCGCCTCCGAGGTAATCACGCTCACCGACAACGCCAGCGACGGCCTCTGGCCCGACGTCACCGTGCTGCTGCGGGTCGACCCCGAGACCGGCCTCGGCCGCGCCGAGGGCAGCGACCGCTTCGAGTCCGAGGGCCTCGAGCTGCAGCGGGCAGTCGCCGAGGCCTACGAGGAAATCGCCAAGATCGCCTCCGACCGCGTCGCCGTCATCGATGGCGAAGGCAGCGTCGAGGAGGTCCACGAGCGCGTGATGAGCGCCATCAAGACAGCCCAACTCCGGTGAGTTTGAGATTTGTCGTGCCATATCCCTACAAACCTCAAACTCACCGATGACAGTGGGGATTGAGAGAGTCACCGAGCACCAACGGAGGGCGCGGGTGGCGCTCGCGGCGGCGTTGGCGTCCGGGCCCTCGCACGCGTACCTCTTCCGCGGGCCGCGTGGAGCGGGAAAGGCAGCGGTCGCTCGCGCCTTCGCCGCCGAGATCCTCGCCGCCGACGCCACCGATCCCGACGACGCTCGTCGCCGCGCCCTGATCGATCCCTCCCCGCACCCGGACCTCGTCTGGCTGCGGCCGCGCGGCGCCCAGCACATGGTCGAGGAGGTCCGCGAGCGCGTAATCCGCGCCTCGTCCTACAGGCCCTTCGAATCGGAGAAGCGCGTCTTCGTGATCGAGGCGGCGGAGCAGATGCGCGACGAGAGCCAGAACGCCCTGCTCAAGACGCTGGAGGAGCCACCCGACTTCGTCCACCTGATCCTGCTCACCGCCGAACCGTCGATGCTCTTGGAGACGATTGCCTCCCGCTGCCAGCCGATCGACTTCGCGCCGCTGCCGCCCGCCGCAATCGAAGCCGCCCTGGGCACAGAAGCTCCCGCGGACGAGTTGGCCGCCGCCGCCCGCCTCTCAGCTGGGGATCTTGCTCGCGCCCGATTCTTGCTCTCGGACTCCGGCAGAGACCTTCGAGCAGCAGCTCTTGAACTGGAGAGCGACTGGCAGCGGGTTCTGAAGACCGCCGAGTCCGTTGGTGAAGAAGCTGAAGCGGCGACTCGTGACCTGCTCGATGAGGAAGCCGAAGCCGGGGTCAAACGCAGCGCCCGCGACATCGGCGACGAAGCCAAACGCGCCGGTCGCCGTCGCCGAACCGAGACCCTCGACCTTGCCCTGGAGCTGAACGCGAGCTGGTTCCGCGATCTCGCCGCCACCGCCTCGGGCGCTACCGACGTGGTCTTCAACCGCGACCACCTCGCCGACTTGCAGTCCCGCGCCGCTGCCCTCGACCCGTCCCGTCCCCGCCGCGCCGCCGAGCTGGTCCAGGACACCCGCCGCCGCCTCGACCTCAACG
Source organism: Solirubrobacterales bacterium (assembly GCA_036271315.1). GTDB lineage: Bacteria > Actinomycetota > Thermoleophilia > Solirubrobacterales > 70-9 > VRUE01. The sequence continues at coordinate 30,364 of DATBAV010000020.1, read as the reverse complement.
TCTCCGAGGAGCTGGCCCTCGAGGCGCTCGCCTTCCGCCTTCAGCGCATCTTCGCCTAAGCGGACGGCCCCAGCGGCCGTTATGCGGCGTCCTCAGTCGCCCGAATAGCGCTGCTATTCGGGCTCCCTGCGTCCTTGCCTAACGGCCGCTGGACCTCGTCATGTCGTGGGACTTTCCGTTGCTTGCCTGCGCGTTCGCCTTCTCCAGCGCCCGCTCCTGAGCGAGGCGGGTGATCTGGGCCGCTTGGCGCGACATCGTCACGCTGAAGTTGAGCGCCAGGCCGAGCAGGAAGAGCAGGACGATCGAGAAGAGCGCGACGTTGGTGTCGCGCACGCCCATCGCGTCCGCAACCAGGGTGAGCAGGCCGGGGAAGGCGGCGCCGACCAGCATCCCCAGGCCGGCGACGAACCAGACGACGCTGAAGCGCTCCTGCAGTTTGTCGCGGCGGATCAGCTCCAGCACCAGGCCCATGAAGGCGAGCGCCAGGACCGCGGCGATGATCCGCGTCTGCGAGGTGAGGTGGACCTTGGGGGTCTCGCTCGCCGCCGTCAGCAGGAGCGCGTTCATCGCTCGCCCGCCTCGGCGTGGCGGGGGCGGAACTGGCCGACCAGCAGCACGATCATCCCCTTGAAGATGAAGAAGGCCGAACGCAGCGGGGTCAGGAAGGAGCTGCCGCCGGCGCGCTCCAGCATTCGCACCGGCACCTCCTCGACCCGCAGCCCCTCGCGCACGGCGAGCTGCAGCGACTCGATCTCGGCGAAGTCGGGCGAGTAGTGCTCGCTGAAGAGCGCCATCACCTTGCGGTTGGCGGCGCGCATGCCGCTGGTCGTGTCGGTGAAGCGCTGGCGCGTCGCCAGGGTGAGGAAGAAGCGGAAGACGCCGGTGCCGATCCGCCGCGAGAGCGTCGGCTTGTAGTCGTCGCTCTCGGCTTTGCCGGGATCGCGATAGCGCGAGCCGATCACCAGGTCGGCGCGGTCGCCGTAGATCTCCTCCAGTAGCCGCGCCACCTCGCGCGGCGGGTGCTGGCCGTCGGCGTCGAGGTGGGCGCAGGCCTCATAGCCCTCGCGCAGCGCGTGCAGGTAGCCGGTCTGCAACGCCGCGCCGAGCCCCTGATTGAAGGGCAGCGAGGCGACCAGGGCGCCCGCATCGCGGGAGCGCGCGACGGTTGCGTCGGTCGAACCGTCATCGATCACCAAGAGGTCGGCCTCGGGCAGGCACTCGCGCACGTCGGCGATCACGGCCGCGACCGAGTCCTCCTCGTTCCAGGCGGGGATGAAGACGAGAGTCCGCACCGACCGATTCTCCCATGCGGCTCAGATTCGTTTTGTGTTAGTAACTCTTCATGAGATGGATAGGCATGCGGTTGTGGCTGGCCGGGGCGTTTGCCGCCGTCTCGCTGATCACCGCCTTCTCCGTCTACCTCTTCGGCGACAACAAGCAGGCGCTGGTCGTCGCCGTGCTGATCGGCGTCCTCGCCGGCTTCCTGATCGCGGTCGCGATCACCCACCGCGTCTCGCGGCTGGCCCAGGCCGCCAACGAAATGGCCTCGGGCTCTTTCGACGCGCCACTGCGGGTCGGCGCCCGCGACGAGATCGGCGAACTCGCCCGCGCCCTGGACTCGATGCGCGCCTCGCTGAAGGAGAGCTTCGGCGTGCTCACCGCCGACCGCAACAAGCTCGAGGCGATCTTTGACGGCCTCACCGACGCGGTGATGGTCGTCGACGACGAAGGGCCGGTGCGATTCTCCAACAGTGCCGCCGCTGACCTGCTCGAGGAAGGCCGCCCGCCCGAGCCGCTGCTGATGCACATCCACCGCGCCGCTGAGTTCGGCTTCGCCGCCCATCCCGCCCTGCGCATCGGCGACCGCGCCTACGCGATGCAGGCGCGCGCCCTGCCCGACGAGCGCGCCGTGCTCGCCGTCGTCCGCGACCGCACCGAAGAGATGCGCCGCGAGTTCGCCGAAGCCGACTTCGTCTCCAACGCCGCCCACGAGCTGCGCAACCCGCTGGCCGGCATCTCCGGCGCGATCGAGGTGCTGCAGAGCGGCGCCAAAGACGACCCGCAGGCGCGCGACCACTTCCTCAGCCGCCTCGCCGAGGACGCCGACCGGATGAGCCGCCTCACCCAGGCCCTGCTCACCCTGGCCCGGGTCGAGTCGCTGGGGGCGGGGGAGACCGAGGTGGTCGACGTGCCGATCGCGATCCGCGATGTCGTCGCCGCGGTTGAGCCGCGCAAACACGTCGATCTCTACGTCGAAGTCGAGCCCGATCTTGCCGCCAAGGCGGACCCGACCCTGCTGCGCCAAGTGATGATTGGCTTGCTGACCAACGCCTTCAAGAACACGCCACCCCCCGGCGCCGTTACCGTTCGCGGCCGCCGCGACGGCGAGAGGGACGTGATCATGGAGGTAATCGACACTGGAACAGGAATCCCCGCGGCGGAGATCGAGCGCGTATTCGAGCGCTTCTACCGGCGCAGCGAGACGCGCAAGCAGGAGGGCTTCGGCCTTGGCCTGGCAATCGCCCGCCGCATGGTCGACGTGATGGGGGGCGAGATGGGCGCCACCTCCGAGGAGGGCAAAGGCAGCACCTTCTGGGTCCGCCTGCCGATCTCCCAACCGAGCCCGACCCCGGTGGCCTGATGAGGACTAACGAGGGAGGGGGACGATGAGCAGCGGGCGCATCCTGGTCGCCGACGACGAGCCCTCGGTGCGCGAGTCGGTCGGCTACGCGCTCGCCCAGGAGGGCTTTGACGTCGACGTCGCCGTCGACGGCAACGACGCGACGGCGAAACTCAGCGGCGACGGCATTTACTTCGACCTGCTGATCCTCGACATCATGATGCCGGGCCCGAGCGGCCTCGACATCTGCCGCGATGTGCGCGCCCGCAGCGCCGTGCCGATCATCGTCCTCACCGCCAAGGACGCCGAGGTCGACAAGGTGGTCGGGCTCGAGGTTGGCGCCGACGACTACGTCACCAAGCCCTTCTCGGTGCGCGAGCTGCTTGGCCGCGTGCGCGCCCAGCTGCGCCGCCGCGAGCTCGACCGCGGCCCGCTCAACCAGGCGGTCAAGATCGAAGCCGGCCCGGTGGCGATCGACCTCGTCCGCCACGTCGCCACCGTCCACGGCGAGCCGGTCAACCTCACCCGCTCCGAGTTCCAGTTGCTGCGCCTGCTGGTCGGGCGCCCGGGCGAGGTCTTCCCCCGCCGCCAGATCATGGAGGAGCTCTGGCAGACCGAGTTCGACGGCGACGAGCGCGCCTGCGACGTCCACATCTCCAACCTGCGCCAGAAGGTCGAGCGCGACCCGCAGCGCCCTGAGCTGGTCGTCACCGTGCGCGGCGTCGGCTACAAGTTCGAAGGCGGGAACCGCTGAGGCGTCATCCCTCGTACTTCCAGGTCGCCGGGATCGACCTTCGTGAAGAGATGACGCGGTTGCGGGGGATACCCGTCTTCGCCGCCGGCCCGCTCGCCGCGCGCGAGCCCGAGCTGAAGGTGCGGCGCGCCCGCCGGCGACCCAACCGGCTCGGCTTCGCCGTGCCCGCCCAGTTCCGCCTCTCGGTCACCGCCTACCCGGGGATCCGCCCCGGCGACGTGCTCGAGGCCCTGCTTCACGAGCTCGTCCACCTCCACGTCGGTCGCGCGGCGGAGGCGCACGCCTGGCACGGCAAGACCTTCAAGGGCACGCTGGCACGGGCGATGGTCGAGGCCTACGGGATCGTCGCCCCGGGTCCGCGGGCCACGACTCACGGCGCCTACGCCGAGGCGATCGAGTCGAGATGGCCTCACTAGTCCGTCCTCGTGAGGAGGCGCGCGCGGTCACGCCGCTCGAGCTCTTCTTCGACCTCGTCTACGTCTTCACCGTCAGCCAGCTCTCGCAGCACCTGGTGGAGAACGTCGGCTTGCGCGGGATGGCGGAGACGCTGGTGCTCACCCTGGCGGTGATGTACGCGTGGTTCATGACGGTGTGGACCTCGAACTGGCTCGATGTGGAGCGCCGGCAGGTGCAGCTTGTGTTGCTGGGGCTGATGTTCGCCAGCCTGCTGATGTCGACCTCAGTGACGGCGGCTTTCGGCGTCTCCTTCCCGCCCTGGCTCAGCGACCGCGCTGGGCTCTTCGTGATCGGCTACCTGGCGATCCAGCTCGGCCGCACGGCTTTCGCCGTCGTCGCCTTCCGCGGCCACCGCTTGCACGACCACTTCTCCAACGCCCTCGTCTGGGAGCTGGCCACCGGGCTAATCTGGATCGCCGGGATCTTCGCCGACGGCGATGCCCGCCTGGCGATCTGGGCCGTCGCCGTGCTTGCCACCTACGCGGGCGTGATCGCGGGGCACCCGCTGCCCGGTCGCCGCAGCCCGTTCAGCTCCGACAGCCAGATCTACGCCGAGCACCTGCTCGAGCGCTTCCGCCTCTTCTTCCTCATCGCCCTGGGCGAGACGGTGCTGACGATCGGCAACGCCTTCGCCAACGTGCCCCTCGGGGTGGAAACGGTGATCGTCGTAGTCGCTGCCTTCGCCGGCACGGTTGCGCTCTGGTGGTGCTACTTCCAGCGGGCCGAGCGCATCGGCATGGACGCGATCGACGGCGACGGCGATGCCTCCCGCCTCGTCGCGATCGGCAACTACACGCTGATCGCGATGGTCGTCGGAATCATCGCGATCGCGGTCGGCGATGAGCGGGCGCTGATCGAACCGGCTCTCGAAGTGCCCGTGGCGACGGCAGCGCTCATCTTCGGCGGCCCGGCGATCTTCCTGCTCGCTCAGCTCGCTTTCATCCATCAGGCGACAGGGACGATCTCCAACGCTCGGCTCATTGCCTGCGGTGTCCTCGTCTTCCTCGCCCTCATCACCTCCACCTTCACGCTCCTCACCGCCGTGATCGCGGCGAGCCTCGTGCTGCTCGGCGTGGCGATCGCTGACACCCGGGCCGAGAAGCCGAGCACCGCCACTCTCTAGGCTGATGCCCATGAGCGATTACGCAGTTAAGAACCTGATGGAGATCGAGGACGGGACCGGCGTCGAGGGAATCGAAGGACGCTTCGCGCGCAAGTTCCTCGATTCCGAGCAGCTGGGGATCAGCCACTTCCGCTACGCGCCCGAGCGTCGTGTCACCCATGGGCACCGCCACGAGGTGCAGGAGGAGGCCTACGTGGTGGTCGGCGGTTCGGGGTGGATCAAGCTCGACGATGAGACGGTCGAGCTGCGCCAGTGGGACGTCGTGCGCGTCGCTCCGCACGTCGTGCGCGGATTCGAGACTGGTCCCGACGGGCTGGAGGTCATCGCCGTAGGCGGCACCAAGCCCGAGGGCGGTGACGGCGAGCTGGTCGCGGATCGCTGGCCGGAGGCCGATGGCTGAGCTGCCGAAGCGCCGCCTCGGTGACTCCGAGCTCGAGGTCTCGGTAGTCGGCCTCGGCTGCAACAACTTCGGCAAACGGCTCGACCTCGACGCCACCGCAGCGGTCCTCGAAGCCGCGCTCGAGGCCGGCATCACCCTCTTCGACACCGCCGACATCTACGGCGGCGGCGACAGCGAGCGCTTGATGGGCGAGGCGCTGGAGGGGCGACGCGACGAGTACGTGCTGGCGACCAAGTTCGGCTGGGAGACGGGCGGGGAGGGCGCCCCCGACGCCGCCGCCGGTTCGCGCGAGCACATCCGCTGGGCGATCGAGGGCTCGCTGAAGCGGCTGCGGGTCGAGAAGATCGACCTCTACCAGTACCACCACCCCGACGGGACGACGCCGATCGAGGAGACCCTCGGCGCGCTCGACGAGCTGGTCCGGGAAGGCCTGGTCGGCGCGATCGGCTGCTCCAACTTCAGCGCCGCCGAACTGGAGGAGGCCGACCGGATCGCCCGCGAGCGCGGCGGGGCCCGCTTCGTCACCCTGCAGAACCAGTACAGCCTGCTCGAGCGCGGCATCGAGGCCGGGGTGGCGCCGGCCTGCGAGCGCCTCGGCGTCTCGATCCTGCCCTTCTTCCCGCTCGCCAGCGGCCTGCTCACCGGCAAGTACCGTCGTGACGCGCCCGGCCCCGAGGGCAGCCGCCTCTCCTCCCGCGAGCAAGCGGGAAGCGACGAGCAGTTCGACGTCGTCGAGGCCCTGGAGGCCTTCGCCAAGGCCCGCGGAACCGGCATCCTCGACGTGGCGATCGCCGGCCTTGCCGCCCAGCCCGCCGTCGCCTCGGTGATCGCCGGCGCGACCAAGCCAGAGCAGATCGCCGCCAACGTCGCCGCGCTCAGATGGCAACCGAGCGAGGCCGACCTGGCCGAGCTCGACCGCGTCGCTCCGACGCCCCGAACCTAAGAGATCTGGCGCCGGATAGCTGGGCCGATCGGCGCCCTCTCCGTCACATTTCGCGACGCTACGTCGTCTTCTTTATGTGAAGCAAGACCGAATTGCCGACCTGGCCGATCGTGCCGCGCACTCTGTCCTCTCGCTTCCCGATGCAGTGTTCGTGCCCCTGGCGGGCAGGCGCCCGACGATCGACGAGCAGCGCCTGAGCCCTCGTCTGCAGTTCTTGGCCAACGGGGCCAGGCGCGCGCTGGCAGCGACAGCCGATCCCCCCACGGCCTTGCAGTTGCAGCTCTTCGAGCGCCTGCAGCGAGGGGCTGCGCGTGCCCAGATGGACGACGCGAGCTGGAGGGACCTGACGGTGCGAGGTGGCGAGGGCGGTAGCCGGCGGGCGCGTCTGTATGAGCCCGATGGGCTGTCCGAGGGGGCGGGATTGGTGGTGTTCGTCCACGGCGGCGGCTGGCAGGTCGGCAGCATCGAGGCATACGACGGCCTCTGCGCTTTTCTCGCCGGGGCCGCTCGGGTGAAGGTGCTCTCCCTGGACTACCGCCTCTCTTGGGAGGCAAGGTTCCCGGCCGCCTTCGACGATGTCGTGGCCGGTTTCGTCGATGCGGTCGATCGCGCCGCGGAGCTCGGGGTCGCCCACGATCGCATCGCTATCGCCGGCGATAGCGCCGGTGGCAATCTGGCGGCCGCGGCGGCACTTCACCTCGCCGCCGATGAGGCCTATCGACCGAACCTGGCGGCCCTGATTTACCCGGCCGTGGACGGCGACCTGGACCGCTACGAGTCGGCGCACCAGTTCCGCGCGCCGCTCAGCAGGGAGATCGTGCATCGCGACATGCGCCGCTACGCCCCCGCGGAGGAGGACCTCCGGGACCCCCGCTTCGCGGCGATCGCGGCGCCCGACCTGTCGAAGATGCCTCCGACCTATATCGCCACTGCCGGCATGGACGTCCTGCGCGACCAGGCCGAGGCATTCGGCGAGCGGCTGCGAGAGGCCGGTGTCGACGTCGCGGTACGGCGGTTCCCGAACCTGCCGCACGGCTTCTTCGGCATGTTCGTCGACCCCCGCGCTAGCGATGCGACCGAGGAGATCGCCGCTGCGGTCGGAGAGCGCGTCTGAGAGTTCGCCGCCCTGTCACTTTTTTCGGCGCTGCGTCGTCTTCACTATATGAAGCAGAAACGGATCGTCATTGTCGGCGGCGGATTCGCCGGAGTCTGGGCGGCCATGGGCGCCTCTCGATTGCTGCGGCGCCACGGGGCGGAGAGCAGGGTCGCCGTCACCCTCCTCAGCCCCGACGACGCGCTCGTCATTCGGCCGCGCCTGTACGAGTCCGATCTCAGCGGCGTACGAGTGCCGCTCGGCGGCGTGCTCTCGCCGGTGGGAATCGATTACCGCAGGGCGACGGTCGAGAGGATCGACACGGACGGGCGAAGGCTGACGCTGGCGGGCCACTCCACCGCGGAGCTCGCCTACGACCAACTGGTGCTCTGCGCTGGAAGCAGAGTGCGCCTGCCCGAGGGCGCCGAGGGCGTTCACTGCGTCGACAGCTACGAGCAGGCCGCGGCCTTGCACCAGGCCGTCAGCGGATTGGCGGAACGTCCCGGCGCGCCGCTCAGCGTCACGATCATCGGCGCCGGCTTCACCGGCCTCGAGCTGGCCACCGAGCTTTCCGACAAGCTGCGCGAGGCCGTCCAGGGCGCCGGGGCCTCAGCCGCGGACGTGTCGGTGCGCCTCGTCGAGCGGGCAGGGACGGTGGCGCCGGAATTCGGGCCCAAGGCACGGCTCGTCATAGAGGACGCATTGCGCTCGCTCGAGGTCGAGGCCCACACCGGCGTTTCGGTGTCCCATGTGGATGCCGACGGAGTGACGCTCGCCAACGGCGAGCGGGTCGAGGGCGGCCTGACGATCTGGGCGGCGGGCCCCAGGGCCAACGCGCTGAACGAGCAGCTCGGCTTGCCGCTCGACGCGAAGGGGCGCCTCGCGGTCGATTCGCATATGGCGACCGGCATCGACGGCATTTGGGCCGCCGGCGACAGCGCCAGCGTCACCGTCGACGGCAAGCACCTGGCGATGATGTCCTGCCAGCAGGCGATGCCGCAGGGCCGCCAAGCGGGGGAGAACGCGGCCGCCACCATCCTCGGCCGCTCGCCCGGCCGTTATACGCAGCCTCTGTACCTCACCTGCCTCGATCTGGGCTCGGCCGGAGGGCTGTTGACCTGCGGCTACGAGCGCGACACGATCATTGCCAGCGGCGAGCGCGGCAAGCGTTTCAAGCGCTGGATCAACCGCTCGCTCATCTATCCCCCGGCCGGTGGGGGCGCCACCGAGATGCTCGGGCTCGGCAAGCCCGCCACCGCGGGAGCGCTGTCCGCGACGATCCAACAGATGGCACTTCGCAGTAACGCGCTTCGCAACACGATGATCTCTCGCAGCGACGATCGCGCCGAGCAATACTCCATGGCATAGGTCTGGGATGAAAGCGGACAGCCGGCTGGCCGAGACGGATCGCCTCACCACTGCCTTCGAGCAGCTCCGACCGCAGCTCTTCCAGGTCGCCTACGGCATTCTCGGTGGGGTCGCCGATGCTGAAGAAGTCGTTCAGGACGCGTGGATGCGCCTGCAGCGCGCCGACAGCGAACGGATCGAGAGCCTGCCCGCCTGGCTGATGACCGTCGTCGCCCGCCTCTCGCTCGATGCCCTCGACAGCGCCCGGCACAAGCGTGAGAGCTACGTCGGCGAGTGGCTTCCCGAGCCCCTTGTCGCCGGCCTGAACGAGGAAAGCCCGGAGGACCGGATCACGCTCGACGAGTCGGTCGCCGCGGCATTGTTGATCGTCCTCGAACGCCTCAGCCCCGCCGAACGCACCGCGTTCCTGCTCCACGACAGCTTCGGCATGCCCTTCGCCGAAGTCGCTGAGTTGGTCGGCCGCTCCTCGGACTCGGTCCGCCAGCTCGCGGCCCGCGCCCGCCGCAACGTTGCCGCCGCCAAGCCCCGCTTCCCAGCCACTCGCGAGGAGCAGGCACGCATCGTCTCCGCTTTCGCCACCGCCTGCGCGGCCGGCAGCCTCGAGCAGCTGCTCGACGTCCTCGATCCCACCGTGGTGATGCGCTCCGACGGTGGGGGACGCGTCCCCGCTGCGCGCCTCCCCCTGCACGGCGCCGAGCGCGTCGCCGGCGCTCTGCTTGCCCTGGAGCGCAAGCGCCTGCGCGACGGTCGTCCCCTGAGTGTCCAGCTGGCCAATGTAAACGGCGCCCTCGGAGTCGTCACCTATGACGGAATCGCCCTCAACGTGATGTCCTTCGCCTTCGACGACGGTCGCATCGTCGCGATCGACAACCTGCGAAACCCCGAGAAGCTCACCCACGTCGTCGCGCCGGGACGATGAACGAGTGCAATAGGCGTCTGAGCCAGGTCTGGCGTAATCGGGCTTAAAGGACTGGTCCCGTGGGACCCATTGCGCATGGTTGAACTATCGGCTTCGATACATCGCTCCGACTAGTTCAACCGAGGGGCGGAGGGGACATGAAGCGAGCTCGAGGGCATCAGGTGGGGGTTTTGGCGATGCTTGCCACGATTATTGGAGCCATTCTCGTGGCGGCAGCGGGCGCTTCGCCGGTCACGGTTCTGGCCGGAAACCTGATGATCAAGATCAGCGGCTCCACCAGCCCCAGCGTGCTGCCCAAGAACGAGCCGGCGCCGATCGGCTTCCACGGCAGCGCCACCGTTTCGACCCGCGACGGCAGCCACATCCCGGCAGCTCTGGGCACCGAGCTGCTGATCGACAAGCACATTAAGCTCGACACCACGGGCCTGCCGACCTGCACCCTGGCGAAGCTCCAGGCCACCGCTCCTGCGCAGGCGATGAAGAATTGCGGCGACGCTCTGCTCGGCAAGGGAACCTCCACCGCCCAGGTGCAGTTCCCCGAACAGGCCGCTTTCGAGGCCAAGGGGCCGCTTCTCGCCTTCAACGGTCCCTCGGAGGGCGGTGGGGGATATGGGGGCGGCGGCTACAACGAGCAGTTCTACTACGTCTACGCCGACGTTCCCGTGCCCACCGCTCTGATCGCGGTCGGCAAAGTGTCGAAGGCCACCGGTGCGTACGGCTACAAGATCTCGGTCTCGATTCCCAAGATCGCCGGTGGAGCCGGATCGTTCAACAGCGCCGACTTCACGATCGACCGAAAGTGGACGTACATGGGCAAGAGGCACTCATTCCTCAGCGCCGAGTGTGCAAACGGCCACTTTGGCGCCCAGGTCGAAGTGGCGTTCGACGACGGCACCGATCTGACCGGCAACGTGGTGCAGGCGTGTAAGTCGAGCGGCTAGCTGGGCTCGCTGTCGCTCAGCTCGCTCTCTAGTTCCCCAAGCCGGCTCTCGGCATGCTCGATCAGGTCGGCGGAAAGCCGTGCCGCCGCTGCCACGTAGCGAATCCCGTGCGATTCGAGCGCCTCGGCTTGCGGCACGACCTCACTCTTCAGTTCATCCGCGATCTTCTTGTTGCGCGCACGCAGCCTCCGAACCAGCTCGAGCTGACCCTCATGGTCCAGGGCGTCGGCGAGGAAGAGCCTCAGCATCGCTTCGTCCCGTATCTGCACCTGCTCCACTTTCGTCGAGCGCAACCATGAACCAAGCGCCTTTTCGCCCTTGGCGGTGATCGTGTACGCCGACCGCGCTCGACCGCCATGAGGATTGCTGCGCCGTTTCAGCAATCCCGCCGCCTCCAGCCTCGCGAGCTCGGGGTAGACCATCGCCAAGGAGGTCGGCCAGAAGTTCTGAGTGGACTGATCGGCGGCTTTCTTGATCCGGTACCCGGAGCTGACCCCAAGCCGAACCATGCCAAGCACCAGGTAGGAGGTCGGTGTCAGCTTGATCGCCGGTGCAGGACGGCCAACCGAATCGGGGTCAGTGGAGGTCACGTAACCGACACCACGGAACCCGATGCGCTCTCAGCCTGAGGGCGTCGATATATCACCATCGACATATTACCTTTGCTCTAGCGCCGGCGACGACCTGGTCCGCCCTTACCGCTCTGAGATAGGAAGCCGACGCCCGGATTCGAACCGGGGACCCCTTCATTACGAGTGAAGTGCTCTACCAACTGAGCTACGTCGGCGTGCGGCGCATTCTAGAGCCAAAGGCGCGGGGCCGGCACCACATCGGATACCCGGTGGCCACGAGGATTGCTGTCTCCTGTCCGCTGGCTCGTAGTCTCCGTTGCCCGCGCCGACGTTGATGGCTCCGGGAGAAGTGGCCTTGACAACTCCCGTCGACGAAAAGACCCAGGTGGTGGTGCTGCAATCGGTGCAGCCGATCGCCGGCGACCTCGATGCGGCCTTTCCACTCGAGCGGTTCGAGCCGCGAATCCTCACCGACGGGCCGATCGAGAACGCGCTGCGGCCGTGGGTTCCGGCGACGGTGCCGGTCGAGGTCGCGCCGGCCGGGTCGTGGGGGGAGCGGCTGCGGGAGGCCGCCGCAGATCGCCGGCTGGAGCTGGTGACCAACGACGAATACTGCCTTGAGCGCTGCGCCACGCTGCGCCGTGACCTCGAGCTGCCGCAGCGGCTCGGGGTGTCGGTCGCCCTCTACCGGGACAAGGTGCTGATGAAGGAGACGCTGGCCGCGGCGGGCGTTGCTGTGCCCGCCTTCTTGCCGCTCGAGCCGGTGCCTCCTCCGAGCGAGGCGGCAGCCGAAGAGATCCTCGGCGCTCTCGGGCCAAGGATCGTCGTCAAGCCGCGGCGGGAGGCGAACAATCGGGGCGTTGTCGCCATCGACTCGGCCGCGGGGCTGGAGCGCTGGCTTCGGGTCCATGCCGGCGAGCGCGGCTGGGAGGCCGAGTCGTTCCTCGAGGGGACGCTCTTCCACGCCAATGCGCTGGTGCAGGACGGGCGGGTGAGACCGCTGCTGGTGGGCGAGTACATCGGCTCGCCGCTCGCCCTGGAGGGTGGCGGGGCGATCGGCAGCATCGCGATCGCCCCCGAGGAGGAGGTGGCGGAGCAGGGCGAGGCCCTCAACCGGGCGGTGGTTGCGGCGCTGGGCGGCGCCGGGCAGTTCGTGATCCACACCGAGTTCGTCCGCGAACCGTCGGGGCGAGCCGTCTTCCTCGAGACCGCGGCGCGCGCGCCGGGGGGCCTGATCTCCGAGATCGCGGTGCTGCACTCTGGCGTTCACCTCGAATACCTGAACCTCCGTGTCCAGGCCGGCGAGCCCGGTGCCTCGCCAGTGCCGACCGGAGTCTCCGCCGCCTGGCTCTGGTTTCCCCGCCCCGCCGCCGGCGAGGCTCGACCCCCGGCGATTAGTTGCGAGCACCGCGTCGAGATCCTCCCGGCGCCTTACCCGATCGCCTGCTCGCTGCTTGCCTGGGACGCCGACCCAGCGCGGCTGCGCGAGGAGATTTGTCGGGTGGCGTCGCTCTGAGTCGGAGAGTTGCAGAAACTTAGAGTGTCCTCTAAGTTTCTGCCTGATGCCAGACTCTGCTCCAGCCGTCGGCCTGCGCGAGCGCAATAAGCAGCAGCGCCGCGAGCGCATTCTCGAGGCGATCCGCGTCCTCCTGCGAGAGCACCCAGACCAGGTGCCGACGGTCGACCGCATCGCCGCGCTGGCAGACCTGTCCCCGGCGACCGTCTTCAATCTCCTCGGAACGCGAGAGCAGCTGTGGGCGGCGCTGTGCGAGGACTTTCTGCGCGAGCTCGACCAGCGCCACGTCATTGCGGCTGACGACGATCCGCGCGCTCAGGCTCATAGGGTCGTCGGCGAGACGACTGAGCTTTTCATCGCCGACGCCGCCGTCTCCAAGCGTCTCCTCAACAGCTGGGGGCGCAGCGGCGCGCTGCTGCAAGAGAACCCGATTCCGCCGTTGCGGGCCGCGTTGCGCCGTGGGCAGGAGTCCGGGATGCTGAGGCCCGACCTTCACGTCGAGGCACTGGCCGGGCACATAGCGATGGCCTGCGGGGGCGTACTGCGTCTCTGGGCGGCGGGCCAGATCTCCGATGCGGAGTTTCGCAAGCGCGTGCGCTTCGCGGTCGATGTGGTATTCGCCGCGGGCGCCGGAGTGGACTGGCACGAGGACCTCTCCGGGCCGTTGCGCGGTCGCGGCGAGCCATGACCACCCAGGCAGCTATCCGGTTCGATCTGGCAGCAGGGGTCCGGCTGGCCGCCGATTCTTTCGGCGACCCAGCTGCGCCCCCCGTGCTCATGCTGCATGGCGGCGGCCAGACGCGGCACGCGTGGCAGGCGACCGCGACGAGCCTCGCGGACGCCGGTTGGCGGGCGGTCACCGTCGATCTGCGTGGCCATGGGGAGAGTGCGCACCCGCAGCCACCGTCCTACGCGCTCGAGGATTTCGCCGCCGACGTTCGTGCCCTAATCGCGTCGGTCGGGTCGAACCCGATCGTGATCGGAGCCTCGCTGGGCGGCATAGCCAGCCTGCTGGCGATCGCGGAGCCGCCGCAGGCACCCGCCGGCGGGCTCGTCCTAGTCGATGTGGCCCACCGCTTCCGGCCGCTTGGCGGCGGCCGGATCGTGAGCTTCATGGAGGGGCGCCCGGACGGCTTTGCCAGTCTTGCCGAGGCTGCCGAGGCGGTCGCCGCCTACCTTCCGCACCGCGCCCCGGCGCGCGATCTCAGCGGGCTGCGGCACAATCTCCGACTCGACGACAACGGTCGCTGGGTCTGGCACTGGGACCCGGAGATGCTGAGGCAGGCTCGTCCGCTGATCGAAGATCAGGCCGAGCTCTCCGCGCGTCTCGCCACCGCCGCTGCGCGCCTGCGCCTGCCCTGCCTGCTCGTCCGCGGCGCCGACAGCGATGTGCTCAGCATCGCCATCGCACGCGAGTTCATCGAGCTCACGGCCGACGCGACCTTGGCCGAGGTCCCGCACGCCGGTCACATGGTCGCGGGCGACAACAACGACGCGTTCACCGCGGCGATCTGTTCGTGGCTCGACAATTCGGGCCGATGCCCGGCGCGAGCGGTCGGTTTTGCCTCACCGCCCCGGGGTACTTAACGGCAGCGGCCGCCAGCCCGGATCCCGGCGGCTTTTACCGGCGCTGGGCCGGTTCCCGCTTGGGTGAAAAGACCAACCGCCGCGAGGCGGAGAGGCGTCCGGGCTGGCGGCGACGCACTTCAGATCGATTCAAAGGAGCTTCAGATGTCAGACCAGTTGCAGGGCAAGAGAATCGCCATCCTCGTCGCCAACGAGGGGGTCGAGGAAGTCGAGCTGACCAGTCCGCGCGAGGCGCTGCGCGAGGCCGGTGCCGAGGTCGATCTACTCGCTCCCGAGACGGACGAGATCCAGGCCTTCAACCACCTCGACAAGGGTGAGACCTTCAGCCCGGACAAGGCTGTGGGCGCGGCGGACCCGGACGACTACGACGGCCTGGTGCTGCCGGGCGGGGTCGCCAATCCCGACCAGCTGCGCACCGACACCGACGCGGTCCAGTTCGTCCGCGCTTTCTTCGAGGCCGGCAAGCCGGTCGGGGCGATCTGCCACGCGCCCTGGACCCTGATCAACGCCGACGTCGTCGATGGCCGCACGCTCACCTCCTGGCCGAGCCTGCAGACCGACCTGCGCAACGCCGGCGCCGAGTGGGTCGATGAGGAAGTCCACGTCGACCAGGGCCTGGTCAGCAGCCGCAAGCCCGACGACCTCGATGCTTTCAACGCGAAGCTCGTCGAGGAGTTCGCCGCACTGGCGCTAGCTGACGAAAGGAGCTGACCCATGCCCCCACGCGGAGTAAAAAAAGGCACCAAACGAGCACGACAGTACGAGCACATCAAGAAGAGCGAGAAGAAAGCCGGTCGCCCGGAGAAACGCGCCGAGCAGATCGCCGCCCGCGCCGTCAACAAGGAAAAGGCGCGCTCCGGGGAGTCGAAAACCTCCTCACGCAGCTCGACCAACGGTAGCTCCGCCAGTAGCCGCGGTGGCAAGCGCTCGGGCAGCGGACTGGGCGCCCGCACCCGCGAACAGCTCTACAACGACGCCAAGAAGCTCGGCATCGAAGGCCGCTCGAAGATGAGCAAGGGCCAGCTGCAGCGCGCCGTGGCCGGCGCCGAAAGCTAACGGCTCTCAGACCCCGATCACCAGCTTGCGGTGCGGCCTCTCAGGCCAGGAGAAGGACGAGGTTGACCAGCACCGCCAGCGGGGTGCCGACCAGCGAGAGGTAGCGGAAGAGCTTGGCGAAGCCGCCGCGATAGCGAACGCTCTCCATCAGGGTCAGGCCGACGACGTGCGCCATGTTGACCAGGGCGATCCCGATCGCGATCAGGATCGCGGCGGCGGCGCGGCTACTGACGCTGCCGTTGTCGGCCGTTACCGCGGCGGCGAGGACGGCGACGACGATGGTGCCGAAGATGCCGGCGACCATGCCGGCGAAATCGGTGCGCGAGAGGCCGGGAAGGTAAGCCGTGCCGACTTCGTGGCCCTCGGCCGGATCGTGAGTGCCCGGACCGGTGGTCTCGACATCGACGACGTGCTCGGTGCCGTCCCGATCGCTGTGCAGGACGACCATCCGCAGCGGTGGCTCGAGCCCCGCTTCCGCCTTTTCCAGCAGACCGTCCTCGAACCAGCGGGCCTGCGCCTGCTCGTGCTCGAAGATCAAGATCTCGTCCGCCGGCCCTTTCAGCAACGCGTCTTGGGCGGCCTGGATCGGATCGGGGTCGCCCACCTCGCCGCCGGCCTCGATGCCGTTCTCGCGCAGCTCTCCGAGTACCCGCCCGAGCCGGGCCTCGGCCTCGCGCCTGGGCTCGTCGATATCGCCGAGCGTGTGTCGCAGCGGGTTCGCCTCCACCGCCGGGACCACCACTCGCAGGCCGACTCCCTCGCTGCCGTTACGGATCTCGCGCAGGGGCTCGGGCCCGAGCGGGTCATTGGTGACTATCGCCAGCAAGCGATGCGCCATCGTCTCCGCCGTCACTCGTCCTCGGGCTTCGCCTCGTCGGCCTCGCCGTAGACGGCATCGCTTTGCTCCTCCGAGGGCGGCGGCACGTTGTCGGGGAAGCGATGCTGATCGCCGTGGCTGGCGATGTCTTCCAGGTCGCGCTCGGCCAACTCGAAGCCCTCGGCCTCACCCTCGCCCGCCTCGATCAGGGGCTGCTCCGCCGGGTCCTCCGAATCCTTGGCTACCTCCCCGCCGATGTTGGCGGCTTCAGCCGCCGCGGCCTCGGTCTCCTCCTCGGCTAGCGCCTCTTCCTCTCGCTTCTCTTGATTGGAATCCATGGGCACCGCTTACCCCTGGCCGGCGGGCGAGAAACGCGCTCCGTCTGCCGGGCGCGCAACCATCGAGCCATGTGGCAAGTGACGAAGACGGCGAGCTCGTCGTGCTCGCGCCGCGAAGCGATTTGCCGCCAGCCGCCTGATTGCGAGGTAGCCAAAGTGGGGTAGCGGCAGTGTGTGGGAGACCTGCTCGCCATCTATCTCAACGACCACCTGGCGGGGGCGACGGCGGGGGTCGAGCTGGCGAGGCGATTGCGGGCAAGCAACCGCGACGATCCGGAGTTCGGCCCGGCGCTGGCCGAGGTCTGCGCCGAGATCGAGGCCGACCGCGAGACGCTCGAGTCGGTGATGGCATGGCTCGGAGTAGGTCAGAGCAAGCTCAAACCGCTTGCCGCCGTCCTCGGTGAGCGACTGGGTCGGCTGAAGCTGAACGGACAGCTGCGTGGCTACTCGCCGCTCAGTCGTCTCGACGAGCTTGAGCTGTTGCAAATCGGCGTCGCCGGCAAGCGCCGGCTGTGGCGGGCCCTCGAGCACACTCACGCCGATGACCTGTCGAGCTTCGAGCTCGGCGCCTTGGCGGAGCGGGCGACCGGGCAACTGAGGCGACTCGAGGCACTGCACCTGAAGGCCGCCGACCTGGCTCTGTAGCCAGAGCTGAGCCTGAAGCGCAACGCGGTTCCGTCGCAGCCGGCCTCGATGATGGGGCCGTGTCGCGAGCGCAGATGGCCAAGCAGCGGACCGATAACGAGATCGAGTTCTCGCGCATCGTCGCCTTCAGCGACGGCGTTTTCGCGATCGCGATCACGCTGCTGGTCCTGCAGCTGGGAGTGAAGCCCGGAGTCTCCAACGGCGAACTCGGCAAGGCCCTGCTGGACGAGCGGGGGGACCTCTTTGCCTACGCGATCAGCTTTGCCGTGATCGGCCGTTTCTGGCTCGTCCACCATCGCTTCTTCGGCGATGTCACCGGGTTTGACGGACGCCTTATCGTGCTCAATCTCTTCTACCTCGCCTGGATCGTGTTGATCCCCTTCAGCAGTCAGATCCTTGGTGACCACGGTGGCGCGGAGGCCGCGGTGATCCTCTATGCGGCCAACTTGATTGGCGTGATTCTCGCCGGCGTCTTGCTCTTCGCCGACGCCAGGCGCGCCGGCTTGACTCGGGTCTCGCCCGAGGAAGCGAGGTCGGGAGAGCGCTCGGCGCTGGCGATCGCCGGGATCTTCCTGCTCTCCATCGTCGTGGCTCTCTTCAGCCCCGAACTCGCCACCTACTGCTGGCTGGCGCTCTTCTTCGTCCCGATCGCCGGCCGCGCCCTCGGCAAAGCTCGCTAGCCCGGCGCCGTTTCGCGGAGCTCCTGGTCGGAGGAGGGCTGCATCCCGCCGCAGACCGGGCAGCTTGGATCGGGCACGACCGGCTCCCGGTCGACCGCCATCGTTCGAAGGTCATACATGTGACCGACGCCCAGGGTCGAGGGCCTGGCAAGGCCGGTCAGGTAATGCATGATGTCCAACCCGACCTGGCCGCCGATCATGCTGCAGGCCGGGCCGAGCGTGGCGGCCGGGGAGCCTTTGCCCCGCTGCTGGTCGACGGCGATGTCGTAGAGCGGGAACGTGCGCCGGTAGGCGATCTCCTGACAGGAGAAGCAGCCGGTTACCCCCGGCACGTAGAGCGGCCCGACCCGCGCCACCGGCGGGAAGTGGCTCATCGCGATGAAGGGGATGCGGGCGCCAAAGCAGGCCGAGTTGATCCAGCGCTCGATGTCGTGCGCCGGCCAGTCGCAGGCGTCGATCACGAGGTCATAGCCGGCGATCGTCTCGGAGATCGCCGCTTCGCTGTCGAGCCGCTGCACGCGCGGCTCGAGCTTGATGCTTGAGTTGAACTCGGCCAGCCGCTCGGCCGCCGCCTCGGCCTTGTAGCAACCGATGTCGGCCTCGGAGTAGAGGACCTGGCGGTTGAGGTTGCTCAACTCGACCCGGTCGAAATCGAGCAGCAGCATCTCGCCGATCCCGCAGCAGGCCAGGTTCAGCGCCACCCAGCCGCCGAGTCCGCCGACGCCGAGCACGGCGATCCGCGCGCTGGCGAGCCGTTCCTGGCACTCGGCGGCCGTCGGCCCCGTGGTGATGTCGCTGAAGTAACGGAGCTGGCGGTCGAGCCGCTTGACCACAGCCTCGGGAATTCCGTCGTCGTCGGCGGCGTCCTCGACGACGCCGAGCTCCTCGAACTGGGCGAGCAGGTCGCTGACCTCGTCAGCGCCGAACTCCTCGACCAGCTCCTCTTCGGTCCAGGTCCCGTCGAGAGCGAGGAGCAAACGTCGCCCCTCCCGGTCGGGATCCTCAATGTGGATGTCCGCGCCGGCGCTCGGCCGGAGCAGGTAGATGTCGCCGTTGGGCGCTTCCATTCGCTGAGTGGTGCGCTTGAGCCGGGGTCTTTGCATGAGTGCCCACCTCCTATGGGTACGCTTGAGACCACCCTATTGCTCAGATTAGTTTCAAATAATGCCTAAATCCTTGTATTGAGACTAGGTTTTGCCAGAGGGGAGCGATCTATCTTGGTCGTCATCCAAACCGTCAGAGGGGGTCGCGATGGCAGGCAAGTCGATGCGAGAAGTGAGCGAATGGGATGAGCTGAAGACGTTTTTCGATCGCCGCTTGATCGAAGCTTTGGGCCACCCGGTCAGGGAGCACATCCTTGCCGTGCTCAACGAGCGGATCGCCAGCGCCCGCGAAATCGGCGAGGAAATCGGCGCCGACGTCAGCTCCTTCTACCACCACGTCGAAGAGCTGGAGAAACTCGAATGCATCGAGCGCGTCGCATCGAAGCGGCGGCGCGGTGCGCTCGAGCACTTCTTTAAGGCGAAGAGAACGGTCTTCTTCAATGACGAGGCGTGGCGACGGATTCCGGCGACCATGCGGGCAGACTTGGCGACTAGATTCATCCAGGAGATCATCGATGACGCGGCTAACGCTTTGCGAAGCGGCACTCTCACCCGACGGGGTGACGAGCACGTCAGCTGGACGCCCGGCGACTTTGACGAGGCGGGGTGGAAAGAGGCGACCGAGTTGATGACGCAAACCCTGGAGCGCCTAACCGCCATTCAGAAGGAAAGCTCGGATCGTTTGGCAAAGAGCGGCGATGAATGCGTGTCTGGCACCGTGGGGATCCTTGCCTTTGAGACGTCGCCCTCTTCTCACCGGGAAGGCCCTATCGAGAGAGGGCCTGCGCCCGCATAAATATCGCGTCAAGCATCGGCTCTGTGAGGCGCCCGGTAAAGGTGTTCTGCTGGCTGGGGTGGTAGCAGCCCAGTAGCGTCCAACCACTCATCTCGACCTCGGCACCATGACCGAATCGAGGTCTCGGCCGCGGCACTTCGTTTCCAAGCGCTTTCAGCGCGCGAAGGGCTCCGTCCCAGGCAAAACCGCCCAGGGCGACAATCGTGTGGCAGTTCTTGAGCAGTGCCAGCTCTCGCTCGAGATATGGGAGGCATCGGTCTCGCTCGTCCGGGGTCGGACGGTTTGCAGGCGGTGCACACCGCACTACCGCGGTCACATAGGCGCCCTGCAAGAGAAGTCCGTCATTTTGGTGACTGCTCGTGGGCTGGTTGGCGAAGCCGGCTCGATGCAGGGCGGCGTAGAGCCAGTCGCCGGAGCGATCGCCGGTGAATATTCGACCTGTGCGATTGGCACCGTGAGCAGCCGGCGCGAGGCCGACGATCGCCACCCTTGCAGCCGAATCGCCAAAGCCGTCTAGCGGTCGGGCCCAGTAGCTCTCGCCTTGGTAGCGACGCGGGGGATCGGCGGCGCGCTCCTCGCGCCACTCGACCAAGCGTGGGCACAGTCGACAGCTGTGAATCTCCGCGGCTAGATCGTGAAGTCGTGGCGACCGCGAGTCATCCGAAGATTGTGAGCCCGTCTCCATGTACGACTGAATCATGCCCAGCCTCAAAAAGACAGGCTCAATGGGCCGATCCTGGAAACAGGATCGGCCCATTGACCGTGCCCCGCGCCTAGCGCGTCTTGTTCGTCGAAAGCAACGGCACGACGACGTCCGTTTTGGAAATCTTCACCCTGCCTCACCCCCTTCGCAATCGTCAGCTCTTGCGGTTGGGGGTCGCGACCCATCCGGTACGACGCTTTAGACCGGTCTAATGCTGGAAAAAGTTCCAGTAATAAATTCTGGGCCTGCAAAAAGGCTAATTCTTTGTTGTCATTTCAGCTTTGCGTTCAATATGATGGATTGGTTCAAGCTTGCGAAAACGAAATGAGGAGTCGCTTTGGCTGCAAAGACCAAGACCAAGAAAAAGAAGGGGACCGGCGTCGATCAGCGCTTGGTAAAGGCGCTAGCGCATCCGTTGCGCGTCGAAATTCTGACCATTCTCAACGAGCGTATGGCGAGTCCCAACGAACTCTCCAAGGAGCTCGAAGAGGGCCTCAGCCAGGTCAGCTACCACGTCAAAGTACTCAAGGACTTCGAGTGCATCGAAATGGTCAAGACCGAGCCTCGCCGCGGAGCTGTCGAGCATTACTACCGCGCGACCTCGAGGGCTTTCCTGACGGATAGCGACTGGCAGTCACTTCCGGAATCGGTGAAACCCGGCGTGAGCGCTTCGAGCATCCAGATGATCATCGACGACGTTGTCGGCGCGCTCACGGGCGGAACGTTCGATGCTCGTGACGATCGCCATCTGAGCTGGACGCCTGGCGTGGTTGACCAGCAGGGATGGGAAGAGGCTGTCGATCTCGCCAATGAGACGCTTGACCGCGTCCTCTCGATTCACGCCGACAGCGCCAAGCGGCTCGCCAAGTCTGGCGAGGAGGGAATTCCCGCGACCATGGTCGTTATGAACTTCCAGGGTCTGTCAGCTGCGGCGAAGTCGACAAAAGGCCTGAAAAAGCCCCGAACTCGCAAGGCCGTCAAGTAGGTCTAGCTTTTTCGAGCAAAAGCGGCTAGAACTCCTTTTATGCTTCGCGCCCGCATATGGGTTCGAAGCGAGTATTTGCCATCAGCAGTCAGCGGCGCGGCCTCGGTCGCGTCGCTGTCTTTCTGTTCGCCTTGGCGATCGTGGTTTCCGGCTGCGGTCGCAGCGGTCATGGGGCGGCGACCGACAGCGACAAGGCGGCCGATGTCGAAGTCCTCAACACGGTCCTCTCGCAGGAACTGACGACCGTGGCCGCCTATGAACAGGCGCTGGCGCAGCTCCGCGGCGGCAGCCTGGCCGTCGCCGGCCAGTTGCGCGGGCAGGACCAGGCTCACCTCGACGCGATCACCAAGGCGATCCGCGGGGTCGGTGGCGAAACCGAAGCCGAAGCGGGCGAACTCGAATCCCCTGGCCCGCAGGGCCGCGAAGAAGCTCTGCTGCTTGCCTACGACGAGGAGAACGCGGCGCTCGGCGAGACACTTGACGCGACGCCCCACCTGAATACGCCGGCGCCGCGAATGCTCGCCGCCTCGCTGGCCGCGAGTCACGCTCAGCACCTCACCGTCCTGCGCCAGTTGCTCGGCGCCAATCTCGCTGCCTCGGTCCCAGACGCTTTCGAGACCGGCGACGTGCCGGCGCCCGTGCCGCCTGGCAAAGAGGGATGATGCGCGCGTGACCGGCCCCCTCTACACGATCGGCCGCTTCTGTTCGCGTCACCACTGGCCGACGATCGCCGTCTGGATAGTCGCCGCTGTCGCGCTCGTTCTCATCGGCCAAGCCGGCGAAAGCAAGACCAACGACAACCTGACGCTGCCGGGTACCGACTCGACGATCGCCACCGAACTGCTCGAAGACAACCTGCCCGAACAGGCCTTCGGCAGCAACCCGCTGGTCTTCCAGGCGAAGGCTGGGGCGGTGCTCACCGCGCCCAAGTACGCGCAGGCGGTCGAAGAAAGCGTTAAGCGTCTCCACAAGCTGCACTACGTCAACTCGGCGGTCAGCCCGCTGAGCCCACAAGGGGTCCACTACCTCAGCAAAGACCGCTCGGTCGGCTACTCGCCGGTGATCCTCTCGACTGGTCCCGGCGAACTCACCGAAGACCAGGCCAACGCCGTGCTCGACGCCGGCAACCCCGCCAAAGCCGCCGGGTTGGACGTCTCGGTCGGGGCCTACGTCGGCCAGGCGCTCTCCAAGCCGGACACTGGGGCGAGCGACGCGATCGGCATCGCCGCCGCGATCGTCATCCTGCTCTTCGCCTTTGGCACCGCCACCGCGATGGTGCTGCCGATCTTCTCCGCGATCCTCGGCCTCGCCTGCTCGCTGATGATCATCCGCCTGCTCGAGAACGTGGTCCAGGTGCCGAGCGTCGCCGCCACCCTGGCGACGATGATCGGCCTCGGTGTCGGCATCGACTACGCGCTCTTCATCGTCACCCGCCACAAGCTGCAGCTCGGCGAGGGGATGGACATACAGGAGTCGGTCGCTCGCGCGACGGCGACCGCGGGCGGGGCGGTCGTCTTCGCCGGCTTCACCGTCGTCATCGCGCTCTGCTCGCTCGCCTTCGCCGGCATCCCGCTGGTCAGCACGCTCGGCTTCACCGCGGCGATTGCCGTCGTGGTCGCGGTCGCCGCTGCGACCACCCTGCTGCCGGCCATGCTCGGAGCGCTCGACTACCGGATCAACTCGCTGCGGGTCCAGTTCGGCAAAACACATCCCGACGATAAGGAGCCGCATGGCTGGCGGCGCTGGGCCCGAGGCGTCGCCAACCGACCCTGGCGCTCGGCGATCGCCGCGCTCGCGATTCTCATCGTGCTCTCGATCCCGCTCCTCCAGCTCGAACTCGGCCAGAACGATCTCAGCGCCCTACCCAAGTCCACCACTGCCCGCCAGGCCTATGACGGCCTGACCCAGGGCTTCGGCCCAGGTGTCAACGGCCCGCTGCTGATCGCCTCGGAATTCCAGAGCCCGGCCGAAGCGAAGCAGGTGCTGCCGGCCCTGCAGAAGCGGATCGACACCGCCCACGACGTCGCCGGAGTCTCCGAACCGACGCTCGACAAAGCCGGCACGGCGGCCGTCTTCACCGTCATCTCCAAATCGGCGCCATGGGCCGATGAGACCGTCACCCTGGTCGAAGACCTGCGCGACGAAACGATTCCGGCGGCGCTGCAGGGGAGCAAGGCCCAGTCCTACGTCGGCGGCCAAACCGCCGGCTACATCGACCTCGCCACCCAGATCAGCGACAAGCTGCCGCTGATGATCGGCATCGTCGTCGCGCTCAGCTTCATCGTCCTGCTGCTCGCCTTCCGCTCGTTGCTGGTACCGATCAAGGCGGCGGCGATGAACTTGCTCTCGGTCGCGGCCGCCTACGGCGTCGTCACCGCCGTCTTCCAGCTCGGCTGGGGCTCCTCGCTGATCGGCCTCGACCATCCGATCCCGATCGTCAGCTTCGTGCCGCTGCTGATGTTCGCCATCCTCTTCGGTCTCTCGATGGATTACGAGGTCTTCCTGCTCACGCAGATGCGAGAACACTTCGAGGAGACCGATGACGAGAAGGAGGCCGTGATCGAAGGCCTCGCCAACACCGGCCGCGTGATCACCTCGGCGGCGGCGATCATGGTCTGCGTCTTCACTAGCTTCGTCCTCAACGGCAACCCGGTGGTGAAGGAGTTCGGCGTCGGCCTCGCGGTAGCGATCGCGATCGACTCGACCTTGGTTCGCTGCCTGCTGGTGCCGGCGATCATGGTCCTGCTTGGCAAACGCGCCTGGTGGATGCCGCACTGGCTCGGCCGCATCGTCCCCCACATCAGCATCGAGGGCGAGGAGTACTTCGCCGCGCGCGACGCGGAGCTCGCTGCCGCGGCGAAGGTGCCGGCGGAGAGCGCCTGAGCGGGATGTTCCCGCTCAACTTGCCCAACGCCCTCACCCTGCTGCGCATCCTTGCCGTGCCGGTGGTCGTCGTCGCCCTGCTCGGCGAGACCCCCAACGGCGACGCTCTCGCCGCCGCCGTCTTCGCTCTCGCCGCGCTAACCGACGGCCTCGACGGCTACTTCGCCCGCTCGCGCGACGCGGTCACCACCTTCGGCAAGCTGATGGACCCGATTGCCGACAAGCTGCTGATCGTCGCCGCCCTGGTCTCGCTGGTCTCGCTCGATCGGCTCGAAGCCTGGGTGGCGATGGTGATCATCGCCCGCGAGTTCGCCGTCACCGTGATGCGGGCGATTGCCGCCGAGCGCGGCATCGTGATCGCCGCCAGCTGGCTCGGCAAGGTGAAGACGGTGCTGCAGATCGCCGCCGTGATCGCCCTGATCGCCGCCAACCCGGCCCCGGCCTGGGTCGACGCCCTCGTCTACCTCGCCGTCGCCGCCACCCTGATCAGCGGCGCCGATTACTTCTTCGGCCTGCGCCGCCGCATCGAGGCCGAGCGCGAGGCCCGCGCCGTGGCGAAAACCAAGCCGAGCTAGGCGCCCGGCGACTCGAGCCAGTCGCGCATCGTCACGTGGCGCGCGCTGGGCTCGCCGCTGGCGAGCTCCTCCCGCAGATCGCCGAGGGTGCCGTAGCGCTCGGCGACGACGTTGTGGCGGTGGATCGTCTCCAGGTTCTCCTGGCGGGCCATGACGAAGGCCTCGGCCGGCAGGTCGGGGTAGCCCTCGACCACGGCGCGGATCATCTCGCGTACGCAGTCCTCGACGAAGCGCGGGTTGGCGTGGGCTTTGGCGACGACGGCGAGCTCGTCGGGCCGCTTCATCAGCTCGTAGATCTCCGAGCTCATCGAGCCCTCGACCAAGCGCATCAGCTCCGGCGCGTCGATCCAAGCCGGGCCGCCCTCGGGGCAGCCGATGTAGAGGGTGCCGATGCCGCGCTGGTTGTGGGTGGCGACGGGGACGGCCTCGATCGCCCGCTCGACCTGCTCGGCGTCGAAGCCGGCGGCGGCGAGCTGTTCGCGGCCGAGCTCGGCGACCATCTCCTGGGCGCAGGGGCAGGCGGTCATGCCCTGGGCCTGCACGCCGGTGAGGGTGCGGGTGCCGTGCTCGGAGGCGACGGCGGTGCCGAAGAGCCCGTAGATCTCCTGGGTCGAGTGGCCGGTCGCCGGCGTCTGCACCGTCTCCGGGTAGCGGGCCTCGACCGAGACCTCGGCGCGCCGCCCATGCTGGGTCTCGCGCACGCGCTGGGCGATGTGGGCGGCGAGGACCTCGGCCTGGAAGGCCTCGCCGAGCACGACCTCGTCGATCGCCTCGCCGACGTTCTCCTCGAAGCGCGACATGTGGACCCCGGCCTGGCGCGGCTCGAGGTCGACGAAGCACTCGAAGTTGGCGTGGAAGAGGTTCTCGGTGCCGTCGGCCTTGACCCGGATCACCTTCTCGACCCCGGTAACGCCGACGCGCGAGAGGCTGACCTGAGTCGCCGGCACCGAGGACTGCACGTCGGGCGCGGAGCGGGCGGGTGTGATCGTCGTGCGGCTGGCCACTGCTTGTGAAGCGTAAGCGACCGGGCACATCGGCCGGGGTTCGGCGGGGCCTGACCGAACCGATTCTTCTGCCTATACTTGGCTGCGGCCGAAGCGTTGGGGTCGGCCTCCCCTGCCAGGGGGACAGGGTTGCACCGGGAGGCAGCGAGATCGAACCGTTGGAGACGGTCCCTGTGGGACTGGATCAGGACTCGGACGCACAGCCGTTTGCGGAGCCGGAGGAGCTGCGCGGGCTGATCGTGTTGGGCCGCGAGCGCGGCTACCTCACCTTCGAGCAGATCGCCAACACGCTCGAGGAGGTCGAGGTCACCAAGGAGCAGATCGCCGGCCTGCACGCCCACTTGGTCGAGCAGGGCGTCGAAGTGCTGGCCGAGGAGGGCGTCGACGCCTACAAGGAAGCGCGGGCAGAAGAGAGCAACGGCGCCAGCTCGAAAAAAGACTCCGAGCTCGACCTCACGGTCGAACCGAGCCTCGACTCGCTGCGCCTTTACCTGCGCTCGATCGGCCAGGTCGACCTGCTCACCGCAGCCCAGGAGGTCGAACTGGCGAAGCGGATCGAGCGCGGCGACATGGTCGCCAAGCGGCAGATGGTCGAGGCCAACCTGCGGCTCGTCGTCTCGATCGCCAAGGGTTACCTGGGGCGGGGGCTGAGCTTCCTCGACCTGATCCAGGAGGGCTCGCTGGGGCTGATCCGCGCGGTCGAGAAGTTCGACTACCGCCGCGGCTACAAGTTCTCCACCTACGCGACCTGGTGGATTCGTCAGGCGGTGACGCGGGCGATCGCCGACAAGGCGCGGACGATCCGCATCCCCGTCCACATGGTCGAGAAGCTGAACCGGGTGACCCACGTCGAGCGCCAGCTGGTGCAGTCGCTGGGCCGCGAGCCCGAGCCGTACGAGATCGCCGCCGAGCTGCGCTGGCCGCTCGACGAAGTGCGCGACATCCTGCGCGTCTCCCAACTGCCGGTCTCGCTGGAGAAGCCGGTCGGCGACGAGGACGAATCGGAGCTCGGCGACTTCGTTGCCGACGAGGAAGTGGCACAGCCCTTCGAGGAAGCGAGCGAGCACCTGCAGCGCGAGGGAGTGCGGCGCGCGCTCGACGCGCTGCCCGAGCGTGAGCGCCAGGTGATCGAGCTGCGCTATGGGCTCTCCGGTCTCGAGCCGCTGACGCTGGAGGAGGTGGGGAGGACGTTCGGCGTCACCCGCGAGCGGATCCGCCAGATCGAGACCAACACGCTGAAGAAGCTGCGCGCCCTGCCAGAGGCGCAAATGCTCCGCGAGGCTTCCTGACGGACCGAGTGGTCGTCAGGCAAGGACGCAGGGAGCGCAGCGTGCTCTGCACGTAAGCGACTGAGGACGCCGCATGGCGTCCACTCGGTCCGTCAGGAACTTGCTGGTTCCAGGACGATGACCGACGCTTCGCGGTCCAGCTTCTCCTGGTAGTCGTCGAAGCCCGCGTACTGCTCGTTGTGCTCGCGCCAGAGCCGTTCGCGCTCCTCGCCCTCGGCGATGCGGGCGCGGACGGGGTAGCGCTTGCGCCCGACCTCGACCTCGCCCTCCGGCTTGGCCTTCAGGTTGAGCGACCAGGCCGGGACCTTGGCGTTGCCGGCGTTGGTGTTGATCACGACGACGTTGTCGCCGTCGGCTAGGTAGACGACCGGCGCGGTGCGCTGCTGGCCCGACTTGCGCCCGGTGGTGGTGAGGAGCAGGACCGGCGCTTGGCCGATCTTGCCGCCGATACGCCCGCCGGAGAGGCGGTAGAGCGGGGTGTTGAGCTTGCCAGTCCAGCGCAGCCCGGTGGCGCCGAGCGAGTTCGAGATCTTCGCGATCGTGCGGTCCTTCATGCGGCGAGTATCCCAGAGGGTGTGGCGACTTACCCCGGCTGTAGGCCCGATAAGTCGCCACACCCCTTAAAGTCAAGGCCATGGCCGAGCCACACCCCTTCCGCCGCGCCGCCGAAGCGAAGGATCTCGAACTGTTGACCGAGACGCTGCGCGAGGACGTCGTCCTGCACAGCCCGATCCTCTTCCGCGGCTTCGAGGGCCGCGAGATGGTCAGCGCCGTGCTCACCCACGTCGCCGCCACGCTCGAAGACCTCACTTATATAGACGAGCTGCACGAAGGCAACTCCGTCGCCCTGCGCTTCAAGGCCAACGTCGGCGATCGCGAGCTGGAGGGCATCGACTTCCTCGAGCTCGACGAGGACGGCCGCGTCGCCGAGCTCACCGTCTTCATGCGCCCGATGTCCGCCCTCACCGCCTTCAATGAGCAGATGAAGGAGCGGCTGGGCGTCGCGCCGAGCTAGTCCACCGCTTCCATTTAGAATCGTCACCACAGCTGGGGGAGTGCCCGAGTGGTTAAAGGGGACTGGCTGTAAACCAGTTGGCTATGCCTACACAGGTTCGAATCCTGTCTCCCCCATGACTTGCACGGCCCGTGTTGGGCTGCGTACCCTGAACTAGATGGCTGCACCAGCCAAACGAATCAACGTGACCAGCTGACCTGAGTGGCGCAGGTAATCGTCACCCCGCAGGCGCGGCGGGATGTGAACGAGGCGATCTCGGCGCTCAATTTGCCCGATGACGCTTGGGCTCGAATAGCTCGTTCCCTGAGGAGGAATCCTCCGGCCGGGTCTATGTTGTCGCAATGCACGACGGCCGGTCCGCGAGTTCAGCCACGAGCGCGCGACGGTAGGTTGGTCCAATGCGCGACTTCGACGGCCATGTGATCGCAATCGCTGGGGTTGCCGGCGGGCTGGGGCCCGTGGTCGCGGAGCGGCTCGCGGGGGCCGGAGCGACGATCGCCGGGACCGATATGGACCAGGGGCGGATCGACGAGGTTGGCTCGGCACTTGGCCTGCCTGCTGAGCGCTGGGACGGGCGCGCGGTCGATCTGCTCGACGAGGGCGCCACGCGCGCCTGGTGCGCGGCGCTGCTCGAGCGCTTCGGCCGGGTCGACGCGCTGCTGCACCTCGTCGGCGGTTGGCGTGGGGGAGAGCCCCTGCACGAATCCTCGCTCGAGGACTGGGACGTGCTCCATGACTCGCTCATCCGCACCGTCCAGCACACCACCCGCGCCTTCCACGACGCGCTGCTCGCCGGCGGGCACGGCCGCTTCGTCCTCGTTTCCTCCAAGCAGGCTCAGGCGCCGACCAACACCAACGCGGCGTACGCCT
The DNA here is from genome assembly GCA_036271315.1 of Solirubrobacterales bacterium. Lineage (GTDB taxonomy): Bacteria > Actinomycetota > Thermoleophilia > Solirubrobacterales > 70-9 > VRUE01. The sequence goes on along the minus strand of DATBAV010000020.1, from coordinate 1,313 downwards.
CGGCGAAGGCCGCCGCCGAGGCCTGGACGCTCGCCTACGCCGACGGCTTCGAAGGCACGACCGCGACCGCCAACGTCATCGTCGTCGACGCGATTCTCACCCCGCGCATGCGCGAGCAGAGCCCGGACGAGGAATTTCCCACCTTCACCCCGGCCGAGGATCTCGCCGAGGCGATCGCATTCCTCTGCTCAGACCCATCGAAAAAGATGAACGGGCAGCGTTTCCCGCTTACGATGAAGGGGTGAGTAAACCCGCCAACGGCGAGATGACGATCCGCGAGCTGGCCGAGCGCACCGGAATGACGGTGCGCAACATCCGCGCTCACCAGACTCGTGGCCTGCTGCCGCCGCCGGTAGTACGCGGCCGCACCGGCTACTACAACGAGGAGCACGTCGCGCGGATCGAACTGACCCGCGAACTGCAAGCCGAGGGCCTCAACCTCGAGGCGATCCGTCGTATAGGCGAAAGCGTCAACGGCGCCGCCGAGGAGATCTTCAACCTCACCCGCTCGCTGCGCGCGCCCTTCGAAGAGGAGACAACGGAAATCTTCGAGCTGACCGAGCTGGCCGAGCTGTGGAAAAAGGAGATCGAAGAAGGCCGCGGCTTGGAGATGCTCGAACGCGGGGAAAAGCTCGGCGTGATCCGTGCCCTGCCCGAGGGCAAGGTCGAGGTGATCAGCCCTCGGATGACAAACGCGGCCACCGCCCTCGCCGAAGTTGGAATGAGCTCGGGCGCGATCCTCGAAACTGCCGAGAAGCTGCGCCGCAAGGCCGACGACATCGCCCAGCTCTTCACCGATCTCTTCCTCGAGCAGGTCTGGAAGCCGTTTGACGAAGCCGGCCGCCCCGAGGGCGACTGGCCGAAAGTGCGCGAAGCCCTCAACCGCACCCGCCCGCTCGGCGCCGACGTCCTGATGGGCGTCTTCCAGATCGCGATGGCCGAGGCGACCGACAAAGCGATGGGTCGCACCATCCGCAGCGTCGCCCGCAGCGAGACGAAGAAAGCCGCGGGCAGGTCCCGCGGCCGCGCCCGCTCCTAACTCGCTTTCAAAAACACGAGCGGTACTCCACGTTCTAGAAACACGATCTTTTCCTTGACAGGGTGGAACGCTGATGTTTCAATTCCGCTCATCTTCATGTACGTCAGTGTTCAATCTTGGCGACGCGAAGAAACCACAGGGACATAACCGAGCCTCGAGGAAGCCGCTAAGGGAAGCGGCGGGCAGAGGGGCTCACGGGACAAGGAGAGAGATCTAGATGTTCTCGACGCTACGCACGCGATTTGGGATCCCCGGAGTCATCTCGGTGATTGCC
>DATBAV010000019.1:0-80143 GCA_036271315.1 Solirubrobacterales bacterium | reverse complement strand
GCAGCCTGCGGCTGCTGAGTGTCCGACGAGGGGGCACTCCACGCCAGGCGCGACAACCGCAATAGGCTCTCGCCCGTGAATTTCGAGCTCACTGACGAGCAGAAGCTGCTGCGGGACACGGTGCGCGAGTTTGCGCTTGCCGAGGTCAAGCCTGTGGCGGAGGAGCTCGACCGGACCAAGTCCTTCCCCTACGAGATCGTTGAGAAGCTCGGTGGGCTTGGGTTGATGGGGATTCCGTTTCCGCAGGAGTACGGCGGGGGCGGTGCGGACACGCTCTCTTACGTGTTGGCGGTCGAAGAGTTGGCGCGGATCGATTCCTCGGTCTGCATCACGATGGCGGCGCACACCTCGCTGGGGACGATGCCGATCTACCTCTGGGGGAGCGACACGCAGAAGGACGAATGGCTGCCGCGGCTCTGCAGCGGAGAACAGCTCGCCTCGTTCGGACTGACCGAGCCGGAGGCCGGATCCGACGCGGGGAACGTGCGGACGACCGCCAAGCTCGAGGACGGGGAATGGATCGTCAACGGGGCCAAGCAGTTCATCACCAACTCGGGAACGGACATCTCGGGGTGCGTCTCGATCACCGCGGTCACCGGCGAGGCCAACGGGCGCAAGGAGATCTCCAACCTGATCGTGGCCAACGGCACGCCCGGCTACGAGGCCGGCGAGCCTTACCGCAAGATGGGCTGGAACGCCTCGGACACCCGGCCGCTCAGCTTCGAGGACTGCCGCCTGCCGGAGAGCGGCCTACTCGGCCGCCGCGGCGACGGCTTCAAGAACTTCCTCCACATCCTCGACGGCGGCCGGATCGGCGTCGCCGCGATGGGCGTCGGTCTCGCCCAGGGCGCCCTCGACGAGGCGATCGCCTATGCCAAGGAGCGCCAGGCCTTCGGCCAGGCGATCGCCAAATTCCAGTCGATCCAGGCCAAGATCGCCGATCTCTCGGCTCAGATCGAGGCTGCCCGCCTGCTCACCTGGCGCGCCGCCCTCGAGAAGGACGCCGGCAAGTCATTCACCCTCACCGCCGCCCAGGCAAAGCTGATCACCGGCCGCCTGGCCGTGCGCGCGACCGAGGAGGCGGTGCAGATCCACGGCGGCTACGGCTTCATCGAGGAGTACCCGGTCTGCCGCTTTTACCGCGACGCCAAGATCCTCACCATCGGCGAGGGCACCGACGAGGTGCAGCAGATGGTTATCGCGCGGCAGCTTGGCTGCTAGCTCGGCTGCGAAGTGACTGAGCTCTCGGGGCGGTCGACCACCTCGGCCGCCCGGCCGACGCTCTCGCTGGCACCGTAGTGGGCGCAGATCGTCAGCTCGTGCTCGCGTAGCAGCGGGCGGGTCGGGTCGACGACCGGCGCCCGGCGGATCGTCTCGCGCTCCTGCGCGATCCAGACCCGCCCCGCCGCGGCGGCGCAATCGCGCAACGGTGCCGCGACCAGGGTCGATTTGACGCGGCCCTGCTTGACGATCAGCCAGGTAGGAGCGTCGCTGCCAGCATCGACGAAGAGCCCGTGGACTTGGCCGACACCGGCCCCGCCGAGATCGTCGACCGCGTCGCCGACCCACGTCCGCGCCTCCTCCAAGGTAGGCGGCGCAGCGGGCTCGTCACTCATCGGCTTGCCTCGCCAGCAGCTCGGCGGCGGCGCTGGCCGGGTCGAGCTCGCGCCGGACGACGCGCTCCAGCAGCTCGGCCGTCTGGGGATCTTCGGCGGCCGTCGTCTCCATGCGGCGGCGCATCCGCGAGGTGGCGATGCCGAGCACCTCGCTGCGCAGGTTGCGGGCCCGCCGCTCCTCCAGCGTGCCGGCGACCTCGATGTGGGCTCGGTGCTCGTCGATCGCCTCGGAGAGCTCGGCCACGCCCTCGCCGCGGGACGCCTCGGTGCGCAGGATCGGCACGGTCCAGCCTTCCGGATCGTGCGAGAGCGCCAGCACGCCGCGCACCTCGCGCACCATTGTGTCGGTCATCGGGTGGTCGGCCTTGTTGACGACGATCACGTCGGGGATCTCCATCACGCCGGCCTTCAGCGCCTGGATCGAGTCGCCCGAGCCCGGCATCAGCGCCAGCACGATCGTGTCGGCGTGGTCGACGATGTCGATCTCGGCCTGGCCGACCCCAACCGTCTCGATCAGCACGTCGTCCTTGCCGGCGGCGTCCATCGCCAGCGCCACCTGTAGCGCCGCCTCGGAGAGGCCGCCGAGGGCGCCGCGCGAGGCCATCGAGCGGATGAAGACGCCGGGGTCGAGGAAGTGATCGGAGAGGCGGATGCGATCGCCGAGCAGGGCGCCCTGGGTGAAGGGGCTGGAAGGATCTATCGAGAGCACCGCGACCTGGCGCTGGGACTTGCGCAGCTCCGCGGTGAGAGCGCCGATCAGCGTGCTCTTGCCAACCCCCGGGGGACCGGTGAAGCCGACGATGCGGGCCTTGCCGGTGCGCGGGTAGACCTCGCGCACGAGCTCCCAGCCGGCCGGATCGTCTGACTCGATCAGGGTGATCGCCCGTGCCAGGGCACGCTTGTCGCCGGCGACGAGGCGCTCGGCGAGCGGGGCTGTCCTGGCGACGTCAGTCACGGATCGGTGAGTCTAGAGTTCCCGCCCCCGTGATTCGCACGATCCGCTTCCTCGCCCGCAACGGAATGCTGAACCGTAGATACGGACAGCTGCTCGGCCGCTACCTGCGGCGGCGCTTCTTCACCGCCGCCGGACGGCGCTGGCGCACCAACGGGCTCGTCTTCTTCGGCCGCGGGCTCGAACTGGAGATCGCCGTCAAGGGCCGGGTCGATTTCGGCCGCTTCGTCTGGATCGGCGACAAGACCAAGATCCGCTGCCACGAGGGCCGGGTCGAGATCGGCGACAAGACCGTGATGGGACAGGAGTGCACGATCTCCGCTTACCAGCACGTGCGGATCGGCCAGCAGTGCGTGATCGCCGACCGGGCGATGTTCATCGACTTCGATCACGGCGTGGTGGAAGTCGAGCGGCCGATCCGCCAGCAGGGCATCTACAAGCGCGATGTCGTCGTCGGCTCCAACGTCTGGATCGGTTACGGCGCCTGCGTCCTGCGCGGCGTCAGCGTCGGCGACAACTCGATCGTCGGCACCAACTCAGTCGTGACCAAGGACGTCCCAGCCAACGCCGTCGTCGCCGGCATTCCCGCCCGCATCATCCGCATGCGCGAGGCGCCGGAGCAACTGAACTGGCCCGACCCGGTCGAGCCGGACCCGGGCGCATGGACGACCCTGCAGCCGCCGAGCTGACCGGCCTTCGCGCCCGCCGGTGCTCGTCTTGGCGCCGTCTTCGGAGGAATGTATTGTCTCACGCCCCTGAGGTCCAGCTTGGAACCGAAAAATCCGAGGCTGTAGATCTCTCGTCTGGCAGACAGAACAATCCCGCGCGTGGACGTCGCGGCCCGATTCGGGGAAAACCTCGCTCGCTGCCGCGAGCGCGCAAACATCACCCAAGAGGATCTCGCCCACAACGCCTCGCTGCACCGAACGGAGATTGGCCTGCTCGAGCGAGGTGGGCGGATCCCGCGGATCGACACGCTGGTCAAGCTGGCCGGCGCGCTCTCGGTTCCGCCCAGCGCCCTCATCGAGGGAATCGACTGGACGCCCGGAAGCGTCACGGTCGGCAGCTTCTCGGTGGCGAAAAGCGGCGACCCGGAGGCGAACTAGGCGCTCAGGCCCGGCCCAGCTGGGCGCCGACCAGGTCGGCGTAGACGGCGGCCGTGCGCTCGGCGACGTCGCCCCAGTCGAAGCGGCGCAGGTGCTCGTAGGCTTCGGCGACGAGGTTGCGCCCCAGCTCGTCGTCGGAGAGGACCCGGATCGCCATCTCGGCCAGCGCTTCGGGGTCGTGGGCACGGAAGCGCAGGCCGGCCTCCTCGTGCGGAACCACCTCGCGCAGGCCGCCGGTGTCGGCGACGATGCAGGGGCAGCCTGAGGCCATCGCCTCGAGCGCGACCAGGCCGAAGGGCTCGTAGATCGAGGGAACCACGGTGAGGTCGGCGATCCGGTAGAGCGAGTGCAGCACGTCGTCGCCGATCCAGCCGAGGAAGGTGCCGTGCTCCATCAGGCCTAGCTCCTCCGCCTGCTTGTGCAGCTCGGCCTCGTGGGTGCCGGAGCCGGCGATCAGGAAGCGGGTACCGGGCACCTCCTCGATCAGTCGCGGCATCGCCTCGAGCGCGAGCTGGAAGCCCTTCTCGTAGACGAGGCGGCCGATCAGCAGGACCAGCTTCTCGTCCGGAGCGGCGAACTCGGCGCGCAGGCGAGTCAGCTCCTCGGGGTCCTGGGGCTGCAGGTCGTCGGGGTCGATCCCGTTGGGGATGACCGAGACGCGCTCCTCGTCGACGCCGAAGATGTCGGCGATCTGCTCGCGCATGTAGTGCGAGCAGGCGATCACGCGGTCGGAGCGGTTGGTGATCCAACGCTCGACCCCGTGGATGTAGGTCTGGGGATGCTTGTCGACCCAGCCCTGGTGGCGGCCGTGCTCGGTGGCGTGGATCGTCGTCACCAGCGGCGCGTCGAAGCGTTTGGCCAGGTGGTCGCAGGCGTTAGCGACGAGCCAGTCATGGCCGTGGACGAGGTCGAAGCTGTAGCGGTCGCCGAGCTCGACCCCGGCGGCGAGCATGTCGGAGTTCATCCGCTCGACCCAGGCGACGAACTCGCCGAGGTCGGTGGGGCGCTTGGGCTCGCGGATGCGGTGGATCGTCACTCCCCCGCGCCGCTCTTCCGCCGGCGACTCCTCGCCGCCGCGGGTCAGTACGTGGACCTCGACCTCACGGTCGACCAGCGCCTCGGAGAGCTTGCGCACGTGGCGGGCGAGGCCGCCCTCGATCAGCGGCGGGTACTCCCAGGAGAGGATGAGGACGCGAGTCATCAGAACTGTTCGCACCTTGATCGCCACGGATTCGAACACCCCGAAGTCACCGTGTCGATCGGGGTGCTCACGGCTGCAGCAGCGACGAAAGAGTCAGGTCAGGGGCTAGTGCGCGCGTGCGCGGGTCGGCGATGGCCGGAGAGTCTATGGCCTCCAGGGCAGCTTCGGAGTGGGAAATGGCTCGCTGGTAGGCGTAGTCGCCGGCCTGGCCGCGCTGATCGAGGAAGGCCCAGTCGCTCGACTGGGTGGCGAGCAGCTCGCGGGCGGCGCGCTTTGCCGCGTCGTCGCGCAGCCCGCGCGAGAGCGCCCGCAGGAGGCGCAGCTCGAGCCGCCGGGCGCCCCAGGCGAGGTCGGCGACCGCCGGCGAGTCCCAGGTGCGCAGGTCCTTCTCCTCGCCCCAGGTCGAGGCGTGGAGCTGTTGCCGCAGCGGCTCGTGCTCGGCAAGCGCCTCGGGCACGGTGAGCAGGCGCACTCCGGCGGCCTCGGCCCCAGCGAGGACCTCGCGCAGCCAGATCGCCCCCTCCGACCACCAGTGGCCGAGCAGCTCGGTGTCGATCGCGAAGACGAGCAGGCCGCGGCGCTTGCGGCTGGCGCCGTACTCGCGCAGCCGCGCGGCCGTGGCGGCGAGGAACTCGCCGGCCTGGCGGCGCGCGACCGCCGCAGCCGCCACCGGGTCATAGCCACCGCCGCCGACCTTCCAGATCCGCACGCCGCGCAGCGACTCGCCGGCGAACTGGGCGTGGGCCGGGTCGGAGGGGTAGCCGCTCAACGACCAGAGCCACTGGATCGCCTCCCAGTCGATCGGCAGCGCCACCGGGCCGGCCTCGGTGGCGACCGGCGCCAGCGCGTCGAGCGGCTGCCGATGGCGGCTCTGATCGACGCAGAACCAGTTCACCCCCTCTTCGGCCAGGCTCCACTCAAGTCCAGGCGCGTAGGCGCACTCGGGCAGCCAGAAGCCCCCGTCCCAGCCGAAGCGGCGCCGGTGCGAGCGGATGCCGGTCTCGAGCTGCAGGCGCAAACCCTGGCGGGTGGCGAGGAGCGGCAGCACGGCGTGCGTCGCCGCCGAGCCGGCGAGCGCGATGCGCCCCTCCGATGCCGCCCGCTGGAAGGGGCGCAGCGGGTCCCCCCCGTCCGCGTCGAGCAGCTCCAGGGCGTGGCTGTAGCGCTCGTGCTCGGCCAGGCAGGCGTCGCGGCACTCGGCGTCGACCTCGTCGACGTCGGCCGCCGCCGCCGCGATCCGCCAATCGGTGAGGAAGCGGCGCAAGCGCTCCTTGACGCCGGCGTCCTCGAGCTGATCGGCGAGGACGGGGGTGATCGTCATCGTCAATCGCTCGGCCACCTCCAGCACCGGTAGGTAGGAGCGGATCACCGCGTCGAACAGCCACTCCTCGCCGAAGGGATAAGTCCCAAAGCCCTCGACGTAGGGCATGTGGGAGTGCAGGACGATGGCGAGGTCGCCGGCGCTCTCCTCAGGGGCCATGGCAGACAGCGATGAAGTCGAGCGCGCGGTCGAGGTCGCCCTGCCTGAGGGCAAAATCGGAGCTGTCGATCGCGGGCGTGAAGCGGTCATAAAAGGGCTTGCTCAGGCCCAACGCCTTGTGGATCCGGTCCCAGCCCAGCTTCAGCGCCAGCTCGTGAGCGCGCAGCTTGCGAGCGTGGAAGAGGCCGTGGACCTCGACCCGCGGGAAGTGCGCCTCGCAGAGCTGGCGGAACTCGGCGGCACGGTACTCGCGCACGTGCCAGGGGTTGTCGGACTTCTCGGCTCCGGGAGGAGCGAGGGTGAGTAGGTTGGGCGTGGAGACATAGGCGACTCCGCCGCATCCGAGCATCGAGCGGAAGTGCTCGAGGATCGCGCCGGCGTCCTGGACGTGCTCGATCGTCTGCAGGAAGACGACCGCGTCGCAGGGCTCGGCGAAGCTTTCGACCAGGTCGCGCTCGTAGCGCAGGTTGGGGCGCACGTAGCGCAGGCGGGCGTGCTCATGGGCCTCTGGGTTGGCGTCGACGCCGACGACGCTCGCCGCGGACGCAGCGAGCACGTTGGAGCCGTAGCCCTCGCCGCAGGCCATGTCGACGACCCGCTTCCCCGCCACGCGGGCGGCGATCCACTCGTAGACGACGAGGTGGCGCCGGTACCAGTAGTTCTCCTCGGGCACGTCGGGCAGGGTGCGCTCACCGGTCAGCGGCAGCGGCGGCACGCCCTCGGGCTGGTTTTCCTGGAGGTATTCCCGGGTCACCGTAGCGAGACCGTATTGAGCGGCCTGCAACTCGTGCGTTACGGCGATCCGCGTAGAGTTCCGCGCCATGCCGGCCTCCCCCACCGCAAGCGCGGACCACATCAAGGACGTCAACACCCGCTACCACGACGCCGCCGCCGAGGAGTACGACGCCAAGTGGGGCATCGACTTCGGCGCCACCGGCCAGGAGCAGGTGCGCCAGAAGCTGGTCAAGGCGCTGGGCGGGCGCGACGGCGCCGGCTTCGGCCGCGGCCTGGAGATCGGCTCCGGCACCGGGTACTTCTCGCTCAACCTGCTGCAGCTCGGGGTGATCGGGGGCCTCACCGCGACCGACATCTCGCCGGGGATGCTGAAGCGGCTGGCCAACACGGCCGCCGGGCTCGGCCTCGAGGTCGAGACGGTCCAGACCGAGGCCGAGGTGCTGCCTTTCGAGGATGAGAGCTTCGATCTCGTCTTCGGCCACGCCGTCCTCCACCACATCCCCGATCTCGACAAGGCCTTCGCCGAATTCCGCCGCGTGCTGCGACCCGGCGGGGCGATCGCCTTCGCCGGCGAGCCCTCGCGCTACGGCGACCGCCTGGCGGCGCTGCCCAAGCGCGCCGGCCTGCTCGTAGCACCGGCCTGGCGGCGGGTCGTGAAAGCGCAGCCGCGGGCGATCGCCGAGGCCGAACAGTCGGACGGCCACGCGCTCGAGGGCGAGGTCGATGTCCACGCCTTCGCCCCCGCCGACCTGCGCAACCTGCTGCGCGAGGCGGGCTTCGAGGACCGCCACGTCGGTGGCGAGGAGCTGCTCGCCAACGCCTGGGGCTGGGGCCTGCGAACGGTCGAGTCGAGCGCCGAGCCGGAATCGATCTCCTGGGCCTGGCGCCGCTTCGCCTTCCGCAGCTACATGGCCCTGCAGAAGGTCGACAGCAGCCTGCTGGAGCCCTACCTGCCGGCGGAGCTCTTCTACAACCTGCTCGTCTCGGCGCGCAAGCCCGACTAGCTCTTCTTCTTCGGCTCGCGCCGGGCGCGGAAGAGCTTGACGCCGCTGTCGATGCCCTTGAGTTTGCGCTCGCCGGCGAACGAGTAGGAGAAGCGCTCGCCGGCGGCCTCCTTCGCCGCCGCATCGACCAGCACGCTGCCCGGGCGGGCCACGGCGGTGAGGCGGCTGGCTAGGTTGACCGCGCGGCCGTAGTAGTCACCTGACTGGGCCAGCGTCGGGCCGACGGCGAGCCCGGCACGCAGGAAGGGGAACTCCTCCCCCTCTCCCTCCGCCACCTCGATCAGCTCCAGCGCCGCGTCGAGCAGGGGCTCGACCTCCCTAGAGACGAGCATCGCGGCGTCGCCGATCATCTTCACCAGTCGAACCGGGGGCTCGGCCACGATCGCCGCCATTTCCTCAAAGCGCCCGGCCACCGAGCCGAGCTCCTCGGGGGCGATCTCCTCGCCAAGGCGGGTGAACTCGACCAGGTCGGCAAAGCAGACCGCACGATCGACCGAGCCGCGGATCTCGCCCGAGGCGAGGTCGGCGGCGCCGATCACGTCGCGCCGGATCTGCTCGAGCGTGTGGGCCCGCAGGGCGTAGAGCAGGGTCGGCTCGAAGACCGGCAGCATGTTCTCGGCGGCGTCGGCGAAGCGCAGCGCCAGATCGCGCTCGGTATCGCCCGGCTGCATCAGGGTGCGGATCATCAGCTCGCGGTTGCCCTCGGCGATCCGCGCCGTTGCCATGCCGATCGTGCGCGCAACCTGCAGGATGCCGTCCTCGGGCAGACCGGCGTCATAGAAGGCCTTTGTCCGCCGCGCCGCCGCCAGGTCGGCGTCGGTGAGGATGCGCTCGTCCGGATCCGGATAGGGCAGGCCGAGCGCGGCGGAGGCACGCTGCAGGAGCTCGAGGTCGGCATCGGCGAGCTCGGCGATTTCTCGCGGCGAGTAGCGTGGCCCGTCGCCGGCGATGCCGCGCTCGACCGGCAGCAGGGTCAGGCGCCCGGCGGCCACCGCATCGCGCAGCTCCTCCAGCGTCACCCCTTCCGAGGCCAGCTGCTCGAGCAGCGCCAGGCGGTCGCGGCGGGCGTCGCCTTCCAGTCCGTCGAGCAGTCCCTCGGCCTCGAAGTCGGTCATGCGAACGCCACGCTACCGCCACGGCGGGGGTCGCCGCCGCCACTCAGCCTGCCGCTGCCGCGCTCGCGGGCGACGGCCTGGGTGCCGCCGAAGAAGAGGTTGATCTCCGGTCGACGCAGGACCGGGGTCCCGCGCGCCTCGATTCGCGCCAGCGCCTCCTCGTCGATCCCCGGCTCGGCCTGGACGACGCCGTCCTCGAAATGCAGCCGCGGCGCCCGCACCGCCTCGTCGGCCCCCATGCCCTGCTCGACGGCTCGCACGATCGTCTGCAGGATCGCCGAGCGGATCCTGTTCGAGCCGGCGCTACCAAGGCCGAGCTCGATCTCACCGTCGCGCAGGACCACGGTGGGCGCCATCATCGAGGTCACCCGCCGTCCCGGCGGGATCGAGTGAAAGCCGAGCGGGTTGAGGTCCTCCTCGCCGAGCATGTTGTTGAGGATCACGCCGGTGCCGGGGACCAGCACGCCGGAGCCCGAGCCGTTGGAGCAGGTAACGTTGGCGCACATGCCGTCGCGGTCGAGGGCGGAGATGTGGGTGGTCGAGCCGAGCAGATCGCCGCGAGCCGCGTTGGCCGCTTCCATCGCCGCGACCAGCTGCTCGGGCCCGCTGCTCGGACCGGCCTGCTCGAGCAGGCCGAGGCAGTAGGCGATCAGGGTTCCGCCCGAGGACGGCGGCGGGTTGGTCAAGACCTCGGTGCCACGGAAGCCGGCCCGGATCGGCTCGCGCTCGATCACCTCGTAGCCGGCGAAGTCGGCCTGGCCGAGCGTGCCGCCGCGCTCGGTCACGAAAGCGCTCAGCGCCTCGGCCACCTCGCCACGGCAAAACGGCTCCGCCCCTTCGGCACCGAAGCGCTCCAGCGCCTCGGCCAGCTCGGCGAAGCGGAAGAGCTCGCCCTCGTGCAGGGTGCGCCCATCCGGGGCGTAGAGCTCCCGCGTGCCCGGCAGACGGGCGTGAATCGGTTCGAGGATGTCGAGGATGTAGGCCTGCTCGGGATTGACCGGTGCCCCCTCGCGAGCCAGGCGGACACCCGGTTTGACCAGCTCGGCGAGCGGCATCGTGCCGAAACGCCGCAGCGCCTGCTCGAGTCCGGCCGCGGTGCCGGGGACCCCGCAGGAGACCGGGCCGACATAGAACGTCTGCACCGTCTCGACATCGAAGTGGACCTGCACCGGCACCAGCTCGGCCCCGCGCTTGACGCCATCGCGACCGGGGGCGGCGACGAAGAAGTCGAGCAGCGTCGTCGCACCGCGGTCGTGGACCATCATGAAGCCACCCGCGCCGAAACCGGTCAGCGGGCTCTCTACCGCGAACGAGGCGAGGACAGCGCAAACAGCCGCATCAACGGCATTGCCGCCTTCGCGCAGGACCTGCGCCCCCGCCTCGGCGGAAAGTCGGTGGCCCGCTGCAACGACCCCGCTCAAAACACAGGTTCGCGCGGCGATCGACACGGATTAGAGCCCCCGGAAGTCACCGTGCCGCTCGCCGCGCTCACGGGCGGAGTAACTATCCGGGCAGGAACTCTGGGACGTCGATGCCGCCGAGCTCGCCAGGACGCTCGCGGCGGCCCGAGCGCGGCGCCTCTTTGGTGCGCCGGATGGTCGGCTCAGCGACCCGCCGTTGCGGAGCGGGACGGCCATCGAAGCGGGTCGCGACGACGGTCACCCAAACCTGGTCGTTGAGCTCCTCGTCGACGTTGGCGCCGAAGATGATGTTGGCGTCGGGATGAGCGGCTTCGCCGACCAGTTTGGCCGCCTCGCTGACCTCGACCAGGGAGAGGTCGGCACCGCCGGTGATCGAGAGCAGGATCGCTCGCGCGCCCTCCATCGAGGTCTCCAGCAGCGGCGAGGAGATCGCTTTTTCGGCCGCCAGGATGGCCCGGTCGTTGCCGTGGCCCATGCCGATGCCGAGCAGCGCCCGGCCGGCTTCCGACATGATCGTGCGCACGTCGGCGAAGTCGAGGTTGATCACGGCGGGGAGCGTGACCAGGTCGGAGATGCCCTGCACGCCCTGGCGCAGGACGTCGTCGGCGACCTGAAAGGCCTCGACCATAGAAGTCTGCTGGTCCAACACCTCGAGCAGGCGGTCGTTGGGGACGACGATCAGCGTGTCGACCTCGGCCGCCAGTTCCTCGATGCCCTTGTTGGCCTGGCCGCCGCGGCGGCTGCCCTCGAAGCTGAACGGCTTGGTGACGATGCCGACGGTCAGAGCGCCGACCTCGCGGGCGAGGCGGGCGATCACCGGGGCGGCACCGGTACCGGTGCCGCCGCCGGCACCGGCGGCGACGAAGACCATGTCCGAGCCCTTGAGCAGGCGCTTGATCTTGTCCTGTTCCTCGAAGGCGGAGCGGTGGCCGAGCTCGGGATCGGCGCCGGCGCCGAGACCGCGCGTCGCTTCTTCGCCGATGTGGACGGTGACGTCGGCCATGCAGAGCTGCAGCGACTGAAGATCGGTGTTGACCGCCATGAACTCGACCCCGGGAATCCGCGCCTCGACCATGCGGTTGACAGCGTTGACACCGCCGCCACCCACACCCACGACCCGAATCACAGGCTGGTGCGGCTCCCCACTCCCCGGCGGCTCGTACTCAGGCTCCTCCCGCCCATAACGAGGCGATTCCACGATCGGCTCAATCTCCCGCCGCGCATGAGACGGCTCCTCGGAGAACACCCGCTTGAGCCGCTCCGGAGGAGTTTCGGGGTGCTCTTCGGAAGAGGAACTCTCGAGAGAGGACCCCTCCGATCCCTCCTGGTCGAAGGGCACAGACGCCTCGTCCGCGGGTGGCGCTGTAGGGGGCACCGCCCCCGAGGACGCTTTAGCGACCGCAGGGGGTGGTGGGTCCCCTGCAGCGTCAGGACCCGCGGCCGATGCCTCTGATCCCTCGTCAGCAGTCGACCGAAAGAGGTCCGAGAGAGGTCCCTCACGCATGCTGGCCCGCTTGTCACGCCGACTCATGTGCCAGAACCTCCTTCGCCAGATCTCGGTAGTAGCCCGCGGCGTTGCTCTGCGGATCGTACTTGAGCACACTCGCACCCTTGACCGGAGCCTCGGCGAACTTGATCGCCTTGCGGATGCGCGATTTGAAGACGAGCTCGCCGAAGTTCTCCTCGAGGATCTCGACCGCCTCCTTGGCGTGGACGGTACGGGTGTCGAGCATCGTCGGCAGGATGCCCTCGATGCGGACATCCGGGTTGAGGTTCTCCTGGATCATCTTCAGCGTGTTCTGCAGCTGAACCAGGCCGCGCATCGAGAGGTACTCACACTGCACGGGGACGATCACCTTGTTCGCGGCGGTAAGTGCGTTGATCGTCAGCAGTCCGAGGCTGGGTGGCGTGTCGATGCAGACGTAGTCGTAGTCGGCCCAGACTTCCTTCAGCGACTTCTCGAGCGAACGCTCGCGGCCGATCTTGGTGCTCATCGCGATCTCGGCGCCGGCAAGGTCGATCGAGGCAACGGCGATGTCGATCTCGCGGTGCTGGATGATCTCGGCCATCGGCATGTCGTGCACGAGCACGTCATAGAGGCTCTTCTCGACCTTGTCGGGATCGATCCCCTGACTCATTGTCAGGTTCCCCTGCGGATCCAGGTCCACACAAAGCACCCGGTATCCCGACTCGGCAAAGGCCACAGCAAGATTCAAAGTGGTGGTCGTCTTCGCAACCCCACCCTTCTGGTTCGCAAACGCGATCACCTCAGCGTGCTTAGCCGGCGCCTCCACCTCGGGCTCCTTCACAGCAACCTCGTACCGGCTGGGCGCCAGCAGATCGCGCGGCATGAACCTCTCGGGCTCGCTCGGGGCCTCCTCAGCTTCAGCGACAGGCGGCGTGGGCTCGGGCTCGACAACCCTCGGCGCGGCCGGAGCCTGGGGCGCTTCAACCTCAGGCGCCTCTCCGGCGGGTGGCGCCGTAGGGGGACCCGCCGCCGAGGACGCTTTAGCGACCGCAGGGGGTGGGGGGTCCCCTGCGGCGACAGGACCCGCCGGCCGGGGCGTCTCGGGTAGAAGCTCTTCCATCTCCTCCAGCTCCTCCACAATCGGGTGCTGCTCCTCCACGACCGGAGCGGACTTGAACTTGTTCTTGCGGCTAAGGAATCCCATTGCGCGGGTATTCGCATAGCCACCCGCTTTTCCTGCCGGCCTCATAAATTGCTAGGAATCACCCGGTAACCGAACTCCTCGACAAGCGACTGGTCTTCGTCACCGGCAAGGGTGGCGTCGGCAAGACCACGGTCGCGGTGGCGCTGGGCCTGCGCGCCGCCGCGGAAGGCAAGCGGACGATCGTCTGCGAGGTCTCCTCTCAGGAGAACGCCTCGCGGATGTTCGAGCACACCGAGGTCGGCTTCCACGAGGTCGAGATGGAGGAAAACCTCTGGTCGATCTCGATCGATCCCGACGAGTCGATGCGCGAGTACGTGCTGCTGCAGCTGAAGGTGCGGGCGATGCGCGACATGCTCTTCCGCAGTCGCATCTTCAATTACCTCGCCGCCGCCACGCCGGGGCTCAAGGAGCTGGTCACGATCGGCAAGATCTGGGAGCTGGCCCAGCTCGACCGCAAGGTAAAGAGCGGGCGCAAGTACGACCTGGTGATCGTCGACGCCCCCGCCACCGGCCACGGCATCGGCTTTTTGCAGACGCCGCGCACCTTCGCCTCGATCGCCCGGGTCGGCCCAATCCACTCGCAGGCGCAGCAGCTCGACCGGCTGATCACCGACCGCGAGCACACCGGGGTGGCGATCGTCGCCCTGCCCGAGGAGATGCCGGTCAACGAGTCCGCCACGCTGGAGCGCGACCTGCTCGACGACGTCGGCGTCGCCGTCGATCGCGTCTACATGAACGGCCTTTACCCGGAGCGTTTCTCCAACGCGGAGGCCGAGCAGCTGGCCGGGCTCTCCGGGGAGAGCGACGACGGCCTGCGAGCGGCGGCGAGGGCCGGCCTCTCCGAGCACAACCGGGCCCGCTCCCAACGCGCCCAGCTGGCCCGCCTGCGACGGCGGGTCGAGGCGCCGGTCAAGACGCTGCCCTTCCTCTTCGAACCGGACCTCGGCATCGAGGGCGCCCGGCAGCTGGCAAAGAGGCTGGGCTGATGCCGTCGGTCGGCGACATCCTCGACGGCAAGGACATCTGCATCTGCGCCGGCTCCGGTGGCGTCGGCAAGACGACGACCTCGGCGGCGATCGCGACCGGGATGGCGGCGCGCGGGCTGAAGGTCTGCGTGCTGACGATCGACCCGGCCAAGCGGCTCGCCGACTCGCTCGGCCTGAAGGAGCTCGGCAACGAGGCCAGACAGGTCGACCCGGCGCTGTTCGAGCAGCACGGCATCGAGATCAAGGGCGAGCTCTGGGCGATGATGCTCGACGCCAAGGCGACCTTCGACGAGCTGGTCGCTCGCCAGGCGCCGGACGAGGAGGCGCGCGACCGCGTCCTCAACAACCGCATCTACCAGCAGATCTCCAGCGCTCTCGCCGGCTCGCAGGAGTACATGGCGATGGAGAAGTTGTTTGAGCTGCACAGCGAGGGTCGCTTCGATTTGCTCGTCCTAGACACGCCGCCGAGCCGCAACGCGCTCGACTTCCTCGACGCGCCGAAACGGCTGACCCAGTTCATCGAAGGCCGCTCGCTGCGCGTCTTCATGAAGCCGACCGGCCTCGCCGCCAAGGTCGCCGGCCGCGGCGCCTCGGTGGCGCTCTCGGTCTTCAAGCGGATCGTCGGCTTCGACCTGCTGGCCGACCTGGCCGAGTTCTTCAACGCCTTCAGCGGCATGGTCGACGGCTTCCAGGCCCGGGCCAAGCGGGTCAACAGCCTGCTCGGCGATCCCCACACCTGCTTCCTCGTTGTCTGCGGCCCGCAGGGCGAGCCGGTCGACGAGGCGGTCTACTTCCACCGCAAACTGGTCGAGGCGAAACTGCCCTTCGGTGGCGTGATCGTCAACAAGGTCCACTACCCCGCCGAGCAGCTGCGCGGCAGCGGCGACAACCTGGAGGCCTCACTCGCCGCGAAGCTCGGCGACGATGAGCTGGCGAAGCGGGTCGCCGACAACTTCGCCGACTACCAAGCGCTGGCCGAGCGCGACGCTCGCAACATCGAGCGGCTGGCCAACGAGCTGCGCGCCCAGGGCGTGATCCGCGTGCCCTACCTAGATGAGGACGTGCACGACCTCGCCGGCCTGGCCGAGATCAACCGCTACCTGTTCGCTACGTCTGAGGAGAGAATCGAACTCGCCTCGGGCCGCGCGGTCTGACCAAGCAGATCAAGGACGCAGGGAGCGTGGCGTGCTCCGCACGCGAGCGACCGAGGACGCCGATATGCGCCGGTCAGACCGCGCGGTCAGCCGGCGCGGTAGTGGTCGTACTTGAGCTCGCGAACCTCCCAGTCGGCGTCATCGGGCACCGGGAAGAGGTGCCGGACGCGCGGGGTGTCGATTCGCTCGCGGTGCTGGACGTCGCCCTCGATCGCCGGGAAGTCGAGGGTGCTGTGCTCGGGCGCGTCGACCTCCTCGAGCCAGGGTGTGGCGGTGATGCGAATCTCTCCCTCGTCGGGGATCGGCTCGAGGATGCGTGTCTCCTGGTTCATGTCGTACTCCTCCTCTGGCGGCTCGAAGTCTTGGGCGGCGATTTCCTCTACCCGCGGCACTTCCCGCGAGACGGCGATCTCCTCAGCGGGGATCTCGTCGGGGACGACGATCTCGGCCGGCTCGGCGATTTCTTCCGCCACGGCGATCTCGGTATCGCCGGCGCCGAGGCCGCTGGCAATCAGACTCTCGTCGGCAGCCGTGTTGAGGTCGGAGCTGAGCTCGCCTAGGGCGGTTTCGCGCAGGATGCGGCGCACCCCTTCCTCGATCCAGCCGGCGATCGCCAGGCCCGGGGTCGAAGGCGCTCCGTTCATCAGCGCGCGCTCCAACTCCAGAGCGCTCTCGACCCGCTCGCGGGCCTCAATCCGACCAAAAGTCTCATCAGCGATCAAGGCGGAGGCGCGCATCGGTAGCGAGGCGCCGACCGGGCCGTGACCGTCGAGCACGGCGCGCAACGCCAGCAGGTGATCGCTGAGGCCCTCGAGCGCGGAGTCGCGGCCGCAGCCAAGCTCGAAGCGATCGACCGCCCAGGCGAGGGCGCCGTCTGGATCGGGACGCGCCTCCAGCGTGGCGGCGAACTCGGCCAGCTGAATCGCCTCCTCCTCGCTGAGCTCATAGGAGCCGGGGCGAGTGGCGGGGGCGCCGGTGGCGAGGCGGGCCCAGCGCTCTTCCCCGGTGGGAGCGAAGGCGTAGGGGCCGAGGCCGACGCCGCCGGCCTTGAAGAGGTGCATGACGCTGATCAGCTCGCCGAGCTGGCCCAGGGCCGCGGCGGCGCTGTCGACGCCCTCGCCCTGCTCGGCGACGGCAAGGAACTGGGGCTGCCAGGCGGCGCGACCCATGCCCTCGCTGCGCATCGCCTCGATCGGGGCCTCGATCGAGTCGGCGCGGACGATCTGGAGTCCATTCGTGAGCTGCAGGCGCGGCAGCGGCATCCGCAGCCCGACCAAGGGCGCGATCAGGACGTCGGCCTCCTCGGCGCCGCGGGTCTCGGCCTCGAGCACGGCAAGGGCATTGCGTAGGCGCTCGTGATCGAGGGAAAGTTCGGTACAGCCGTCCCAGAGCGAGGCGAGAAAGACCGTGAGCATCTGGGCCGCGCGCTCGCCCGGATCGCCGGGGACCTGCTCGCCGCGGGCCTCCAGGTAAGCCGTGGCGATGCCGGCGGCCGCGACCGTGTCGCGGGCCGGAGCGAAGGCGTCCAGCTGGCACAGCTCGCTCTCCCGTTCGCGCACGTAGAGGGAAGTCAGCGGCCGGTAGCTATAGAAGAGCGAGTCGTCGCCACTCTCGGCATCGACGTCATAGGGGATCTGGTCGCCGCCGGCGACCAGGGCGCTGAGCTTTATCGCCGCCTCTGAGGCAAGGCGGGTCAGCGACTCGTTGAGCAGGCGATCGCGCACGGCCCTCGCTTCCCCCCCGTGCCTGGCGCTCCTGCGCCTGCACGCTGCCTTGCAGGAAGTAACTAAACGGCGGCTGGGGCCGGCTCAGCTTCGGCCGATGCATCTTCGAAGAGCCAGCGGGTGCCGTAGCGGCGCATGTCCTCGACCAGCGGCACCAGGGCCTCGCCCTTCTCGGTCAGCGCGTACTCGACCCGGGGCGGAACCTCGGGGAAGGTGTGACGCTCGACGATCCCCTCCTCTTCCAGGGCCCGCAGGCGCAACGAGAGCGTGCGCGGGCTGATCCCCTCCAGCGAACGCTCCAGCTCGCAAAAACGACTAGACCCTTCGGCCAGGTCGCGGATGACGAGGAGCGTCCACTTGCCACAGACCACTTGGGCCGTGCGGCATACGGGACATTGGGAGTTGGAAGCTGCACTCATGATCAAAACGAGGCGGTTTGTGGCGATTGCCTCGCTTCAGCAAGTGTAGCGACATAGCTTCACTTACTGAAGTTTTGGCCGATCCGCGCTGCAAGGCCGTCTCCGCAGGCCACCCGGGTTAAAGCGAAGCCCCCGCGCAACCGATGGAGCCTGCATGACGCCACCCGGGCGCAAGCCGCTGCATGGCGAAGACGGATTCATCCTGATCGAGATCCTCGTCAGCGCGCTCATCGTCGCCATCGTCGCGGCAGCGGTCTTCAACCTGCTGCAGGCAAACGCGCGCTCCGCCGGGACGGATCGGCAGCGCTCGGAGGCGTTCGCGCTTGCCCAGGAAGACCAGGCGCGGCTGCGGACGCTGCGCATCTCCGAACTCAGTCGCCTGCCGACAACACCGAGAGAAATCGCCCTCAACGGAACGGTCTTCTTCGTTCGCTCCACCGGGGTCTTCGTCAACGACAAAACCGCGACGTCGTCCTGCTCACCCGAATCGAATTCCGCGGACTACGTCAGGATCGGCTCCGAAGTCACCTGGAAAGTCATGAACGGCCGTACGCCCGTGGTGATCCAAAGCATCGTCGCCCCCTCCAACGGCTCCCTCGACCCCAGCCACGGCACGCTGACTTTCTCCGTCCTCAACTCCTTGGAGCAACCGATCTCCGGCGTGATCCTCTCCGGCTCGGGCCCGACCAGCTTCGGAGGCACAACAGACGAAGCCGGCTGCGCCACCTTCCCGGACCTGGCCGCCGGCAGCTACACGGTCACCCCCTCTGGCGCCGTGACGGGGATGGTCGACAAGGACGGCAACGCGCCGGCTGCGGTGCCGGCCAGCGTCACGGCGGAAGTCACGACCCCGAAGGAACTCCACTACGACCTGCCGGGCAAAATCAAAAAAGTCACCTTCCAGACCAAGTCTTCGCCAACCGGATCGTTGATCACCTCCAGCTCTGACTCGGTGATCCTCGCGAACATCGGCATGAAAGAACCGAAGGTATTCGGGACTCCCGGCGGCGGCAGGAAAGCGTCGCTCGAAGCCTCGTCCCTCTACCCCTTTGCAGAACCGGATGGTCTGTATGGGGGTTTCTGTGGGCTCAACAACCCCAACCCAAGCGGCGAAACCAGTGCGCCAGGAGCCGCAGGCGTGACCAGCGTAACCATCCCCCGAAACGGCACGGTCGAAGAAGCGAAAGTCCTGCTGCCGGCGCTCTACCTGACCGTTTACAGCGGAACCTCCTCGAAACCGGAAAGCCCGGTCAACAAAGCGCACGTCGTCATCACCGACAAGCTCTGCAAATACAACAGCAAAACGGTCAAACGGACGCTTGAAACCGAAGCCGCCGGCCACCTGCTCGATCCCGGCATTCCCTGGAGCACCTACGAAGTCTGTGCCGACAACGGCAGCCGCTCTCAAACCGCCACCACCGTCAAAGTCGAAAGCTTCACCAGCGGCACGACGCTGAGCCTCTACCTGAGCGGCGGCTCCAAAACGCTCTGCTCATGACTCGTGCCGCAATGCTCAAAGACGAGCGTGGAACGACCCTGATGGAGCTGACGGTGGGGCTTGCCGCGGGCGCGGTGATCTTCCTTGCCCTCACCTCGCTGATCATCGGCTCGATACATGGCACCGCGCGGGTCAGCGCGCGCATTGACGCCACCCAGCGCGCGCGCACCGTCCTCACCCGGCTGGTCGAAGAACTTCATTCCGCCTGCGTCGCACCTCAGGTGGTGCCGGTCCAGGTCGGCAGCACTGGAACGCTGCTCAGCTTCATCCACCAGACCGGACAGGGCGTCGCCCCGGTCCCGATCCGCAGCAACATCAGCCTCGTTGGGACCACGCTGATGCAGGAAGACTTCCAGTCGTCGGGCGGCTCGGCTCCTAAATGGAAATTCCAGGAAAAACCATTCGTGATTAAGCAGTTGATGACCAATATCGCCCCCACCGCGCCAAGCAGTTCGATCTTCAGCTACTACGGCTACTCCGAAGGCAAACTGGCGACGATTTCCGCCGTCCCCCCCCTCAACGAAGAAACTGCCGCGCGGGTCGTGCAGGTGAATATTGCCTTGACGGCAAGCCCGCTGACGACGCCGGTCAAAGACTTGCATGCACCCGTATCGATCAGCGACAGCGCGCAATTCCGCCTCACGCCCGCTTCTTATAACAAAGAACTAGCGAGCCCCCCATGCCAATGAGAAAGGCAAGCAACGAGGCGGGGTTCACGATGATCATGACTGTGCTCGGCACGTCCTTCGTACTACTGCTGGTCACGGTCGCCGTCGCTGCCGTCCGCGGTGATCTGCACTCCTCCCAGTACGACCTCGACCGCAAGCAAGCCTACGAAGCCGCCCGCACCGGGATCGAAGACTACTCATTCCACCTCAGCAAGGACACGGGCTACTGGGCCAAATGCACCAATGTCGCAAAACCCAATGCCGTCAATCAGGTGACCACTCCCGCTAACGAACGACGGGAACGATTCGTGCCTGGATCGACGGTCGAGAAGTACATGATCGAACTGATCCCGGCCGAAGGCTTTAAAGAATGCAATCCCAACTCTCCCACCGAAAGCATGATCGAGCACGGCTCGGAAAGGCAGGGCACCTTCCGGATCCGGTCCACAGGCTATGCCGGCACGGCGCACGTATCGATCACCGCCACCTTCAAGAGCGCAAGCTTCCTCGACTTCGTCTACTTCACCGAGCTCGAGACCCTCGACCCGGTCACCTATGGGTTCCCCAACCCCTCAACAGAACTAACCGCAGTCAAAAAACAATGCGAACTCACCTACGAAGCTGGACGCAACAAAGTTCCATACCTCACCATCGAAACCGAAGTTGAAAATAAATTCACGCACAAAATGGAAAAAACTGGAAAAGTCGAAGAAAAGTTCTGCGTGAAAATCCAGTTTGCGCCAACCGACTCTCTCAATGGTCCAGTGCACACGAACGACACGATGGCGATCTGCGGTAAACCAACCTTTGGACGTAAACCGTCCGACATGATCGAAGTAAGCGCAAAATTCCCAGGCTGGTACGAAAACTGCAGCGGTACCCCGAATTTCAAAGGCACCTACGTCACCGGCTCCGCCCCCCTCGAACCGCCTGAAACAGACGTGAAACTGGCGGAAGTAGCCCTTCCCCAGTTCCACTTCGAAGGCCAGGTGAAGATCTGCCTGGAAGGCTCCCTCTTGACGGTCGGCAAGGGCGCGACCTGCAAAGAAAACGTTCAGTACTCAGGCGCATATCCATCCAATGGGGTGATCTACGTTGCTAACAGCACGACCGAAACGTGCATACCTACCTACTCGCCTTTCACGGTTACCTACCCGACCAGCTCGCCATGCGGAAATGCCTACGTGCACGGGACCTACTCCGGCCAGCTGACGATCGCCACCCAGAACGACCTCGTTATCGACGGCTCCATTTGCTGGACCGGGGCGGCCAAATGCTCTGAATTCACAAGCGGCAACGAAATGCTCGGCCTGATCGCGAACAACTTCGTCCGTATCTACCACGACTACCCGAGCGAGGTGATCAACCCGACGACCTACAACGCGGAATGCAAATCGCTTGGCTCTGGGCAGACAGAGGGGATGATCAAAAACATCGTGATCGATGCCGCGGCGCTCTCGATCAATCACTCGGTGATCGTCGATCATTACAACTGCGGCAGCGAACTGGGGACCATCCGCATCAACGGAGCGATCGCGCAGCGATTCCGCGGCCCGGTGGGCGTCGAAGGCATCGGATACATCAAGAGCTACAACTACGACGACCGGCTCAAGTACCAGGAGCCACCCAGCTTCATCGAGCCGGAAAAACTGCCCTGGCTGATCGGCCGCGAGACGATCGGCTAACCGACTGAGCTTTTCCTAGTTTTGAGTAGGTCCAAGGCAAAGGTTTCGCGGGCGATTGGTCGATTCAGAACTGGCGGACGCTTTTACATGCCCTCGCCCCCCTTTTCAATGATTCCCACCCTGAAGAAGACTCGGAAGGATTCAGTCGTCGGACTCGAGATCGAGACCGGGAGCATCGGTGCCGTCGAAGCCGAGGTCAACGGCAAGATCAGTGTCAAGGCCACTGCAACCTGCCCCATCTCCCCCGGGGCCTTCCACGACGGCGAGGTAACGGACCCCGTTTCCGTGGCGAGCGCCCTCAAAGATCTCTTCTCGGCGAACAAGCTGTCTCGCAAGGTTCGTCTCGGCATCGCCAATCAGCGCGTCGTGGTCAGAACGCTTCGCCTGCCGGCGATCGAGAACCCGGAGGAGCTCGCGGCCGCGGTGCGCTTCGCCGCTCAAGAGCAGATCGCGATGCCACTTGACCAAGCGGTGATGGACCATCGCGTCGTCGGTGGCGTCGGCGCCATCGACGGAGCCGCCCCGCAGGTGGACGTGATGGTCGTCGCGGCAAGGCGTGACATGATCGCCGCCTCGCTCAAGCCACTGCGCGAGGCAGGCCTGGAACCGGTCGGTGTCGACCTCTCGGCTTTCGGCATGATTCGCGCGCTGGGATCGGGCGTTGCGGAAGACGCCGCTGACACGCAGGCGGGGGCTTCTGCCACGCTCTATTGCAGCGTCAGTGACGTCACCAACCTGGCGGTGGCAAAGGGGCGCACCTGCCTCTTCACACGCGTGGCACCGGCGGGCCTGGAGGACACGGTCGCAAGTCTCGCTTCGGTGACTGGGCTGCCACCTGAGCATGCTCGGCTGTGGCTCGATCACGTTGGCCTGGGGCGCCCGCTAGGGGAGATCGAGGGCGACCCGGATACCGTGGCAAGAACACGCACCGCAATGGAGCAGGGTGCCGCCGCCCTGGTCGATGAGCTCCGTCTGTCACTCGATTTCTACGGCGCCCAGGAGGCTGCGGTACCGGTCGAGCAAATCATTCTCTGCGGCCCCGGGAGCGCCATCCCGGGCCTCGTCGAACACATGGTTCCGGCGCTCGGAATGCCGATCGAAACGGGACGACCCGTTGCGCTCGACGGCCTTGATGCGACCAGCGCCGCACGGCTCACCCTGCCCCTTGGCCTCGCGCTGGAGCAATAGCGATGCGCCCGGTCAATCTGATTCCCCCCGAGGAACGCGCAGGCGCGAGAAAACCCATGCGCGGTGGGCCCCTCGCCTACATCATCGTCGGGGCCCTGGCCGCGGCCGTGATCGGAGTCGCAGCCCTTGCCGTGACGAGCAACCAGATCTCCGACAGCAAAGCCGAAATCGCCACGCTCGAAGAAGAACGCACCACCGTGGAAGCACGGGCTAATGCCCTGAACGCCTACACCCAGTTCCACTCGATACAGGAACAGCGCACGGCCACCATCGCCAGCCTTGCCGACAGCCGCTTCGACTGGCAGCGCGTGATGCACGAACTCTCCCTGGTCCTGCCCAGCAACGTCTGGCTCACCACGCTCTCGGGAACCGTCCGGCCAGGAGTCGCGATCAATGGCGGCGCCAGCTCGAGCCTGCGCGGCGCCATTCCAGGCCCCGCGCTCGAACTGAATGGCTGTGCCAGCAGCCAGGATGCGGTTGCGGGCTTCATCCAGGCGCTTAAGGAGATAGACGGCGTAACCCGGGTCGGAGTGCAGTCTTCAGCGTTGCCGGCGGGCGGCGCTGGCGAATCCGAAGGCGGCTCGTCAAGCTGCCAGACGCGCAATTTCATCGCTCAGTTCCAGATGGTTGTCGCCTTCGACGCCGCCCCGATCTCGAGCGAAACCGGAGAATCGAGCGAAGCCGTGCCCGCCCCGACCGAAACGGTCCCAGCCTCGAGCGAAGAAACGGCGGGCGGCTGAGATGAAGTCCCCCAACCGCCTCGTGATCTCGATACTGATCGTCGCTGCGCTTGCCGTCGGCTTCTGGGTATTGGCACTCGGTCCCAAGCGAGGCGAAGCAGAAGAACTCGAAAGCCAGGTTGAACAGCAGCGTCTGTCGCTGGCGCAAGCACGGAGCAAGGCCGCGGAAGCCGCCGCCGCTCGGAAGCGGTTCCCGGCTGACTATCGCCAGCTCGTCACCCTGGGACAAGCGGTGCCCGCCAATGATGAAACCGCCTCCCTACTGGTCGAGCTAGACCACATAGCCAACAAAACCAAGGTCAAGTTCAACAGCATCCAGCTGGCGAGCACAGGCGAAGCCGCTGCGACGCCGGCGCCAACCGAACCGACAACCCCAACCGCACCCGCAACCGAATCGACCCCGGGGTCCGTGCCGGCAGCAACGACGGTGCCACCAACCGAGGCGGCGGCGGCAATCACTCCCCTCGGCGCCTCCGTGGGGCCCGCCGGCCTCTCCGTGATGCCGTACACACTCGACTTCAGTGGCAACTTCTTCCAGATCGCCAACTTCATCAAGGAAATCGACTCGCTGGTGCACACCGGGTCGGGCAAGATGGCCGTGGATGGTCGCTTGGTGACATTGGATGGCTTTGCCCTGACGGCCGCTGGGGAAAACGGCTTTCCGCAGCTCAGCGCCAACTTTGCGGTGACCACCTACCTGACCCCGCCTGGCCAGGGCTTGACCGCTGGGGCCACCCCAACCACGCCCGGCACCCCTGCGGTTACGACTCCAGCCGGAGCGAGTGCAGTAGCGACCGAATCGGCCACCGAGACGTCGGCCTCCACGAGTGAAACCTCCGAAACGGCTACCCGATGAACATGCTCAAAAAAGGCCCGGAGTTGAAACTGCCGGACTTCAAGGTTCCGGACTTCGCGCTGGATATCTACTACGACCTGCGCGAGCGTCACCTGCTGCCGCTGGTGGCGATCCTCCTCGTCGCCCTCGTCGCCCTGCCGATCGTTCTCAGCGGCGGATCTTCGAGCGACGCCTCTGGCGAATCGAAAAGCGCAGCGATGGCAAGCCCCAGCACGGTGCAGACGTCGAAGCTCGTCGTAGCCAAAGCGACCCCCGGCCTGCGCGAATACAAGCATCGACTTGCCGGCCGCAAGGCCCAGGACCCCTTCATCCAGCAGTACGCGGGACCCGAAGGTGGAGAAGGCACCACCGGTACGGGTGAAAGCACGGGAGAAATCCCCTCGGAAGGGGCCGAAGGGCCCTCGACGCCGACGGAATCGACAGAACCTTCCGGAGCGACCGAAACCACGCCATCCACGGAAGGCAATGGCGAACCACCGGAAGGTGGGCACCTGCAGTACTACTCGTTCGCGATCGACACCCGGGTCGTGCCGGTGACGTCCGGCAACGACAAGCCCAATCCGAGTGTCCGCCACAACCTGCCCGAGATGACGATGCTGCCAAGCCGCAGCGTTCCAGCGCTCACCTTCATCGGTGTGACGAAGGATGAAAAAAGCGCGGTGATGCTGGTCTCGGACAAGGTGACGGGCCTCTTCGGCGACGGTGTCTGTGTCGTCGGCTCTGAAGCCTGCCAGTTGATCGCCCTCGAACCGGGCATTCCCGAGACCGTCGTCTACGGCGCCGATAGCCGCACCTACCGCATCGAGCTACTCAAGCTTCGTCTGATCACCACCGACAAGCTCAACAAGGCTCCACTCGGCAGCTCGAAGAAGAAGAGCGGCGGGTCCGAAGGATCCGCTGGATAGCGGGCTCAGCCCAAGTAGAGATCGATCAGCTGGTCGCCGACAAGCAGGCCGATGAGGCCGCCGAACGCTAGGAAGGGGCCAAACGGGATCGCCATCTTGCGCGCCCGCGGCCCGTGGCGCGCGATCAGGACCAGGCCGACGGCGCTACCGATCAGCAGGGCCGCAAGAATCGCGGGTGCAACCGCGCGGCCGAGAAAGAGCCCCATCGTCGCCGCCAGCTTGACGTCGCCAAGCCCCATGCCGGCCGGATAGGCGAGGGCGACGAAAAAGAAGAGGCCGCCCGCGGCCGCAGCGGCGATCAGGCGCTCGGGGACCCCCGCCAGGTCGGTCGGCACCGCAATCGCCAGGCAGAGCACCGCGCCCACGATCAGCACCTTGTTGGGAATGATCCGCTGCTCGAGGTCGGTCAGCGTGACGACGGCGAGCACGGCGACGAAGACCAGGCCAATAGCCGCTTCCGCAGCATCGTCACGGTAGGCCAGCACCGTCGCCGCGAACAGCAGTCCGACGGCAAGCTCGGTGAGCGGATAGCGCACCGATATGCGTGCGCCGCAGCAACGCGCCCTCCCCCGCAGCAGCAGCCAGGAGAACACCGGCACGTTGTCGTAGGCGGCGATCTGCGCCCCGCAGGCGGGGCACTCCGAGCGGGCGAAGGCAATCGAGATGCCCCGCGGCACCCGGTGGGCGACGGCGGTCGCGAAACTGCCAACGGCAAGACCTCCCAGGAACGCGATAACGACTATGCCGGCCATTCAAACCGGAGTTCTATCCAGGCCTGCGGCTGGCAATACCCCGGCGGGCTGGAGGGGAGTAAGCGGACCCGTCACGTGACCTCGACGAGAGCGCAAGGAGTTCCTCCAGAATTCACCGGTTCATCGAGAAGCCAGTACTTTGCCGCTAACAAATAGAATTGCCGAGAGCATCACGGCGTTAGCGGACAACCTTGAAGCTGCGCTTCGCTGGCTTCGCCTCGGCATTGCCAACGACATCGATGCCGCGGACGCGGAGTATGTAGCGGTGGAAGCCGAGATGGCGAAGCTTGAAGGGAGATTGGCAGGGCCTCCACTTGTGCTTGTCGACCTTGCAGACGAAGCTCGTGCCGGTGGGGTCGCCGCTGGTATCGGCGAAGCGGAAGACGACCTTGCGGTGGCGAGTCTTGACGCCGGGACCCATCGTAATTCGGGTGCGAGGTGCCGTTGAGTCCTCGATGTAGGTGGCTGGGGGCGAGCAGAAGGACTGCTTGCCGTTGTTGAGCGCCAGGCCGGTGAAGTCGGTGACTGAGTTATCCGGCACATGCATCGGCACGCCGGCGGAGAGCTCGCTTGGAGAGACGACGTCCACGGGAAGGCCGCTGCAGCTCGAGTTGGCGTAGAGCCTCACCGCGTCGACACTGGACACCGAGCCGATCACCTCGGGTGTGTTGTCGTTGGCGCGCCCCGCAGGCGCGATGCGTAGCCGCGGGGGCACCGGCCGCTCGGCACCGTTGCCGCCGCCGGTTTGGTGCGATTCGGGCGACGGTGCGCCGGGGCCTTCACCCTCGCCGCCGCCACCCCCTCCCTGGGCCGGTTCTTCTTCCGATTCTGGCGGTGGATTTCCCTCCCAGTATTTGCGCCCGAACGAACATATGGAGGGTTCATTGGGTTCGCCGGGATCGATTTGTTGGGCGGAGAATTCGGTTAGCGCGTCTTTTCCCGCAGGCGCTGGAATGCCGGTGTCTTCGAGTTCTTCCGCGGTCCCTTTGGCAACCACCGGGCCCGCACACGCTGCCTTCGCGAAGATTTCGATTTCGTACTCTGGGTGCTGAGTGAAGGAAGCTATTGGCCTGCTGGCAAGAAGCAGCGGGCTCCGTACGACCTGTGTTTCCGCGCCGGGTTCCCCTTTTCCTATGAGGAGCGGTTCGAGCGATTCGGCCGGCGCTTCTTTACTCGATTTCGGATTGGTTTCCGTCAGTGCCGGCTTGGGCGGGGCAGCCTCGGCGCCGGCAGCCGATACTCCGAGCATCGCCAACGCGAGGCTCGACAGCAGACACAGCGAGAGGCGGGCCATATTGGCCCGCCTCTCGAGAGTGTGTGCGCTGTGCTTAGACATGACTAAGCGTTGCGGCTAGAGCTATTTGCTCCAGTCTCCGACTCCGCTTGTACCAGCGGGGCAGCCGCCTTTCTTTTCAGGCGTACACGGGTAGGTCATCGCGCCTGCCGTGTTGACGATCTTGAAGACGTGACCGTTCGACGAGACCGATTCGATCGTGTATCCGGTCGCTGCCAACCCCGTGAGTTTGATCCCTTCAGAAGCAACGCCTTCTGTAGTAGTGGATTCATTCTGCACGGTCGGCTCGATTTCCTTGAGCTTGGCGACGGTGGCGCCAACGTAAGAACCGTTGTTGTCGGTAGAGAATGTCTCAAGCGCGACCTGCGCGGTATGGGCGTTCTCCTTCGCCTTTGCGTCGCCGGCCTTTTCCTTCTGGTTGAAGAAGGCGGGCAGGGCGATCGCGGCAAGGATGCCGAGGATCAGCATGACGACGAGGAGCTCGATCAGCGTGAAACCGGCCTCCTTGTCACCGTTGAGCCGGGCGCCAACCTTGGCCCGGAGATTCTGGATAAACATTAGGTATATCTCCTATGTCCTAATCGGTTTAGCCAGAGCCCCGTCGCGTCTCAGCCACGTGGTGTCTGTCGACCCCGGTGGTAGCCCGGCCGGCTCCTCGTAGAAGCCCCGTTGGCTTTGCGCCCCCACCTCACAGCGGGTTTGCCTTTTGCACCGAAGCACTGGCAGATCTTGTTTGCACTTCCCTAATCGGCCATCTGCCAGATCTCTTGATCCTCGAAACTAGGGCTTCATCAGCCAAAAAGTCAGGGTTTGGAGCAGGATCGCGAGATAATCCGTAAACCGCGTTCGGATCCGGCCGCGGACTCAGCGAATGTGTTCGTAGATGCTGAACATCGGCAAGTACATCGAGATAACGATGAAGCCGACCATGCCGCCGACGAAGACGATCATGATCGGCTCGATCAGAGCCGTTAGAGCCTTCACCTTGGCGTCGACCTCGGTCTCGTAGAAGTCGGCGATCTTGCTCAGCATGTGCTCGAGCTGACCGGTCTCCTCCCCGACCGCGATCATGTGGCCGACCATCGGCGGGAAGATCGGGTTCTCCTCGATCGGGCCGGCGAGCGAGCCGCCGCTCTTGACCGAGGCATAAACGTCATCCATCGCCTTCTCGACAACGGTATTTCCGGCGGTGTCCCCCGTCAGCTTGATCGCCTGCAGCATCGGCACGCCGGAGGAGACGGCGCCTGAGAAGGTGCGTGACCAGCGAGCCAGCGCCACCTTCTGGATCACGTCGCCGATCTTCGCCGGCAGCCTCAGCTTGAAGCGGTCCCAGAGGTCATGACCGCGGTCGGTCTTCTTCCATTTGAAGAAGACGAAGAAGGCGAGGGCGATGCTTGGAATGATCACGAACCAGTAGCCGGTAAGAGCGTTTGAGGCGTTGACGCAGAGCTGTGTGGGAGCCGGGAGACCCGTTGCTTCCTCCGGATGTTCTTCCGCCAGTTCGACGAAGATTTTCGCGAATACCGGGATCACGAAGGCGACGATCGCGATCAGCACCACGGTGGCGAAGCCGAAGACCAGCGCCGGGTACATCAGCGCCGATTTGACCTGGCGGCGCAGGCCGTCGGCCTTCTCGACCTGGAAGGCGATCCGGTCCATCGCCTCGTCGAGGCGGCCCGACTGCTCGCCGGAGCGGACCATGGCGCGGAAGAGACGGTCGAAGACCTTCGGGTGGCGCTCCATCGCCTGCTCCAGCGTGCTGCCGGCCTCGACGTCGGCACGCACCCCCGCGACGGCCGCCTTGATCTGCTCGTCCTGGGTCTGCTCCTCGAGCGTGTGCAGGGTGCGCAGCATCGGCATCCCAGAGGCGATCAGGGTGGCGAACTGGCGCGAGAAGATCGCCAGTTCGCGCATGTCGACGCCCTGCCATTTCTTGAAGACGTCCTCGATCTTGAACGGGTTGGACTTCTCGCTGACGTCGAGGACGATCAGGCCGCGCTGGCGCAGCTGCTCGGTGACCGAGGCCTTGGACTCGGCCTCGACCTCGCCGGCAGAGGTCGCCCCGGCCAGGTCCATCGCCCGGAACTCGAATGTGGTCGCAGTGGCCATCGGCTAGGCCCCCGGGGTGTAGACGGGTGGAGTCGGCGCCGTCGCTTGGGCGATCGCGGCCGCTTCCTCAGCGGCGCGCCCTCCTGCGGGCATGACCGCGGCTTCGCCGCCAAGCAACCGCTTGAGCTCCTCCGGCACCGAAGCGCGCTGTTCGGCCAGCGCCCGGGTGATCCGCCCGGCGCGCACCAACCGCGCCAGGTCGGCGTCCATCGTCTGCATGCCGACCGCACCCGACGTCTGCAGCGCGGCGTAGATCTGATGCGTCTTGCCCTCGCGGATCAGGTTGCGGATCGCCGGCGTCGGCACCAGCACCTCGGTGGCGACGACGCGGCCGCGGCCATCGCTGGTCGGCAGCAGTTGCTGGGTGACGATCCCCTGCAGGGCGATCGAGAGCTGCGTGCGCACCTGGCCCTGCTGCTCGGGCGGGAAGACGTCGATGATCCGGTCGACCGTCTGCGCCGTCGACTGGGTGTGCAGGGTGGCGAAGACTAGGTGGCCGGTCTCGGCCGCGGTCAGCGCGGTGGAGATCGTCTCCAGGTCGCGCATCTCGCCAACGAGAATGACGTCGGGGTCCTCTCGCAGGGCGGCGCGCAGGCCGAGCGAGAAGTCCTCCGCGTCGGAGCCGACCTCACGCTGGTTGACGATCGAGCGCTTGTGCGTATGCAGGAACTCGATCGGGTCCTCGATCGTCAGGATGTGGTCCTCGTGGCCTTCGTTGATCACATCGATCATCGCCGCCAGCGTCGTGCTCTTGCCCGAGCCTGTCGGTCCGGTGACGAGCACGAAGCCACGCGGTTTCTCGGTCAGCTCGCGCAGCACCTGCGGCACGCCGAGCGTGTCCAGCGCTGGGATGTCCTGGGGCACGAGCCGGAAGGCGGCGCTGACCGCGCCGCGCTGGAAGAAGCAGTTGACGCGGAAGCGGGCGACGCCGGGGATCGCGTAGGCGAAGTCGAGCTGCTTGTGGTTCTCGAAGCGCTTGCGCTGGTCGTCGTTGAGGATCGAGTAGACGACGTCGCGGGTCTGCTGCCCGGTCAGCACCGGGAAGCCCTCCATCGGCTTGATCTTGCCCTTGTCGCGGATCGCCGGCGGGAAGCCGGCGGTTATGTGGACATCCGACGCGCTCGCCTCGACCATGCGGCGCAGCACCTCGGAGAAGTCGAAATCATGCTGTGACACGGAGCACCTCCTCGAGGCTCGTGACCCCGGCTCGAATCTTTACGACGCCGTCCTCACGCAGGGTGAGCATGCCCTCCTCGCGGGCGACGGCGGCGATTTCCGTCTCCGGTGCGCGAGCGATCGTCATCTGCTTCAAGCGCTCGCTGAGGGTCATCACCGAGTAGATGCCTACCCGGCCCTTGTAGCCGCTGCTGTTGCAGCGGCCGCAGCCGACCGGCTCGTAGGACTCGACCTCGGCGCCAACCTTGATTCCCGCCTCCTGCAGAGCCATCACCGGCACGATCGAGCGCCGCTTGCAGCTCGGGCAGAGTTTGCGGGCGAGGCGCTGGGCGACGACGCAGTCGACCGCCGAAGCGGTGAGGAAGGTCTCGATGCCCATCTCGTTGAGGCGCGCGATCGCGCCGGGGGCATCGTTGGTGTGCAGCGTGGTCAGCATCATGTGGCCGGTCAGCGCGGCCTCGATCGAGATCCGCGCCGTCTCGGCGTCGCGGATCTCGCCGACCATCACGATGTCGGGGTCGGCGCGCAGGATCGAGCGCAGGCCGCGGGCGAAGTCGAGGCCCGCCTTGCGGTTGACGTTCATCTGGTTGACGCCGGGGATGCGGAACTCGACCGGGTCCTCGATCGTGATGATCTTCTTCTCGATCTCGTTCAGCTCGGCCAGGGCCGCGTAAAGCGTCGTGCTCTTACCGGAACCGGTCGGCCCGGTGACCAGGACGGCGCCGTAAGCCTGGTGGAAGGCGTCCTCGAAGCGGGCCCGGGCCGAGCCGTCCATGCCGAGGTCGTCGAGGGTGCGCTGAGCGTTGCTCTCGTCGAGGATGCGGATCGTCGCCCCCTCGCCGCGCGAGGTGGGCAGCGTGGTGACGCGGAGGTCGATGCGACGCTCCTCGATCGCGACGCTGACGCGGCCGTCCTGCGGCACCCGCTTCTCGGCGATGTCGAGCTCGCTCATGATCTTCAGCCGCGAGATCACGGCGCTGATCATTCGCTTCGGCACGTGCGCGGACTCCTTCAGCACGCCGTCGATGCGAAAGCGGATTCGCAGCTCGCCCTCTTCGGGCTCCAGGTGGATGTCGGAGGCCCCCTCCCCCACCGCCTGGGCGAGGATGCTGTAGACGAGCTTGATCACCGGCGCGTCCTCAGCACCGGCCTGCATCGAGCTAACTTCGGCGAGACCGCCGTCGTCCTCTTCTTCGACCTCGTCGACCCGGTGCTGCTCCTCGACGATCGCATCGGCGGCGGCGCTCTGCAGCGTGCCAAGCCGGGCCAGCAGGGATTCGACGTCTTCCTCGGCAGCGACCGCGATGTGGCAGTCGAGGCCGGTGGCGATCTGGATGTCGTCGGCGGCGAGCACGTTGGCCGGGTCGACGGCGGCGACGAGCAGCGTCTTGGAGTCGACGAAGCCGACCGGCACCGCCTTGTAGCGGCGCGCCATCGTCACCGGGAAGAGAGCCGCGGCGGCGACGTCCACCTGGTAGGTGGAGAGATCGACATGGTCGAGTCCGTAGCGCTCGGCGGTCGCGCGCGCGAGCTGATCGGAGCTGATCGCGCCGTTGGTGAGCAGCATCGCCTCGGGCGGCACCCCGGCAGTCCGCGATTCTTCTACCGCGGCCTGCACCGTCTCGGCGCTGGCGTAGCCGAGCTCGACCAGGACATCGGTGATGAACCCGCGCGAGTGGCCACGGTGCAGCGGCGGGGTGAGGCCAAGGGTGCCGCCCTCCCCCGGGCCCGGCATCGCCGGTGCCGCCGAGCCACCTGAGTCGGGGACCGGGCGGAGGTGGCCTGGGTACGGGGTTTCGGCGCTCATCGGCCGGCTCAGTTCGGGTGGTAGGTGAGTTCGCGACCTTCGTAGGCGGCGTCCCGCACGGCCTGCAGGACGTTCTCGGATGTCTGGAAGCCGTAGTCGACGCTGGCCTGCGGCGTGCCGCCGCTGAGCTTCTTCGGCCGCATCACGACGAGCGCGGGCACCCGGTTCACATCGAGGCCGAGGGTGATCGCCGCATAGTCGGCGATCCGCTTTGCCGGCACTTCAAAGAAGGCGACGCTGGGGTCGGAGTTGAGCTGCGAGGAAGCCTGCTGGACCAGCTTGTCGTCGATGCCGCCATCGTGGACGACCAACAGCACGACGATCTTGCCCGCGTCGTAAGCGGCGGTTACAGGTGCAGGTGGCGGTGGGGCCGGGACCGCGCTGGGGGTCGCCGAGACGGTTTCGCCAACCCCTTCGATCGCGCTTTCAACCGCGCCTTCGACGGCTTCGCCCGGCGTCGCTCCCGTGGCGGTCCCAACCGCGCTCGTGCCGGCGACGGCGACGGTCGCTTCCGTCGGCGCCGCGGATTCTTCTTCTTCGCCACCAGAACTGCTGATGAACATGTAGACGCCGACCACCACGAGGATCAGGATCAGCCCGACCTGGGCAAGCGGGTTCTCGTTCAGCTTCTCCCTCACGGCGCCACCGGCTCCTGGTTGCCGAGCTGCTCGATGCCGCTCGCCCGCTGGCCGCCGGCCGCGAGCATCAGTTTGAAGTCGTGCGGGCTGGAGGCGTAGTCGAGGGCGACCTCCTCGGTCACTTTGCCCTCCATCACGTAACGCAGCAGCGACTGGTCGAAGGTGCGCATGCCGTAGTACTCGCCTTCGCCGATGACCTCGGTGATCTTGCCCGTTTCTTCGGGGTTGAGGATCAGGTCCTGGACCCGGCCGGTGACGACCATCACCTCGGACGCGGCGACGCGGCCGTCGCCGGTCACATCGGGCACCAGGCGCTGGGCGATCGCGCCCTTCAGGGTCGAGGCGAGCATCACCCGCGCTTGCTGCTGCAGGTGGGGCGGGAAGAAGTCGACGATGCGGTTGATCGTCTCGGTCGCGTCGAGGGTGTGGACCGTGGAGAGCACGAGGTGGCCGGTCTCTGCAGCGGAGAGCGCCGTGCGCACCGTCTCCTCGTCGCGCATCTCGCCGATCAGGATCACGTCTGGGTCCTGGCGCAGGACGCGGCGCATCGCGCGCCCGAAGCTGACCGTATCGGAGCCGACTTCGCGCTGGTTGACGATCGAGCGCTTGTCTTCGTGCAGGTACTCGATCGGGTCCTCGAGCGTGACGATGTGGTGCGCCCGGGTCTGGTTGATGTGGTCGATCATCGCCGCCAGCGTCGTGCTCTTGCCCGAGCCGGTGGTGCCGGTGACGAGGATGATTCCGCGCGCCTCTTCGGCCAAGCTGGTAACGACCGTGGGCAGGCCCAGTTCCTCGACCGAGCGGATCTTGAAGGGGATCGCGCGACAGACGATCGAGACCGAGCCGCGCTGCTTGAAGACGTTGACGCGGAAGCGAGCCAGGCCGGGGATCGAGTAGGCGAAGTCGGCCTCGCCGTCCTCCTCGAACTCGGTCAGCGAGCGCACCTCGGCCATGTCGTGGAAGGCCTTCTCGGTTTCCTCGCCGCTGAGCGGCTGATAGCCCTCGAGATGGGCCAATTCCCCGTGCAGGCGGGCAATCGGCGGCGCGCCGACCTTGACGTGCAGGTCGGAGCCCTCACGCTCAATCAGCGTGCGCAGCGCTGTATCGATGTCGAACATCCCGACCTTTATCGGCCGGGATATCCGTCCACTTAAGCCCGCTTGACGAGTGCGGCGGCGCGGCTGGCAAGGACGCAGGGAGCGCCGCGTGCTCCGCACGCAAGCGACCGAGGACGCCGCCAGGCGCGCCGCCGTGCCGTCAAGTGACCTCGCGGAGCTTTTGGGCTTCGCCTAGCTGCTGCAACTTCTTCAGGCTCTGGTTCTCGATCTGGCGGATGCGCTCGCGGGTGACGTTGAACGTCCGTCCCACCTCGTCAAGCGTGCGCGGGTGCTCGCCGCCGAGGCCATAGCGCAACTCCAGAACGCGGCGCTCGCGGTAGGAGAGGTTCTCCAGCGCCTCCTTCAGCGCCTCTTTGGTCAGCAGGTCCGCCGCCCGGTCGAAGGGAGACTCAGCCTTCTCGTCGGCGATGAACTGGCCGAACTCCGACTCCTCCTCGTCACCGACCGGCTTCTCCAGCGAGACCGGCGCCTGGGCGGAGCGCTTGATCGAGTCGACCTCCTCGGGATCGATCCCCGTTACGTCGGCGATCTCCTCCGGGGTGGGCTCGCGGCCCAGCTCGGTGACCAGCTTGCGCTCGGCGCGGCCGATCTTGTTCAGCTTCTCGACCACGTGCACCGGGATGCGGATCGTGCGTGCCTTGTCGGCGAGCGCCCGGGCGATCGCCTGGCGGATCCACCAGGTGGCGTAGGTCGAGAACTTGAATCCCTTGCGGTAGTCGAACTTCTCCGCGGCGCGGACCAGGCCCAGCGTTCCCTCCTGGATCAGGTCGAGGAAGGGCAGGCCCTGGTTGCGGTAGTTCTTGGCGATCGAGACGACCAGGCGCAGGTTCGACTCGACCATTTTCTGCTTTGCGTCGAGGTCGCCGCGCTCGATCCGCTTGGCGAGTTCGACCTCCTCCGCGGCGGTCAGCAGGCGGACCTTGCCGATGTCCTTGAGGAACAGCTGCAGGCTGTCCGTCGTCATGTCCGGTTTCAGGTCGAGCGCGGCTTTCTGGCGGCGCCGGCCTTTTTTCCCGGTGTCGATCGGAAGCGCTTCCGCGGCCGCTTTCTGGGCCGGGTCCATGTCCTCGACGAGCTCGATCCCCGACTTCTCAAGGTGCCCGTAGAGATCCTCGACGTCCGACTCGTCCAGATCCACCTCCGACACCGCGGAGGCGACATCGCCGAAGGTCAGCACGCCAAGCTGCTGCCCACGGGTAATGAGGCCTTTGACCTCCTCCAACTCCTGAAGCTCTGCTACCAGCATCCTGTCTGACTCGTTTCTTTGGAAAGGTGGTTAAGTCCTGCGACTAGAACGCCGCCGATGGCGGAGAGTCGCGAAAAAAATGACCGGCTATCCGGTCCGAGAAGCTGAATATCCTGCGCTGGCCTTGAGGCCTGGGACGGGCGATCTGGTTTCGCTCAAACGTCTGTTCGCATATTAGTCGCTTCAGTTTCTGAAGTCAAATGCCAAAAACCATGCGCCAAACCCGCCCCTGGCTGCGTGCCTTCTGGAACCGAGCGTACCGCGAGAACGTCACCGGCCTCTCGGCGATGGTCGCCTACAACCTGATGCTGGCGGTCTTTCCCTTCGCTCTGCTGGTGCTCTTCGTCGGCGGTCAGGTGCTGAAGATCCACGGCGTCGAGGCGAGCGTGATCGATGACCTGCAGCGGCTCTTCCCCAACTACGACCAGCACACCCTGGCGGACGTGCTCAACCGGATCGAGGAAAACTCGACCACGATCGGGATCGCCGCCTTCATCGGCTCGCTCTGGATCGGCGCCTCCTTCTGGGGCGCGATGGACACCGCCTTCTGCCGCATTTACCACGTCGAGTGCCGCGGCTGGGTCGAGCAGAAGCGCTTCTCCTTCGCGATGCTGGCGGTCGTCCTGCTCTTCATCGCGGCCAGCATCTTCCTGCCGGCGATGGAGAGCACCCTGGTCGCCAGCACCGACCGCCTGCCCTTCGGCCTCTCCGACATCAGGGCGATCGACACTGCGTTGCTACTCGGCGCCGCGATCCTGATCACCTTCCTGATCTGCTGCGTGATCTTCTGGGCGGTGCCGAAGGGCCACATGCCCTGGCGCGCGGTATGGCCGGGCGCCGCCTTCGTCACGATCGGCGTCAGCATCGCCAACTGGCTCTTCCCCGCCTACCTCTCGAACGTCTCCAGCCTTTCGCGCCTCGGCTCGACCCTCGGCTTCATCCTCATCGCCCTGCTCTGGTTCTACCTGCTCAGCCTCGGCCTGCTGGCGGGGGCGGTGATCAACTCACTGCGCCACGAGCTGCGCGAGACCGGGGAAATGCCGTACGGCCCGGGGACGGAAAAGAAGAAGCCCTGTGGCTGCGAAGAAGAGGCTCAGCCGTAGCGCTCGCCGGTGACCGCCCTCAACTTTGAGCGGTCGTGGCGGGCCTGCACGCGGCGCACCGTGCCCGAGCGCGAGCGCATGACCAGCGATTCGGTGGTCGCGCCGTTGCCGCGGTAGCGGACGCCCTGGAGGACGTCACCGTCGGTGACGCCGGTTGCGGAGAAGAAGACGTCCTCGCCCGAGCAGAGGTCGTTGGCGGTGAGCACACGGTCCAGGTCATAACCGGCGTCGACGGCGGCGCTGCGCTCCTCGTCGTTGCGCGGCCAGAGCCGGCCGAGCAGCTGGCCGCCCATCGACTTGAGCGCGGCGGCGGAGAGCACACCCTCGGGCGTGCCGCCGATGCCCCAGAGCAGATCGACCGGGGAGCGTTCGCTGACCGCGAGCAGCGCGGCCGAGACGTCGCCATCGCTGATCAGGCGCAGGCGGGCGCCCGCCTCGCGCACTTCGCGCATCGCCTCCTCGTGGCGGGGACGGTCGAGCATGACGACGATCACGTCGCCGACGCTCTCGCCCTTGCGCTCGGCGATCAGCTTCAAGGTCTCGGGCAGGGGCCGGTCGAGGTCGAGCAGGTCGGCGATCTCCTCGCCGCCGGCCATCTTCTCCATGTAGACGCAGGGCCCGGGGTCGAACATCGAGCCGCGCTCGGCGAGCGCGATCACCGCCAGGGCGCTGGGCATGCCGCGGGCGCAGAGCGTGGTCCCCTCCAGCGGGTCGACCGCGATGTCGACCACCGGGGGGCTGCCATCGCCGATCTGCTCGCCGTTGAAGAGCATCGGCGCCTCGTCCTTCTCGCCCTCGCCGATCACGACGACGCCGTCCATCGCGACCGTGTCGAGCACGAAGCGCATCGCGTCGACGGCAGCGCCGTCGGCGGCCAACTTGTCGCCGCGGCCGACCCAGCGGGCGGCGGCGAGTGCCGCCGCCTCGGTCACCCGGACCAGCTCCAAGGCGAGGTTGCGATCTGGCTTGGTTTGTGAGGTCTCCCCCATCGGCACGGCAGGCTATAGGGTCGGGCGGTGGCTCAACGCTGGGGATTGACACTGCCTTTGCCCGGGCTCACCCTGGCCGCTCACGAGGAGCTGGTGAAGCGGGCCGAGGCCGCCGGCTACACCGACTTCTGGAGCGGCGAGACCAACGGTCCCGACGGCTTCACGCCGCTGGCCCTGAGCGCCGCCTGGACCGAGCGAGCCCGCCTCGGCACCGGCATCGTCGGCGTCTTCCAGCGCGGCCCGGCGCTGCTGGCACAGGAGGCGGCCGCGCTCGCAAGCGCCTCGGACGGCCGCTTCGTGCTCGGCATCGGCTCCTCCTCCGATCGCATCGTCGAAGGCTGGAACGGCATTCCCTTCGAGCGGCCGCTGGCCAAGGTGCGGGAGACGCTCGACTTCCTCGACGCGGCCCTGGCCGGGGAGCGCACCGCCAGCGGCTTCAAACTGGAGAGCGCGCCGGCGCAACCGGTGCCCGTCGTGCTCGCGGCCCTGCGCGGCAAGATGCTTGAGCTTGCGGTCGAGCGTGCCAGCGGTGCCTTCACCAACTTTCTACCGCTCGGCGGCCTGCCCAAGGTGACCGCCCAGCTGGACGGCGCGCCCGAGGGCTTCGAGCTGCTCTGCCGCTTCTTCTGCCTGCCGGGCGAGCGCGAGGCGGTCGAGCCACTGGCCCGCTTCATGTTCTCCTCCTACATCACCGTGCCGGTCTACGCCGCCTTCTACCGCTGGCTCGGCTACGGCGAGCAGATCGAGCCGATGGTCTCCGCTTGGGAGTCAGGCGACCGCCAGGGCGCCGCGGCGGCGGCCCCATGGGAACTGATCGAGGAGATGTTCATCTTCGGCACGCCGGCGGAGATGAGGGAGCGGATCGACTCCTTCGTCGCCGGCGGCATCACCCTGCCGATCCTCACCCCGATCGTGACGCCGGACAAGCTCGGCGAGCTGATCGACGCCCTGGCGCCCTAGGGGCGAGGCCTAAGACTAGGCGGGCCGGGCGAGGCTGAGCGCGTAGTCGCAGTCCGCGTCGGTGAACCAGCCGTCGATCGCCAATCCGGCCTCGCCGTAGACAGCCGCGAGCTTCTCGTAGGTGAACTTGGTTGAGATCTCGGTCCGCATCTCCTCGCCGGCGGCGAACTCGATCGAGAGGTCGATGTCGTCGAGCCGCACGATCTGCTCGGCGAGCGAGCGCAGGCGGATGTCCATCCGCGCCTCGACCTCGTCGTAGCGGGCGACATGCTGGAAGGCGTCGAGGTCGAAGTCGGCTCCCAGCTCGCGGTTCAGCACCGCCAAGACGTTCTTGTTGAACTCGGCGGTGACGCCGCTGGCATCGTCGTAGGCGGCCTCGAGTCGCTGCCTTCCCTTGACCAGGTCGGTGCCGAGTAGGAGTCGGTCCTCGGGCCCCATCAACTCCCTGAGCCGGACGAGGAACTCGTGGCGGGGTTGCGGGTAGAGGTTGCCGATCGTGCCGCCGAGGAAGGCGACGAGGCGACCGCCGTCACCGTCGGGGATGCGCTCGAGGTGCTGCTCGAAGTCGCAGACGAGGCCCCGGACCGCCAGGCCCGGGTACTCCTCGACCAGTAAAGCGGCGGTTTCGTGGGTGATCTCCTCGGAGATGTCGACCGGGACGTAGGTGTGCAGGCACTCGGCCTCGCGCATCGCGTCGAGCAGGTGGCGGGTCTTGGCGGCCGAGCCGGAGCCGAGCTCGACCAGCGAGCGCGGCGCTCCCGCCGCAGCGACGATCTCCCCGGATCGCTCCGCCAGGATCGAGCGCTCGGCCCTGGTC
Source organism: Solirubrobacterales bacterium (assembly GCA_036271315.1). Taxonomy (GTDB): domain Bacteria; phylum Actinomycetota; class Thermoleophilia; order Solirubrobacterales; family 70-9; genus VRUE01. The sequence goes on along the minus strand of DATBAV010000019.1, from coordinate 41,009 downwards.
GGGTAATACTCATCCAGCTCGGTGATCTGCTCGAAGAGCTGCGAGCCGCGCTCGTCATAAAAGTACTTCGGCGCAAGCTCCTTCGGATGCGCCGAGAGGCCGTCGCGGACGTCGCTCGCCATCTTCGCCGCGGTGTCGGCGTCGAGGTGGACCTCGATCGCGATCACATCACCACATCCTTCACATTACGCTCGTTCACGCTAGTCATCACCGGCGATCTCGCTCACTCGCTCCATGTTCAGAGGTCCGCCAGTCGGATGCCGGAGAAGATTTGACGGCGCTCGGACAGGTCCCAGTTGCGGAAGCTGGGCCGCATCACGTTGCGGCGCGTCGCCCAGGAACCGCCGCGCAGAACCTTGTGGGCGTCGCCGAAGAAGACCTGCGAGTACTCCGGGTAGGGAAAGGCCTCAAAGTCCGGGTAGGCAAGGAAGTCCGAGGAAGTCCATTCCCAGGCCTGCCCGACGCCCTCGAGCCGATCCGAAGCCACCTCCCACTCGTGCTCGCCGGGAAGGCGCTTGCCCGCCCAGCGGGCGAGCGCGTCGGCCTCGTGCCAGGAGACATGGAGGACGGGATGGGCCGGGTCGATCGGGTCGCGACCTCCCATCCTCGTCAGCACCCATCCCCCGCCGCCTTCAGGCTCCCAATACATCGGAGGCTCGGCAGCGGTCTCCTCCATGAACTGGATGTACGTGGCATTGGTCACCGGAGTTCGATCGATCTCGAACGGGGCGAGCTCGACCGTGTGGCGGGGGCGCTCGTTGTCGTAAGCAAAGCCTCGCGGCGGGGCGCCAACCTCATATGCGCCACCGGGGATCGAGATCGTCTCGGGGCCCGGCTCGGGGGCGCGGAGAGCGCCGAGCCCGGGGTCGAGCGGGCTGTAGTCGTCGACCATCTGCAGCAGCTGCAGCATCGTCTCGTTGTGCTGCTGCTCGTGGGCCAGCAACATCTCGTAGACGAAGCCTTCGCGCAGCAGCGGCTCGTCGGCGTCGGGCCCGATGTCGACTTCCGCGAGCACCTCGAGCGTGCGCTCGCGCACGTCCTCGAGGTAGGCACGCAGCTCGGCGTCGCGCAAGATCGGCAGCTCGCCACGGGTCTTGCGCGGGTTCTCGATCGCGTCGTAGAAGCGGCCGAGCTCACCGTGCAGGGGCTCGCGATCGCCGATCGTCTGCACCAGCCAGAGCTCCTCGAAGTTGGCGATGTGGCCGAGGTCCCAGGCCAACGGGCTGAGCAGCGGCGAGTAGACGCGGTTGAGCTGCCCGTCGTCGAGCGGCTGGAGCAACTCCAATGTGAACCGGCGCGCCTCGGCGAGGCGCTCCGCGATCGCTTCCTTGGAGCTGGGCGTCACCTCGGTGGCGATGCGGAAACCCTACAGAGACCTTCTTACGGGGATGTGAACCCGGCTGCTCGAACTGCATCAAATTTCCGGTCTAGCAGGCAGGAAATTTGATGCAGTTCGGGGTGTGTAGGGTGCGCGGCCGTGGAGGTTGCAGGCACGAGTGCGTTGGTGGCTGGTGGAGCGTCAGGACTTGGCGAGGCGACGGCGCGGGCGCTGGTCGCGGCCGGCGCGGCGGTGACGATCGCCGACCTCAACGCCGAGAAGGGCGAGGCGTTGGCCGCGGAGCTGGGGCCGAGCGCGGCGTTCGTACAGGCCGACGTCACCGACGAGGGTGCCGTGTCGGCCGCGGTCGAGCGGGCGGCGACGCACGACGACGGGCTGCGGATCTCGGTCTGCTGCGCCGGCATCGGCTGGGCCGAGCGGATCGCGCACAAAGGCGGCCCCCACAACCTCGAATTCTTCTCCAACGTGGTCAAGGTCAACCTGATCGGCACCTTCAACGTGCTGCGCTTCGCCGCCGCGGCGATGAGCGAGAACGAGCCCGACAGCGAGGGTGAGCGCGGCGTCTGCATCAACACCGCCTCGATCGCCGCCTACGACGGCCAGATCGGCCAGATCGCCTACGCCGCCTCCAAGGGAGGCATCGTCGGCATGACCCTGCCGGCGGCCCGCGACATGGCCTCGCGCGGCGTCCGCGTCGTCACCATCGCCCCCGGTCTCTTCGACACGCCGCTGCTGGCGGCCCTGCCCGAGGAGGCCCGCACCGCGCTCGGCGAGGGCATCCCCTTCCCCTCCCGCCTCGGGCGCCCCGAGGAGTACGGCCGCCTGGTCGGCCAGATCGTCGCCAACCCGATGTTGAACGGCGAGACGATCCGCCTCGACGGCGCCCTGCGGATGCCGCCGAAGTAGTCCTTCCCCCATTTGCCACCTCACAGGTGGTCAATGGGGGGCGCGTGCGCACCACAAGCGATCGTCAGTCGGTGCCCTCGGCCTCAGGGTCGCGCCAGACGCGCTTGCGCCATGGTGGGTTGATCGCGAAGTGCGCGTCGGTGCCGGCGGCGATCGGCTCGAGCGGGATCAGGTGGACGCGGTTGCGCGGGGTAAGGCGTTCGATGTGGGGGATTCCGGCGGTGTTGCCGGCGTGGCTGCCGCCGGAGACGATCAGCAGATGGGTCTCCGGGCCCCAGCCGTTCTCGGCGCGCAGACCGAGTGCTTCGGTCGCGCCCTTGACCGAATCGATGCCAGCGTCCGAGGCCCATCCGCCGACCGGCCCGGGTCGCTGGTTGTAGCCCTCGTGCGAAGAGGCCCGCTCGTCGACCGAGCCATCGGGACGGATGCGGATCTGCACCCCCTCCCAGTCGTCTCGGTGATAGCCGGCATCGCCAACGATGGGGATCCCGCGAAAGGTGGCGGAGTCGGCGTAGTAGGTCCAGTACTGAATGTAAAGGTTGCCGGCACGCGAGCCCGAGCAATCGGCTCCGGCCGCCTCAGACTCCTCGGTCGCGTCGGCCCGGCAGTCAACGACATGGACGAATGCCGAGACCGGCAATCCGCTCTTGGTGCGCTTGACGTAGCCGTGCCCGGCGGCGTCCCCGCACTCCGTCTCACGACAGCGCCTGAAATCGACCGGCACCGCCCGCGACCCCCGCTCGAAGAGCAACGACGGCATGTGCCGTCGCACCAACTCCCCCACTTCCGTCCCGTAGGTCGCGATCAACACCGGTTCATCGCCACAGTGATCCGCCAGCGCCGCAGCGCAGAGAATCCGCGAGGCAATCGCCTGCGCAAGCGCAGTCCCCGGCACCCGCACACCGGCAACGAGCATCCCCACGATCAGCAGCGAGACAAGGCAAACAAGCCCCACCCACTCCACAGTCCCCTGCCCCCGCTCCCCCTCTCGCATGGGTAGCAAAGCCCCCAGCGACTACTTCTATTCCCCCCACGAGCTTGCCGAAGCCGTGACTTCGCGCCCAGCTTCTGAGCGCTGGCGACCCGGCGGGCGTGGAAGGGATCCGGGCACCCCTCCCCGGAGGCTCAGGGACCACGCTGGAACCACCCCGCCGATCTGCTGCGCAACGGTCTCCGGGGAGGGGTGTCCGGATCCCTTATTCCGTCAGCGCGGGTTGCCTAGAGATTCTGAATCTCAGCCGCAATGTCCGCCGCCGCCTTCTTGGCATCGTCGAACAGCATCGAAGTATTCGCTTCGTAGAAAAGATCGTTGTCAATCCCCGCAAACCCAGGACTGAGCGAGCGCTTGATCACGATCACCTGCTGGGCCTCGGAGACTTCGATGATCGGCATGCCGGCGATCGGGCTGTCGGGGTCGGTCTTGGCCGCCGGGTTGGTGACGTCGTTGGCGCCAACGATGACCGCGACGTCGGTGCGCGGCATTTCCGGGTTGATCTCCTCCATCTCCTTGAGCTGCTCGTAGGGCACGTCGGCCTCGGCAAGCAGCACGTTCATGTGGCCGGGCATGCGGCCGGCGACGGGATGGATCGCGTAATTGACCGTGACGCCGCGCTTCTCCAGCTCGTCGGCGACCTCCTTGATCGCGTGCTGGGCCTGGGCGACGGCGAGGCCGTAGCCGGGCACGATCACGACCGTATCGGCGTAGGCGAGCTTGATCGCCGCGTCCTGGGCGCCGATCGAGACATGCGGCCGTTCCTCGGTGCTACCGGTGGCACCCCCTGAGGGCGCGCCACCGAAGCCGGCGAAGAGGACGTTGGCGACCGAGCGGTTCATCGCGGTCGCCATCTCCATGGTCAGGATCGTTCCCGAGGAGCCGACCAGGGTGCCGGCGACGATCAGCGCCACGTTGTGCAGGGCGAAGCCGGCGGCCGCGGCGGAGAGGCCGGTGAAGGCGTTGAGCAGCGAGATCACCACCGGCATGTCGGCGCCGCCGATCGGCAGCACGACGAGGTTGCCGAGCAGCGCCGCGGCGAGCAGGATGGCGATGAAGAGCCCCTGCGAGGGATCGCCGTTGTTGACCGCGATGTCGACACAGGCGGCAAGGATGCCGATCAGCAGCACGCCGTTGATCACCTGCTGCCCGGGCACCGAGAGCGGCTTGGTCGGGATCAGGTCCTGCAGCTTGGCGAAGGCGATGTTCGAGCCCCAGAAGGAGACCGAGCCGACGACCGCGGCGAAGAGGGTGGGAATCAGCTCTTCGAGCGGGATCGAGGCGATATCGCCGGAGTCGATGCCGCTGATGCCGTGGCGCAGCTCCGACCAGGCGATCAGCGCCACGGCGCCGCCGCCGACGCCGTTGTAGAGGGCGACCATCTGCGGCATCTCGGTCATCTGCACGCGGATCGAGGCGATCACGCCAACCGTGGTGCCGATGCCGAGGCCGAGCGCGATCAGGCCCCAGTTGCCGATGCCGTCGAGCAGCAGCGTGGTGATGATGGCGACCGCCATGCCGACGGCGGCGATCTGGTTGCCGCGCTTTGCCGTGGTCGGGTGGGTGCCCTGCTTAATCCCGATGATGAAGAGCGAGAAGGCGACGATGTAGAGCGCGGTGGCGGCGCTGCCACCCGGTTCGAGCACGGCGAGCAGGGTCATTTGCCGGCCCCGCCTTTGCCGTCAGCGTCGGCCTTGGGTTTCGGCTTTTTGGAGAACATGCCGAGCATGCGGTCGGTGACCATGAAGCCACCGACGATGTTGATCGCGCCGAAGGCGATCGCGATCGTGCCGATCACGTACTCGAGCGGGTCGTTGGCGTAGCCGACAACGATCAGCCCGCCGAGCATGACGATGCCGTGGATCGCGTTGGTCTGCGACATCAGCGGCGTGTGCAGCGTGGTCGGCACCTTCGAGATCACCTCGAAACCGACGAAGGCGGCGAGCACGAAGATCGTTACCTCGGTCATCACGCTCATGCCGAATCCCTCCCCGCCGCGCGCTCGTTCTTGATCACGCCGCCGTCGGTGATGCAGGCGGCGGCAACGATGTCGTCCTCGAAATCGATATTCAGCTCGCCCACCTCGGAGACCAGCAGACCGAGCAGGTTCTCCAGGTTCTTGGCGTAGAGCTGCGACGCGGGCCGCGGCATCTCGCTGGCCAGGTTGCGCGGGCCGATCACCTTGACGCCGCCCTCGACCACGGTCTGACCGGCCTCGGTCAGCTCGCAGTTGCCGCCGGTCTCGGCGGCGAGGTCGACGATCACCGAGCCGGGCTGCATGCCGCGCACCGCGTCGGCGGTGATCAGCAGCGGCGCCGGGCGGCCCGGAATAGCGGCGGTGGTGACGATCACGTCCTGTTTGGCGGCGTTCTCGCCGAGCGCGTCGCGCACCTGCGCGTTCTCCTCGTCGGTGAGCGGCCGGGCGTAGCCGCCCTCGCCCTCGGCGTCGGGAATGAAGTCGAGTTCCAGCGGCCGGCCGCCGAGCGAGGCGATTTGCTCCCAGGCGGCGCGGCGAATGTCGAAGCCGGTGACGATCGCGCCCAGTCGCTTGGCGGTGGCGACCGCCTGCAGGCCCGCGACACCGGCGCCCAGCACGAGGACCTTGGCCGGCGGCACAGTGCCGGCTGCCGTGGTCATCATCCCGTAGAAGCGGCCCGACTCGCGGGCGGCGATCAAGCTCGCGGCATAGCCGGCAGCGGCAGCCTGCGAGGAGAGCGCGTCCATTGCCTGGGCGCGCGTGGTGCGCGGAATCGCCTCCATCGCGAAGCTGGTGACGCCGGCCGCTGCCAGCGCCTTGTTCGTCTCGGCGGCGGTCCAGGGCGCTAGGTGACCGATGAAGACTTGATTGGAGTTGAGGCGGCCGATTTCCTCGGCGGAAGGGGCGGCGACGCGAAGGACCACGTCGGCGCCCCACGTAACCTCGCCCTCGACGACCTCAGCCCCAGCTTCGCTGTACTGGGAGTCGGGATGGCCAGCGCTCTCGCCGGCGCCGCTCTCGACCAGCACCGCGACCTTCTCGTTGGCGGCGAGGGATTTAACGACGTCAGGGACAAGCGCGACCCGGCGCTCTCCCTCGGCGGTCTCTTTCGGCACTCCGATCTTCATGGACGCGGCGGGGGAGACTACGCGATGAGCGCCGCGAGGCGCTCCAAGGTGTGCAGTTGTTGGCTCTTCTCGGCGTGAACCGGCGAGACGATCAGGCGGTCGATGCCGGCGCCCTGGAATCGCTCGATCCGCTCCGCCACTTCGGCCTCGGTGCCGACCAGCGAAGTCGCCTCGACGATCTCGTCAGGGACCGCCTCGTAGGCACCAGCCCGGTCGCCCTCTTGAAAGCGCTTCTGCACGTCATCGGCGACATCGCCGAAGCCGAAGCGATGGGCGAGGTCGACGTAGAAGTTGGTTTTGCGGCTGCCCATGCCGCCGAAGTAGAGGACGAGCCCGGCCTTGACCACGGCCTTGGCGGCCTCGAGATCGCCGTCGATCGCGACCTGCAGCGAGGGCGAGACCTCGAGGTCGGAGCGCTGGCGACCGCCCTTGGCGAAGCCCGCCTCCAGGTGCTCTCCCCAGGTCTGCTCGAAGGCGTCGACGCTGAAGAAGATCGGGATCCAGCCATCGCAGATCTCGGCCGCCATCTCGACCGACTTGCGGCCGATCGCGCCGACGAAGACCGGGATCTCGTTGCGCTCGGGGTGGAAGTTGAGCTTCAGCGGCTTTCCCTCGCCACCGGGTAGAGGCAGCTGGTAATGCTCGCCCTGGTGATCGACCGGCCCCTCGCGAGCGATGATCTCGCGGACCACTTCGATGTACTCGCGGGTACGGCCCCAGGGCTTGGCGTAGGGCACGCCGTACCAGCCCTCGGAGACCTGCGGGCCGGAAGGGCCGAAACCGAAGAGGAAGCGGCCGCCGGAGAGCTTGTCGATCGTCGCCCCGGCCATCGCCGCGGCGGCAGGCGGGCGGGCGGGCACCTGCATGATCGCGGCGCCGAGCTTGATCGCCTTCGTCTGCCCTGCGAGCCAGGCCAGCACGCTGACCACGTCGGAGCCGTAGGACTCCGCCACCCAGACCGACTCGAAGCCGGCGCCCTCGGCGGCCTGGACGACCTCGAGGGCGTCCTCGCCGGCCGGGCCGATGCCCCAGTAACCGAGGTTGAGTCCGAGCTTCAAAGCCATCCGGTGCTCACCCTATTGAATAGAGACCAGTGAGGACGAAACGAACAAGCGTGCATCTCTGGTTTTTCGCGCAGTGAGTGGAGTGCGAACAGGCATGTCTGGCGAAGCGGCGATCGAGCAGGGCCTCTCCAGCGCCACCGCGGCAAAGCGGCTGCGCGAGCTCGGCCCGCCGGCCGAGGACTCCTCGCGCTCGACCTCCAGCATCGTCGCCGGCAACGTCTTCACCCTCTTCAACGCGATCATCGGCGCCTTCTTCGTGCTCGACGTCGGGCTCGGCCTCTACGCCGACTCGATCTTCGGCCTGATCGCGGTGATCAACTCCTACATCGGCATCCGCCAGGAGCTGAAGGCGAAGCGCACGCTGGATGAGCTGGCGGTGCTGGTCGCCCCCCACGCCAAGGCGATCCGCGACGGCGCGACGACCAGTCTGCTCGCCGAGGAGATCGTCCCCGGTGACGTGATCGAGGTCGCGCCCGGCGACCAGCTCGTCGCCGACGGCGAGGTGACTGGCTCGCGCGGGATGACCCTCGACGAGTCGATGCTGACCGGCGAGGCCGACGGGGTGCGCAAGGGGGCCGGCGACCGGGCGCTTTCCGGCTCCTTCTGCATCAGCGGCTCCGGCAGCTACAAGGTCGACGCGGTGCGCGAGGACAGCTACGCCGGCAAGCTCGCCGGCGAGGCGCGCGCCTTCCGCCACCCTCCCTCGCCGCTGCAAGGCGAGGTCAACCGGGTGATCGTCGCCTGCGTCTACGTGATGGTGCCGCTGGCGGTGCTGCTGCTGATCACCCTGAAGCTGCGCAACACCGGGATCGAAGAGGCGGCCCAAACCGCCACCGCCGGCCTCGTCACCCTGGTGCCCGAGGGCCTGGTGCTGCTGATGAGCGTCACCTTCGCTGTTGCCGCGGTGCGGCTGGCCAAAAAGGACACGCTGGTGCAGCAGATGAGCGCCACCGAGAGTCTCGCCGCGGTCGACACGATCTGCGTCGACAAGACCGGCACCCTGACCGACGGCGAGCTGCGCCTGCTCGGCGCCGAGGTCGCGGAGGGCGTCGACGCCAACGCCGCCCACGCGGCGCTCGGCCGCTTCGCCGCCAGCGCCGGCGACCGCAACCGCACCCTGGAGGCGATCGGCGAACGCTTCCCCGGCGAGGCCGGCCGGGTCTCCGGCGAAGTCCCCTTCTCCTCGGAGTGGAAGTGGAGCGGGCTGCGGATCGACTCCGCCAGCTACGTGCTCGGCGCGCCGGACGTGTTGAGCGCGGCGGGCGCCCTCACCCTCCCCCCCGGCCTCGCCCGCGTGCTCGAACGCGAGACCGCGGCCGGTCGCCGCGTCGTCGCCTTCGCCGAAACCAGCGAGCCGCTGCCGGCCAACCCCGGCGAGCAGCCGCCGCCGCGGCTGGCACCCGTCGCCCTGGTCGTGCTGGAGGAGACGCTGCGTCCCGACGCGGCGGAAACGGTCGCCCTGATGAGAGAGGAAGACGTCGACCTGAAGTTGATCTCGGGCGACGCGCGGGCCACTGTCACCGCGGTCGCGGCGGCGGTCGGGGTGCCCGAGGACGCCGGCGTGATCGAGGGGCACGAACTGCCCGAGGACCCGGAGGAGCTGGCATCGGTCGCTCAACGCAACACCGTCTTCTGCCGGATCAAGCCCGAGCAGAAGCGCGATCTGGTCGCCGCCCTTGCCGCCTCGGGCCGCTACGCGGCGATGATCGGCGACGGCGTCAACGACGTGCCGGCGCTGAAGCGGGCGCGGATGGCGGTGGCGATGGGCTCCGGCGCCCAGGTGACCAAGGGGGTCGCCGACGTCGTCCTGCTAAAGGACGAGTTCGCCCGCCTGCCGCAGGCGGTCGGCGAGGGACGGCGGATCGCCCGCAACATCCACCGGCTCGGCCGCCTCTACCTGACCAAGACGGTCTACGCCGCCGCCCTGATCGTGCTCGTCGCGATCCCGGGCTTCGCCTTTCCCTTCCTCCCCCGCCACCTCACCCTCGCCGCCTTCCTGACGATCGGCATCCCCTCCTTCGTCCTCGCCCTGGCACCCTCGGATGGGCCGCTCTACCGTGGCCGCCTGCTGCGGGCGCTGGCTGCCTTCGCGGTGCCGGCGGGGCTGGCCACGGCGCTCGGCTCGATCCTCTCCTTCTTCCTCGTCGACACCGTCTTCGGCGGCAGCCTCGCGGCGGGCCGCACCGCGGCAACGACGACCCTGATCGTGCTCGGCCTCAGCTTCGTGCTGCTGCTCGAGCGCGGCCCCGGTCGCGAGCACATCGCGATCCAGAGCTACATGCTGGCCCTGATCGCGGGGCTCGGCGCGCTCTTCGCCCTGATCCTCGCCGCCGCACCCGTGCGCGACTTCTTCGAAATGGTGATCCTCAGCGCCTCGCAGTGGTTCCTGGCGCTGCTCTCCGCCGCGGTGGGACTGACGATCGCCAGCGTGCTCTGGCGGCTGCCGCTGATCGAAGCGTGGGAAGCGGAGGCCGATTCGCCCGCTGTCCATGGCGACGGCACCTGATTTTCTGCCGGGAGGCGTCGTGCCTAGTCGCGCGGCGCCAACACGAACTGGCTGACGATCAGGTTGGCAGCCAGGCGCGGCTCCTCACCCTCGCGCAGACGCTCGATCTTGACCTCGATCACGACGGTGCTCTTGCCGGCGTGCAGGGGCGTGGCGACGGCGACGATCTCATCGCCGGGGAGGCCGGCGGAAAAGACATTGAGCTTCAGCTCGATCGTGGTGAAGTTGTGGCCCGACGGGATATTGCGGAAGGTCGCCCAGGCGGCGACGGTGTCGCCGAGCGCGGTCCAGACGCCGCCGTGGACGTAGCCGCCGGGGTGCAGGTGGCGCTGGTCGACGACGATGCGGCCACTAGCGAAGGAATCCTCGATCTCCAGCGGCTCGATGCCGAGGTCGCCGGGAAAGCTGCCGCCGATGAAACCGCGCACGTTCTCGGGGGTGAAGAAGGACCCATCCGGTGTTGCCGCGCGCTCGCTCATCGTGCATCCGCCAGCTCGTAGGCACCCGGCGCGAGACGCTCGGTGCGGCGCTTGTAGGTACTCCAGACCCAGGGCCAATTGCTCGGGTCGTTGCCGTTCTCGTCGACGTACCAGTTGCTGCAGCCGCTGTGCCATACCGTCTTCGCCAGGGCGGCGCGGAGTTCGCGATCGAAGTCCTCGGCTACCTCGGACCTAACCTCGATCCGCCCCGCCCCGGCGCTCTCCATCTCGCGCAGGGCAGCCAGCACGTGGCCGATGCCGCACTCGAGCGTGTTGACCACGGAGCCGCTGCCGCCGTTCGTGTTCGGGCCGTAGAGCAGGAACATGTTGGGGAAGCCGGGCACGCTTAGGCCGAGATAGGCGCGCGCTATCTCCCCCCACTCCTCATCAAGCCTGCGGCCGGCGCGGCCACCGATCTCCATCGGCGCGACGAAATCGTGAGAGGCGAAGCCGGTGGCGAGGACGATGGCATCGGCGGGCCGCTCGACCCCGGTCGCGTCGCGAATTCCAGCCGGGACGACCGCCTCGATCCGCTCCGCCACCAGATCCACGTTGGGCTCGGTCAGGGTCGGGTACCACTCGTCGGTGAGCATGATCCGCTTGCAGCCGAACTCGTCGCTCGGGGTCACCTTGCGGCGCAGCTCGGGGTCGGAGATCGCCGCGTTGATCTGACGGCGACCGACGGCGCGCAGCGCCGGTAGCAGCCAGCGCTTGTGGGTCAGGGCCGCAGCGGCGAACTCCTGGAAGGCGAAAACGAAGGCGCGGTCGAGACGACGCAGTGTGGGGACGCGGCGGAAGAGCGCCTGCGCCCGCGCGGAATACTCGAAGTCCATCTTCGGCAGGGTCCAGCCGGGCGAGCGCTGGTAGACGTCGAGTTGGGCGACTTCGGGCTGAATCGCGGGCACGACCTGGATCGCGCTGCAGCCGCTGCCGATCACCGCTACCCGCTTGCCGCTGAGGTCGACGTCGTGGCGCCACTCGGCCGTGTGGAAGGCCGGGCCCTCAAAGCTCTCCAACCCCTGGATCGGCGGCACCGTCGGCACCGAGAGCTGGCCGCAAGCGGTGATCAGGAGGTCCGCCTCGTGCGGTCCGGCGCTGGTCTCCAGCAACCATTTGCCGCGCTCCTCATCCCAGCCGGCGCTCTTCACCTCGGTCCCGGTGCGGACCCTGTCGAGCACGCCGAAGCGCCGCGCCACCCCTTCCACGTAAGCCTGGATCTCGACCTGGGGGGCGTAGCGCCGCGACCAGCGGTTGGGCGCGAACGAGTACTCGTAGAGGTGCGAGGGGATGTCGCAGGCGGCGCCGGGGTAGGTGTTGTGCTGCCAGACACCGCCGACACGCTCGCCCTTCTCGAAGACGGTGACGTCCTCGTAGCCCTCCCGCTTCAGCATCACGGCTGCGCCCACCCCGCCGAAGCCGCCGCCCACTACCGCGATGGATGGTCTCTCACCCAAGGCCAAAGCCCTCCAATCCGTAGTCGCCGAATGGCTCGTCGCGCTCGCGCACCGCCTCTTTGAAGCCCGCCTCGGCGGCGCGGCGCACGAAGCCGTGGCCCTCCTCGGTGTGGCGGGCGACGCCGTCGAAGAAGGTGCCGAGCAGCTGCGTCTGGTGCAGGCCCTGGGCGTAGAGGCCCTGGTTGACCAGCATCTTCATCATCACCAGCTGGTTGATCGGCATTTGCGCGACCCGTCCGAGCAGCCGCTCGAAGCGCTCGTCGAGCTCGGCCGCGGGAGCCGCCTCGGTCGCCAGCCCCCACTCCTCGGCCTCGGCTCCGGTCAGCGAGTCGCCGGTGAGGAGCAGCCGCTTAGCTCGCATCGGCCCGACCCGCGAGGCCCACATCGCCGTCGTCGGCGAGCCCCAGACGCGCGCCGGCGGGTAGCCGATCTTGGCGTCGGAGGCGATCACCAGCAGGTCCGAGCAGAGCGCCATGTCGGTGCCGCCGGCGACGCAGTAGCCGTGCACCTTGCAGAGCACCGGCTTTTCCGAGTGGAAGAGGCTCATGAAGCCGCGCACGTTGCGCCACATGAACTGGAAGTCGGTGACCGGGTCCCAGTTGGACTCGGGCATGTGATTGGCCCCGATCGTCGCCGGATCGAGCGGCGATCCGGCCGGCGCCTCCACCCCGCCCAGCTCGCTCATATCCCCCTCGGCCGAGGCGACCAGGTCATAGCCGCCGCAAAATCCTGTGCCGTTGCCGGCCAGAGCGATCACGTGCACCTCGGGGTCGAGGTTGGCGCGCTCGACGCAGGCCGCCAGCTCGGCCGGCATCCGCGGCGTGATCCCGTTGCCGCGGTCCGGCCGGTTCAGGGTGATGCGCGCGACCCGATCGCTGCTCTCGTAGGTCAGCGTCTCGAGTCGCGGCATCGCACTTCTCCTAGTTGAGGCGTTCCACGAGCATCGCCTTGCCCTGGCCGCCGGCCACGCACATCGTCTCGAGGCCGACCTGGTGGTCGTCGGTCTCCATCACGTTGAGCAGCGTGCCCATGATGCGGGCGCCGGTCATCCCGAACGGGTGGCCGAGGGCGATCGCGCCACCGTGGGTGTTGAGCTTGTCTTCGGCGATGCCGCATTCGGCCATGATCGGGATCACCTGGGCGGCGAAGGCCTCGTTGAGCTCGACCGCGTCGACGTCCTCGATCGTCATTCCAGCCCGGTCGAGCACCTTCTTGATCGCGCCGATCGGGGCGACGCCCATCAGCTCGGGCTCGTTGCCATAGGTGGCGGCGGTGATGATCCGGGCGCGCGGGGTCAAGCCGAGCTCCTTGGCCTTGGTGTCGCTCATCAGCAGCACCGCGGCAGCGCCGTCGTTGAGCGGGCAGGAGTTACCGGCGGTGACGCCGCCGCCGCCCTCAAAGGCCTCCGGCAGCTGGGAGAGCTTCTCCAGGGTCGAGGAGGCGCGGGGACCGTCGTCCTTGCTTACCTCGGTCCCGTCCTCGAGCTTGACCGGCACGATCTCGCGATCGAAGAAGCCATCCTCCTGCGATTTCACCGCCAGTTCTTGCGAGCGCTGCGCGAACTTGTCCATGTCGGCGCGGCTTACCTCGTACTTCTTCGCCACGTTGACGGCGGTGATGCCCATGTCGATGTAGGCGTTGGGCTGGCCGTTCTCGCCGATCAGGTTCGGGTTGCGATCATCGACACGGACGGGCTCGGAGGCTTCGTTGAAGCGGCTCACCCACTCGACCCCGGCGGCGATGTAGACGTCGCCCTCTCCGGCCTTGATCGCGTTGCCGGCGTGGCGTATCGCGTCGAGGCTGGAGGAGCAGTAGCGCGAGACCGTGACCCCGTTGACCTCCTGCGGCAGCTTCTCGGAGAGCAGCGAGATGATTCGGCCGATATTGAAGGCCTGCAAGCCCTGCGGCATGCCGACGCCGCAGAAGACATCCTCGACCAGGGCCGGGTCGACATCCGGGTTGCGCTCGAGCAGCTGGTCGACCACGTAGGCGCCGGTCTCCTCCGGGCGCAGGGGGGCCAGCGAGCCCTTGAAGGCACGGCCGATCGGCGTGCGGATGGTGTCGACGATTACTGCCTCGGGCATGCGGGTCATCTCCTTGGGGCTGGGGTCGGAAGTGCGGGCCGCAGGGTAGTGGATCGGGAGCGCAGGGCTCCGGGGGAGGCTCTAAGTTAGTGCCGATGTCGCTGGACGGACTGAGGGCGTGGATAGGGCTGGTCGAGCGCAAGCTGACCATGCGCACCCGCGTCTTCCTCGTCCTCGTCGCGATCGCGATCGGCGGCGCGGGCGCTGGCATCGTGCTGGCGATCGACGCCCAGGACAACGCAGTGACCAAGAGCGACCTGCAGTCCGTGCGCGACGAACTGGCCGGCACGAACGCGCCCGCCGAAGCGTCGGACAACGTCTCCCTGGAAGCCGAAATCAAGACTTTGAAGAGCGAAGTGGCCGCCCTGCGTGGCGAAAGCAAGGGCGGGAGCAACGAAACCGGGAGCACGGGTGGCGCAGCCGCACCACCGGATTCGCAGCAGCTGAAAGAAGCTGGCGAAGAAGCGATCGAACGGTCCGAAGGCAAGGGATCAAAGTAAGCAGCTCGTGCTAATTCGCACGAACTTTCCCCGCGTCGTCCCCTGACTGCGTTACATTCGCCGCAATTCGACCTCGCGAGCACCCGCGAGCTCTGCCGCCCAGGCAGTGAAAGGAGTTGCCCTGATGCCAGAGGGTTACTGCGTCAAGGAGCGCAAGAAGGTCGAGATCAAAGACGCCAAGCAGGTGACGATGAAGAACGGTCGCCCCGCGATCCAGGGAACCTGCCCGGATTGCGGCACGAAAATCTTCAAGATCGGCAAACTCGAGTAAGGCCAGCGCTGAACCTGCGTCAGCGGGCATTCGTATGCCGAGCGAATGCCACCTGGCGCGCTGACAGACGAGCGGGACGTGCGTGAGGCCTACTCGGCCCACGCATCCGAGCTCTACGGCTTCGCGGTCCGCTCGCTCGGCGACTCCGGTCTCGCCGAAGAGGCCGTCCAGGAGACCTTCCTGCGCGCCTGGCGCGCCGGTGAGCGCTTCGATCCCCAGATCGGCTCGCTGCGCACCTGGCTGTTCGCGATCCTGCGCAACGTGGTGATCGACCTCGGCCGCGCCCGCGCCGCCCGGCCGACCGTCTCCGACGAAGGCGTCGAGGCCTCGGTCGAGCCCTTCGACGAGGCGCTGCTCTCCTGGCAGATCGAGGAGGCAATGCGGCGGATCGGCGATCAGCACCGCCGCGTCCTGGTCGAGACCTACTACCGCGGCCGCCCCTACGCCGAGGTCGCCGATGAACTCGGCGTGCCGGAGGGAACGGTGAAGAGCCGCGTCTACTACGGCCTGCGCGCGCTGCGCGTCGTGCTCGAGGAGATGGGCTATGAAGACTGACGGCTGCCGCCACTGGAAAGAGGAACTGGGCGCTTACGCGCTCGGGCACCTCTCCGACGAAGAGCGAACCAGCCTCGAGGCTCACCTCGAGGGCTGCCCGGCCTGCCGGGCCGAGGCGGACTCGCTGTTCGCCGTCTCGCGACTGCTCCCCCACGCCGATCCGGAGCGCTTCGGCCCGGCGCCGCAGCCGCCACCTGAGCTGGGCAAGCGGATCGCGGCGACGATCGGCGACGAGCGGCGCTCCAAGCGGCGCCAGCGCCGGCTGCGCCTCGGGCTCGGCTTCGGCGGGGCCGCGGCGGCGACCGCGATGGCGGTGCTGGCGATCTTCGTCCTCTCCAGCGGCAGCGAAGGCGGCCCCGAGCAGCGCGTCGCCTTCCGCGCCCTGCCCAGCGGCATCAAGATCGCCGCCACGCTTCAGCCGCAGGCCTTCGGCACCGAGATCCACATGTACGTCAAGGGGATCAGCTCGGGCACGCTCTGCCGCGTCTACATGCGCGGTCCAGGTGGGGACGAAGTCTCGGCCGGCACCTTCCGCTACCGCTGGGGCGCCGACGAGTCGGCCGTCCTCAGCGCCGCCCTCGATCTCTCGCGCGCCGAGGCACTGGTCGTGCACGCCGGCAAGCGCACCTTCGTCGCCCCGCTCGATCGCGGCGAAGCCACCGACAGCAATGCACCCCAAGAGGAGGAATCCACGTGACGAAGTCCTTTCCCGCAGTCGCCGCCCTGGCCCTGATCGCGATGCTCGCGGTCGCCGGCTGCGGCTCCAGCAGCAACAGCAGCTCGAGCTCCGGCGGCGGTGGCGCCTATGGCGGCTCCGAAGAAACGACGAGCAAGCCGGCCGCCTCGACCACTTCCTCCGCAGGCGCGCCGATCACGGTCGGTACGGCCAAAGGCGTCGGCAAGGTGCTGGTCGACTCCAACGGCCTGACGCTCTACTACTTCCAGAAGGACCAGAACGGCGAATCGACCTGTTACGGCGCCTGCGAACAGGGCTGGCCACCGCTGAGGACCGAAGGCGCGCCGCAGGCCGGCGAAGGCGCGATGGCCTCGAAACTGGGCACGACGAAACGCAAAGACGGCACCGTCCAGGTGACCTACAACAACTGGCCGCTCTACACGTTCGTCGAGGACAAGAAGCCGGGTGAAGACAACGGCACCGACAGCAAGGCCTTCGGCGCCTCCTGGTACCCGCTACACCCCAACGGGGAAAAGGCGGGTCACTAGGCCGAGCCGCGCTTGCGCGCGGAGATCGACGGTGGGACGAGCTCGCGGATCTCGGCCAGCAGCCGGACCGCGAGCTCTCCCGCCTCCTCGCCGGGCTTGGCCTGCCCCTCGCGCGGCTCGAAGAAGCGGATCCGTAGGCGGGGGCGATGGGGGAAGCCGGTCAGGTCCGAGGTCCCCTCGATCGCGACGCAGACGATCTTTGCCTCGGGGACCTCGAGCGCGAGGCGTCCGACGCCGCTGCGCGCTCGCAGGACCTTGCCGCGCGAGCGGGTCCCTTCGGGGAAGACGCCGATGCAGGAGCCGCTCCGCAGTTCCTCGACCGCACGCGCCAGGGCCCCGGCGTCGCCCGCTTCGCGCTCGATCGGGATCTGGCCCATGCCGTTGAGCACCGGGGCCAGGCCGCGCACCTTCCAAAGGTCGGATTTGGCCAGCGCCTTGATCTGGCGGCGCCGGATCGCCGAGATGCCGACCATCACCGGATCCCAGTGGCTGTCGTGATTGCCGACGACCAGCGCCGGGCCGCTCTCCGGCAGGGCCTCCACTCCCTCTGCCTTCAGTCGTCCCCAGATAGCCACCGGGCGACAGACCGCCATCGCCGTTCGGTACATCGGGCTCGGCTCTCGCTTAGCCCCGGCGGGTGTGGTGAACCCCCCTTGCGGGGTAGTGGCCTCCATGCGAGCGGCACCGTACTTGATCGAACTAAATCTGCGGTGCGCTCAATCGAGGAATCCATCAAAGTGATCAAAGTCACGTATTCAGCTGGGCCGGCAGTCGAAGGTACTCGTCTCGCTTCTGCAGTTCAGATCCGCACCTTGAATCCCGGCTGTAGCAATCACAACTATCTAAAGTGTCATCTGTGACGACGCAGAAGCCCCTCGAGCTGATCCTGGCTCGCAACCTGATGTCTGCGCTCTCGACCCCGGCCTTCCTGGTCGACGAGGGCGGCGTCCTCGTCTTCTACAACGAGGCGGCCGGCGCCCTGCTCGGCAAGCGCTTCGAGGAACTGGGCACGGTGGGAGCCGAAGAGTGGGGGTCGCTGTTCGGACCGTTCGACAAATCGGGCGAGCCGATCCCCTACGACGAGCTGCCCCTGGTCGTCGCCGTCCGCAACGGTCGCCCGGCCCACGCTGATCTGCAGATCAGCTCCGCCGACGGCACCCGCCACCAAGTCGAGGTCTCCGCCTTCCCGATCCTCACCCCGCATGGCTCGCAGGGCGCGATCGCGGTCTTCTGGCCGGCCGGCTCCAGCAACGGAGCGGTTCGCTGAGATGAAGGTCAAGCTCTGGGGCACGCGCGGTTCGATCCCCTCCCCGGGGCCGGAGACGATCCGCTACGGCGGCAACACCTCCTGCGTCGGCGTCACCCTCGCCGACGGCTCGATGCTGGCCCTCGACGCCGGCACCGGCATCCGCAGCCTCGGCCTGGCGCTCGCCAACGAGCCGGCGCGGCTGCACATCCTGCTCACCCACCTCCACCTCGATCACATCCAGGGTCTCGTCTTCTTCGCCCCCGCCTTCCAGCCGCAGACCGAGATCGTGATCTGGGGCCCGGCCTCGCCGGAGGCCTCGCTGCGCGATCGCATCGCCCGCTACATCTCGGCGCCCCTCTCCCCCGTCGAGGTGCGCGAGCTGCCCTGCGACGTCTCCTTCCGCCACTGCCCGCAGAGCGAGTGGGAGATCGGCTCGGCGCGGATCAGCGCCGCCTCCGTCTCGCACCGCGGGCCGACGCTCGGCTACCGGATCGACGACGGCGAGTCCTCGCTCGCCTACATCCCCGACCACGAGCCCGCCCTCGGCGCCGACCTCGACGCACTCGAGGAGGACTGGATCTCCGGACTCGGCCTCGCCCGCAACGCCTCGCTGCTGATCCACGACGGCCAGTACGCCGACGACGAGTACCCCGACCACGTCGGCTGGGGGCACTCATCGCTCTCGCACGCGCTCTCCTTCGCCCGCCGCGCCGAAGCGCAGCGGACCGTGCTCTTCCATCACGACCCGCTGCACTCCGACGAGCGCCTCGATCTGCTGAGCTCCGAAGCTCAGCAGCGTTGGGCGGCGATGGGCGGTCGCGCCGGGGCAATCGAGCTCGCCGCCGAGCGGGCCGAGTACGAGCTGCCGGCGCGAACGGTCAGCGCGATTTCCGCAACTTAGAAACCGCGCCATTCGTGCCGTCCAAATGGCCTCGCCTGCCCGCTACGCTGGCACGCGGGATGACGTCGGCTCCTGGAATCGACGCCGCAGTCGAGAGATCTGATCTGGTCAGGGAGGCGCTGGCGACAGCGCAGCGCGCGCATGCCGGTCAGCTGCGCCGCGGCAGCGACGGGCGGCCCTTCATCGATCACCCGGTCGCGGTCGCCGAGCTGCTTTGCGGAGAGCGTCAGGGCGACGAGGTGATCGCCGCGGCGCTGCTCCACGACGTGGTCGAGAAGAGCGAGATGAGCATCAACTCCGTGCGCGAGCGCTTCGGCGAGGTCGTCGCGGCGCTGGTCGCGGCGATGACCGAAGACGAGTCGATCCCCTCCTATGAGGACCGCAAGGAGGAGCACCGGCGCCGGGTCGCCGATTCCGAGCCGGCGGCGCGGGCGATCTTCGCCGCCGACAAACTGACCAACGTGGCGATGCTTCGCGAAGCCTACGCGCTGATCGGCGAGGGCGTCAGCGACGAACTCGCGGTGCCGCTCGACCTGAAGATGTACATCTGGGAGGCCGACTTGGAAATGCTCTTCGACGAGGCGCCGCAGTTGCGCCTCACCAACGAGCTCGCCGATCAGCTGGTGGCGCTCTGGGGCGACCGCTTCAGGGCCGTGCGCGCCCCGTCAGACTGAGCCGCCGGCGCAGCGGCACCACGTACCAGAGCCCGGCGAAGGCACACACCGTGCCGAGCCCGGTGATCGCGGTGACAATGCCGCTGCCGAAGAGCACGTCGGTGATCAGCACGATCGCGCCGGTCATCGCCATCGCCAGCAGCGCGAGGCCGGCGATCGTGAAGCGATTCGCGAGGCGGATCAGCTCGCGCTTCTGCTGCAGGTGGAAGGTGACGCGGTGATATGAGGAGGGCGCGATCAGCAGGATCGCCGAGAGCGCCGTGCAGAGCAGGGTGAAGAAGTAGACGCCCTTCTCGAAGCCGTTGATCTCGGTGAAGTGCTGCTGGAACGGAACGGCCAGCAGGAAAGCAAAGAGGACCTGGACGCCGGGCAGGGCGACGCGCAGCTCCTGCAGCAACTCACCGAGGTTGCGATCGAGGCGTTCGGTCTCGCTCTCGTCCCGACCCGACGGGCGTTCCTCCATGCCATCACCATAGGGGAAGTGAGCACCTCGATCGTCCTCTTCAACCGTGACCTCAGGGTGCGCGACAACCCGGCCCTGGCGGCGGCCGCGAGGGCGGAGCGGACGGTCCCGCTCTTCGTCCTTGACCCGGCGCTGCTCGAGTCCCGCTTCGCCGCCCCCAACCGGGTCGCCTTCCTGCTCGAGTCGCTGCGCGATCTCGGCGAGCGGTTGCGCCGCGCCGGCGGGCGCCTCTATATCCGCCAGGGGGATCCGGTCGCCGAGACGCTCGCCCTAGCGCGAGATTGCGGGGCCGGCGAGCTCCACGTCAGCGCCGACTGGAGCGCTTTCGCGCAGCGGCGCGAGGAGCGTCTGCGCCGTGCCTGCAAGGAGGCGCGAATCGCCTTCAGCGCCCATCCGGGCACGACGATCGTCTCGCCGGGCGCCGTAACCCCTGGCGGCGGCGATCACTTCAAGGTCTTCAGCCCCTTCCACCGTGCTTGGGAGGAGGTGCCGTCGCGACCGCTGGCGCCCGCCCCGCGACGGCTGACGGTGCCGTCGCGGCTAGCGGCGGGCCGACTCCCGGCCCTCGACTCGCTGCTGCGCGGCGAGCTCTCGCCGCGGCGGGCACCGGGTGGCGAGAGCAAGGGCCGCGAGGCAATGCGGGCCTTCCTGCGCGACGGCCTCGCCGGCTATTCCGACCACCACGACGACCTGCCAGGCGACGAGACCTCCGGGCTCAGCCCCTACCTGCGCTTCGGCTGCATCTCGCCGCTGGAGCTGCTGGGCGAGGCGCGCTCGCGCCGCGGCGGCGGTGCCTACGCGCGTCAGCTCTGCTGGCGCGACTTCCACCACCAGGTCCTCGCCGCCAATCCCTCGCTGCCGCGACGCGACTACCGGCCGCGCAGCGACCGCTGGTCGCGCTCGCGCCGCGCCTTCGAGACCTGGTGCGAGGGGCGCACCGGCTACCCGATCGTCGACGCGGCGATGCGCCAATTGCGCCGCGAGGGACGGATGCACAACCGGGCGCGAATGATCGTCGCCTCCTTCCTGACCAAGGACCTCTACCTCGACTGGCGCTGGGGCGCGGGACACTTCTGGGACCTGCTCAGCGACGGCGAGATCGCCAACAACGCCGGCAACTGGCAGTGGGTGGCGGGCACCGGCAACGACACCAGGCCCAACCGCATCTTCAACCCGATCCGCCAGGCCCACCGCTTCGATCCGAAGGGCGAGTACGTGCGCCGCTACCTGCCGGAGCTGGAGTCGGTGGCGGGCAAGGCGGTGCACGAGCCCTGGCGGCTGGACGCCAAGCGGCGAGGCGAACTCGACTACCCCGAGCCGATCGTCGACCACGACGAGGCAGCCGCCGCCTTCATCGCCCGGCGCACGTAGGATCGAGTCGTGGGACGGCTTGCGGTGGTTCTCGGCAGCAGTGCGCTCGGTCCAGGTGGCGAGACGATCGCCGCGGCAGCCGCCGAGCACGGTGCCGCGATCGTGCAGCGCCACGGCGGTGAGGAGTACGTGCTGCCGCACGAGATCGACCACGTCGCCAACCTGCGGGCACTGGTCGAGCAGGGCTGCGATCGGGTGCTGGCGATCGCCTCGGTCGGCTCGCTCGACGCCGAGCTGCCGGTCGGCAGCCTGCTCTGCCCCGACGACTTCATCGCCCTTCACCTTGGCCTCTCGAGCTTCGGCGACGAGCGCGCCCACCGCACCCCGCGCTTCGACCCGGTCTGGCGCGAGGAAGTCCTCGCCGCCTGGAACGCGAGCCCCGCCAAAGTGCGCGACGGCGGCGTCTACTGGCAGGCGATCGGGCCGCGCTTCGAGACCCCGGCCGAGGTCCGCCTGATCGCGGCGCACGCCGACGTGGTCGGGATGACGATCGCCTCGGAGTGCATCGTCGCCGCCGAGCTGGGACTCGCCTACGCGGCGATCTGCGTCGTCGACAACCTCGCCAACGGCATCGGGCCGGATCCGCTGGAGATCATCGAGCTGGAGGCGGCACGTGCTGGCAACGCCCTGCAGCTGCACGACGGCCTCGCCGCAGTGCTGCCGCAGCTCGGCGCCGTGGGCCCGTGAGCACCGCGGCGCTTACCGTTACCAACGCCGTCCTCGAGGGCGAGACGGTTGGGGTGCGCTGCGTCGATGGGATGATCGCGGCGCTCGGGCCCGAGGTGACGCCAGCGCCGGGCGAGGAGACGGTCGACGCCGCCGGAGCGCCGCTGGTCGCCCCGCTGGTAAACGGCCACACGCACGCCGCGATGACCCTCTTTCGCGGCTACAAGGGGGACCTGTCGCTGATGCGCTGGCTGCGGGAGGCGATCTGGCCGGTCGAGGCAAAGCTCGAGCCCGACGATGTCTACTGGGGCACGCGCCTCGCCTGCCTGGAGATGATCCGCACCGGCACGACGCGCTTCTGGGACATGTACTGGCACCCAGGGGCGACGGCGCGGGCGGTAACCGATGCCGGTCTGCGGGCGACGATCGGCGGCCCACTCTTCGACATCGACGG
Source organism: Solirubrobacterales bacterium (assembly GCA_036271315.1). GTDB lineage: Bacteria > Actinomycetota > Thermoleophilia > Solirubrobacterales > 70-9 > VRUE01. The sequence goes on along the minus strand of DATBAV010000019.1, from coordinate 18,753 downwards.
CGGCACGGCGGAGATGCAGGCGACCGCCCTGAACAACCTCGGCGAGCTCGCGGAGTTCGGCCCGCGAATCGGCGCGGCGCTCGCCCCCCACTCGATCTACACGGTCAGCGAGGGGCTGCTGCGCTGGGCTGCCGAGCGAGCCGCGGAGCGCCGACTGGCGGTCCACATCCACCTCTCGGAGACCGAGCAGGAGGTGAAGGACTGCGTCGCGGAGCACGGGGTGCGGCCGACCGCCTACCTCGACCGACTTGGCGTGCTGAACGAGCGCACGATCCTCGCCCACGGCGTCTGGCTCGACGAGGAAGAGCTGGCGTTGATCGCTGAGCGTGGCTGCACCGTCATCACCAATCCGGTCGCCAACATGAAGCTCGCGGTCGGCGGCATCTTCCCCTACCCGGCCGCTCGCGATGCCGGCGTCGCCGTCGGTCTCGGCACCGACGGACCCGGCTCCAACGACTCGCTCGACCTGCTCGCCGACCTTAAGCTCTTCGCCCTCGTCCAGCGCCACGCCAGCGGTGACCCCACCGTCCTCCCCGCCCGCGAGGCGTGGTCGATCGCCACGGGCTCCCTAACCAGCGAACTGCATCAAATTTCCGGTCTGCTGGCCCGGAAACTTGATGCAGTTCGGGTGGGTGGGCCGGCGGACTTCCTGCTGCTGCGGACCGCGTCTCCGGAGCTGAGCCTTGGAGACCTGCACTCGGACCTGGTCTACGCGGCGAGCGGCTCGATCGTCGACACCACCGTTGTCGACGGGCGGGTGCTGATGCGGAGCGGACAGGTAACGGGCAGCGACGAAATCGTCGCCCGGGCGGTCGAGCGCTCGCGCCGGCTCGGCATTGGGAACTGACCCCGCCGCTCGCTTCTATACCCCCCGGGGGTATGCTACGGTTGGCTCATGGCGGACGTCGCGAGCACGATCCTCGAGGGGCTCAAGCAGTCCTTCCTGATGGCCTACGAGGTCTGGTGGGCGCTCGTCTTCGGCTTCGCGATCTCGGCGATCGTCCAGGCCTGGGTGCCGAAGGAGCGGATCGAAGCGACGATGGCCGGCGGCGGAGCGAAGCCGGTGGCCTGGGCGACTGGCCTGGGCGCCGCCTCCTCCTCCTGCTCCTACGCGGCGATCGCGATCGCCAAGAGCCTCTTCCAGAAGGGCGCCTCGGCCGCCTCGGCGCTCGCCTTCCAGTTCGCCTCGACCAACCTGGTCTGGGAGCTGGGCCTGGTGCTCTGGGTCCTGCTCGGCTGGCAGTTCACCCTCGCCGAGTACCTCGGCGGCATCCTGATGATCGTCTTGATGGCGCTACTGCTGCGCACCTTCGTCTCGCCACGGCTCGAGCAGCAGGCTCGGACGCACGCCCAGGAGGCGGACGCCGGCCACGAGCACGATCATCACGGCGCCGGGGAGGTGACGGCGAGCTGGCGCGAGCGGCTTACCTCCACCGCGGGCTGGAGCGAGGTCGCGGCCAACTTCCGCGGCGACTGGCTGATGCTGTGGAAGGAGATCGGCGTCGGCTTCCTGCTCGCCGGCTTCATCGGCCTGCTCGGCGACGACTTCTTCAACGGCCTCTTCCTCAGCGGCGGGCCGGGGTGGTTGAGCGCGATCGAGAACGTCATCGTCGGGCCGCTAATCGCCGTGCTCAGCTTCGTCTGCTCGGTCGGCAACATCCCCCTCGCCGCGGTGCTCTGGTCGGGCGGGATCAGCTTCGCCGGGGTGATGGCCTTCATCTTCGCCGACCTGATCGTGCTGCCGATCGTCGCGATCTACCGTAAGTACTACGGCTGGGAATTCACCGTGCGGATCGTCGCCTTGATGCTGCTGACGATGATTGTCGCCGCCCTGGCGATCGACGCCCTCTTCAGCGCCGCCGGCCTGATCCCCACCACCCGTCCCAGTCGCTCGGACATCTTCGGCTCGGTGCAACTCGACTACAAGCTGGTCCTCAACATCCTCGGCCTGATCGTCTTCGCCGCGCTCTTCTGGCTCAGCCGCCAGGCGCGCCCAGCCGCGCACAGCTGCCCCGCCCACGCTTAACGCCACGCGGCGCGGGGTATAGGCTCGGCCCGAGTGCCCAGCGACAAGTTGCTTGAGCAAAAGTCCAGCGCCGGGGCCTCCCCCGTCCGCTACGCAGGCGCGACCAAGCGCTATCCGGGCTCTGCCAAAGCAGCCGTCGAGGAGCTCACGCTCGAGGTGCCGGCGGGCGAGATCTGCGTCCTCGTCGGGCCGTCGGGCTGTGGCAAGACGACGGCGATGCGGATGGTCAACCGCACGGTCGAGATGACTTCTGGCGACATCCTGATCGGCGAGCAGTCAGTCCGTGACCGCAACCCGGCCCAGCTGCGGCGTGAGATCGGCTACGTGATCCAGCAGATCGGTCTCTTTCCACACCGCACGATCGCCGAGAACATCGCGGCGGTGCCGCAGCTGCTCGGCTGGAAGAAGGAGCGCGCGGCCGCGCGCGGCGCCGAGCTGCTGGCTCTGGTCGGACTCGACCCCGACTTGGCCGATCGCTACCCGGCGCAGCTCTCTGGCGGCCAGCAACAGCGGGTCGGGGTCGCCCGCGCCCTCGCCGCGGACCCGCTGGTAATGCTGATGGACGAGCCCTTCGGCGCGATCGACCCGATCAACCGCGAGCGCCTGCAGAACGAGTTCCTGCGCCTCCAGGCGGAGATCGGCAAGACCGTCCTCTTCGTCACTCACGACATCGACGAGGCGATCAAGATGGGTGACCGGATCGCGATCATGCGCGAGGGCGGCAGGGTCGCCCAGTACGCGACCCCGGCCGAGCTACTAATGGACCCCGCCGACGAGTTCGTCGAGGACTTCGTCGGCGCCGACCGAGCGCTGAAGCGCCTGGCCCTGATGCGGGTCTCGGACATCGACCTCTGGAAAGCGCCGCTGGCCCACTCCGGCCAGGCGACCGCCGAGGTACGGGCCGCGCTCGAGGGGGCCGAGGTCCCCTACCCCCTGCTCGTCGATGGCGAGCGCCGTCCGCTCGGCTGGCTCTCCGAGCGCGACCTGGTCGGCGAGCAGGTGCCGGCGCGACCCGACTCGCCGCTCGGCCCGCTGCTCGACCGCGACGACATCATGCGCGATGCGCTAGCCGACCTACTGCAGGGAGAGGCACAGTACGCCGCCGTGGTCGACCACGAAGGTCGCATCGACGGCGTCCTCTCGGTCGAGATCATCTCCGAGTTCCTCGCCTCGCCCAAGGCCAAGACCGAGGAGCACTCGGCGACGGAGCGGCCGCATGGCTAGCGTCACCACGCTCGCCGCCGTTGGCGAAGTCGGCAAAGGGTTCATCCACGAACGAACCTCCGAAACGCTTCCCTGCCAGGCACGGTCCAGCCACCTCTTCTGCTGGGACTGGGCGCAACATAACATCGACCGCTTCGGGACCCCAACGCTTCAGCAGTTCGAACTCGTCGTGATCTCGGTCGTAATCGGCTTTACCGTCGCATTTGCGCTGGCCCTGCTCGCCCACCGTCACCGCTGGTTGCGGCCCCCGCTGCTGGCGGGAACCGGGGTCCTCTACGCGATCCCGAGCATCGCGTTCTTCTTGCTGCTCCTGCCCATAACGGGACGCGGGCGCGACACCGCAATCATCGCTCTCAGCGCCTACACGCTGCAGATCATTTACCGCAATGTCACCGTCGGCCTCGCCAACGTTCCCGAGTCTTCCAGAGAGGCGGCCCGCGGCATCGGAATGACCGAGCGTCAGGTCCTCTGGCGGGTCGAGCTTCCACTTGCCATACCCGAGATCGTCGGCGGGTTGAGGATCGCAATCGTCAGCACCGTCGCGATCGCCACGCTTGCGGTCTTTGCCCATGCGGGCGGCCTGGGCACCCAGATCTTCACCGAAGCGAATCTCCACTTCCCGACCGCGATCCTGATCGCCGGCGGGATCGCCATGGCGATGGCCCTGTGCTTCGATGCGATTCTCCTCACCATCCAGCGCTTCGCCGCTCCCTGGCGGCGGGTGGAGGCATCGTGAGCGTTGCTTCGACACCGGCACCAGTGTTCGCCTCATTCGGAGGGGCAATCGAATTCATCTTCACCCCGCAGACCTCGAACGTCACCGGAGGCAAGGCCGTCGGCGGTCTCTCTCAGGTCATCGAACTCACCGTGACCCAGCTCGAGGTGACGGTCTTGGCCTTGATGCTGGCACTCCTGATCGCGCTGCCGGCAGGTCTCTACTTTGGTCACCGTGGGGCGGGGGAATTGCTTGCAATCGGTCTTGGAAATGCGGGCCGCGCGGTTCCCGAGCTGGCGCTGATCGCGCTGATGGCTGCGGTCATCGGCGTCGGGTTGCTGAACCTCACCGTCGCCTTGGCGATTCTCGGGATTCCTCCGATCCTCACCAACACCTTCGTCGGCATTCGAGAGGTTGACCGCTCCAGCGTCGAAGCTGCTCGGGGCATGGGTATGACCGAGTTCGAGATCGTGCGCAAGGTCGAGGCACCGCTGGCAATACCGAGCATCTTTACCGGCATTCGGACGGCCACGATCAATATCGTCGCCACCGCGACGATCGCGCCGCTGGCAGGGGTGGCGACCCTCGGCGAATTCATCCTCGGTGAAAACGTCTACGGCACCAACGGGGTGCTTGCAGGCGCAATCATGGTCGCGCTGCTCGCTCTGGCGCTCGAGTTTTCGCTCGCCGCGCTGCAACGTCGGCTCACTTCGAAAGGCTTGAAGCTAAGTCCCACATGAATCTCGTCCGTGCAAACGACAAGAGAGGAATCCAATGAGGTCCGAGTTCACTCGTCTGCGAGCAGCGGTCGCTTTGCTGCTTGCCCTAGCCCTCAGCCTCGGCGTAGTCGCCTGCGGCAGCAGCGACAACAGCAGCACGAGCACCGAAGCGACTGCGACCGGCAGCTCGCTCGTCACCAACCCAAAGAACGCAAAGATCAGCTTGACGATCGGCTCGAAGAACTTCCCCGAACAGGAAATTCTCGGTGAAATCTACGCCCAGGCCCTGAAAGCTGTCGGCTACAAAGTGAAGACCGACCTCAACCTCGGCTCCGAAACGGTCGCCCACCAGGCGGTGAAGAACGGCACCATCTCCGGCTATCCGGAGTACGCATCGACGGCCCTCACCTCGTTCTTCGGGTTCGAACCCGAAGACGTCCCGACGAACGCCAACGCGGCCTATGAATTGGCACACGAAGAATTCGAGAAGGAAGGGCTCGTAGCCTTCCCCCCCACCCCATTCGCCAGCGCCAACGCGGTCGGCACCACCAAGAAGTTCGCCGAAGAAGAAGGACTAAAAACGATCTCCGACCTCGAAGGCAAGTCCGAAAGCATGACCCTTTACGGCTCGCCCGAGTGCCGCCAGCGGATCGACTGCCTGGCCGGACTCGAAAAGTACTACGGGCTCAAATTCAAGGCTTTCCACCCGGTCGACATCAGCCTCCGCTACACAGTGCTCGAAAAGGGCCAGGCTGACCTCTCGATCCTCTTCACCACCGATCCGCAGCTGGCGGCAGAGAAAGACAAGTTCGTCATCCTCAAAGACGACAAGCACGTTTTCCCGGCTGGAAACGTCATCTTCGTCACCAAGCTGTCGACGTTTGAAAAGGCGGGACACGATTACGAAAACACGATCCTGCAGGTGCAGACGGGCCTGACGCTGGAAGTGATGCAGGAGCTTGATGCCCGGGTGGAACTCGAAAAGCAGACGCCGAAGGAAGCGGCGGCGGCCTATCTGAAGTCGGCGGGGTACGTCGGGTAGGCACTAGGCCAGGGGAAGAGGGGTCCGTCAGACAAAAGCGGGGAGTGTCCGCCGGACCCCTCTTCCCCTGGCTTCAACACGTACCGGCGGGACCCCACTGACGAGCGTCAAGCCGCCGCCGGCTCTCCTTGCGTTTCAGATAGCTCGGTTCGGGTGCGCAGGCGGGCGAAGCAGATTCGGGCGGCCCAGGCAGCGCTTAGGCCCGAGATGGCGGCGAGCACGAGGGCCCAGCGCGGGTCGTAGGCCTGGGACAGCCAGCCTGCCAATGGGCCACCGATGGGGGTTGAGCCGAGGAAGACGACTGAGTAGAGGGACATCACTCGGCCGCGCATGTGGGGGGTGACCGCCAGTTGCAGTGAGGAGTTGATGGTCGCGGCGAAGGTGACCGAGGCGGCGCCCAGCAGGACGAGGGCGGCGATCTCTACCGCCATCCCCGGTGCCACAGCGGCGAGCAGGGCGGCGCCGCCGAAGGCCAGAGCGGCACCGGCGATCAGGCGGGGACTGGTGCGGCCGTGGGAGCCGGTCACGAGGGCGCCGGCGACCGAGCCGACCGCCATTGCAGAAACCAGCGCGGCGTAGACCCCGGCACCGCCGCCGAAGCTGAAGCGGGCCAGCAGCGGCAGGATCACCTGGAAGTTGAAGCCGAAGGTGCCGACCAGGGCCATCAGCGCCAGCGGGATCGCCAGCTCGGGCGTGGCGCGCACGTAGCGCAGGCCGGCGCGGATCGCGCCCGGCTCACGAGTCGCCCGCGGGCCGCTGCGCAGCTTGCTCGGGTCCATCCCCCAGAGGGCGAAGATCATCGCGCCGAAGGAGAGGACGTTGACCGCGAAACAAGTCTCGATGCCGACCCCGGCGATCAGCAGGCCAGCGAAGGCGGGGCCAACGATGCGCGCCGACTGCACGATCACGCTGTTGAGACTGACCGCGTTGACGACGCGATCAGAGCCGACCATCTCGATCGCGAAGCTCTGCCTGGTCGGGTTGTCGACCGCGTTGACGGAGCCCATCGCGAAGACGGCGAGGAAGACCATCCAGGGGGCGGCAACGCCTGCCGCGGTGACGATGAAGAGACCGAGCGCGGGAATTGCCATCAGCGCCTGCGTCGCGATCAGCAGCTTGCGCTTCGAGAAGCGATCGGCGAATAGCCCACCCCAGGCCCCGAAGAGCAGCATCGGCAGGAATTGCAACGCCGTCGTCAGGCCGACGGCGAGGCCGCTGCCGGTGAGGCCGAGCACCAGCCAGAGCGCTGCCACCGTCTGCATCCAGGTCCCCGACAGCGAGACCATCTGACCGACGAAGTAGCGGCGGTAGTTGGGGACGGAAAGAGAGGAGAAGCTTCGCCGCAGGCCCGCGCTCACGAACTACCACCGCGCTTGCCGCGCGGCTCCTCCAGCATTTGCTCGAGAATCTCCGCCGCCCGCTCCAGGGCGGCGACGTCCTCAGCCGGAAGGTCGCGCATGCGCTTCGCCAGGTAGGCGTTCTTGCGGCCGCGCAGGCGCCGCAGGCGCTCGCGGCCGGCGGCGTTGACGCTGACCAGGAAGCTGCGGCCGTCGCTCAGGTCGGGCGTGCGCTCGACCAGGCCCTCCCGCTCGAGGCAACCGAGCGTGCGGGTAACGGTCGGCCGCTTGACCCGCTCGAGCTCGGCGAGCTCGCTGGGGGTCAGCGGACCGTGCCGCTCGATCGTCGCGAGGGCCGCGGTCGAGGTCGGCGTCAGGCCGCTCGCCTCGGCGGCCGCCTCCTGGCGCAGGCGCCGCGCCGTGCGCACAATGCCCAACCGCAGTTGGGCGGCGGCGTCAGTGAGAGTGGTGTCGGTCCTGTCTGGCATTGATTAGCTTTGATAATTAGCTTATCAAACTACTTTGGATTCGCAAGGGCGCGTTGGGACACACCGGGGAAGTCGATAGTCACTTTTGAGTAGATTGGGAGGGGAATGAGCGAGGCAGCGATCAGCGTCAAGGGGCTGCGCAAGTCATACGGCGAGAACGAGGCCGTGAGCGGCATCGACTTCGAGGTCGGCAGCGGCGAGGTCTTCGGCTTCCTCGGCCCCAACGGCGCCGGCAAGACGACCACGATCGAGATCCTCGAGGGCTACCGCGAGCGCAGCGGCGGCGAGGTGGAGGTGCTCGGCGTCGACCCTGGCGAGCCGACACGCGAGTGGCGCAGCCGCGTCGGCCTGGTGCTGCAGGAGTGCGAGCTGGACCCGCTGCTGACCGTGCGCGAGGCGGTCTCGCTCTTCGCCACCTTCTACCCCGCCCCGCGCCCGGTTGAGGAGACGATCGAGCTGACCGGGCTGGCGGAGAAGCGCGAGGCGCGGATCGGCTCGCTCTCCGGCGGCCAGAAACGCCGCGTCGACGTCGCGATCGGGATCATCGGCGACCCCGACCTGATCTTCCTCGACGAGCCGACCACCGGCTTCGACCCGACCGCCCGCCGCGACGCCTGGAACATGATCGAGGGGCTGAAGGCGCTCGGCAAGACGGTCTTCCTCACCACCCACTACATGGATGAGGCCGAGCACCTTGCCGACCGGGTGGCGATCCTGCGCGAAGGCCACATCGTCGCCCAGGGGCCGATGAAGGAGCTCAGCGCCAGCCTCGGCCGCCGCACCGTGATCGGCTTCCGCCTCAACGGCGGCCTCGATGCCGAGGAGGTGCGCTCCTGCGTCTCGGCGACGCCCCGGGTGGCCGGTGACGAGATCAGCATCGAGACCGAGCAGCCGCAGGGCGACCTCTACCGCCTGCTGGCGCTGGCCGAGCAGCGCGGCGTCGCGCTCGAGGACCTCGAGGTGCGCAAGCCGAGCCTCGAGGACATCTTCCTCGACCTCACCCGCGACCAGGAGCGGCAGCCGTGAGCGATCGGCGCATCGTCCTCGCCCAGGCTCGCGCGGCGATCGTCGTCGCGCTGCGCACGCCGCGGGCGCTCGTCTTCACCTTCTTCTTCCCGCTGCTCTTCCTCGTCCTCTTCAACTCGATCTTCATCAAGGGCGGCGACCAGAGCGTCACCCTGCCGACCGGGCTGAAGCTGAGCGCCCAGGCCTACTTCATGGCCGGGATCACCGCCTACTCGATCTCGCTCTCGACCTTCACCACCCTCGCCGTCTCGATCACCACCCAGCGAGAGCGTGGCCAGCTGAAGCGGCTGCGCGGCACGCCGATGCCAGCCTGGACCTTCATCCTCGCCCAGATCCTGCGCGCCACGGCGCAGGCACTGGCGATGACCGTGCTGCTGGTCGCGATCGGCGTGCTCGCTTACGGTGTCGACTTCCCCGGCGCGAGCTTCATCGGCTTCCTCGTCTACGTTGCCCTCGGCACGGCGACGCTCTGCACGCTCGGCATCGCCCTCACCCCCTTCACCCCCACCGTCGACGCCGCCTCGACGATCGCACCCTTCAGCGTCGTCATCCTCGCCTTCGTCTCCGGCGTCTGGATCCCGATCGATCAGCTTCCCCACTGGCTCGAACAGGTCGGCCGCATCTTCCCCCTCTTCCACCTCGCCGTCGGCCTGCAGAGCACCCTCTCCCCCGAAGCCAGCGGCCTCGGCCTGGAAGGCGGCAACGTCGCCGTCCTCGTCGCCTGGACCCTGGCCGGCATCTGGGTCGCCACCCGGCGTTTTCGTTGGGAGCCGCAAGCGGGCACGGGTTAATCGCGCGGAAGTGTCAATTCACTGTGTCAATTGAGTAAACCGCGCGTCAGAGTGGATTTTCGCCTCTAGCCTGGCCAGCAGGAGGGTCGAAGGAGACAGGGTGCTCCACGCAATTGACACTTGCGCTGTCCGGTTAACCGCCGGATCCGGTTCGAGTCCGGTGCCCTCCGCATATCGACCGTCGGAGCGTTCGAGTCTGCGCAATCGCCGTGCTAGCCTCGCGGCAGGTGTCAATTGCGTGCGGGGTGGTTCCCCGCTTCATCAGACTCGACCCGCTCCGGCGGGTCTTGTCGTTTCTGGGGTTCAAACAGGAACGGGCTGGACCGTGGAGAACCAGCAGCTGGTAGGCCTTACGTCCAGACCCGTCAACTTCTTTCAAGCCTTAATGAGGAGCGCCGACGAGTTTGTGAGGCCGCAGGCGGCCCATCTCCGGCATGGCAATCCCGACGGCGACACCGAGCGCTTCGACACCGAAGCGGCACCGCCGCCACCGGCATAAGCACGTCTGGAAGGACAAGCACTACCGCTGGGTGCCCGACGGTGAGTGCGGCTGGAGGGCGCAGGCCTACGTCGTCCGTCATAAGCACAAGCCCCGCCGCAACCATCACCGTGGTCCCGGCCCCAGGCCCGCCGACCGCTGCGCGCCGGCCGTCGCGATTGACCGAGACCCCCGTCCCGCCGGGGCCTACCAAGGGCCGTTTGGCCCCGCCCAGGCGAAGCGGTTGCTGGAACGCGCGGGCTTCGGCCCGCTGCCAGGTCAGGCGGAGCAGCTGGCCAACCTCGGCCTAGTCGGCGCGGTCCAGTCGCTGACTCGGCCCAGCGGCGCAGCGACATTGCACGGCCCGGCCCCGGTCGAAGACGACAACCACCCGATCGCCCCTGCTGACTCCTACGGCCACGACCACCTCTGGTTCCTCGACCGCATGGTGCGCTCGGACCAGCCCCTGGTCGAGCGCATGGCACTGGTCTTCCATGACTGGTTCGCCACCTCGAACGCCAGCGTCTCCCGTCAGCAGCAGATGATCGACCAGTCAAACCTCTTCCGCTCGGCCTGCTTCGGCTCCTTCCTCGACCTCTTCAAGGCGGTCACCGTCGACCCGGCGATGCTGCAGTGGCTGAACGGAGCCGAAAACACCAAGCAGGCGCCGAACGAGAACTACGGTCGCGAGATGATGGAGCTGTTCTCGCTCGGCGCCGACCGCGGCGCCTACACGGAGGACGACATCCGCGAACAGGCGCGGGCGCTGACCGGCTGGGACTACGAATGGTCGAACGAGCTCGGCGCCCACAATTTCCACTTCGACCCCAAACGCCACGACTACGGCAGCAAGACCGTCTTTGGTCAGAGCGGCAACTGGAGCTGGGAAGACGCCTGCCGGCTCTGCGTCGAGAACCCCCTGCACCCCTCCTTCTTCGTCGAAAAGCTCTGGAGCTACTTCGTCCCGCAGCCGCCCTCGGCCAGCGTCAGGGACGGCCTGATCGGGACCTACCAGGGCTCCGGCTGGGCGATCCGGCCGGTGCTGGAGGCGATCCTGCTCGGCCCCGACCTCTACGAAGGGCCGCCGATGGTGAAGCCCCCGGTCGTGCAGCTGGCCTCGATGCTGCGCGCGACCGGCCGCTACATCGACACCTACGCCTGGGTCTGGCTCTGCGAGGAAGCGGGCCAGCAGCTCTTCTGGCCGCCCAACGTCTCCGGCTGGGACGACACCCGCTGGCTCGACACCTCGCGCATGCGGGCGCGCTGGAATCTCGCCGACTACGTGCTCGACAACATCTCGGTCGACGCCTGGAACAGCGAATACAGCGCCACCGAGAGCGCCGAGGAAGCACTGGGCCGAGCAATTGCCTCCTGGGGATCGCCGGCGCTGCGCGAAGAACACCGGGCCGAGCTGCTCGACTTCGCCCGGCGCAGCGAAAAACTCGCGATCGCCGACTGGCAGCAGGGGCCCTACCGGGCGATGCGCCAGAACGCCCTGCTGCAGCTGATCGGCGTCAGCCCCGACCTGATCATGCAATGAGGGCGCGCTGAGCGATGGGCAACTGCTGCAACGACTACACCCGCTCCCAGCTGCTGCGCAGCGCCGCTGCCGAAGCCGGCCGCGGCCTGCCGGCGATCGAGGCGGGGATGCCGGAGCCAGCCGGCACCGGGCTTTCGCGGCGCAGCTTCCTCTCCTGGAGCGCCGGCCTGGCGCTCGCCGTCTACGGTGCCTCGAAGATCCCGCTGGCCGCCTTCGAGGAGGGAATTGCCCAAGCGGCAACGACCGACAAGATCCTCGTCTCGGTCTTCTTCGACGGCGGCATCGATGCGCTCAGCGTGCTCGCACCGACCGGCGACCCCCGCTACTCGCAGCTGCGCCCGAACCTGGCGCTCGCCCCCGATGCGGGGGCCGAATTCGCCGAGGACCCGACGCTGCGCTGGCACCCTTCCGCCGCCGGCCTGGCGACCCTGCACGAAGAGGGCAAGGTCAGCGCCTTTCCGGCAATCGGCTACGAACACCCCGACCAGTCGCACTTCACCTCGCGCCACTACTACGAGATCGGCGAGCTCGACGTCGGCTTCCACACTGGTTGGCTGGGCCGCTACATCGACCAGGTCGGCGAGGAAGACAACCCGCTGCAGGGCCTCTCGATGGACGGCTCGCTCTCGCCGATGATCGCCACCGCCAACCTGCCGGTGGCGGCGATCGACAGCGTCGACGGCTACGACCTCTTCTCGCCGGTCAGCCAGCCGGTCTCCGATGAGATGTACAAGAGCTTCGCCCGCTTCGGCTCGCTGCCCTCGGACTCGCCGGCCCTGGCGCAGGTGCGCCGCGCAACCGCCCAGACCGACAAGCTGCGCACCGACCTCGGCGGGATCGGCAGCTTCACCAGCCCGGTCTCCTATCCCGAAACGGGCTTCTCCCACAAGCTCGCCGGCCTCGCGGCCTTCATCGCCGCTGGCCTGCCGATGCGGGTGGTGACGGTCCGCGCCTCGGGCGGCTACGACACCCACGCCGACGAGGCCGAAGACCTCTCGCGCGGGCTGAAAGAGACCTGCGAGGGAATCCTCGCCTTCCAGCGCGACCTCGAAAAACGCGGCCTCGCCGACCGGGTCCTGATCAAGCTCTGGAGCGAGTTCGGCCGCCGGCCCGAGGAGAACGCCTCGCTCGGCACCGACCACGGGGCCGCCGGCTGCGCTTTCGTCGTCGGCTCCAAAGCCAAGGGCGAGATGGTTGGCGAGTTCCCCGGTCTGTCCCAGCTCGACCAGAACGACAACGTCCGCGTGACCAGCGATTTCCGCGCGATGTACTGCTCGCTGCTGGAGGAATGGCTGGGGCACGACGCAGCATCGGTCATCCCCGGCGCCTCGTCCTTCGACCGACCGGTCCTGGTGAAGGCGTGAGGGGCTCGGCGCCACGCACGGTCCTGCTCCTGTTGGCAACCGCCGTCGCCGCGGCGCTGACGCTCAGCCCCACCGCCGCTACCGCGGCGCCGCCCGCCGCGACGCCAGGGTGCACCTGGCAGCGTCACTCCAAGACCGTGATCAAGCACCTGCGGCGCCACGGCCAACCGCGCCGCGTCAAGCGGGTCAAGCACTGGTGGACCTGCGAAGCCCAACCGAGCCTGCTCCAACCTCAGCCCGCATTGCCGACGACGCCGACGCCCGCGACTCCTCCCAGCGAAGAACCGGAACCGGAAGTCGGCCACCTCGGTGTCAAAGCGGTCGAGTACAGCTACACGCTCTCCCGCCCCGAAGTCAGCGCCGGCGAAGTGATCGTCGAGCTCAACAACCAGGGCGAAGACCCCCACAACCTGGTGCTCGAACACGAGGGCACGGCAGACCCGGATCTGGAAATCCCCTCAACCCCCTCCGTCACCCAGGCAAGCGCCCACTTCACCCTCTCCCCCGGCACCTACCGCCTCTACTGCAGCCTCTACAAACATGAGGCCAAAGGCATGCAGGCGACCCTCGTGGTCACCAGCGGCTAGTGAAATTGGCGTCCGCCGTTAAGGAACGGTCATGCGGCCGTGCCAAGTTCGTCACAACCTCTGGAAGCCGAATTTTCGCCGCTAGCATCGCCGACAGGAGGGTGATGGGGTCGGGTGACCCCACACGGATGACACCCGTTGTGTCCGATTGACCATCGGATCCGGTTCGAGTCCGGCCCTCCGCAGATAGACCAATGGAGCGGGTCGAGTCGGTGGTAGCCTCCACCCAACGGGTGTCATCCGCGTGGAGGTACCTGCGGGGCGGTTCCCGCACAACGACCAGACTCGACCCGCTCCGGCGGGTCTTGTCGTTTCTAAGGCCTAGGCCTCATCGAGGCTCTCGCCGTCGAAGTAGCCGACCCCATCGCCGCGCTTGAAGAAGGCGCGCAGGCCGCCGCCATGTGGGAGTCGCTCGCCGACGCCGATCTTGTCCGAGTCGGGATAGACGACCACGTCGGGGCGACCGTGGCTGGAGACCGCCAACAGGGTTACCGGCTCCTCGCTGCGGTTAATGATCTGGTGCGCCCCCTCCTCGCCGAGGGGGAAGCGGAGCGCCTCACCCTCCTCGAGCTCCCGGGCGCCCTCTGGGGTTCGTAGCGTCGGGTGACCCGTGAGCACGATCACCAGCTCCTCGTCTGCGTAGTGGAAGTGGTACGGGTAGGCGGCCTCACCCGGCGGCAGCTCCCAGAGGCTGCAGCCGATCAGCTCGGTGCCGAGTTCGTAGCCGATCCGGGCCCGCCGCGAGCGAAACCCCTCGGGCCGCTCGCCCTCCTCGAACGTCGGTTTGAAGACGTTCGGCACCTTGGACCCTCCGCCCCTAGTAGCGGTAGTGGTCCGGCTTGTAGGGGCCCTCGGCGGGGATGCCGAGGTAGGCGGCCTGCTCGGGTGAGAGCTCGGTCAGCTTCACCCCGAGAGCGTCGAGGTGGAGCCGGGCGACCTTCTCGTCGAGGTGCTTGGGCAGCACCGTGACCTCCTTGGCCGCAAAGCCCTCGGGCTGGCCGAAGAGCTCGATCTGGGCGATCACCTGGTTGGTGAAGGAGTTCGACATCACGAAGCTTGGGTGGCCGGTGGCGTTGCCGAGGTTGAGCAGGCGCCCTTCGGAGAGGACGATGATCGAGTGGCCGTCGGGGAAGCGCCACTCGTCGACTTGGGGCTTGATCACGATCCGCTCGGCGTCTGACTCTTCCAGCGCCGCCATCTCGATCTCGTTGTCGAAGTGGCCGATGTTGCCGACGATCGCGTTGTGCTTCATCCGCGCCATGTGCTCGACGGTGATGATGTCCTTGTTGCCGGTGGCGGTGACGAAGATGTCGGCGCTCCCGACCACTTCATCGAGGGTGCGCACCTCGTAGCCCTCCATCGCCGCCTGCAGGGCGCAGATCGGATCGATCTCGGTGACGATCACGCGGGCGCCCTGGCCACGCAGCGATGAGGCGCAGCCCTTGCCGACGTCGCCGTAGCCGCAGATCACCGCGACCTTGCCGCCGATCATCACGTCGGTGCCGCGGTTGATCCCGTCGACCAGCGAGTGGCGACAGCCGTAGAGGTTGTCGAACTTCGACTTGGTCACCGAGTCGTTGACGTTGATTGCCGGGAAGAGCAGATCGCCGGTCTCGGCCAGCTGGTAGAGCCTGTGCACGCCGGTCGTCGTCTCCTCGGTGACACCCTTGATCGCGGCGGCGATGTTGGTCCAGCGCTGCGGGTCGGCCCCGAGCGAGCGCTTCAGGGTCTCGAGGATGATCCGGAACTCCTCCGACTCGGCCGAGGCCGGGTCGGGCACCTCCCCCGCCTTCTCGAACTCGACCCCCTTGTGGACGAGCAGGGTCGCGTCGCCGCCGTCGTCGAGGATCATGTTCGGGCCGCCATCGGGCCAGAGCAGAGCCTGTTCGGTGCACCACCAGTACTCCTCCAGCGTCTCGCCCTTCCAGGCGTAGACGGGGATGCCGACCGCGGCAATCGCCGCAGCGGCGTGGTCCTGGGTCGAGAAGATGTTGCAGCTGGCCCAGCGCACCTCGGCACCGAGCGCGACCAGGGTCTCGATCAGCACCGCCGTCTGCACCGTCATGTGGAGCGAGCCGGTGATGCGGGCGCCCTTCAGCGGCTGCTCGGCGGCGAACTCCTCGCGGGTCTGCATCAGGCCGGGCATCTCGACCTCGGCGAGGGAGATCTCCTTGCGCCCGAAATCGGCGAGGTCGATGTCGGCGACCTTGTAGTCCTGCGTGGCGGTGGTGCTCATCGGCTGGGCGTCTCCTGATTGGTTGGTTGCCCGAGCCATGGTACGAGACCGGCCGCCCACCGCGCTGCGGGAGGCGACCGGTCTGTGCGGCGGTCCTACTTGGCGGTCGCGGTCTTCTTGCCGACCGTCAGGTTCACCTTGGAATGCGAGGCCAGCACCTTGCCCGGCTTGGTGCCCTGCTTCAGCACCTTGCCCGCCTTGCTCGGCTTGCCCGCGAGGCGGGTGACCTTGCCGACCTTGCAATCGGCCCGACCCAGAATCCGCTTGGCGTCTTTGAGCTTCTTGCCCTTCAGCTTGGGGACGACGCAGCCTTCGTAGAAGAAGCGATCGGCCTTCGTCGTGGCACTGGTGCCGGCGATCGTCGTCGCCGTCACATCAACTCCGACGACTTTGACACTGGGCGGCGCTACCGCGGTGATCTTGGTTTCCGATTCGGCTTTGAAGCTGGCAGCCGGGACCGTGCCGAATTTGACCGCGCTCGTAGAGGCAAGGTCAGTGCCGGTGATCGTCACCGTCGTACCACCGGCAACCGGGCCGAAGTCCGGAGCGACCGAGGTGATTACGGGCGTCGGCTGGACTTCGGCACTGAGCTCGACCTCTTTACCACCTACCGTGCCGCTCGGGGCAACGGTGGCGCCGTCAAAGGGCGGCGGAAAGATGAAGCCGTAGCCAGCGCCGGAAACGTCGGCAACGCCGATTTTGTCGGTGGCGTTGGTCGGATCGACCCCGATCAGGTCACCCGCCTGGACCGGCAGGTTGGCGGTGAAGGTCTGCAGCCCGCCGCCAGAGGGAGTCACCGGGTTGCTGGTGCCTGCGGCCATGTAACCGCCGGAGCCATTGGGACGCAGCACCCGAAGATAGAAGGGGCCGCCTTCGGCATCCTGCATCCGCCAGCGCACGATCGCGCCGCTCACCGGCGAGGTCAGGTTGGCGCCTTTCTCCGGCAGCGCCGTGTTGAAGAAGGTCTCCACCGCTTTGAATTCGGTCTGCGTAGGTGCCGGCGGCAGCACGCTGCCAACCGTGACCGTCGACGCCTGCGCACCTGTTGCCACCAGCAGCGCCCCGATACTCGCGACGACGGCGATGAAGCCCAGTCGCCCCAACATCCCCTGCCTAATCATCATGCCTCCTTGTATTGGTGCCCGAAGCCCTTGCGGCTGGCGCGGGCATTCGGGGGTCTCAAAACCAACCGGTCGCGGAATGTTGCGGCGGGGGGCCACCGGGCGTGTGAGGTAGGCACAGAGAGCTCCGCGTCGAAGTTTGACGCGGATGGCAGAGGCGACGCAGAAAATCGTCAGCTACGGACCGGGAATGGACGCGCGCAGCACGCGGGTGGCGGAAGCGCTGAACACGCCGATGCTAATCGCCGCGGCGCTGACCCTGCCGATGGTGGCGATCAGCGAGTCACACCCTGGCGGCGCGCTGGAGGACGTCGCCCGCATCCTCAACTGGGTCACCTGGGTCGCCTTCCTGGTCGAGCTAGTGGTGATGCTCGCCGTCGTCCCCAACCGCCGGCTCTGGCTCCGCCACCACCCGCTCGACCCCTTCATCGTCATCTTCACCCCGCCCCTGCTGCCCGCCGGGCTGCAGGGGCTGCGTGTGCTCCGTCTCCTGCGGCTGGTCCGCCTGATGCGCCTGGCCCAGCTCTCGCGCGAGGTCTTCTCGCTGGAGGGGCTGCACTACGCGATGTTTCTCGCCCTGCTGACCGTGGTCGGCGGCGGCGCCCTCTTCGTCGCCTTCGAGAAACACAGCCAGCACCTCACCGACTGGGACGGGATCTACTGGGCCGTGACGACGATGACCACGCTCGGCTCCAACATCTACCCGACCACAACCGGCGGCGAGATCGTCTCGACCGCAATCCTGGTCATCGGCATCGGCTTCGTCGCCCTGCTCACCGGCGCCTTCGCGGAGCGCTTCCTCAGCCCCGAAATCGCCGAAGTGGAGCGGGAGCTGGCGGCCGAGCAGCTCAGCGCCGAGGAACTCGCCCTACGCGAGCTGAAGAGCGTGCAGGAACAGCTGCAGTCGCTCGAGGTCGCCGTCCAGCACCTGGTCGACGAGCGCAGCAGTTAGAGCATCGCGTTTGCGTCGTAATACGTGTCAAACGTGATGCTCAGTCCTCGGAGTCGCGCGCCTCGGCGATCTTGGCCTCCAGTTCGCCCATCACGTCTGGGTCGCGCAGGGTGGTCACGTCGCCCAGAGCGCGGCCCTCGGCGATGTCGCGCAGGAGGCGGCGCATGATCTTGCCGGAACGGGTCTTGGGCAGGTCGTCGGCCCAGATGATCCGCTTCGGGCGGGCGAACTTGCCGATCCGATCCGCCACCGTGGCGCGGATGTCCTCGAGCAGCTCATCGCTCGGCTCGGCGTTGCCCTGCAGGGTGACGAAGGCGCAGATCGCCTGGCCGGTGTCCTCGTCGGTCTGGCCGATCACGGCCGCCTCGGCGACGCTTTCGTGAGCGACGATCGCCGACTCCACCTCCGCCGTCGAGAGCCGGTGCCCGGACACGTTGACGACGTCGTCGATGCGGCCGATCACCCAGAAGTAGCCGTCGGAATCGCGGCGCGCCGCGTCGCCGACCAGATAGCGCTCTTTCCCGAATTTCGAGAAGTAGGTCTCGATGAAGCGGTCGTCCTCCTTATAGAGCGTGCGCAGCATCGAAGGCCAGGGACGTTCGAGCATCAAGAGGCCCTGGCCCTCGGCGAGCGGCTCCCCCTCCTTCTCGTCGACGACCTCGGCCTTCACCCCCGGGAACGGTGTCGTCGCCGAGCCCGGCTTGGTCGCGGTGATCCCCGGCAGCGGCGTGATCATGATGCCGCCGGTCTCGGTCTGCCACCAGGTGTCGACGATCGGGCACCGTTCGCCGCCGATCACCCGGTGGTACCAGAGCCACGCCTTCGGGTTGATCGGCTCGCCGACGGAGCCCAGCAGCCGCAGGCTGGAGAGGTCGTACTTGTCCGGGATCTCGGCGCCCCACTTGATGAAGGTGCGGATCGCCGTCGGCGCCGCGTAGAGGATCGTCGCCTTGTAGCGCTCGGCGATCTCCCACCAGATCCCCTGGTGCGGGTAGTCCGGGGCCCCCTCCCACATCACGCTGGTCGCCCCGTTGGCGAGCGGCCCGTAGACGATGTAGGTGTGGCCGGTGATCCAGCCGACGTCGGCGGCGCACCACCAGACGTCGG
>DATBAV010000018.1:0-213060 GCA_036271315.1 Solirubrobacterales bacterium | reverse complement strand
CTTCCACTCGCTGGCCTCGGTCAGGAGCTCGATGTCCCCCGCCTCCCAGTCGACCTTGGAGGAAGGGGAATCGACGTGAAGGGTCTTCGGCAAGACGCCCTCGCGCATCGCCATCACCGTCTTGATCACCCCCGCCACTCCCGCCGCCGCTTGGGTGTGGCCGATGTTGGACTTGACCGAGCCGAGGCGAAGCGGGGCCTCGCGCTCCTGGCCGTAGGTGGCCAAGAGGGCTCCTGCCTCGATCGGGTCGCCGAGCGTGGTGCCAGTGCCGTGGGCCTCGACCGCGTCGATGTCGGCGGGCTCCAGACGTGCGTTTGCAAGGGCCTGCCGGATCACCCGCTCCTGCGAGGGGCCGTTGGGAGCGGTGAGGCCGTTGGAGGCGCCGTCTTGGTTGACCGCCGAGCCGCGGATCGTGGCGAGGACCTCGTGGCCGTTTCGCTGCGCGTCGGAGAGGCGCTCGAGCGCCAGCATCCCCACCCCCTCCGCCCAGCCGACTCCGTCGGCGCCGTCGGAGAACGACTTGCAGCGACCGTCGGCAGAGAGCCCGCGCTGGCGGGCGAACTCGACGAAGAGGCTGGGGGTCGAGATCACTGTCGCGCCACCGGCAAGGGCAAGGCTGCACTCGCCTTGACGCAGTGCCTGCGAGGCCAGGTGCAGCGTCACCAACGAGGAGGAGCAGGCGGTGTCGACGGTGAGGGCGGGGCCCTCGAGCCCAAGCTGGTAGGCAACGCGACCGGAGGCGACGCTGCCGGCGACGCCGACCGCGAGATAGCCCTCGACCTCGACCGGCGGCACACCGGCGCCACCGTAATCGTGGTGCATGATCCCGGCGAAGACCCCGGCCGGCTCGCCGCGCAGGCTGTCGGGATCGATGCCGGCGTGCTCGAGCGCCTCCCAGCAGGTCTCGAGCAGCAGGCGCTGCTGCGGGTCCATCGCAATCGCCTCGCGCGGCGGGACGCCGAAGAACTCGGCGTCGAACTGCCCCGGATCGGGCAAGAAACCGCCCTCCCTGGCGTAGCTGGTTCGCGGAACCGCGGGGTCGGGGTCATAGAGTCGGCCCAGGTCCCAGCCGCGATCGTCGGGAAAGGCCGAGATCGCGTCGCGGCCCTCTGCGAGCAACCGCCAGAGTTGCCCGGGGGACTCCACTCCGCCCGGATAGCGACAGCTCATGCCGACGATCGCGATCGGCTCGTCGCTCGCTGACGCCCGGACCGCGAGGGGCCTCTCCGGCCGACCCGCGCCGACCGTCGCAAGCAGGTGCCGTGCCAGCGCCGCCGGCGTGGGATGGTCGAAGACCGTGGTCGCCGCCAGCCGCAACCCAGTCGCCGCCTTGAGCCGGTTGCGCAGCTCGACCGCGGCCAGCGAGTCGAAGCCCAGATCCTTGAAGGCCGTGCCGACGTCGATCTCCTCCGCCGATCCGTGGCCGAGAACCGTGGCGACTTCCCCCCGCACCAGGGAGAGCACGTGCTCTTCCCTCGCCGCCTCGTCGATGCGGCCTAAGCGCGCTGCGAGCGAGCTGCCTCCCGTGCGCGGGGATGGGACCTTGACCAATCCCGAGAGGACCGGGGGCAGGGTTCCCGCCACCGCCTGCGAGCGTAGGGCGATCGGGTCGAGGCGCGCCGCCACTGCGACCGCACGCTCCGAGCAGAGCGCCGAGTCGAAGAGCGCCAGCCCCTGGTTCTCCAACATCGCCTCGACGCCCGAGCGCCGCATCCGCGCCAGGTCCGCCGTGGCCAGGCCCGAGCCCATGCCCCGTTCCGGGCTCCACAGCCCCCAAGCCAGCGAGGTCGCCGCCAGCCCTCGGCCGCGCCGATAGGAGGCGAGGCCGTCGAGAAAAGCGTTCGCCGACGCATAGTTGGCCTGGCCGGCGCTGCCGAAGGTCGCGGCGACCGAGGAGAAAAGCACGAAGGCCGAGAGCTCCATCCCCGCGGTCAGCTCGTGCAGGTGCCAGGCCGCCTCGGCCTTGGGCGCGAACACGCTGCCCAGGGCCCTGGCGTCGAGGGCCTCGATCGTGCCGTCCTCGACCACCCCGGCCGCGTGGACCACGGCCCCGAGCGGCCGCCTAGCGTCGATCGAGTCGAGCAAGTGCTCGAGCTGGGCGCGGTCGCTGACGTCGCAGGCCGCCAGGCTCACGGTCGCTCCCAGCTCCTCGAGCTGCGCGGCGAGATCGGTGCCACCCGGCGCGTTCTCGCCGGCGCGACTGACCAGGAGCAGGTGCCGGGCACCGTGCTCGGCGACAAGATGGCGTGCGAAGAGCGCCCCGAGGCCGCCGGTGCCGCCGGTGATCAGCACGGTCTTGCCCGGGTCGAAGCCCACCGGCGGTGCTTCCGCGACGGGGGCGCGCGCCAGTCGCGGCATCAAGGCGCGGCCTTCCCGCAGGGTGAGCTGGGGCTCCGCGACGGCCATCAGAGCGGCGGGCAGGACGCTTGCCGAGGCCGGGGTCGAGTCGCTGTCGATCAGGACGAAACGGCCCGGGTGCTCGGTCTGAGCACTGCGCACCAGTCCCCACACAGCGGCGGCCGCGGGGTCGCTCACCTCGGCGCCGTCCACCGATGTCGCACCGTGGGTGAGAAAGACGAGGCGGCTCTCGGCCAACCGCTCCTCGGCCAGCCACTGCTGGGTCAAATCGAGAGTACGTTCGGCGAGCTGGCGCGAGCGCGAGCCCGCCTCGGCGGCGCTCGCGGCCTGCCCGAGATCGCAGACGACCAGCTCAGGGGGAGCGCCCTCGCGCTCGCAGAGGGCCGCCGGCCCCTCCGCCGCCCCGAGCACCACCGGTTCGACCGCCCCCTCGCCAAGTTCGAGCTCGTGCCAGCCGAGCTCGAAGAGGGTCTCCGAGCGGGGGCGCTGCTCGCTCAACTGCTCCTGGTTCAACGGCCGCCTCGCCAACGAGCCGACCTCGAGCACGGGAGCGCCGCTCGGATCGGCCAGCGAGAGCGAGATCCCGCCGGCTCCGTCGGCGGCGATCCGGGCGATCAGGCGGGAACCGACCTCACCCGCCGCCGCCACCACCTCACTCCAGGCAAAGGGGAGTTGAACTTGGCCTTCCCCAGCGGGATCGCCGGCGGCGGAGAGGCCGATCGCGTGGAGGACGGAGTCGAGCAGGACGGGGTCGCTGACGAATTGCCCGGGCCGAGAGCGCTGGATCTCGGGCAGCGTCACCTCGGCGTAGAGGTCCTCGCCGTCCCGCCAGGCCGCGGTCAGGCCCTGGAAGGCGGGGCCGTAGTCGAAGCCGACCTCGGCCAGGCGGTCGTACTGGAACTCGACGTCGACCGGCTCGGCTCCTCGCGGCGGCCAGGTTCCACCGGGCTGAATCGGCTGCGGAGGCTCGTACAGCACCCCGCCTGCATGCCCAATCCAGCCGCGGTCAGCCGTCAAACCCTCGTCCCCCCCGTCCTCGGCTCGCGAGTAGATCGCCAGCTCACGACGCCCGTCGCCGTCGGCCGCCCCGACGCTCACCTGAAGCTGTACACCCGCCTGCTCGGACAAGACCAACGGCGCCTGCAGGGTGAGCTCCTCCACCCCGCGCAGGCCAACCTCCTCGCCGGCGCGCAGGGCCAGCTCGAGGAAGCCGGTACCGGGAAACAGCACCGAGCCCAGGACCGCGTGGTCGGCCAGCCAAGGGTGACTCGAGAGCGAGACCCGGCCGGTGAGGGTGAGCGAGCCGTCGCCGGCGGCCTCGATCGCGGCGCCGAGCAGAGGGTGATCGAGTCCCGTCTGACCGGCGGCGCGGGCACCCTGCGAGCCGTCGCCCTCCGACAGCCAGTAGCGCTTGCGCTGAAACGGGTAGGTCGGCAGCGCCACCCGCCTCGGCGCAGCGTCGGCGAAGAAGCGCCGCCAGTCGATCGCGGCACCGTTGACCTGGGCGACGGCGATGGCCGCGAGCAAGGACTCGGCCTCAGGACGACCTCGGCGCAGCGACGGGGCGAAGCCAAGCCCCCGCTCCTCGTCGTCGAGGCAGGCCGCTGCCATCGAGCTCAGCACCGGGTCGGGGCCGAGCTCGAGGAAAGCGCCGGCCCCCCGCTCGCGCAGCGAGCGAACCCCATCGGCAAAGCGGACTGGCCGGCGCACGTGGGCGACCCAGTAGGCAGGGTCGGTCGCTTGCTCTGGGGTCAGGACCTCGCCGCTGAGATTGGAGACGACCGGCAGCCTCGGCTCGCCGAGGGCGAGCGAGGAGACGATCGCCGAGAACTCCTCCAGCATCGGCTCGATCAGCGGCGAGTGGAAAGCGTGGGAGACGGCGAGGCGCTTGGTCTTTCGCCCTTCGCCTTGGAACTGGGACTCGATCTCTTCGATTGCCTTGGCATCGCCTGAGATCACGGTGGCGCTCGGCGAGTTGATCGCCGCCAGGGAGAGCAGTTGCTCCTTGCCCTCGATCGCCGCCAGGGCCTCTGTCTCCGAGGCCTCCAGCGCCAGCATCGCTCCCCCCGCCGGCAGCGCCGCCATCGCCGCGCCGCGCGCGGCGACCAGCTTGACCGCATCGGCGAGCGAGAAGACACCGGCGAGGTGAGCGGCGACGATCTCGCCAACCGAGTGCCCGAGCAGCAGGTCGGGCTCGAGGCCCAGGGACTCGAGCAGCCGGAAGAGCGCCAACTCGGTCGCGAAGAGGGCCGGCTGGGCGTAGGCGGTGTTGTCGAGCAGCCGCGCCGCCCGCACGCCGGAGCCGAAGACGACCGCGGCCAGCGGGCGCTCTAGCTCGGCGTCGAAGAGCGCACAAATCCGGTCGAAGGCCTGCGCGTAGACCGGGTAGCTCGCGTGCAGCTCCCGGCCCATGCCGAGCCGCTGGGAGCCCTGGCCGCTGAAGAGGTAGGCAAGCCGACCGCCGGCGGCGGCCCCCCGCGCCGTGGCCTTCCCCGCGACGCCCTGCGCGAGCGCTTCCAGTTCGGCGAGCAACTGCTCGCGGGAGGAGGCCTGGACGAGCGCGCGCTCGGGCAGCGCCGCTCGCGTCGTCGCCAGCGAGTAGGAAACGTCCC
The DNA here is from genome assembly GCA_036271315.1 of Solirubrobacterales bacterium. Taxonomy (GTDB): domain Bacteria; phylum Actinomycetota; class Thermoleophilia; order Solirubrobacterales; family 70-9; genus VRUE01. The sequence continues at coordinate 208,090 of DATBAV010000018.1, read as the reverse complement.
CGAGCGCGAGCTCGGGGACGGTGCGCAGGTGTGCGACCAAGCGCCCCGCCGCATCGCTCAAGGCGGGTTGGGAGCGAGCCGAGAGGACGAAGGGCAGCGGCGCTGGGTCTGCCGCTTCCCTGGAGGAGGCACCAGAGCCTTCCTTCCCCTGCTCTTCCTCCCAAGCGGAAGACTGCGGTGCCTCCTCCAAGATCAGGTGCGCGTTGGTGCCGCTGATGCCGAAGGAGGAGACACCGGCGCGGCGCGGCTGCTCGCCACGCTGCCAGGGCTCCGCCTCGCTCAGCAGTTGGACGGCGCCGTCGCCCCACTCGACCTCCGGCGTGGGAGCGTCGAGGTGCAGCGTCCGCGGCAGGACCCCCGCCCGCATCGCCAGCGCCATCTTGATCACGCCGGCGACCCCGGCCGCGGCCTGGGTGTGGCCGATGTTCGACTTGACCGAGCCGAGGCGCAGCGGCGCCTCGCGCTCGCGGCCGTAGGTCGCCAGCAGCGCCTCGGCCTCAATCGGGTCGCCTAGCGTCGTGCCGGTACCGTGCGCCTCGACCGCGTCGACCTCGCTCGGCTCCAGCCCGGCGCCGGCCAGGGCCTGGCGGATCACCCGCTCTTGAGCGAAGCCGTTGGGGGCGGTGAGGCCGTTGGAGGCGCCGTCCTGGTTGACCGCCGAGCCGCGGATCAGGGCGTGGACAGGGTGCCCGTTGGCTTTCGCATCGGAGAGCCGCTCGAGCACCAACAGGCCGGCCCCCTCGCCCCAGCCGACCCCATCTGCGCTCGCCGAGAACGACTTGGAGCGCCCGTCCGGGGCAAGGCCGCGCTGGCGCGAGAACTCGGTAAACAGTCCCGGGCTGGAGAGCACGGTGGCGCCGCCGGCCAGGGCAAGCGAGCACTCGCCGCCGCGCAGCGCCCCGGCGGCGAGGTGGAGGGCGACGAGCGAGGAGGAGCAGGCCGTATCGATCGTGATCGCCGGTCCCTCAAGCGCCAGCGCATAGGCGATCCGGCCGGAGGCGACGCTCGTCGCGCTGCCGATCAGGCGGTAGCCCTCGGTGCCCTCCTCGCCGCCGCGCAGGCCCGCCGTGTAGTCCTGCGAGCTGATCCCGAGGAAGACGCCCGCCCGGCCGCCGCGCAGGGACAGGGGGTCGATGCCGGCGTCCTCGAGCGCCTCCCAGCTCAGCTCCAGCGCGAGCCGCTGCTGGGGGTCCATCGCCGTCGCCTCGCGCGGCGAGATGCCGAAGAACTCCGCATCGAAGGCGCCCGGGTCGGCGAGGAAGCCGCCTTCGCGCGCGTAGCTCGTGCCGGGGTGGGCGGGGTCGGGGTGATACAGCCGCCCCAGGTCCCAGCCCCGATCGGAAGGGAAGCCACCGATGCAGTCGCGTCCCTCCTCGAGCAACTGCCAGAGCTGCTCGGGCCGGTCGGCGCCGCCGGGATAGCGGCACGCCATGCCGACGATCGCGATCGGCTCCCCGGCGGCGAGCCCGACGGCCGCACCGGCAACCTCGACGGCGTCGCCAGCGGGCTCACGCAGGTAACCGGCCAACAGCGCCGTGGTCGGGTGGTTGTAGATCGCCGCGCTCGTCAGCGGTCTGCCGGTCGCCTCGCGCAGGCGGTTGCGCAGCTCGACGACCGCGATCGAGTCGAAGCCGAGCTCCTTGAACGACCGTTCGCGCGGAACCTCGCTGGCGCCGGCGTAACCGAGCACGGCCGCGACCTCGTTGCCGACCACCTCCTCGATGTCCGCTTGCGCTGGCGCCGCCGGATCGGCCGGGACCGCCCCCTCTGGCGAGGAAGCACCCTGCCCGGCAGGCCGCGGCTCGACCTGCTCGCGGTCGAGGTCGAACCAGCAGCGCCGGCGCTGGAAGGGATAGGTGGGGAGCGGGACCCGGCGCGGCGCCGTGCCGGCGAAATGAGCCTGCCAATCGATCTCCAACCCACGCACGTGAGCCCGCGCGAGGGCCCGGGCGAAATGCTCCGGGCCGCCCTCGCCACGCCGCAGGGTGGCGAGCACGAATGCCTCTTCCTCCTGCTCGGCCCCGGCCCAGTCCTCGATCGTCTCCTCGGCGCCGTAGGCGAGCATCGGGTGCGGCGAGATCTCCAAGAAAGCGCGGTGGCCGGCGGCGAGCAACGAGCGCAACGCCGGCTCGAAGAGCACCGTCTGGCGCAGGTTGCGGTACCAGTGCTCGGGCCCCAGCTCGGCGGTATCGAGCGCGGTCCCGGTGACCGTCGAGTAGAAGGGGATCCGGGCTGCCCCTGGCGATACGGGAGCAAAGGCGCTGAGAAGCTCCTCGCGCAGCTGCTCGATCTGGACCGAGTGACCAGCGCAGTCGTTGGCGGCGACATCGCGCACCCGCGTGCCCTCCCGGTCGAGCTCGCCGCGAATCCACGCGAGCGCGTCCGATGCACCGGAGAGCGTCACCGTCTCGGGACCGTTGACGGCCGCGAGGGAAACCTCGTCTCCGCCGCGCTCCAGCAGCGGCGCGAGCCGCTCGGGCGAGGACGAGACGGCGAGCATGCCCCCCTTGCCGACGAGCGCGGTCAGCGCCCGCGAGCGCAGGGCCACCAGCCGAGCCGCGTCGGCGAGCGAGATCGCGCCACAGACGTGGGCGGCGGCGATCTCCCCCTGCGAGTTGCCGACCGCCACCGCCGGCCTGACGCCATGCGCTTCCCAGAGCCGCGCCAGCGAGACCATCACCGCGAAGAGGACCGGCTGCACGACGTCGACGCGATCGAGCCGATCGCCGTCGGGATCGCGCAGGACCTCGCTCAACGACCAGTCGAGGTGCGGGGCGAGGGCGCGCTCGCAGGCGGCGATGCTGTCGGCGAACGGCGCTGAGGAATCGAGCAGCCCGCTTGCCATCCCCGGCCATTGCGAGCCCTGCCCGCCGAAGAGGAAGACGGGGCGCCGCTCGCTCGCCCCACGCCCCCTGACGACCCCATCGGGCAGCTCTCCCCGGCCGGCGGCACGCAGCCTCTCCAGCAAATCGTCGCGCGAGTTGCCGACAATCGCCAGCCGCTGCTCGAGGGCAGTCCGGGCCGTCGCCAGCGAGAAGCTGAGATCGAGCGGGTTCAGCTCGGGGTCGGCCTCGATCTCGGCCGCCAGGCGCATCGCGACATCGCCCAACGCCACCGGGGAGCGGGCCGAGAGGGGGAGCAGGACAGGCCCAGCGGGGTCGGGCGCGTCGGTCGCCGGCGCGGCGCTCAACTCGGGCGCCTCGGCGAGCACGACGTGGCAGTTCGTCCCACCCATGCCAAAAGAGCTGACCCCGGCGAGCAGGGGTGCGCTCTCGTCGGGCCAGGCCCCGAGCTCCCGCTGCACCCGCAGACCAAGCCGATCGAGCGGGATCTCCGGGTTGGGGCGCTCGAAGTTGAGGCTGGCGGGGAGTCGGCGGCGCTCGATCGCAAGTGCCGCCTTGATCAGGCCGGCGATCCCGGCGGCCCCCTCGAGGTGGCCGATGTTGGTCTTGGCCGAGCCGACCGCCAGGGCCGCCCTTCCTTCACGGCCCGCGCCGAGAACCGCGCCCAATGCCGCCGCCTCCACCGGGTCTCCGACCGCGGTGCCGGTGCCGTGCAGCTCGACGTACTGGGCGGCGGATCGCTTCAGGCCGGCCCGGCGCCAGGCCCGAGCGATAACGCCTTCCTGGGCCTCCCGGTTGGGCACGGTCAGCCCCGCGCCGCCGCCGTCGTTGTTGACCGCGGTGGCGCGGATCGCGCAGTAGACGCGGTCGCCGTCGCGTTGCGCCCGCGCCAGCGTCTTGAGGACGACGATCCCACCACCCTCGCCACGGACGTAGCCGTTAGCGCGATCGTCGAAGACGAAGCAGCGGCCGTCCGGCGAGAGGCCGCCGAAGCGCGAGGCCTTCAGCGCTCCGCGGGGATCGATGTTGAGGTGGATCCCGCCGGCCAGAGCGATCTCGCTCTCCCCCCGCCGCAGGCTCTCGCAGGCGAGGTGGACCGCGACCAGCGAGGACGACTGGGCGGCGTCGACGGTGAAGCTCGGGCCGGAGAGGCCGAGCGCGTAGGAGACGCGGTTGGCGATGATTCCGCGCTGCAGGCCGGTGACCGAGTGCCGGTCGATCGCCTCGGCGCCATATCGATCAAGCAACGTCGAGTAATCGCTTGAAATCGAACCGAGAAAAACGCCGGCGCCGTCTCTCTCGGCGCCGGCGCCGGCGTCATCGAGCGCCTCCCAGGCAAGCTCGAGCGCGAGCCGCTGCTGCGGGTCCATCGCCGCCGCCTCGCGTGGCGAGATACCGAAGAAGGCGAGGTCGAAGCCCTCGACGTCCGCGAGAAAGGCGCCGAAACGCGCCCCCGACTCGGACTCCCAGAGCGCTCGCTCCTCATCCGCGTAGCCGGCCAGCTCGAGACGCCGCGCGGGGATCTCCCCGACGGCGTCACGACCCTCGCTGAGCAGCCTCCAGAAACCCTCTGGATCGGGCGCGCCAGGCAGCCGGCAACCAATGCCGACCACGGCAATCAGCGAGCCATTTCCCCCGGCCCCGGCCAAATTTTCCCCTCCCTAGCTATTCACAGGTGCAGCAAAAACAGCGTAGACCGCAAACACTCGGGGACCCAAAAAAGGAAGCCCTACGGCCGGCCGTCGGCGGGCACGGCGATCGCGCTGAACACGAGCCCGTCGGCAATGAGCCAGCGGCCGCGAAAGCCGTCCAGCTGCCGCCCGTGCAGAGTCGGGCCGGGAACTAGCAACTGGGCCGAGAAGGCGCCGCGCTCGCGGTCGAGGGCGACGCTGGCATCTTCGAAGCCGAGCCAACTCCTCGTCAGGGGGAACCAGGCCTTGTAGATGGACTCCTTGATGCTGAAGAGGAGCCGGTCCCAACTCACGCCCGGGGTCTCGGCGGCGAACCGCTCGATCCAGTGGCGCTCCTCCGGCAGGGCGATGTCGTCGATCAGGTCTTGCGGCAGCGGCTCGGCGACCTCGGCGTCGATTCCGATCGTGGTCAGGTCGCTCTTCGCGGCCACGGCGCAGGCCCGGTAGCCAGCGCAGTGGGTGATGCTGCCGACGACGCCATCCGGCCAGACTGGCTCGCCGCGCGACCCGGTCGGAATCGGCTGCGGCGGGATGCCGAGCTCTGCGAGCGCCTCGCGCGCGCAGGCGCGGGCGGTGACGAACTCGCGCTGGCGCTTCTCTACTGCCTGACCGAGCGCCTCGCGCTCGACCGGGAACAACTCGACGCTGCGGTCCCCGGTGGTGGCGACGACCGCCGCCGAGTCGGGCAGAAGGCGCTCAAGCACGGACGGCCTCGGGCAAGATTCGGCGCGGCTCCGACGGCCACCCCGGCCGGAGCGCTCGCTCGCGCGGGTAGCCGACCGAGACCTCCTCGAAGCGAACGCCATCGTGCCGGGAGGTGCGCGGGATGTGCAGGTGGCCGTAGACGACCGCCTTCGCCCGGAAGCGGCGGTGCCAATCGGCGGTCAGGGTCGTGCCGCACCACTGGGCGAACTCCGGATGGCGCAACAGCCGCGTGGGCTCGACGATCAGCGGAAAGTGATTGACCAGAACCGTCGGCAGGGCCGGGTCGGCGTCGCCCAGCCGCCACTCTGCCTCGGCAACCCTCGCCGCGCACCAGGCCTCGCGGCTCGGGTACGGCTCGGGGTGGAGCAGGTACTCATCGACGCAAACGACGCCGGCCTGGTGGGCGAGGCGCATCGCCTCCGCCCTGCTCGCCGCGACGTTGCTGCCGAAGGAGTAGTCGTAGAGGAGGAAGAGCGGCGCCACCAGCACTGGCCCCCCCGGACCGTCCCAACGCGGGTAGGGGTCCTCAGGGGTAAGCACGCCGATCTCGCGGCACAGCTCGATCAGGTTGCGGTAGCGCCGCTCGCCGCGCAGCTGCGTCGGGTCGTCCTTGTATGTGAGCAGCTCATGGTTGCCGGGCACCCAGACCACCCGCTCGAAGCGCTCGGCGAGCAGCCGCAGTGCCCACTCGACCCCGGCCCGATCGTCGGCTACGTCGCCGGCGACGATCAACCAGTCCCGCTCTGAGCGAGGCAGCATCCGCTGAACCAGCTCGCGGTTCTCAGCGTGATCGACGTGCAGATCGCTGACCGCGTAGAGCCCGCCCGAACGGCAGTTCCAACCGCTTGCGGCAACCGCCACCGACGGCTAGTCCGTCGACCCGCTCAGCTTATGTCCGCAATGCGGACATACCTCCGCCCCCAGCCCCTCGCTCCGATCGCTCTCGGCACCCTTCCCCCGGCGGGCGCCGCGTCCCCTGGCCCGCAACTCCAAGCGCAGGTCGGCAACCGAAAGCCGCGCCTCGATCGCGCGCCCGATCCAGTGGCGCTGTTCGTCCTTCTCCAGCGGCGCCAAGAGCACGTGATGACTCCAGGTGAGCTTGTCACTACGTAGTGACACGTCGAACTGGGCGGCAACCCAGGCCATGTTCCTCAGGCTGGCGACGTCATAACCGGTGACCCTCGCTGCCTCTACGTATTTCTCGCCCCAGCGGGAGGTTCCGTAACGAATCCAGTCGCCGATCCACCACTGACTGCAGCGCCCGATCGCCCCCAAGCGACGACCGGTGGCCAACCACTCGCCTTGGTCGAAGTCCTCCTGGGGCACCCAGGCAACCCTCGAGATTCCGGTTGCCTGGTGGCGGCCGGCCTCGCGCTGTTCAAGCCGCGCGCTCGCCAAGCTGCCCGGCGAACCGGACACCTCTGCGCGAGATGGCGAAAGTGTTTGGACGACTCCTGGGGACCCTGGCATTGTCTGCCCTCGCTGAATTTCCCGATTCGGGGCGCCGAGCACTCGACTACCGAGCGTCACGCCTCCCTGCTGACACCTCATATCTACCGCGCTGGTTCAATGCCCGCTGCACCAATGTGGTGCGCCAGTGCGTTAGAGGCTCGCCAAAGTGTCCCATCGAGAGCCAAAACACCGATTTCAGCCGCTCCCGACCGCGCTCAGACTGGGTAGCGCCATGTCCTTGTCGAGTTCCTCCAAGACCAGCGCCACCTCGAGCTCGGCGTGGCAGGAATGCAGCAGCCGTCCCAGCGCCTCCTCAACCTTGCGCAGTCGGCGCTGAACCGTGTGCCGGTCCACTTCCAGGGCGGCGGCGGCGGTGGCAGCGTTGAAGCCGGCGTCGAAATAAGCGCGCAGGGTCTCGCGCAGGCCCAGGCCCGAGTCGCCGTCGTCGAGCGGCGCTAGATAGGTCTCGCGCAGCGACTGCGCCAGCATCTCGTCGCGCAGCACGGCCGCCAGCAGGATGACGTCGCTTGCCTGGGTGAGGGGCTGAGGGCGGCGCATCATCACCTGCTGCGCCGCCCTCGCCTCGTAATGAGTGAGGCGCCACCCTTCCAGGCCCCAACGGGGCTCGCCGACCGCGAGCGCCACGTCGCCCAGCACGCCGGCGCCGAGATAACGCTCCACTTCGTCGACCATCGTGCGCTGCCGGCCGCCCAGCCAGGCCCAAGCGCTGTCGTTGCCCTGCGGAACCACCAGCAATTGACGATTGAGGCCGGCCGACAGGGTGCGGGCGGCAACGTCGGGACGGGAGCCGGTCACGACCAAGCCCAGGTGCCAGGTGTCGAGTTCGTAGTCGAGCCCGGCCGCGTCGGCGGGCGAATCGGCATCGAGCAGGCGCTGCACCCGTTCGGCGACGCGCTGAGCGGGCGAGCGCCTGATCCGCTCCAGCTCGTCCATGTACTCGGTCGCGACCACGGCCATCATGCGGTCGACGTGCGGGCCCTGGGCCCGCACGAGGGGCCGCATCGCCTCGTTGGGTAGGCGCGACGCCTCGTCGACGACAAACTCGCCGACAAGGCGATCGCCCGCTGCGTAGCGGCGCAGGACCGCGTCTAGTTTGACGCCGGTGCGGGCCGCCCTGCGCGCCTGCACCATCGCCGCTTCCGGGATCGGGCCCTCCCAATCCTCACCCCGCTCGATGCCCAGCAGCGCATAGTCGATCGCCTCCGCCACCGTCGCGCGCAGATAGGCACGGTACTCGGGGTCGTCCCTTTCAACCGGATTCGCCATTTGACGAACTCGGTTGAAGACCGTGTCTTCGATCTCAGCTGATCGCGCCCGCAAGCGGGCAACAAGCTCAGCTCGAATCTCGTGCAGCGCCTCCAACCTCCCATGCCCCCTCTCCCGTACACAAGCTAGTACTCAATCTCTGAATATGTCAACCCGGGCAAGCCGCGGCCAATCGGAGCTAGGGTTCCGCGCATGACGGGCACGATCGACGAACTGCTGGAGAAAAACAAGATCTTCGCCGCGGCGTTAGCGGAGAATCACCTCGAGGTGGCGCCGCGCCGGCGCCTGGCGATCGTCACCTGCATGGACTCCCGCCTCGACGTCTTCGCCGCCCTCGGCCTGAGCGACGGCGAGGCGCATGTGCTGCGCAACGCCGGCGGCGTAATCACCGATGACGTGATCCGCTCCCTGGCGATCTCCCAGCGGCTGCTCGGCACCCGCGATGTGATGCTGATCCACCACAGCGACTGCGGCATGCAGAAGATCAGCGACGACGGCTTTCGCGCCGAACTACAGGAGGCGACCGGCGTCTCTCCCTCCTTCGCGATCGAGTCGTTCAAAGACCTCGACGCCGACCTGCGCCAGTCGATCCTGCGGGTACGGCGATCCGTCTTCCTCCCCCACCGCGATGCGGTGCGCGGCTTCGTCTACGACGTCGACACGCACCGCCTGCGCGAGGTGGACTCGCCGGCCGCGGAGTAGGTCTCTATTCGGAGAGCTTGTAGGCGACGATCTGCGGCTTCTGGCCTTCCGCCGCCGCCACTCCCGCCGGCGCGATCAGCATGTTGCCCTTGACCGTGACGCCGCTGTTGGTGCCGGAGGGCAGTTTTTCGCGCCAGACCACGCTGCCGGTTTTCGCGTTGAAGGCGCTCACCGTGCCGTCGTAGGTGGTCGAGAAGACGAGGTCGTTGACCGCGGTCACGAAGCCGAAGGCAGAAGTGGCCGTTTCTTCCTTCCACTTGACCTTGCCGGTCGCAAGGTCGATCGCGACCAGTTCGCCGTTGCCGGGCCCGCCTTCCGTCTTTTCTTCCTGGCTGTGCAGGGTCAGGGACGAGTTGACCACCGGCACGAAGAGGGTTTTGCCGTCGGTGGCCATCGGCGCGATCACGCCGCCGAGCGAGCCGGGCAGGATCGTCACCGGCAGCTTCGGCGTCTTGCCTTCCATCGCTTCCTTGCCGATGTCGTCGTGGCCGTTGTGGATCCCGACCGGGCGCTTCCAGAGCAGTTTGCCGCTCTTGCGGTCGAGGGCAACCACGATTCCCGACTTGCCGGCGCCGATCACCATGTCCTTGCCGCCCGCTTTGACCAGGATCGGCGGGTCGTTGAGGTCCCAGTCGTTGACGTCGTGCGGGGTCAACTGGAAGTACCACTTCAGCTTGCCGGTCTTGGCGTCGAGCTTGACGATCGAGTCGGTGTAGAGGTCGGGGCCGGGCCGGCTGGAGCCCCAGGGGAACTGTTCGGTGCCCGGCAGCGGGCCGGGATTTCCGACCGCGACGTACATCGAGCCTTCTTCGTCGAACGCCGGCGGGTACCACATCCCACCGCCCGAGTTGACCTTTTTCGCCGCCGCGCTTTTCGCCCAGAGGTCGTCCGGCACGGTTTTGAAGCTCCAGACTTTTTTGCCGGTTTTGGCGTCGAGCGCCCAGAGAATTCCGCCAGCGCCGCCGCCGTAGAATTCTTCGACGTTGACCGGCACGGTCGAGACGTAGATCAGACCGTCGTGGTAGCCGGGGGCCATGTCGATGCCCTCGTGTGCGTTGCGGGTCAGTTTCACCGACCAGACCTCGTTGCCGGTTTTCTGGTCGAGCGCAAAAGCTTCGGTCGGCGTCGCGCCGAAGACCAACCCGTTTTCGACGACGACGCCGTTGGGCCCGTGGTCGGGCTGTTCGAAGCTGGCGGTCCAGAGGACTTTGCCGGTTTCGACTTCGATCGCCTGGACGTTGGAGACCAGGTCCTGCGAGTACATCACGCCCTTGCTGATGACCGGCGACGAGGCGTAGCTGCCGAAGGCGCTGACGCCGGTCAGGGGCAGTTTCCAGGCGACCTGCAGGTTGCTCACATTGCCGCTGTTGATCGGGCCGCGCTCGTAGCGGGTGTTGGCATCGTTGCTGTTGGGCACTCCCGAGCCAGTGAGGCTGACTTCTTCGCCGCCGCCCGAAGACGAGCCGCAACCGGCCAACACGACCACCGCCGCCAATACCACCGCAAACAGTCCGATCGCCGCTCGCGCGGACCTCGACACCCTGCTCAAACGCTCCATCTGGACCCTGCCTCCCTCGTCGTCGCCGCGACCCTATGCGACCGGTTTATAACTGTCAAGTAGTTCGGTATTTGCGACCATATGCGCCTGCAGCACGCGGTTGGAGAGCAGGCCGAGGGCGCCGAGATTGGCGAAGCCAGGGCCCTGGCTGAGGCCGGCCAGGCCAGGGATGTGGAGCCACGGGCGCATCCCCTTCAGCTCCAGGTTGCGGCCGATCGGCACTTCGCTGCCGGCCGGCCGATCCCAGATCGGGCCGCAACTGCGCTCGATCTGCTCGCGCACCGTCGCCGGGAAGAGGGTGCGCAGCTGCGCCAGCAGGTCGAAGCCAGTGCAGTTGGCGACGAAGTCGTGCTCCCTGCTGCCGGCGCCTTCGGGTGCCTCGAACTCGAGCCGCACCCCCTCCCCCGAGGCGGCGGCGCCGACGTCGGTAACGCGACCGGTGACGAAGCGGCAGCGCTCGTCGTAGGCGATCGCCGCCAGGCTGGGCGGGTCGAAGACGCCGCGGTCGGAGTGCTTGACGAAGTCGCGCCTGGTCTGCTGGTCGAGCGACTCCCATTCGACCGTGTCCGGGTTGGAGAAGACGCGGTTCTCGAGGAAGCTCTCGCCGCGGCTCATCGGCAGCATCGGCGTGTAGATCGTGTAGCGGCAGTCCGGGCGCATGCCGCGCAGGAACATCGTCGCGCTGAGCGCGCTCTCGCCGCCGCCGACGATCGCCACGTCGCACTGGGCCCCCTCCGGGATGCGAGCGAACTCGTCGCGGCGGCTGTCGCAGTGAAAGACCCGCTCGGCCACGGCGGGCTCGTGGGGAAAGGCGCGGTGGATGCCGGGGCCGGTGAGGACGACGGCGCCGCCGGCGTGCACCTCCTTGCCCGCGGCCGTCTCCGCCTCGACCAACCAGCGCTCGCCGTCGGAGTCGAGCGTCACCTGGGTGACCCGGGCGGCCAGGTGCTCGACGCCCTCGCTCGCTCGCGAGAGCACCCAGGTCAGGTACTCGCCGTAGTCGCGGTGGCGCACCTGGGGCGAGCCGGCGTCGACCCAACGGGCGTAACGACGGGTGCTGATCATGTGCTGCTGCCAGGTGAACTGGGCCAGCGCCGCGTCGATCGCCTCGCCCGCCTCGCCGAACTCGACGTGGCTCCGGTAGGGGAAACCGATGTCCTTGATCGGCGTCACCGCCAGCGGCTCCTCGCCCGAGGTCATGCCGTTGCGGCCCTTCCAGGATGCGGCGACCTCGGTGCCCTCGATCACCAAAGCGAAGATCTGGGCGAGGCCGAGGCTGTTGACGATGTGGATCTTGGTCGCGATCCCGGCCGCCTTGGCGCCGGCGCCGACGACTATGAGGTCGTGCTCAGACATAAGCGTGCGTCCTCGGCTTGGCGACTACGAGGCCGTGCTGGGCGGGGCTGAAGGCGATCGCGCCGCGGGTCACCCGCTCCCCGCGGGACTCGACCGGCTCCAGCTCGACCTCCTCGAGCACGGTGCGCAGCACCCGCTTCATCTCCTGTTCGGCGTAGCTGGCGGCGAGGCAGCGGCGGGCGCCGCCGCCAAAGGGGATCCAAGTCGGCACCGCGGCACGCTGAGTGAGGAAGCGCTCGGGGATGAACTCGCCGGGGTTCTCATAGACGTCCGAGCGGTGGTGGATCAGATAGACACAGGGCGCGATCAGCGTCCCGGCGGGGAGGTCGTAGCCGCCCAGCGTCGCCGGCTTCAGCAGGCGGCGTACGACGACCGAGACCGGCGGGCGCAGGCGCAGCGTCTCCTTGATCACGGCATCGAGGTAGGCAGCGCCCTCGCCGGCGAGCAGCTCGGACTGCAGCCGGGCCAGCTTCTCGGGGTGGCGCAGGAGGCGCTCGAAGACCCAGGCCAGCGAGCTCGAGGTGGGGCCGTCGGTGAGCAGGGTCAGCAGTTCGTCGCGCAGGTCTTTCTCGCTCAGCGGCGTGCCATCCTCGCCCCGCGCCTCGACCAGGATCGAGACGGCGTCCTTGCGCCCGTCCTCACCTTCGGCGCGACGCCGCCGGGCCTCCGCCAGTACCTCCGCTTCGACCGGCGCCATCGCCGCGCGCCAGCCGGGGCTGTCTTCGAGCCACTGCGGCCCGCGCTCGGCGAGGTCGGCGAGAAGCTCGTCGTCGTTGAAGACCGCGGTCAGGTTGCTCAACAGCCCCCGCAGTCGGTCCAACCGCCCACCGTCGTCACCGAAGACCGCCCGCATCACGACCTCCTGGGTCAGCGCCTGCATCCGCGGCCAGAGCGCGAACGGCTCGCCGACCGGCCAGGCCCGCACTTCGCGCCGCGCCAGCTCGCTCATCATCTCGGCGTCCTCGCGCATGCGCTCGCCGTGGAAGCGCGGCAGCATCAGCTTGCGGCGGGTCATGTGCTCGGGCTCCTCGCTCAGCATCACCGAGTGGGCGCCGAGCACCGGGCGCAGCGCCAAGTTCGGCACCCCCACGCCGAGCTCGTTCGTGTCGGTGGAGAAGACCCGTTTGACGTCCTCGGGGTCGGAGAGCAGGACCCAGGTGCCGAGGTGGCGCAAGCGCAGGGTGAAGGTGTCGCCGTAGCGCTCCCGGCACTGCTCGAGGAAGGGCAGCGGCTCGCTCGCCCAGCGGGCTGACTGCTCCTCCGTGGAGATCGACGGCCCGGGCGGCAGCGCGACGCTCACTGCTCCTGCCCCTCGCTCGCGACCGCCTCCTCCATCAGCTCGTCCTCGAGCTTGCAGGTGGCACCGATCAGCAGCTCGAAGAGCGCCGCGGTGAAGTCCTCCGGCAGCTTGACCGCGGCGCCGCGGGCGAGGTAGCGGGCGCGCACCTCGGCGACCCGCTCGGGCTGCATCATCGGGATCCCGCGCTCGCTCTTGTAGGCGGCGACTTCGCGGCAGATCTCGAAGCGCTCGCCGAGCAGGCGCGCGATCTGCTCGTCGATCGGGTCGAGCCGGTCGCGGAACCCCGTCAGCCCGTTGTCGCTCACGCGGGGACCCCTCCCAGCAGGCCGGCGGCGAAGGCCTCGCTGCACTCGGCCAGGGAGTCGAGGGCGTAGCCGCCCTCCTGGATCACGCAGACGGGCTTGCCGCAGGCGGCGAGCAGGCGGCCGATCTCGGTGAAGATCGCCGGCTCGAACTCCCAGGAGCCGTGCGGGTCGCCGGCGACGATGTCGTAGCCGAGCGAGACGACGAGGGCGGCCGCGCCGTAGTCCTCGTCGAGTTCCTCGAGGCACTCCGCCACCGCGGCGAGATAGCGCTCCGCTTCGGGAGGCACGTGGAACTCGACCACCACCTCGCGGTCGGTGCTCGGATCGACCGTGCCGGCGGCGACGTTGGTGACCGGCCAGGCGTGCAGCGAGTGCAGGCTGGCGTCCTCCATGCCGGCGACGATCGCCGCGGTGCCGTTGGGGTAGTGCAGGTCGAGGTCGAGGATGCCGACCGGGCTGACGCCGGCCTGGCGCAGGACCTGCACCGCGGCCGCCGCGGTGTTGAGGTAGCAGTAGCCGGCGAACCAGGCCGGCCCAGCGTGATGGCCAGGCGGGCGGCAGAGCGCGTAGGTGAACTGCGCGCCTTCGACCAGGCGCTCGGCCGCTGTCATCGCCGTGCGCACCCCCTCGCGCGCCGCCTCGACCAGGCCAGAGCAGACGGGGATGTCGGGCGGCAGGCCGGGCGGGGTCAGCTCCGGGATCACCACCGGCTCGGCCGAGACCTCGGCCAGCGCCTCGAGGTAGCCGGGATCGTGCAGGACGCTGAGCGTCTGCTCGACGTCTTCGCTGTCGGCGTCGGCGTCGGCGGCACGAACGCCCGCGTGGCGCAGCAGGCCGCGGCGGAGCTCCGCCATGCGGCGGTTGTCGTCGACCCCGGGCAGGATGCGCCCGCCTTCGAGGATCCAGTGGGCACCATCGTCCCCGCCCGCGACGTTCGCCCGCTGCTCGACCAGCAACAGCTCCGCGCTCACCACCACCATCTCCGCTTCGCTCCCGGCGCGAAGAACCAGGGATGCACGCTTGGTCGCTCCGCGATCAAAGCTTCCTCCGCATGCGCGGGCCGAGGTGCTCGAAGCCGTTGGCGCGGTAGAAGGCGGTGGTCGCGTCAATGCGCTCGAAGTCCTCGCGCGGCAGGCCGACTTCGATCCGCTTGGCGCCCTCCCTGCGAGCGACCTCGCAATAGGCCTCGACCAGCTCGTGGCCGACCGCGCGGCTGCGCCACTCGGGGTGGACCCAGAGATCCTGGATCGTGCCGTAGCGCCCCGGCACGTGGATCGCGTGCTGCCAGCTGGCGGCGAGGACCCCCACGATGCCGTCCTCGCCCCCCGCCTCCGCCACCAGCAGGGCACCCATCCCCCTATCCCTGACCAGTTCGGAAGTCGCCGCTTCAAGCTCGCTTGCCGGTGGGCCGCCACCGCTGAGCTCGACCAGGAGCCCACCGATCGCCGCCGCGATCGCCGGCACATCGGCCTCGGTCGCCTCCCGCACCTGGCACTTCGGTTCGGCCGCCGCCTCCATCACGCTGCCTCCGCCGCCCGGTTCCGCGCCGGCTCCAGCTCGACGCTCCAGGAGTCGGACGAGTCGCTTCCGGTGACGGTGCGGGCGATCGCCGCCATCGGCGCTTTCGCCTTGAGCAGGATCTCGTCGAACTCGTCGACCGGGTCGGACTGCATGACGATCGCGCCGCCGGCGCCGATCGTCGTCCGCCCCTCGCGCAGGACGACGGTGCGGATGACGATGCTCAGGTCCATCACCCCGTCGAGACCGAAGTAGCCGATCGCGCCGGAGTAGACGCCGCGCGCCTCGGCCTCGATGTCGTCGATGATCTCCATCGTGCGCAGCTTCGGCGCGCCGGTCATCGAGCCGCCGGGAAAGCAGGCGCGGGCGCACTCGACGGCGCTGCGCTCGGCCGGCAGCCGGCCCTCGACCGTGGAGATCAGCTGGTGCACGGTGGCGTAGTCCTCGACCAGCATCAGCTCGGGGACGGCGACGCTGCCGACCTCGCAGACGATGCCGAGGTCGTTGCGCAGCAGGTCGACGATCATCAGGTGCTCGGCGTAGGTCTTTTCGTCGCTGGTCAGCTCGGCTTTCAGCGCCGCGTCCTCGGCCGGGTCGGCGGAGCGCTTCGTCGTCCCCTTGATCGGGCGGGCCTCGACCCGGCGCTCGCGGTCGACCGAGAGGAAGCGCTCCGGCGAGGAGCTGACCACGGCGACCTCGCCGAGCTTGAGGAAGGCGGCGAACGGCGCCGGGTTGCTGCGGCGCAGGTTGCGGTAGAGGTCGAAGGGGTCGGGTTCGGCTGCGGTCGAGATCTGGTCGGTGAGGCAGACCTCGTAGGACTCGCCGGCGGCCATCTCGGCCTGCGAGCGGTCGATGTCGGCGAGGTACTGGCGGCGGCCGCGGCCGCAATCGAAGCGCACGTGGGTGTCGCTGGGCTCGCCGAAGGCCGGGTCGGCGGCGCTGGTCGGCGATGGCGGATCGGCGAGCAGATCGCGCGCGACCGCCTCGGCCTCATCCAGCCAGGCGGTGGCCTCCTCGACCTCCTCGTCGGCGCAAACCGCCAGCACGTGGGTGCGGCCGTGGACGTGGTCGACGGCGACGACCCGGTTGGCCAGCATCATCACCGCGTCGGGGACGTCGGAGCTGTGCACGTTGGTGGAGCCGCAGTCGGCCTTGAGCTCGTAGCCGAGGTAGCCGACAAAGCCTCCAAGCAGGTTGGGAGCTGCCTCGCCCGGCCGCTCGATCGCCCGCGCGGCGACCTCGCGGTCGAGCACGTCGAAGATCGAGCCGGGCTCGATCGCCGTGCCCTCGGCTCGGTCGGCCCGCACAGCCCCTTCGCTGACGTCGTAGGAGAGCACGCAGCGGTCGCGGCCGGCGCTGGTGCCGAGGTAGGAGCTCTGCGCCAGCCGGGTCGGGGCGTCGGTGCTGTCGAGCCAGAAGGCGTGCTCCTCGGCGGCGAAGAGTCGTTCGAAGAGCGCCTCGGTCGAGACCTCGCCGGGGATCGAGCGCAGCAGCAGGCGGGTGTCGGTCGGGGCCGGCTCGCTGGTCAGCGGGGTGTTGCGCGGGCGAGCGCCGTCCGGCCTCTTGGTCGCCCGCACCGGCGTCTCTTTGCGTTCGCGGGCAAGCTCGAAGAAGTTCTCGACCAGCTTGGCGCCGTGGTCGGTGGCGATCGACTCGGGGTGGAACTGCACGCCCCACATCGGCCGTTTGCGGTGTTCGATCCCCATCACCACGCCGTCGTCGGCCCAGGCGCAGACGTTGCCGTCGGGGCCCATGCCGGTGATCGCCAGCGAGTGGTAGCGGACGACCGGGAAGCCCTGGGGGATGCCGGCGAAGAGGCCGTCGCCTTCGTGGAAGATCTTGCTGAGCCGGCCGTGCATCGCCTCGGGGGCGCTGCGCACCTCGCCGTCGAGCATTTTGCCCAGGCCCTGGTGACCGAGGCAGATGCCGAGCACCGGGATCTCGCTGAAGCGAAGGATGTCGTCGCAGACGCAGAAGTCGTGCCAGCGGCCCGGCGTGCCGGGACCCGGCGAGAGCACGATCGCATCGAAGTCCCAGCGCTCCAGCGCCCGCCAAGAGACGGCGTCGTTGTCGACGACGATCGGCTCCTCGCCCGAGACCCCGGCCAGCAGGTGGAAGACGTTGTAGGTGTAGGAGTCGTGGTTGTCGACCAGCAGCGTCCTCATCGAACCGCCTCCAGCCCCAGTCCGCGTGCCCCTTGCGCGAGGGCCGCCTGGATCGCCTCCTGCACGTGCGGCTCGCGGTCCTCCTCGACGTACCAGCGCGAGAGGTGGGCGACGTACTTGGCCAGCGGGCTGACATCGAGCCGCTCGACCGCCTGCTGCAGGTGGCGCCGGTACATCTCCGACTGCACGACGGCGAAGCGGTAGTCGGGGTCCTGCGCCGGCTCGGCCGTCGCGATGCCGGAGCCGTTGCCGTTGTGGGCGCGGGCCCGGGCCAGGTCCCAGCCGAGGCTCTGCTCCTCGCGCAGCAGCTTCTCCGGCTCGAAGTCGAGCGGTTTGGTGTTGGTGTGCATGAGGAAGTAGCCGAGCGCCACCTGCGGCACGATCGCTTCCGCCGCCGGGTGTCGCTCGCGCACCCCCACGCGCTCCTCTTCGAGCTCCATCGCCGCGTCGATCCACTCGGCCAGCTCGTCGATCAGCAGCGCGTTCTTCTTCGAGGAGGAGACCGACTCGCTCTGTTTGGAGACCATCCCGTGGAAGACGTCGTGGGCCGGGTGGTTGATGTCCGCGCCCGCGCCCTTCTCCATCATCTCGTCCATCAGCTGGCGCCGGCAGGTGACGTGGGCGACCCACTCGAGCCCGCAGACCTGGATCGAGGTCGTGCCCTCGAGGCCCGGCGCGGCCATCCAGTAGGCGAGCGCCCGCATGTGCTGGGTCGGCAGGCCGTCGGCGCGCAGCAGCGGCATTTCCTCCAGCTCCTCGCGGTCGGTCAGGTAGATGATCGCGCCGTCGGGGCGGCGCTGGAGCATCCCGTGCTCCAGCCCGAGGTTCGAGAGTTCAGCGACCTCGGGCAGGAAGTCGGACTCGAAGAAGACGCGGTCGAAGGAGATGCCGAGCCGGGCCAGGGTCTTGCGCTGGCCCGAGATCACCCAGGCGCGCGTCTTCGACCAGAGCTCGATCGCGTCCTGGTCGCCGTCGAGCACCCGTTGCAGCAGCTCGTCGGCGCTGTCGTGGTGGACGTCGAGCTCGCGGGTCAGCGAGCTGGCCGGGTTGTCGTCGCGCCCGGTCAGGGAGGGGCCGGACTTGACGTACTCGGCGTAGCAGGCACCGACGAAGTGGTCGCTCTTCTCGCCACCCTCGAGCGAGGGCTGCGTGTGGCGGCCGCTCTTGACCACGCCGGCCATCGCCTCGCCCATGCTGCGGCCGACGTCGCAGATGATGCTGCGCCGCTCGACCTTGCCGCCGGCCTCGGTCAGCGCCGAGCCGAGCGCGTTGCCGAGCGCCAGGTTGCGCAGGTGGCCGATGTGCAGGGCCTTGGTCGAGTTGGCGTCCCAGAAGTTGAGCGCGAAGCGGCGGCCTGCGGCAAGATCGGCGTGCGACGGCGCCTCGCCGGAGGTGAGGGCGGTGCCGGTGGCCTCGATCCAATCGCCGGCCAGGCGCGCCTGCACCTGCCTGCCGTCGCGGTCGATGCTCTCGATCCAGGGCTCGGCCTCGATCCGCTCGAGCGCCGCGATCGCGTCGGCGTCCTCCTGCCAGCCCTTCACCCGCGGCACCAGCATCAGGTCGAAGTCGTCCTGCGGCTGGTAGGGGGCGCGTGCCGCCCAGAGGGGACGCTCCTGCTCGCCGCCAGTTGAGATTTCGTCTAGTTGGTCAAAGAGATTGTTCGCCATAGCCGGTCACCGGTTTCGTTTGGGTTCCGATGCACCAGCCGGGGCTCGAACCCGGATCTCCGGCTTTTAAGGCCGGCCCTTTGACCGATTAAGGCACTGGTGCGCTATATGGCGGGGCTCCTCCCTTTGAAGCTCCCTGAGGTCCCTCTCCCGGGGTCCCCCTCAATCTCTCTGATCGCTCCAGAATTTTCGGGCATCCTAGCACTCGATGCGTACCAAAGGACGGAAGTTGGGAGATCTTTTTAGGGCACCTGCGTTTTCCAGGCGTATTTCGCCCCTACGACCAGGCGAGCTCGGCGAGGAAATCCGCCAGCTCGGCGGTGAGGCGGGCGGGCTTGAGCCGCCACTCGAAGATCGAGCTGGCGACGACGAGCCGCCCGTTCTCGAGCTCTTCGGCGAGCATGCCGGAGTCGCTGAACGGGTGCACCGGATCGCGGGTGTGGCCGACGATCAGCGCCGGCTGCTTGATCTTGAGGCGCTGCTCGCGGTGCGGCGCGGTCTCCCCCAGCAGCAGGCCCTCAAGCACCGCGCCGGAGGGGCCGGGGCTCTGGCGCACCCAGTCGAGCCCGATGTCGACCAGGTAGTTGGTGCGCGGGATCGCCGAGGCGAGGCGAGAGGCGAGCTCGAAAGCTGGCCGCGCCGCCCGTAGCCCGAGCAGCACCGGGGTGAAGGCGCCGGCGACCGCGGGCAGGGCGTTGTCGAGCACCGGCATCTCGACGAACAGCGCCCGCGCCCGCTCGGGGTCGCGAGTCGCCAGCTCGAGCGCGACGTTGGCGCCGAGCGAGGTCCCTCCCACCACCGCCGAGGCCAGCTCGAGGTGATCGAGCAGCGCCGCCACCTGGCGAGCGAAGAGCGGCATCGAGTAGAGCCGCAGGTCCTCGGGCCGGTCCGAGCGCCCGTGCCCGAGCAGGTCGACGCAGATCACCCGGTTGCCGGCCGCGGCCAGTTCCGGCGCCAGCCGCTCGAACATGCGCCGGTTCATCAGCAGTCCGTGGATGAGCACCAGCACGCGCTCGCCCTCCCCGTAGGAGTCGTAGGAGATCCGGTGCCCCTCGTAGCGAAACTCGCCCATCACCGGAATCTCTACAGGACTCAGGCGGGAGAAGCGGGCACTGCGGTGTTTCGCGCGGCGAGCCATCCGGCCGCAGCGCCAAAGGCGCCACCGACCAGAAGCAGCGTCCCAGCCCGCATCGGCTTGCGCTTCAGCCTCGAGGCAGCGCCGTGAGCGGTGTGCTTGGCGCTGGCCCTGGCCGCTTTGCGGACGAAGGTGCTTTTCAATGAGTTGGTCATGGAGTCCCTATACCCGCGGCGCCCGAACACAGACCTGATCCGCCGGCTGGCGATCGGCTCGATCGCCGGGCAGCTGACCTGGGTCGCGATCGTGGTCGTCGCCGGCCTGCTCGAACCCGGCTACAGCGAGGTGCGCGACGCGGTCAGCGTGCTCGGCGCTCGCGACGCCGCCCACCCCTGGCTCTTCGACATCGCGGTGGCGATCTGGGGCATTTCCCTGATCCTCGCCGCCATCGCCCTGGCGCTCGACGCCAAGCGCAGCTGGCGCGGCTGGCTCGGCCCGGGCCTGATCGCCTTCACCGGGCTGGCCCAGATCCTCGACGGCTTCCCCTTCCCGGCCGACTGCCGCTGGACCATCGACGCCACCTGCCGGGCGCGGGAGATGGCGGGCGAACTCTCCTGGCAGCACTACGCCCACGGCATCGACTACTTCTACGGCGCGGTCGCGCTGCTGCTCTCGGTCTTCGCGATGGCCTGGCGCTTTCACGGCGACGAGCGCTGGGGCCGCTTCGACCTCTTCGCCCTGATCGGCGGCCTGCTCGGCGTGCTGATCGTCGGCGGCCTCTTCCTCGTCGCCGGCAACGAACCCGGCGGCGACTACGGCCTGGCCCAGCGCTTCGCCCTATCGGCCGCGGGCTTTTGGATCCTCGCCCTGACGGTCGGGCTGCTCGTCGTTCACCGTGCCGGTGGACCGACTAGCGCAGGAGCACGCGGCAGCGTTTTAGCAGCTCATCCAGAGTCGCCGGACGCAGGTTCCCGAGCCGGCGGCTGAGTCGCTCGTGGGAGATCGCTCGTATCTGCTCGGGCATGGCAAAGCCGTTCTCCCTCAAGCCTCCCTCTGGAGAACGAATCGGCAAATGGAGAGCGCTGCCGAAGTCCGTTCGGGTAAGTGGGACAGCAAGCGAGAGACCGAGGCTCGCCTGGTTCAACTGGTCGACCGAGACGATCGCAAAAGGGCGCGGCTTGGCCTGCTCTCTTCCTCGGGTGGGATCGGGGTCCGCCCAGTACACATCGCCCTGCTGGGGCGGGGGCCCTACCACTCGGGCGTCGATGCATCAAAGGCGGACTCGATCTCGGCAGTCTCCGCCCGGTAGGTCGCTAGAGCGGCGGGATCCTGGGCAAGCTTCTCGAACCCAGTCGCGATCTCAGCCAGCAGCGCCTCCTCGTCGGCGGCGTTGACAAGCTTTGCCACCACCTCGCCTGCCGGCTCTCCACGCCGCGCCGCCAACACCTTCAGCCGGTCCCGAGTCCGAGCCGACACACGAATCGTGGTGGTGTCGTTGACTGCCATGTAGATAAGTAGTCTACAACCTAACTGGCGGGAAGCCCTGCCAAGAGCCTGGCGAAGACGCCGTGAAGCGTGCGCTTGCCGTAGGCGTGGTCGGGATCGAACTGGGTGAAGACGGCGATCGCGAGCCTGCGGCCGCCGCGCCTGAGCAGGGCGACCTGGTGGTCGACCCGGCCCGAGCCGCTGCCCCAGCCGCCCTTGAAGTAGAGGCGCCAACCCTTGGTTTTCACACGCCCCACCCCCCAGCGCTGCGAATGCACCACATCAGAGAGCAGGTAGAAGGCGTAGCGACGGTGGCGCCCGGGGATGTAGGAGCGCAGCCGGTACATGAGCCGGGCCTGGTCGCGGGGACTGGTCCGCGAGAGGCCCCAGACCGGCGAGTAGCGGAAGTCGCGCATGTGGGCGCGGCGCGCCAGGCGCTCGATGCGCGGCAGGCCGACGATGTCGCGCACGGTGGTCGCGGCGACGCTGTCGGAGCGGCGGATCATCGGGCCGAGCAGCTCGCGGTCGCTGTCTGAGAGCGGGCGGTCGTGGCGCATGCGCAGGTAGGCGACGAGCAGCATCACCTTGAAGACGCTCGCCGCCGGCGCCGTGCTGCGCATCCCCATCCCGCGCAGCTTTCCCCCTTCGTCGACCGCGAACGCGACCACGCCCGCGCGGCGCCGGGCGTAGCGCCGCGCCGCCGCGATGTCGGGGTGCCAGGACGCACCTGTACGCCGGGCCTGGGCCGCGCCCGAAACAAAGAGCAGGCAGGCGATCGCGGGGATGAGAAACCAGGCTCTGGACATCTCGCTGCGGATGGCTACCCGTCGCCCGCGCCACCCGAACCCGGTGCCCGTCCCACCGAGCCCGGCCACCAGGCACGCTCGCCGCAGAGGTAGGTGATCGCCGGGATCAGCAGCGAGCGGACGATGAAGGTGTCAAGCAGGACGCCGATCGCCACCGTGGCGCCGATCTGGACCAGCTGTTCGAGCGGCAGCAGGGTGAGGGTGGCGAAGGTTCCGGCGAGGATCAGGCCGGCCCCGGTGATCACCGCGCCGGTGTCCTCGAGCGCGAGCAGCATCCCCTCCCGAGTGCCGTGGGCGACCGCCTCCTCGCGGGCGCGGGTCATCAGGAAGATGTTGTAGTCGACCCCCAGCGCGACCAGGAAGATGAAGGCCAGCAGCACCAGGTCGAAACTGATCCCGCCCGAGCCGAAGAGCTGGGTGAAGGCGAAGGTGACGAGGCCCAGCGTCGCCGCGAAGGAGGCGACGACGGTGACGATCAGGTAGCCGGGGGCGGCGAGCGCGCGCAGGACCATGATCAGGATCAGGCCGACCACGGCCAGCACCACCGGCACGATCAGCTTGGTGTCGCGGGCGTTGGTCTGCTCGACGTCGTAGTTCTCGGCCGGGATGCCGCCGACGAGGGCACCCGGCGCGACCTCCGCCAGCCGTTCGCGAACCCCCTTGACCAGGTCGGCCGCCTCGCCCGAGTAGGGGTTGCCGCGCAGGACGATCGCCAGCGCCGCCACGTCGGAGACCGAGGAGGGCGGCACCGGCACGGCGAGCTTGACCGAGTCGAGCCGCTCGAGCCCGTGCAGGGCCGCCCGGACTTCGCCGATCCCCAGCACCGCGGTCAGCGGCGAGCCGATGCCGGGTGGGAAGTGTTCGTCGAGGACTTCGTTGCCGCGGCTCGATTCGGTCGAGCGCGTTTCGCCTTCGCCGAAGCCGATCGTGCCGTGCTGGATCAGGTTGCCGAGGGCAAGGACGACGAGGATGGCGAAGACAGCGGCGACGATCGTCCGCGGCCGGCGGCGGACCAGGCCAGCAACGCCGGCCCAGAGGCGGCGCTTCTCGCTGGACTCCGAACCGCGCCCCGGCCAGAAGGCGCGGGGCCCGAGGATCGCGAGCAGGGCCGGCAGCAGGGTGAGCCCGGCGCAGAGCATCGTCGCGATCCCGATCGCCAAGACCGGGCCGAGCCAGTGAGTCGACTCGAGGTCGGCGAGCAGCAGCACCAGCATCGCCGCGATCACCGTCGCCGCCGAGGCGGCGATCGGCCGCACGCTCTCGGCCAGCGCCGCCCGCAGCGCCGTCAGCGGCTCGCCGCCGCCGGCGAGCTCCTCCCGATAGCGGTGGATCAACAGCAGCGAGTAGTCGGTGCCGGCCCCGAAGATCAGCACCAGCAAGAGGAAGGTCCCCTCGGTGTTGACGACGATCGCGCCGGACTCGATCAACAGGTAGGTCAGCCCGATCGCGATCAGGTAGGCGATGCCGACGACCAGCAGCGGCATCAGCGCCAGCAGTGGCGCTCGGTAGACGAGCAAGAGCAGCAGCAGGACGAGGCTTAGGGTCGCAATCAGCAGCGTCTGCCCGGCGTCTTCGGCGACCTGCTCGAGGTCGGCGGCCACACCTCCGGGTCCCGTTACATATGAGTGCAGCCCCGGATGAGCGTGAGCGGCGAGGTAGGCGCGGATCTTCTCGACGCCGTGGACCACGGCACCGCGGTCTTCGCTGTCGATCGCCAGCGCCACCAGCGCGGCTTCGCCGTCGCGCGAGATCGGCCCCACCCCGCGCGCGACTCTCGTCAGCTCGCCCAGCGGTTGTCTCGCCTGCTTGGAGAAGGGCGCGAAGACCGGCGTCGCGCCGGAGAGGCCGAGCCGTTCCAGCCCTTCGCCGAGCTTGCCGATCGTGCCCAGGTCGGCGGCGCTGAGGCCGCCGTTGCGCTCGAAGACGACCAGCACCGGCACGTCGTTGCCACCCTTGAAGTCGCGCTGCATCAGGTCGACGACCTGGGTCGACTCGGCGTGCGCGGGCAGATAGCTGTTCTGCCCGGCCGCGGTCACGTCATTGATGTGCGTGCGAGCAACGAAGCCGGCGATCCCAAGCGCGATCCAGACCGCAACGGTCAGCCAGCGGCCGCGCGGGCCGGTGAC
The DNA here is from genome assembly GCA_036271315.1 of Solirubrobacterales bacterium. GTDB lineage: Bacteria > Actinomycetota > Thermoleophilia > Solirubrobacterales > 70-9 > VRUE01. The sequence continues at coordinate 184,049 of DATBAV010000018.1, read as the reverse complement.
TGCGGAGACGAGGCGCTCGATCACTGGCGGGAGAGTACGTGCGCCTCCCGGCGGCAGTGGCGTTAAGCGCTGGCGGCCTCGGGAGCCAGCGCCGGCTCCCCGCCGCGCCCGGGCCCACCGGCCGGCGAGCCCAGCGTGCGCGGCACCAGCAGGCCGGCGCCGAAGCAGAGCAGGAGGAAGCCAGTCGCCATCAGGAAGGTCTCGGTGAAGCCGGTGACCGCGGGCAGGTTCTTGACCATGTGGTCGGCGATGAAGGTGGCGGAGAGCTGGCCCCCAAGGGCGCCGCCAAGGGTCCGCATCACGTTGTTCATGCCGCTGGCGACGCCGGTCTGCTCCGGCGAGACCGCCTGCACGATCAGGTTGCCGAGGGCGGCGAAGGAGAGGCCGATGCCGATGCCGAGCAGGGCCGCGGCGATCAACAGCTCGTAGGGGTGCTCGTGGGCGACGGCGAGCATGATGAAAGAGGCGGTGGCGAAGACCGTTCCGGCTAGCAGCGCGTTGCGCGAGCCGAAGCGGGCCGCGATCGGGCCGGCGCGCAGGCCGAGGATCGTCATCCCGATCGTCGCCGGCAGCAGGTACAGGCCGGAGACCACGACCGAGGCGCCGAAGCCGAAGCCGGTGCTCGTCGGCAGCTGGGCGAACTGGGGGAAGACGATGAAGGAGGCGTAGAGGCCGGCGCCGAGCAGGAAGGCGGCCGCGTTGGTGGTCCAGACGCCGCGCACCCGCATCATCGTCATGTCGATCAGCGGTTCGCGGCTGCGCACCTCGACCGCGATCCAGGTCGCCGTCACCAGCGCCCCGAAGAGGAGGAGGCCGAGCGTCTTGCCCGAGACCCAGCCCCAGGTCGTCGTCTGGCTGATCGCCAGCAGCACCGCCGAGAGCCCGACCGTCATCAGCCCGGCGGCCAGCCAGTTGATCTTGCCCGGCGTGCGCACCGGCGATTCCGGCACGAAGCGCCAGGTGGCGACGGCGGCGAGCACGACAGCGACCAGGGGGATCCAGAAGAGCCAGTGGTAGTTGAGGTGCTCGACGATCACGCCCGAGAGGACGATGCCGAGGCCGCCGCCGATGCCGAGGATCGCCGAGAGCATGCCGATGCCGCCGGCGACCTTCTCAGCCGGGAACTCGTCGCGGACGATGCCGTAGGCGAGCGGGAAGATGCCGCCGCCGGCGCCCTGGATGAAACGGGCCGCGATCAGCACCGGCAGCGAGGTGGAGACGGCCGCCAGCAGGGTGCCGGCGGCGAGGATGACCAGGGTCAAGAGCAGCAACCGCTCCTTGCCGTACATGTCGCCGAGGCGGCCGAGGATCGAGGTCGCGACCGAGGCCGCCAGCAGGTAGCCGGTGAGCAGCCAGGTGATCCCGGTCTCGCTGGTGCCGAGGTCGTGCTGCATCGTCGGCAGCGCCGGCACGACGGCCGAGCTGAGCAGCGCGTAGGCCATCCCGCCGAGGGCGAGGACTGCCAGGGTCAGATTGGGATGCGTCCGGTCCTGGGTGGACGAGGTCATGAAATCTCCTGCTCGGGGCGAGGCACTTACGCCGGGTAAGCGGCACGCTATCGAACTCGTTTTGCCGCCGGGCCGTATGCGAACATACGTTCCCATTCGATCAAAGGAGAAGAGATGCCGCAATTCGACGCATATGAAGACCTGGTTGGGAAGTGGCGCTGGCGCCTGCTCGGTGCCGACGGCCGCACCGTCGCCACCGCCGGCGAGTCTTATGACTCCCACTGGCGCGCCTTGAGGGCGGCCGAAGACGTGCGCGGCGCGGCGTCTGCAGCGCAAATTTCAAGCGTCCCCGCCGACGGAATCGCGGACGCCTTGGGCGCGATCATCGACCGCGAATTGGCCCATAGCTAGCCGAAATACGGCGATTTGCAGGCTTAAAGCAGCGTTATACGAGGTGGACAAGACCAAAAAAAACTTTCTGCCCTTGCAGGGTTAAGGCGTCTACGTCATTCGTCGATGTTCCCCCGTCGGAGTCATGGCTCCGCACCCATCCATCAATCAACTAGGGGGAAAGAATGCGCTGGATCACCAAGAAGAGGGCGCTTTTCGCACTCGGCTGCACCTGCGCTCTCGCGGTGGCCGGCGTCGCGTTTGCGTACTTCACGTCAAGCGGGTCGGGCACCGGCACCGCCACCGTCGGCTCGAGCTCCACGGTGACGCTGCACGCCACGATCTCCTCGAGCCTCTACCCGGGCTCCTCATCGCCGGTCTCCTTCACGGTGGACAACCCCTCCTCGGGCGTCCAGCGGGTCGGCACCGTCACCCTCGCGAGCATTTCAGCCGATGCCACGCACTCCGAATGCAAAACCACCATCACCGGCGGAAACCCGGACTTCACGATGGCGGCAGTTCCGGTCAACCAGGTGGTCAACCCTGGCAACGGCCAGAGCGTTTCCGCCACCGGGACCCTGACGATGAACGAAACGGGCACCAACCAGGATGCCTGCCAGGGTGCGACGCTGACGCTGCACCTGACCAACAACTAGATCCGCAGGGGCACTGACGGGCTATGCGCACCACGCGCACCACGCGCGGCCTGCTTGCCGTGCTGGTCGGCATCGCCGCCGGCCTCGGCGCCGTCGCCTACGCGGCTGCCCCACACCATGAGGGCCCAACCCCTGGCTCCGCTCCCAAGGCGGAGCGGAGCCAGGGAGTCGCCTCGCTGCCCAAGCCCAAGATCACCATGCACCCCGAAAAGCTCGCCACATCGACCAACGCCAAGTTCAGCTTCACCGTCCGCGCCGGCAAGCCGCGCTTTCAGTGCCGCCTCGACGGCCGGCCGTGGAGTGCCTGCCAGGCACCGGCGAGCTTCAGCAAGCTGGCAGCCGGCAGCCACAGCTTCTCGGTGCGCAGCTCCGGTCCACGGGGAAAGCACAGCAAGACCGCTCGCTTTCGCTGGCAGGTGTTGGAGCCAAAGGACTTCTCGATCGTGCCGCAGCTCGGCGGACTCGGCGCGCTGTACCCGGGAGCACCGGCGCAGGCGCTGCCGCTGACGCTGACCAACCCGAACCCGGTGCCGATCCTCGTCACCAGCCTGCAGGTCAGGGCAACGGCCGACCCACCCGGCTGCGGCAGCGCAGAAAACCTCGTGCTGAACGGGTCGAGCGCCTCCAGCGCGGCCCCGATCAAAGTGCCGGCCAACGGTTCGGTGAGCCTGCCCGCAGCGGGCGCCTCGGCGCCGTCGATCCAGTTGCGTGACCTGCCGGTGAGCCAGGACGCCTGCCAGCGGGCCCAGTTCCCGCTGGCGTTCTCCGGGACCGCACGAGGATGAGACGGCTGCTCCCAAGCGGCATCGCCGGGATCGTCGCCGTCGCCCTGCTGGCGGTGGTCGCAACCGGCACCGCGATCGCCTACTTCACCACCACGGGTGCCGGCAACAGCAACCCGGCGGTCGTCTCGGCGATCGCCCAGCCGACGATCACCGCCGCCACCCCGGCGACAGGAGGGACCGTCGCGCTGACCTGGGGCGCCGTCACCGCGCCGGGATCGGGGACCGTGACCTACAAGGTCAGCCGCAACGGTGAAAGCGCGAGCGGCACCTGCTCACCCACGCTGGCCGTCGTCACCTGCACCGACATCGGACTCGAACCCGGCACCTACAACTACGTCGTCACCGCCAAGTGGCGCACCTGGAGCACCGAAAGCGCGGTCAAAACGGCGAAAGTGACGGTCGGCCCGGCCGACCACCTGACCCTGACCGCGACTTCGTCGACTCCGACCGCCGGCGCCGCCGACAACCTCACGATCACCGCCAAGGACGCGAAAGGCGGCACGGTCACCACCTACACCGGCTCGCACAACCTCACCTTCTCGGGCGCCCCGGCCAGCCCCAACGGCACCCTGGCGACGGTCGTCGACAGCTCCGGCGCAGTCGTCAACTTCGGCAGCGCCACCGCGCTCACCTTCACCGCCGGCGTCGCCTCGGTCGCATCGTCCAAAAACGGCGTGATGAAGCTCTACGCGCGCGGGGAAGCCGACGTCGAAGCGAACGAGGGCACGATCTCGACCTCGACGCCACTGGAATTGACCGTGGCGTCGGCGACGGCATCCAAGTTCGTCCCGACCGCGGCCGACACCAGTCCGACAGCGGGTGAAGCCGACAACCTGACGATCACCGCCATCGACGCCTACGGCAACACGGCGACCTCCTACACCGGCTCCAAGAGCCTCACCTTCTCCGGGGCGACGACGATCGGCACCAACAAACCGACCGTCGCCAACAGCTCCGGCACGGCGACCGCCTTCGGAACCGCGACCACGATCACCTTCAGCTCCGGCGTCGCCACGGTTTCATCGTCCAAAAACGGCGTGATGACCCTCTACAAAGCGGAGTCGTCGAGCATCTCGGTCACCGAAGGCACCATTACAACCGCGACTCCACTGGAAGTGACGGTGTCCTCGGCGGCGGCGGCAAAGTTCGTCCTCACCGCGACCAGCACGACGCCCGCCGCAGGCGAAGCCGACAGCCTCACCACCACCGCCCAGGACATCTACGGCAACATCGCTACCTCCTACACCGGTTCCAAGAGCCTCACTTTCTCCGGGGCCTCGGAAAGCACAAGCGGAACCGCGCCCACCGTCTCAAGCTCTGCCGGGACCAATGTCGCCTTCGGCAGCACTACGGTGATCACCTTTGCCGCGGGGGTTGCCACGGTAAACGGCAGCAAAAACGGTGTGATGAAGCTCTACAAGAGCAGCTCGACCAACCTCAAAGCCACCGATGGCACCCTGCTCACCCCCACGGCCCTGACCGTCACCGTCAGCGGCGCCACAGCGGTCAAGCTAGTCCTCGCCGCCGCGTCGACAACCCCGGCGGCAGGAGCCTCCGACAACCTCACGATCACCGCCCAGGACGAATACGAAAATGCCGCCACTCCCTACACCGGCTCAAAGAACCTCACCTTCTCGGGGGCGGCGACGATCGGCGTCAACAAACCAACGGTCGTCAGCAGCGGCGGCACGGCGACCGCGTTCGGAACCGCAACCGCGATCACCTTCAGCGCTGGCATCGCCACGGTCAGCTCGTCCAAGAACGGCCTGATGAAGATCTACGCGGCCGGCGAAGCCGACCTCGAAGTCAGCGACGGCACGATCTCGACCGAAACGCCTCTGGAAGTGAACGTCTCGCCGCTTGCCTTCTCGAAATTCACCTTCACGGCGGCCAACACCACGCCCACGGTCGGTGAAGTCGACGACCTCACCACCACCGCCCTGGACACCTACGGCAACGTCGCGACCGGCTACACAGGCTCCCACAGCCTCGTCTACTCCGGCGCCTCGGCCAGTCCGAGCGGGGAAACGCCGACCGTCACCAACTCCTTCGGCACCGAGATCGCCTTCGGCACCGCCACCCCGACCAACTTCACCGCCGGCGTGGCCACGGTCAGCGGCACCAAAAACGGCGCGATGAAGCTCTACAAGACGGGCTCGACCAGCCTCAAAGTCACCGAAGGCTCAATCGTCAGCCCCACCCTGACCGTCACGGTCGCTCCGGGGACGGCGATCAAATTCGCCTTCTCCGCCTCGACGACCAGCCTCGTCGGGGGAGGCTCGGCCAACCTCACGACCACCGCCCAGGACAGCTACGGCAACACAGTGACGACCTACACCGGCTCTCACAACCTGACCTACTCCGGCGCCTCGTCGAGCCCCAACGGGACGGCGCCGACCGTCGCCAACAGCTCCGGCACCGCGACCAACTTCGGCACCGCCACGGCGATCACCTTCACCTCCGGCGTGGCCTCGGTCTCCTCCTCGAAGAACGGCCTGCTGAAGCTCTACCGGGCCGAATCGGTGAGCGTCTCGGTCAGCGACGGCACGATCTCGAGCGTCGCGCCGATCGTCTTCACAGTCACCCCCACCACGGCCACGAGGTGGGCGCTGACCAACATCAACATCAGCGCCGGCTCGCTCGGCTCGACCTGCCTCTTCACCTGCACGGTTACCAGCCTCGGTAACAGCGGCACGGTGAAAGCGAAGGTCACCGTCACCGATGCCTACGGCAACACGGTCAGCGCCCTCGGTACCGGCCACTCGGCCAAAGTCACGGTCACGACCGGCAGCGGCACGGTCAGCGGCAGCCCGCTGGCGATCCCCGGCACAGGCGCCGCCGAAACGGCGACGAGCTTCACCTTCACCTCCAAATCCTCCGGCACCTTCACCGAAACGATCACCGCGGCGGCCCAGGAAGGCACCGCCTACACTCCCGCGACGCTAACCGCCAGCAAATAGGCTCCCGGTCTCCGGGTCCCTATTCGCGTTCCGACGGCTCCGGCAGCACCGCATGTGCGTAGGGATCCTTCGTGGGAAACGATCCGAACAAGGCGTCGTCCAGCGCTCTGAGGAGCCGTTGCTTGGCGAGTTGAGACCTAAGTGCCGCCGCCCGACCGCCGTGGGTATTGAGTTTATGCCATTCATACTCAGCGAAGGCGACGTTTCCGAGCACGCCGCGCACTCTGGGTTGGTAGATGACGCCAAGTTGTTCCTTCGGCCAGCCAAAATCAGTTGAGTGCATCCTCCCCAATCCTCGAACCGTCGCCTGATCGCTGTCCGCATAAAGCCTGAACTCAAACCCGACCGGCTCTGCGTTCCCCATCTTGGCCACACCGGCGACCGCGGGAACGGGGCCGGGTGCTTGTACAAATCTGGCTTCGATCCCCTTTGCGGCCAGCTCATCGCGGAGTCGACTGCTGGTCACCCGATAGGGGTCGCCTCCACTAGCCACACGATTACCAGCCGCTATAGCGAAAGTTCCCAAGGCACCGATAGCGATCGCCGCTAGCGCAATCCCGGCTGCTCGTCTTGCCCAGGCCACGCCTAGCCCACCGGCCGGTATCGAGCGGCGAACAGTTGACGAAGCGCGATCCCGACCCGAACCGCGATCTTCGTCTCCGCCTTGTTCAATTCCAGTTCGACGCCATGGCCAGCACGTTCTGGCGCCTGCATCTGAGTCCGGTAGACGATGTTCCCAACTATCGTGCCTTCTTCGCGAAAGGCATATCTGACAGCCGGCGGTTGGGGATTGAGTTCGTCGCCGGAAACGTCTTCGATCGGCCCGGCGCGACGGATTTCGACTGCGAACTGCACGCCCTTACCCCCGCGGGTCGCTTCACCGGCGACGATATCCCATCCCTCGACCCGGGGAACCTTCCGGAACCGGAAGTGGTAGCCAGTCCCCCTCAGGGCCGCAATTACGCCTTTTTCGTCGGTGGTCGAACCAAGGGCTTGGGTGTGCGCCTCGACCGAACTTCCACGGCCGGTCAGGATGATCGCCAGCGCTCCAACGACCAGCAGACAGAGAACGGAGAAAATAATAAATCGGATGACTGGTCTATTCAAGATTTGAGGCCTTGAAGGTGGGTCGGATCACGTCCCAGGTCCAGCCTTCCGGATATTTCAATGCATTGTTGTCTTTTTCGAAGAATTCAGGAACCACCTTATTGTAGTAATCGTTCCACCGAATATTGTTCCTGGCTTCGGTCTCCGAAGAAATGAACCGGCCTTCCTGGTCAGACTCCGTGACGATCACCGTGTGGTCGAGAACCCTCTCTGTAGACGTTTCGCGCCAGTTCATCAATACGGCGTCTGCTTCCTGCCAGTCAGGCGAGAGCAATCGCCCCATATCGCGAGCTCGCTTTGAGTTGAGCTGCTGATCCCTGAAGCCATTCACGTTCTCCCAATTGTAGTTGGCATCGTTCATCTCCTCCCTAGTTTCCCGGTTCTTGTCCGCCCACCAGCGCATCCGCGCGGTCTTGGACCACTCGCCCATGAATACCTGGCCCGCCTTATGCCAAGCCTGGCTAACGAAGTTGGTGCAGTTGCTGCCGATGTGCCAATAAGACGGGTTGAACTTCGGGGCCGTTTTATTCGACCACTTGCGCGCGTAGGCACCCGCCAATTCACGGGCTTCGTCATTCCAGGGTACGCAACGTTCCACGCCACTCGGGCAATCGAGTTTCGGCCTCGCGGCGAGGGTGAGAGCGTCCGGTTCCAAGCCATTGACCTGAAGCGACCGGGCGTGACTGCCTTCGGCATGCATCCGCAGCACTTCAGCTGGGAATTTATGCACACCATTGCCACCACCCACGAAAGCGATGATGCCGTAAGAGAACTGCCGGGAGACGAGCATGTCGTTGCCAACGAAACTGACTGGACCATATTCGACCCCCCATTTATTGCTGAAATCGGGAGTGATTGCGTGCAGGTTACTGCCGTTGAGATTGACTTCGTAAAGACGCTCCTCGCGGAGGTTGACGCGGTCGAATTCGGTTTCGCCGGCAAAAACAATGCCGGTGCCGTCCGGGGAGAGGCGCGGCGAAAAGCCTTCACTGATTCCCGGGCCAAGGTCGAGCTGAGTCGTACCGAGCCCGCGCCTGGTAACGAAGATCTCACTTCTTTCCGTGTGCGGGTTCCAAGACGAGTACACGATGGTGTCACCACTCGAAGACACGCCCGCCGATTCGGCTACCGCCGGAATTTCACCTAGCAGTTCGGGTTCCTCGGGGTCCGAGCCGTCGGCCCAGACAGCTACGAGCTGGGTTTCTTCTTCAGCATCTTCTTCCCCACCCTGGACGTAATAGACCTGTGCTCCGTCGCTCGACCAAGAGGGTTCGCTGCCGATGCCGATCGCGTGCGCTTCGGAGCCGTCGAAGTTCATTACGTACACGGCCCCCTGACCGACGGGCGCTTCCCTTTCCCGAACCTCGACCACGATCGACTTGCCGTCCGGCGATATCCGCGGGGCGACCAGCTCACAGTTGTCGCCGCCGCCGAGCCCCTCGCAAGTCACGAGGAGTTCTTCTTCTTCTTCGCCGGCACCTTCACCGTTGATCGCGTACAAGCCCTGACGTCCTTCGCCAAGGAAGACGATATTTTCCCCGATCGCCCCCGAGAAGGCGCCGATCACCGGGCCCGGTTCGGAGTCAGCGCTGACTCGGCCGCTCGAGTTGGTCGCGGTCACTTCCACCTCGAGCGTCGCTTCCACGTCTTCTTCTCCGGTCAGGTAGGTCGCCTGCGTAGCCCCTTCGATTTCGTCACAGCTCTCGCCTTCGGAATTGCAGCGCAGCCACTGGTATTCGAGCCCTGAACGATCGACATTGTCCCAGCTGCCACCGTCGGTCATCAAGGTCGACCCCGCGTTCGGCGGTCCGACCACCGAGAGGCTGGGCGCCCTCGTCGGATTCGGTGGCGGCGCACTTGCGATCGGACCCACCAACTCCGAGGCGACTGTTTCTTTGCCGCCGGGGTTCGTGGCCGTCACCAGCACGCGCAGCCACTCCCCGGTCTCACTCATGTCGAGGTGCAGCGTCGGTTCGGTCGCCCCCTCGATGTCGAGACACCCTTGACCAGCCGCCGTGGCGCAACCCTGCCACTGGTAGGCGTAGGAGATCGGCGCCGTTCCGGTCCATTCGCCGGCGTTCGCCTCGGCGCTACCGAACTCGACCAGATCGCCGCTGATCGCGGGCGCTTCTTCGTTACTGGCGACTACGGCGGCCGATACCACGGCGGTCGGTTCGGATTTCGCGCTCTGTTCGGCGGACCCGCTCTTGGCGGTGACGCCGACACGCAGAGTCGAGCCGAGATCTTCGGAGCCCGGAACGTAGCTCGCCGCGGTCGCCCCGCCGATGTCGGCGCAGGCGCTCCCTTCTTCGTCACAGCGCTGCCACTGGAAGGCGAAGTCGAGCGGCCCGCCGCCGCCGTGCCATTCGCCGCTATCCGCCGTCAAGGTCGATCCGGTCGTCGCTTCGCCGACGACCGCCGGCAGGGCGTCGTTGGTCGGAGCCGCTTCGACTTCCGCGGTGATCAGGTAGATGTGACGCGTGGCCACCGTCTCAGCTTCGTCGGCACGCCCGATCTGGACGGTCATCTCGATTTCGATTTCGTGGCCAACGTCTTCGGCGACCAATTCGTAGTCGGGCGATTCGCCGTTCTGCAGTTCTTCCGGCCCTTCGTCTCCGATGCGCGTAAAGCGGTAGTTGACACTCAGCGGCAGGCTCGCGCCCGAGTCGATCCCACTGTCGGCGGTAATCACCTCCCCGGGCTCAAGCCGACCGGCGTATGAGCTTTCGGCTTCGATCACTTCGTCGGCAACCGCTTCGCTCGGTTCGGAATAGACGGTGATGTCTTCTTCTCCCGGCGCGCTTCCGACTTCCTCCAGTCGCAACTCGAACCCGACATCGGCGCGCCTGGGCACGAAATCGCCGGGGTCTTCGGCGCCCGCGATGTCGGCGCATTCCAATGCTTCGGTTTCGGGTTCCGCCGTGAGCGGGTCGCAGCGTTGCCACTGGTAATGGGTCGCCGGGTCGCCCGCCCAGCTACCGGGCGTGGCAGAGTATTCGGAGCCGAATTCAGGGGTCCGCCACCCTCTCGTCGGCGGTTCGAGGCTTTCGATCGGCCCGAACGGCGGCACTACTTCGGTGTGGCCCCCCGAAGCCGTGCTCGAGCCGCCGCCGTTGGTCGCCGTCACCTGCAAGCTGATCGTCGAGCCGACGTCGGCGCGGCGCGGCGCGTAGGAGCCGCCGGTGCCGACCGGGACGCAGGAGTGGCCTTCCGCGTCGCAGCGCTTCCATAGGTAGTCGTACGAGATGTACGGGCTGCCGAACCATTGCCCGTTGGTGGCGTCGAGGCGCCGGCCCGCTTCCGCAACCCCTTCAATCTGCGGCGGCGTTTCGATAATCGGCGCCGTCGCTTCGAAGATCGAAACTAGTTCGGTCGCAACGGATTCCCTGTCGCCGCCACGCCCGACGCCGGTGACGACGGCGCGCACTTCCCAGCTGATGTCGGCTTCGCGGGGGACATATCCTTCTTCTCTCTCGCCGCCGATGAGTTCGCAGCTGCTGCCCATGTAGCAGCGTTCCCAGGCAAATTCCCAAGACTGGGCGCCGTTCCATTCACCCACCTGAAGGTGGAGGAGGCCGCCGGGGACCGGCTCGCCTTCGATACTCGGCGGTTCGAGGTTTTCCGCCGGCGGCGGCACCCCTTCTTCAACCCGCTCAGTCAACGCCGAGGCGACCTGCATCGATCCATTGGAGTTTTCAGCCTGCACTCTTACCCGCAGCCGCTCTCCGATCTGTTCTTCGCTCGGCACGTAGTCCGACGCGGTGGCTCCCGGGATGCTGAAGCAGGAGCTCGTGTTGGACGAGAAACATTCCTGCCATTCATATGAATACGTGAGCGTCGGCAGGCCGGCCCAGGAGCCCGGCGTGGTCGACAGTTCCGTGCCGACAATCGGCGTCGTAGTGCTCAGAACCGGCAGCGCAAGGTTGTACGGCCCTGACGAATTGACCGTGCCACTCACTTCGGAGACGGCGGACACCCCTTCTTCTTCTCCTTCGTTCAGCGCCGTGACCCGAACCCGCACCGTCTTGCCGATGTCGGCAGTCGCGAGGGTGTATTTGCTCGCCCACTCGAACGGGATCGAGGCACATTCGGTGCCACTTGCAGAGCAGCGCTGCCACTGATAGGCGAATTCATCCGGTTTGGGCGTCCATTCGCCGCTATTCGCACTCAGCGAGGATCCGACAACCGCCGATCCGGAGATCGCGGGCGACGCCGTGTTTTCGGAGGGGAAGGGCAGGACACGACTGAATTCCGAACTCGCGCTTTCGCTGCCCAGCGGGCCGGTCGCCGTGACAACCGCGCGAACCAGATGTCGGATGTCGGCGGTTGTGGACAGGTACGTTTTCCCGATTTCGCCTTCAAGGTCTTCGCAGGAGGAGCCGAAGAGATCACAGCGTTGCCACTGGTAGGCGAATTCCAGCGGGCCGCTGCCGTACCAGCTGCCAGGCGTCGCTTCGAATTCGAATCCAGGGCGCTGGATGCCGCCGGAGATGGTCGGCGGCTGCGAGATCGACGGCGCTTCGTCGCCGATTACCACCGTCGGTTCGGTGAATTCGCTGGCCGACCCACTGGTGTTCGAAGCGGTGACTTTGAGCCTGATCCGGGATTCGAGATCGGCGCCGGCGATGAGGTAGATCGATTTGGTCGCGCCGACGATGTTTTCGCACGCTTCACCGGATTCGTCGCAACGCTGCCATTGGTAGCTGAAGTTGATCGGCTGGTGGCCGTTCCACTGTCCCGGGCGGGCTTCCAGCTCCCGGCCGAAGGAGGTGAAGCCTTCGATCCAGGGCAATTCTTCGCCAAGGCTGGGAAGTAGCGGCGGGCCGATGACTTCGCTCACCCCCGAAGTCGCTTTGGCGGTGCCGAGTTCGTTGCTCGCTTCGACTTCTACCCGCACCGTGGAGCCAATGTCCGCGGCCGTCGCCAAGTAGGTCTGTTCTTCGGCGCCGGCGATCGATTCGCATTCGCCACCGCCTTCGTCGCAGCGTTCCCACTGGAAGGTAAATGAGGGTTCGCCCGTGCTCCGCCATCCACCCGGGTCTGCTTCGAGGATGCCGTCCTGGAGGGTTTCGCCGAGCACGACCGGTGCTGAGCGATTGAACGGAGCCGAGGCGATGAGCACCGCGGTCGCAGCCGACGTCGCCGAGTCCGAGCCCAGTTCGTTTTCCACGCTGACGACGACCCGCAGGGTCGAGCCGATCTCCGACGATTTCGCTTCATAGGTACGTTCGACGGCGCCCGCTATGTCTTCGCAGCCTTTTCCTTCGGCATCGCAGAGCCGCCACTGATAGCTGAAGGACAGTTTTCCGCCGGCCCATCCACCTGGTTCGGCGAGCAGGATTTCGTCGTCGACTACGGCGCCGTATTCGCCCTGGATCGAGGGTGGCGAGAGCGCCGCCGGCGCCGTTTGGGTGACAACCGCAGTAGCGGCCGAGACGGCCACCCGGCTGCGCGAGCCGTTGCTGGCTGTCACCGCGACACGGACGGTACCGCCAATGTCGGCGTCCGCGAGCGGGTAGCTCGGCGACGTGGCGCCTTCGATGTTGGCGCAGTGCTTGCCGCCGGCGTCGCAGCGCCGCCACTGGTAGGCGAGCGTCGGGGCAGGATAGGAGCGCCAGGTTCCCGGTTCGGCCGACAGCGTCTCGCCGGCCACTGCCGAGCCTTCGATCCCTGGCGACGTGACATTGGCGACTGAGTGTGGGTCTTCACCCGACGCCAGAACCGGCGTCACCGCGTCCGTCATCGGCGAGACAGCGCTCGCGTCGCCGCCGCCGCCAACAGCTAGGACCGCGACGCGCAGCGCGGCGCCGACGTCCCCGGGGCCCGGTACGTAGACGATGCTGGTCGCCCCGACTATGTTCGCGCACTCCTGGACGCCGACACCAGCCTCACAGCGCTGCCATTGGTAGGAGAATTCTTCGGCTTCTTCCCAGCTGCCGGGTTCGGCGCTGAGGAATTCGCCCTCTTCCGCTACTCCAGTCACCGCTGGTGACTGCGACGCCGTTGGTCCGCCTGCATCGGAGATCGGCGCGCTCGGGCTCGATTCCGCACTCGTTTCGCCGTGCGAGTTGGTCGCGGTTACCAGAGCCCGGACCGTCCCACCCGAATCCGCCACCGCCAGTTCGTAGCTTCCTCCCGTCTCGCCCGGGATGTCGACACAAGCCGCACCGGCGCTGTCGCAGCGCCGCCACTGGTAGGCATAGGAGATCGTCGGCTCGCCTCCCCACGTTCCTTTGCCGACCGTCAACGTCGCGCCAACGCGGTCGCCCCCAGCGAGGCTCGGCGCGGTTTCGTCCTTCGGCGCCAGTGAGCCCACCGGTTCGCTGGCGGCCGAGACCGCAGTCGTCGTGCCGCTCGAGTTCTCCGCCGCGACGAGGACCCGCACAGTGTGCTGCACGTCGTCTCCGGTGAGCGTGTAGCTGGCGCCGCTCTGCCCATCAATCGGGACGCACCCTTCGGTGTCGCAGCGCTGCCAGGCATAGGCGTAGGAGATCGGGCCCGACCCCGACCAGGTCCCCCCGCTGGCGTGTAGCGCTTCACCCTCCTTGGCGACCCCTTCGAGAATCGGCAGGACCGTGTTGTCCGGCGCTCCCGCCTGCCGGATCGACTGCCCCGTGCTCGCAAACGCGAAGCCCCTGTTTTCGTTGCCTGACCGAGCGATGACCTCGAGCCTCAGGATCGCGCCGACGTCTTCTTCGCCGGTGACGTAGTCGGCACGTTCGGCGCCTTCGATCGGTTCGCATTGTTGGCCGCCGGAATCGCAGCGCTGCCACTGGTAGCGATAGGACACTGCCCCGCTCCAGATGCCGGCGCTCGCCGTCAGTTCTTCGCCGACTTCGGTCACTCCAGAGATCGCCGGCGGCGAGGTCAGTTCAGGTGAGGACCCGGACACGCTCGCGATCACCGCAGTCGGTTCCGATTCGGCGACGGCGGGACCGTATGGGCTGTTGGTGGTGACCCGCAGCCGGATGGTCGAGCCGACGTCGGCTTCGGTCAGCAGGAGTTCGGGGTCGGTCAGGGCCGCGTTTTCGACTTCTTCGCGCGCTTCGCATTCTTCGCCGGCCGCGTCGCAGCGCAGCCAGACGTACTCCTCGTGCTGTGGGCTGAACCCGGTCCAGCTTCCACCGTCGCCTTCCAGAATCTCCCCTTCCCTAGCCACACCGAGCAGGCGCGGAAGCACGGTGTTAGCCGGCAACGCTGATTCGATGATCGGCGTCGGCGTCGAGGTCGCGTAGCCGCGGCCGTTTTCGGTTCGCGCGGTGACGGCAACGCGGAGAGTTCGCCAGGCATCTTCTTCCCCAGGCCAGTAGACCGCCCCATCCGCTTCCGGGATGTCGACGCATCCCGCTTCGGATTCGCAGCGCTGCCATTGGTAGCTGTATCTGGCCCCGGTCCCGCCGCTCCAGGTGCCGGGGTCAGCGCGCATTTCCTCGCCAAGCGGACTCGCCGTTTCTTCGATGCTCGGCGCCGCGGTGGCGAGGAGGCTCGGGCCGGCGACCACGTCGCTGGGTTCGGATTCCACGGTTTCCGAGCCGCTGCTGGTGGAACCGGTGACGGCGACGGCCAAGACGGAGCCCTGGTCGAGAGCCTGGATCGCGTAGTCCTGAGCTTCGGCACCGGGGAGCGCTTCGCAGCCTTTCCCGCCAGGTTCGCACCGCTGCCATTGGTAGGAGAGGTCGAGGCCGCTGGGACTCCAGCCACCGGGGTCGACGCTGACCGTGGCCCCCACTGCGGCGTGCCCATCGATCCTCGGCGGTTCGCCGAAGGCGACCGGCGGCCACCCGGTGACCACACCGGTCGGTGCCGAGCGGACATTGGCCATTGGCTGTGCCGGTGGGACACCATGGGCGGCCATCACCACCCGCAGCGTGTGTCCGATGTCTTCGCCCCCGAGCAAGTAAGAGCGCCGGTTCTCGCCGTTGACTTCTTCGCATTCGCCGCCACCTTCGTCGCAGCGTTCCCACTGGAACCTGGAGTTCATCGGAGCGCCGTAGCTGGGCCAGTCACCCGGGATCGCGACAAGTCGTTCCCCCGCCATCGGTTCGCCGGCGATGGTCACCGCGTAGTCGGCCAGGATCGCGCTGTCCCTGTCCTCTTCGATTTCTTCGACCCCGAGCACCCGGTCATAGATCCGTACCTCGTCGATTCGCCCGGCGAAGTGCTGACCGAGCAGTTCGCTGCCGCCAATCCGCAGGGCTCCGTCGCTCGCCTTGACCGGCACGGCGGGACCACTCTGGACCAATTCCCCGTTGACGTAGAGGTGCATCTGTTCGCCGTTGGAGGTGACCGCGAGGTGGGACCAGGTGTTGGCTGGCAGCGCCGTCGTGCCGTCGAGGTGGGTCGGCGTCGTTTCGTCTTTGGCCACGTAGGCGGCGGGCGCTTCCGATTCGCCTTCGCCATAGAGGACGTAGCCGTAGGGGTTGGCTTCGCCGGAATCCTCCTTGGCGATCACCGGCGAGAGCGCGTGGGCTTCGCTGGGGCGCACCCAGGCGTCGAGCGTGAACGCTTCGCTCAGGTCGAGGTCACCACTGGCGGGGATCGTCACCTGGTCGTCTTCGCCGTCGAATTCGAGCGCCGATCCGAATTTGCCTTCGCTCGTCCAGGTGGCGCCTTCGACCGAGCCGTCGTGGGCGCCCGCCGAGTCGCGCGCGATTTCGCCTTTGCCCTCATCGAAGGAGTAGGCGGCGATGGGGTGAGGACGATTTGGCGGCCCTACCTGGGTCACGTAATAGTCGCCGATTTCAACTTCATCGCGCGGTTCCGCGTAGAGGCGGACCTCGTCGATCGAGCCTTCGAAATAGTCGCCGAGGACTTCGCTCCCTCCCAGCTGCAGGGGCCCGTCGGCTTCGGCGAGCGACACCGCCGGCGCCGTTTTAACTAGTGAGCCATCGACGTAGAACTTCATCTGTTCGCCGTCAGAGGTGACCGCCACGTGCGACCATTCATAGGTCGGCAGGATTTCCGGGTAGGTGACCTCTGCTTCGGATTCGTCGCTGGCAAGACGTGCTGACGGAAAACCGCTCGAGTTCTGGACGTCGAGCATGTAGCTGTAAAAGGGACTCGCGGAGCTTTCCCGGACCAGCAGTGGGCCGGGTCTGCCGTGCAGCGCCCGCGGCCTCACCCAGGCCTCCAGCGTGAAGCCTTTTTGGAAGTCGAGCTCGTGGCTGGCGGGGATCGTGACCTGGTCGTTTTCGCCATCGAAATTGAGGGCACCTCCGTAGAACCCGGATGGAGTCCAGTGTGGGCCGTGGAGGATGCCCGTGTGGTGGCCAGCCGAATCGTGGGCGTAAAGCCCTTCCTCTTCATTGAAGGAGTAGGCCGCGATCAAGCGCGCACCAACCTGAATCGTGATGACTTGGGGCGAGGATTCCCCGTGCGAGTTTTTGGCGACGAATTCGACCGAGTCGGATCCGTCGAAGCCAGTAGTCGGGCTGTAAGTGAACGTTCCCTTTTCGGCGTCGAAGCCACCCACATCCCCGTGCTCGGGGCCTGCGGCGAGTTCGAATTCGAGCGGACCGTCACCGCGACATTCGAAGTCTCCCGCTTCGACCACAACAGGCTCGTCGACTTTGGTGGAGACTTCCCTGGTATGGCAAAGGGGCGCAACCGCCGTCGTCCACCGCTGCACCCGGTGATTGCCGGGGTCGGAGACCCAGAGGTCGTCTTCGCCGTCGCTGGCGAGGCCGGGAATGGTCGAGAAGTCGAGCTGTCCAGCTCCCGATCCACTCGCCCCGAATTGTCCAAAATAAATCCCGTCTTCGTCGAACTGCTGAACTCGGTTGAGTGTGTCCGCTACCCAAACGTTCCCCTTGTGATCCACGTCGATCGTCTCGGGCGAAGCGAACTGGCCGGTTTTCGAACCGGGTGATCCGAACTGGCGCACGAATTCTCCAGTCGAACTGAAAACGACGACCCGATCAGCCTGGGTGTCGGCGACCCAGACTGTGCCATAGGGACCGATGTCGAGGCCCTCCGGTTCGGCCAGCGGGCTTTCCTCGAACCCTGCGATACCGGCAACCCGGATGAATTCTCCGGCTTCGTTGAACTCCTGAAGGCGACCGTTTCCGGAGTCCGCGACCCAGATATGACCAGCCAGGTCTGCCACTATCCCTCGTGGGCTGTCGAACTCCCCTGATTCGGTCCCGTGGGTGCCTACGGAGTCGAGAAATTCTCCTGTGGGGCTGAACCCCTCGATGCGATCGTTTCCGGTATCAGCGATCCAGACATTCCCGCTTGAGTCGATCGTTATCGCCGTCGGACCCGCGAGCTCCCCATTGCCCGATCCGGTCGATCCGAACTGACCCAGATATTCACCAGCCGCACTGAAGTGCTCAACCCGGTCATTGCCCCGGTCAACGACCCAAACGCCTCCTTCAGAGTCAACCGCGACTCCGGCAGGACCACTGAATTTCCCTGTTGCCGAGCCAGAGGAACCGAAAGCAGATTCATATGCCGCGGCATCGCTAGCAATCGCCGGCGCCACCGAAACCCCGACGCCAAGGACCAAGACCGCGACGATGGACGCACAAAAGACCAGGCCCTTTTGACAAGACACGCGCCGCTCCCTCTCCCCTTAGCAAACCCAAACGTTTAGCGAATCTATATCACTCAGAGGATTTAAATGCCGGCTAGGTCATCCTCACCACGGACAGCGGCGGCCCAGGAGGGCACCGCCTACACGACCGCGACGCTGACCGCGAGCAAATAGCTAAGCGGCGAAGCGGGCTTCCGACCCGCGCCTTGCGCTTGGCCGCCTCGACCTCACAGTCCTTCGGCGGCGCCGTGGTGACGAGGCGATCGAGCAGTCGCGCCGAGACCTCGGTCACTTCCGCGACCGCCTGCTCGAAGGCCTCGACATTTGCCTGCGAGGGCTTGTTGAAGCCGCTGATCTTGCGCACGTACTGCAGCGCCGCGGCACTGACCTCCTCGTCATTGGCCGGTGGATCGAAGTTGTAGAGAGTTTTGATGTTTCTGCACATGCCCCGATCTTAAGGCGCCGCCCGCGGCTCCAACTGGATCTCGCTCTCCGCTCGCGGCGTGCCCTCCTCGATCTCGGCGCTGCGCTCGCGCTCGGCGTTGAGCTGGTGGCCGAAGAGGATCGCCAGGTTGCTGATCCAGAGCCAGACCAGCAGCGCGACCAAGCCGCCGAGCGTGCCGTAGGTCTTGTCGTAGGAGCCGAAGTTGGCGACGTAAAAGGCGAAGGCGGCCGAGACGACGGCCCATGCGGCCATCGCCACCAGGCAGCCCGGCGTCACCCAGCGGAAGCCGCGCAGCTTGGCGTTGGGCGAGGC
Organism: Solirubrobacterales bacterium; assembly: GCA_036271315.1. Lineage (GTDB taxonomy): Bacteria > Actinomycetota > Thermoleophilia > Solirubrobacterales > 70-9 > VRUE01. Next base: position 165,412 of record DATBAV010000018.1, on the reverse strand, counting down.
GTAGTAGAGGAGGTCGACCATGAGCACGAAGATCGCCACCATCGCCGGCCACTTGGCGACGCTCCAGACATCGACCGCGGTCTGGCCGAGGCCGACCGGCCCGGCCACCGCTTCGACGATCGGCCCGGTGAGGACGAGGCCGAGCGCCAGCAGCGCCATCGCCACGACCATCGTCAGGGTCACCGCCAACTGCAGCGGTCGCAGCTTCCAGAACGGCCGGCCCTCCGCCGTCTCGTAGATCACGTTGGAGGCGCGCATGAAAGCGCCGATGTAGCCGGAGGCCGACCACAGCGCTACCAGCAGGCCGAAGACGAAGGCGAAGCCGGCCGCGCTCTGGTTGGAGACGACCGAGTCGATCGGCCCTTCGAAGGTCTGCGCCGCCGATTCGGGCCCGATCGAGGTGATGATCTCGGTCAGGCTCGAGGTCGTCGTCCGTGGATCGCCGAAGAGGCCGAGCAGCGAGACCATCGCGATCAGCGCCGGGAACAGCGAGAGCAGCCCGTAGTAGGTCAGCGCCGCCGCCCAGTCGGTCAGGTTGTCCTCCTGGAACTCGCTGGCCGTGCGCTTCAGCGTCGCCCAGATCCCAGGGTTGGTGCCGGACCGCCCTGCCTCGTCTTTCTTCAGCGACGCCACCTCGAGCTATTACCCGATCCCGGGAAATAACCTGGACGTATGGATCAGGTCGTCCAGATCATCGGCGCGATACTGATCCTGGTTGCCTACGGGGCGGCGCAGCTCGAGCGCCTCGATCCGCAGTCCCGCCTCTACCTCGGCCTCAACCTGGCCGGCTCGGCGATCCTCGGCGTGCTCGCCGCCATTACCGCCCAGTGGGGATTCCTCCTGCTCGAGGGAGCCTGGTCTCTGATCTCGCTGTGGGGGCTGCTCACGCCGGCAAAGCGCTGAGCGGGTCTCGGCCTACGCCCCGGCAGGCTCCGGCTCGGCCTCGAGCGGCGCGCCTTCGACGATCCCTTCGCGGTCGATGTCGCGCTCGCGGACCATCCAGAGGGCGGCAATCGCGCCGGCAAAGGAGAGCAGGGCACCGAGCAGGAGGATCTCGTTGAGGCCGTGCAGGAAGCCCTGTTCGGCCGCGGACTGCACCTTGCCCTGAACCTGCTGCGGCAGGTGGGAGACAGCCTGGTGCAGCGTGCCCGAGGAAGTCGCTTCGACCAGCCCGCGCGCTTCGTCGCCGCTGATCGCATTGCCCGCGACCTCCTGTGTCTTCGAGGCGCCAGCGCCTAGGAAGATCGCGCCCCAGGCGGCGATCCCGACCGCGATCCCGACCTGGCGGAAGGTGTCGTTGATTCCCGCCGCCATGCCGCTGCGCTCCTTCGGCACGACGCTGAGGGCGACGTCGGCGATAACCGGGTTGAGCAGGCCGACGCCGATGCCGCTGACGATGAAGCCGAGCAGCAGCGCGGTCCACTCGGAGTCGACGCCGAGGCCGCCCATCAGCAGCAGGCCGACCCCGGTCAGGGCCAGGCCGGCGCTCATCAGCCAGCGGGCCTGGACCTTGGCCAGCGCCATCCCAGCCAGCGGCGCGACGACGAAGGAGGCGAGCGTGATCGGCAGGTAACGCAGGCCGGCGTCGATCGGCGAGTAGCCGAGGTAGCTCTGCAGGTAGAGCGTCAGATAAAGGAAGAGCGCGAACATCGAGCCGGAGACGGCGAAGGCGGCCAGCTGCACGCCGGTGAAGGCGCGGCGGCGGAAGAGCGAGAGCGGCAGCATCGGCTCCGAGACCCGTTGCTCGATCACCGCGAAGGCGGCCAGCAGCACCCCGGCCCCGACCAGCAGCGAGACAATCACCGGGCTCCCCCAGCCCTCGTCGTTGCCGCGCACCAGGCCCAACACGAGCAGGAAGAGCGCACTGGAGAAGGTCAGCAGCCCGCCCCAGTCGATCCGGGTCGCGTTGGGATCGCTCGACTCGGCCAGCTTCAGGTAGGTGACGGCGATCGCGGCGACGCCGATCGGCACGTTGATCAAGAAGACCCACTGCCAGCCGAGGCCGTCGGTGAGCAGGCCGCCGACCAGCGGCCCGATCGCCACCGCGATGCCGATCGTCGCGCCGTAGATGCCCATCGCCATGCCGCGTTCGGGGCCGGCCGGGAACTCCTGGGCAACCAGGGCCAGGGAGACGGCGAACATGATCGCGCCGCCGACGCCCTGCAGGGCACGCGCCAGGTTGAGGAAGGTCGGGTCGGGCGCCAGCGCGCAGAGCAGCGAGGCGAGCGAGAAGATCCCCAGCCCGATCGCGAAGACGCGGCGGCGGCCGAGGCGGTCGGCGAGCGAGCCGGCGGTGAGCACGAGGGCGGCGAGCGAGAGCGCGTAGGCGTCGATCACCCACTGAAGATCGGAGAAGCTGCCGCCGAGATCCTTCTGGATCGCCGGCAGCGCCGTGTTGACGACGGTGATGTCGAGAAGAAGCATGAACGTCGCCACGCAGACGGCGCCGAGGGTCCACCACTTGCGTTCCATTTGAATCTCCTACACGAGGTGTATGATTTGGTCAGATAGCCTTGTAAGGTGACCTGACCAGACGACCTTATCAGGCATCCTGACGATATGCGTGACGCCGCCCACACAGCCCCCATTGCCCCCGGGACGATCCCGCTCCCCGGCCTGCTCGAGATCGCCGGCGAGGCGATGCTGGCCGAGTTCCGTGAGGAGCTGGGCAAGCACGGCTACGAGGACCTGCGCCCCACCCACGGCTGCGTCTTCCGCTTCGTCCGCGAGGACGGCATGCGGCTGACCGAGCTGGCGGCCCACGCCGGCATCACCAAGCAGTCGGCCGGCGAGCTGGTCGACGACCTGGTCGGCCTCGGCTACGTCGAACGCATCGCCGACCCGGCCGACAAACGGGCAAAGCTGATCTGCCTGACCGAGCGCGGCCGCGAGGCCCAGCGGGTTGGCTTTGGCCTCTTCACGGAGATCGAGCAGCGCTGGGCCGAGCACTTCGGCAGCGAGCGCTTCGAGCAGCTGCGCGAGCTGCTCGAGGAGATCGCCGCCGACCGCGCCCCCGCCGCCGTGCCCGAGCTCTCCCATGCCGCCCTCGCTGGCAGCCGCGGCGAGTAGCGCTCGCTCAGGCGGGCAGCGGGCTGAAGCGGTAGTCGTCGAGGTCGAAGTGGGCGCTGTGCCAGGCGACCTCTAGCGTCGTCGCAGAGCGGAACGGGGCGTCGCCGCGCGAGTCGAAGTAGTAGCTGTTGGCGCCGGCGCAGTTGTTGGTGAAGAAGACCTGGCGGCCGCGGCGCGAGAGCATCGTCTCGAAGTAACGCTTGTTGGCCTCGGCGCTGACCTCGATCGCGGTCGCTTCGCTTTCGCGGGCGCGACGCAGGCAGCGGACGATGTGGCGCGCCTGGTTCTCGATCAGGGTGAAGTAGCTGCCGCCGTTGAAGCCGTAGGGACCGAGGATCAGGAACATGTTGGGGAAGCCGGGCACGCTCACCCCCTCGTAGGCCTGGAAGCGGTTGTCCTCCCACCACTGCGCCAGTTCGACCCCGTCGCCGCCGTAGACCGGGAAGGGCGGGATGTTGCCGCTATCGAAGACCTGGAAGCCGGTGGCGAGGACGAGCACGTCGATCTCGTGTTCGGCGCCCTCCACGGTGCGGATCGAGGTCGGCCTGATCGTCTCGATCGCCGCGGTCTCGAGCTCGACGTTGGGCCGGTTGAAGGTCGGCAGGTATTTGTTCGAGAAACTCGGTCGCTTGCAACCGAGCCCGTAGCGCGGCGTCAGCTTCTCGCGCACCGCCGGGTCGTGGACCGAGCGGCGCAGGTGGTTGAGCCCGAACCGTTCCCCACCGCTGGCGATCGGGACGACGCCGTGGAACTGCGCCGGCAGGGGAAAGTTGAGCTCGACGAAGGCCTGGCTGAGAACGCGGACCGCGGCCTGGGCGCCGGGGATGCGTTCGAGCAGTCGCCGCACTCCCGGGCCGAGCCGCGCATCGGGCTTGGGCAGGCACCAGATCGGCGTGCGCTGAAGCACGACCAGCTTCTCGACCTCGGGCGCGATCGATGGGATCACCTGGACCGCCGAGGCGCCGGTGCCGATCACCGCCACGCGGCGGCCGCGCAGGTCTTGCGAGTGGTCCCAGCGCGCCGTGTGCATCACGGTCCCGGCGAAGGAGTCGAGCCCGGCGATGTCGGGTGGCTTGGGCTGGGTGAAGACGCCGGTGGCGCCGACCAGGAAGCGCGCGGTCAGGTCGGGGCCGTCCTCGACGGTCAGGCGCCAGAGGTGTCGCTCGGCGTCGAAGCTCGCCGAGGTGACCCTGCAGTTGAGGCGGATCCGCGAGCGCAGGCCGTAGCTCTCGACGCAGTGCTCGGCGTAGGCCTTGAGCTCGTCGCCCGGCGCGTAGACCCGCGACCAGTCGGCCCGCTGCTCGAAGGAGAACTGGTAGCTGAAGGAGGGGATGTCGACCCCGATGCCGGGGTAGGTGTTCCAGTACCAGGCACCCCCCACTCCGTCGCCGGCCTCGAGCAAGACCCAATCGCGCATCCCCGCCCGGTCGAGCTTGATCGCCGTGCCGATGCCGGAAAAACCACCGCCAACGACCGCCACCTCGTGATCGGGCTGCGGCTCAGATTGGCGGGCCATCGGGGAATGTTCCCACCTCCCGGCTGGACCGACCATCTAGTCTGCGCACAGGTGGCCTCAGGTCCGACAAGCCGGGTCCTCTCGAGCTCGCAGCTCGCCACCCTCGCCGCGCTCGGCGAAGAGCGGACCGCGGCGGTTGGCGAGAAGCTCTTCGAAGTCGGCGACGCCACCTATCCCTTCATCGCGATCCACGAGGGCGAGGTCACGATTACCGATCCCGCCGGCCGCGAGATCGTCCGCCACGGCGCCTCCGGCTTCCTCGGCGAGATGAACCTGCTCTCCGGCCAAACGGTCTTCCTCACCGCCGTCGTCAGCCAGCCCCTGCGCTACATCGCGGTCGATCGCGAAGTGCTGCGCAAACTGCTCTTCGAGGACGGCTCGCTCTCGGACCTCCTGCTCTCGGCCTTCATCGAGCGGCGCGAACTGCTGCAGCGCGAGCAGGGGGTCGGGGTCGAGATCGTCGGCCCGCACGACTCGAGCGATACGCGGCGGCTGCTCGACTTCGCCCGGCGCCAGCGCCTCCCCTACTCCTGGCTCGCGCCAGACGAGAGCGAGGAGGCGGTGGCGCTGCTCGAGCAGCTCGACCCCGCGGAGGTCCCCCTGGTGCGGCTGCCCGGCGGCACCGACCTGCGCAACCCGAGCAACGGCCAGCTCTCGCGGGCGCTGGGGATCGGGCTGGAGCTGGCCGAGCGCGAGGAGGTCGACCTGCTGATCCTCGGCGGCGGACCGGCCGGGCTCGGCGCCGCGGTCTACGGCGCCTCCGAGGGCCTCGACACCCTGGTGATCGAGAGCACCGTGCTCGGTGGCCAGGCCGGCACCTCGCGGCGGATCGAGAACTACCTCGGCTTCCCGGCCGGGATCACCGGCAGCGAGCTGACCAGCCGCGCCGTCACCCAGGCGCGCAAGTTCGGCGCCCGCACCGCAACGCCCTACCGCGCTCGCGCCCTCGAGCCCGACGGTGGGCGGCACCTGGTCAGGCTCGAGGAAGGCAACGAGATCCTCGCCCGCACGGTGCTGATCTCGACCGGGGCCGAATACCGCCGCCTGCCGGTCGACGACCTCGACGACTACGAGGGCATCAGCGTCTTCTACGCCGCCGGCCCGCCCGAGGGCCAGCTCTGCGGCGGCCAGCGGGTGGGCGTGATCGGCGGCGGCAACTCGGCCGCCCAGGCGGCGATCTGGCTGGCTCGCGGCGGCGCCCTGGTCACCCTGCTGCACCGCCGCGCCGACCTCAGCGAGACGATGTCCCAGTACCTGATCGAGGAGATCGACCGCTACGGCGTCGTCGTCCGCGACCGCAGCGAAGTAAGCGCCCTGCACGGCGAGGACGGGCACCTCGCGGCGGTGACGCTGACCGACGGTGACGAGCTGCCCTTCTCCTTCCTCTTCCTCTTCCTCGGCGCCACGCCCTGCACGGATTGGCTCGGCGAGGCGATTGCCCGCGACGCCAAGGGGTTCGTGCTGACCGGCGACGAGGCGGGTGCCGACGGCCTGCTCGAGACCAGCGTCGCCGGCATCTACGCCGCCGGCGACGTGCGCGCGGGCTCGATCAAGCGCTGCGCCACCGCGGTCGGCGAGGGCGCGACGGTCGTGCGCTTCGTTCACGAGCACCTCACCGCCAGCAGCGCGACTGCCTCCAGATAAAGATCTCCCGTCGAGTGATCCGGCTGGCAGGGGGCTCCGTTACCTGAGCCAAACCCCTTTAAAGGAGCGCGCTATGGAATCGGATGCAACCCTCAAACAGACCAACGTCGCCGACGTCGTCCGCCAAGCGGCCGACGATGCGGCCGAAACCCTCAGCGAGGGCGACACCCGGCTCGGCTTCCTCAAGAAGGCCGGCCTTGCAGGCGGCGCGGTCGTCGGCAGCGGCGCCCTGATCGGCGCCCTCACTCCCGCCGGCGCGCTGGCCAAGGGTGACAAGGGTCGCCCACCCGCTTCCTTCGGCAAGGGCGACGTCGGCATCCTCAACTTCGCCCTCACGCTCGAGTACCTCGAGGCCGCCTTCTACAACGAGGCCACCGCCAACCAAAAGAAGAGCAAGTTCATCAAGGACGGCCAGACCCAGGTCTTCCTGAAGACGGTGACGGTCGACGAGAACGCCCACGTCGCCTTCCTCAAGAAAGCCCTCGGCTCGAAGGCGACCGGCGCTCCCAAGGTCGACTTCGGCTCGACCACCTCAAACGCGGCGTCCTTCATCAAGACCGCCGTGGCGCTCGAGAACACCGGCGTCCACGCCTACTCCGGCCAGGCGCTCAACATCGCCAGCCCGGCCTACGTCGCCGCGGCGCTCTCGATCCTGACGATCGAGGCCCGCCACGCCTCTGTGGCCGGCCTGCTGCTGAGCGGCAAGCCCTCGGGACTCACCCCCGACGGCGCCTTCGACACGCCCTTCACGGCGGCCGAAGTGCTCAGCGTGGTGAAGAAGACAGGCTTTCTCCAGTAACGCATCGCAACCAGGATTGGAGGCACACAGTGCCAAACATCGGACCAATGGAGATCATGATCGTCCTCGTCATCGCCCTCGTCGTCTTCGGGCCCAAACGCCTGCCCGAGCTGGGCAAATCGGTCGGCAAAGGGATCCGCGAGTTCCGCGGCTCGGTCTCGGGCGAGCATCCCGACGTCGAGGAGGCCCCACTGACCGTCGAGCAGCCGCCGGTGGTCGCCCACGGCCCGGCGACGAAGACGGACACCGCCGCCAACTCGCACGCCTGAGGCAGAGACGATGCGCCGCGTAAAAGCACTCTCATATGACGATGAGGTGAGCCTCGTCGAGCACCTCGACGAGCTGCGCGCGCGCGTCGTCGTCTCGCTCGCCGTCTTCGGCGTCGCCCTCGGCCTCTGCTTCTGGCAGAACCACCTGCTGATCGAACTGGCCAACTCGCCGCTTCCCTCGAACCACAGCAGGCTGCTCACGCTCGGCATCAGCGAGCCCTTCACGACGACGATGACGGTCGCCGCCTACGGCGCCTTCGTGCTCGCGATGCCGATCGTCCTCTACCAGGTCTACGCCTACGTCTTGCCCGCCTTCAGCCATCAGCAGCGGCGCACCGTTGGCCCGCTGCTGCTCCTGGTCCCGATCCTCTTCCTCGCCGGGGTTGCCTTCGGCTACCTCGTCGTGCTGCCGGCGGCGACCAAGTTCCTGCTGAACTTCAACGACACCCAGTTCAACATCCAGGTCCGGGCCAAGGACTACTACAGCTTCTTCGGCACCACCCTGCTCGCCTGCGGCATCGTCTTCCAGGTCCCCGTCGGTGTCCTCGCCGTCACCCGCCTCGGCATCGTCAAGGTGCGCCAGCTGCAGCAGAACCGCCGCTACGCCTACCTCGGCTGCGCGATCGTCGCCGCGGCACTGCCGGGAGTCGACCCGGTCTCGATGCTGTTGGAGACGGCACCGCTGATCGCCCTTTATGAGCTCAGCATCGTCCTCGCCCGCCTCTTCGGCGAGCCCAACGCGACACCGCTCAGCGAGCCGGCGGCCGAGAAGCCCTAGGCCGGCACCGGCCGCCGAGGGGGACGTTCGTTCCACATCCGTTCGGTCTGCTTCATCAGAGCCGGGTAGACGATCAGGTGGCGAAACGGCTTGATCAACAGCATGTATGCCTCCCCGAAGCGACCGTGTGTCTTGACGTAGACCGCCATCTGCGCTTGATAGCGACCTTCGCCCTGCTCGGCCCAGGCAGCGTGCATCACGCCGTGCATGGTCCGGTTCGACACCTCGGCGGCGAACTCGTCGTCGGTCCGGTAGAGCGGCACGAAAGGGAGGGAGCCAAAATCCACGTCCGCCACAGTCCCGCGCAGGTCCTCCGGCAGCCGGGTACGCAGCGAGGTCTCCTCCGTTCCCGGAATCGGCAACCTGTCCGCAGCGTCGCCCTCCTCGACCGGGGCCGAGATCTCGCCGAGGTCGAACCACCTGCCGAGGCGATCCCGGAGGCGCCAGAGGAAGCGGGTCGGCAGGGAGTCCGCATCGGCGGGATCGGCGGAAGCCATCAGCTCGAGAAACGCCGGAAAGTCCTCCGCACCGCCGTCTACGGGCAGCGCCCAGACGTCCTCTAGCTTGAAGTCCGGGACGATCTCGCGGATGCGCCAGGGCCGAGATTCGTGCGCCGCGTTCGGAAGCCTCATGTCGGTCTCCTTTCAATCCATACGATGTCGTATGGATCTTTAACACCGCTGCTTGCATCTGTCAATACGGTGCCGTATAGATAAATCCGTGGCCAACGTCAGAACCCCACGCGGTGCCTGGATCGAGGCAGCTCAGCAAGCGCTTGGCGCCGGCGGTCCCGAGATGGTGCGAGTCGAGGCTCTGGCGGCATCCCTCGGGGTCTCCAAGGGCGGCTTCTACTGGCACTTCAAGGACCGCCAAGGCCTGCTTGACGAGATGCTCGACAGCTGGGAGAAGGCAATGGTCGAGGACGTGATCGCCAGCGTCGAGAGCCAACCGGCGGACCCGCAAGCCAAACTGCAACACCTCTTCGCCCTCGCCTCCACCGTCGACTTCTCAGTCGAGCTGGCGATCCGCGACTGGTCGCGCCGCGACGCCAAGGTCGCCGCGCGCCTGCGCCGCATCGACGGCCGCCGGATGGCATACCTGCGCTCACTGTTCGGACAGCTATGCGGCGACGACGAAGATGAGGTTGAGGCCCGCAGCATGCTGACCTACTCGCTCTTCGTCGGCAGTTACTTCATCGTCGCTCAACCGGACGGCAAGAGCCGCTCCCAAATGGTGCGACTGGCGATCGACCACCTGCTCAGCGAGCCACCGGACTGAGATGGCGCCCCGAGCACGACCGGTGCTGGTCTACGACGGCGACTGCGCCTTCTGCACCAGCTCCGTGCGCCTGCTGGAGAAGATCGGGCCGCGGGCGGAAATGCTTGCCTGGCAGCTGACCGACCTCGATGCGCTGGGACTGAGCGAGGAGGAGGCGTCCGCCGCCGTGCAGTGGGTCGAGATCGACGGCACGGTCCGCTCCGGCCACGAGGCGGTCGCCGCGGCGCTCGACAGCGCCGCTGGCCCTTGGGCGCTCGCCGGCCGAGCTTTCCTCTCGCCGGGAATCGCGCCGATCGCCGCCGGCGCCTACCGGCTGATCGCCGCCAACCGCCACCGCCTGCCCGGTGGCACGCCCGCCTGCGCGGTCGACTCTCAGGAGACCAGGCGCAGCACTTCGCGCTCGATCTTGGCCCGGCGCTTGGCGCTGAGCTTGCCGTTGGTGCTCGCCGTCGCTTGGATCTGCTCGCCGTCGCGGAAGCGGTCGAGGACGCGCGGGTCGATATAGGAGCGGCGGCAGACGGCCGGCGTGTTGCCCAGTGCCTCGGCGACGCGTCCCACTGCTGCCGCGATCGAGCGCTTGGCGGCGGCCTCGGAATCTGGCGCCGGCTCGCCGGCGAGCTCGACCGCGGCGAGCACGGTGCCATGCCAGGTGCGGAAGTCCTTGGCCGAGAAGCGCGCGCCGATCTTCGCCTGGATGTAGGCGTTGACGTCGTCGGAGTGGACGTCGCGCCACTCCCCCTCCTCGCGCCAGGCGAGCAAATCCTCGGGTCCGCCGCGGCGGCGGCGCATCGTCTCGATCGCGCGGATCGCCGCCGGATCGCGAATCGACTGCACGCGGCGCTGGCCGCTCTTGGCCGGGAAGTCGAAGACCGCCTCGCCGCCGCTGATCGTGACGTGCTCGCGCTGGATCGTCGCCAGCCCGTAGCTCTCGTTTTCCTCGGCGTAGCTCTCGCCACCAACCCGGAAGAAGCCGAGGTCGAGCAGGCGCACGGCGCAGGCCAGGGCGCGCTCGCGCGGCATCCCCTGGCGCTTCAGGTCGGCGGTGACGGCGCGCCGCAACCGCGGCAGGGCAGCGGCGAACTCGCGCACGGCCTCGAACTTGCGCTCGGCCTGGTGCTGCTGCCAACGCGAGTGGTAGAGGTACTGCTTGCGGCCGGCGGCGTCGGTCCCGGTCGCCTGGATGTGGCCGAGCGGATCGGGACAGACCCAGACCTCCTGCCAGGCCGGCGGGATCGCCAGCTCGCCGATCCGCTCCAGGGTCTCGGGGTCCTCGACCCGCTCGCCGTCGGCGTCGAGGTAAGAGAAGCCGCGGCCGCGGCGGCGGCGGACGATGCCCTCGCCGGCACAGTCCGAGCGCCGCAGGCGCCGCGATCGGACCGTGCCGGCCATGCGCGTCGGGCGGGTCCTCAGGAGTTGGGGTCCTCTTCGGCGGCCAGCTCGAGCGAGCCGTCGCGGACCGTGATCAGGTGGCGCTCCTGGATCGGCAGCGCCCAATCGACCAGCTCCTTGATGTCGTCCTCCCCAGCAGTCTCGTTCAGCTTTCCAAGGATCGCCCAGTGGCCAACCTCGCCGGCCTCAGCCATGGTCAGGAACTCGAAGCCGTCGAGCTCGTCGGAATCCTCGCCGAGATAGGTCTTCATCATCTCGGAGGCCTCGCCTTTGGTTTCGCGGGCCTTCTCCTCGATCGCGGTCTTCTTGCCGTTGCGCTCACCGGCGACCTGCAGGCAGCGGCTTTCGGTCTCCTCCGCCTCCTCGCGCATCTGCCGCAGCTTCTTGGCCAGCGAGCCGCCGTCAAGCAGCGACTCGACTTTCTTCGTCGCCTCTTGCGCGGCACCGGCCAGTCCGGTCACCTCGGCCAGCTTCTCCTCGAGCGTCGTCAAATCGGCCATGTAAATCCTCTCGTCGTCAGGTGGAGCCCGTGAAGGTCCGGCTGACGGCCGACGCTTCCCTTGAGGCGATTCGCGGTACGCATTGCAGCTACCCGCTCCACAACGCTTCGAATCCACGCCTGGGGCGTTTCCGGCACTGGCCGGCGGGTACAGCGGAGCCGGTTAAAGGAACTGATCCAAGCTCCAAGGAGGAGATTCGATGTCCACCGTTGCGATCGTTGTAATCGTCGTTGTCGTGCTGGCGATCATTGCCGCCATGGTCGCGGCCGCCTCAAAACGCAAACGCGAAAAGCAGCTTGGCCAGGTTCAAAACCAGGCTCTTCGCGATGATGTCAGTCACCATCGTGAGGAAGCCGAGAGCGCCCGCAGCGAGGCCGAGCTAGCCGAGGAGCGGGCACGCCGCACGGCTGCCGAGGCCGAGCTCAACGAGCGCAAGGCCAACGAGCGCGAGCGCGAGCTCGAGCAGCAGGACCAGGCCTAAGCCAGGCGACGCTCGAAGACGCAATCGAGGCGGCGCTCTTTCTCCTCGCCGGGGACCGTCTTGTCGAGCTGCATCGCGACCCTGCGCCCGTCGAGGCGCAGGGTCGCGACTTGGTTGTCGAAGTAGGGCCCCTCGGCCAAGCGCCAGCGCAGGCCGGGATCCGATACCCCAGCCCGCCCGGCGAGACCGCGCATGGCGGCGATAAAGGGGCGGGTGAAGCCGGCTTTGATCGCCCGTCGCTCGTGGGCGTCGAGCGGGTTGCGGTAGGGCGAGCAGACGGCCTGGTAGACGGCGCTCTGCATCTCGGCGCCGGGCCGGAATGCGGTCTCGGCCAGGTAGGCGTGATGGACGTCGCCGGAGAGGACGACGATCGAGGCCGGCGCCTCGCCGCGCTTGCCAGTGCCGACCTCTTCGAGCAGGCCGCGCAGCAGCTGGAAGGACTTGTCGAAGGAGGCCCAGTGGTCGAAGTCGACCGCGCGGCGGAGCTGCTCGGCGCCGTGCGCCGCCAGTCCGCCCCAGGCGCCATCGCAGACGCGCTCGCTCCAGGCCTCGAGGTAGTGGAAGCCGGGCGAGAGCAGGAAGGGGACCGTGGTCGAGATCAGCAGGTGGTCGAAGTCGCCGCTGGCCTGCTCGACGATCCACTCCCACTCCTCCTCGTCGAAGATCGAGCGCTCGCCCTCCTTCAGCACCCGGCCGGCGCGCGAGTCCATGAAGATCGCCCGCGTGTTGCCGAGGTCGCGGCAGTAGCTCCAGCGGCTGCCCGATCCGGTCGAGTCGATCTCGGCGGCGAAGCGGCGCAGCTCGCTGGTCGCCCGCTCGCTGCCGCGGACCCGCCCGTAGAGCTCGTTGCGGTCGAGCTCGCGCGGCGAGAGGTTGCCGAGGTGCTGGTAGATCCAGTAGCTCATGATCCCCGCGGCGGCGCGGCCGTGCCACCAGGAGCGCTCGCCCATCTCCTCGACCCAGGAGCAGGAGATGTTCCAGTCATCGCTCATGTCGTGGTCGTCCCAGAGCATCGAGACCGAGACCGTGGAGAAGAGCCAGCGGATCATCGGGTCGCTCCAGGACTCGACGTAGAGCCAGGAGTACTCCTCGAAGTCGGTGACCTCATCGCCGGGCGGCGTGCCGGTGCCACGCCGTTCGCGGATCCGCTCGCGCGTTTCGGGCGAGCCCTCGTCGACGTAGACCTGGTCGCCGAGCAGGAAGAGCAGCTCGGGCCACTTGTCGCGCTCGCTGCGGCTCATTTCGAGGGCCAGCACGCGCAGGGCGTCGTACTCCTTGCCGTCTTCGTGGCGATCGGCGCTGTGCACGTAGGGCTCGGTGTGCGGCAGCGCCACCCGACAGGAGCCGAAGCAGATGTCGAGCGGCTGCTCGCGGCCTAGCGTGCGGATCGCGCTCGGCGGCAGATCGGAGCCGGGCTCCGGCCAGCGCCGCTCACCCTCGAGCTTGACCTCGTACTCGTTGAAGCTGCCGGGTTTGAGATCCTCGATCCGGACCAGGGCGTAGAAGTGCTCCTCGACTGTGAAGGTCGGCTCGCGCCAGCCGAGCACCTCGACCTCGCAGGGCGCGTCGGTCTCGACCCACACGGTCGCCTCGGTCTCGCCCACGTAGCGCAGCAGCGGGCCCAGGACGAGCTCAGCCATGGCACTCCCGACTCAGAGGCGCGGCGCTAACCACGCACCGCCTTGCCGGCGATGTTCTTCAGCCGGGTGCGGTCGCGTTGGGGCAGATTGCCTGGGCGGCCCTTCGACTTCTTGACCAGGCGCCAGAACTCGCGCTGTTCTTTCTCGGTCAGGTTGTGCTCGACGCGCTCGCGCCCTTTCGCGCCGAGCCACAGCACGACCGTCCAGACCATCCGCCAGGGAACCCGCTTCCAGGCAGCGGGCACGGCGCGGCGGGCAATCCAGGCGGGCATGCGTGCCTACCGCGCCGGGGCGCTAGTCGCGCCCGAGCACGCCCTTGACCTTGTCGGCGACCTTCTCGACCCCGTCCTTCGCCGCGCCGGTGGCCTTGTCTACCTTGCCCTCGCGCTTGAGGTCGTCATCACCAGTGAGGCTGCCAGCAGCCTCCTTCACACGTCCCTTGGCGTCGTCCTTGTTTCGAATCTCGTCAGTCATCTGAGTCCTCTCTCGTGTCTTTCACTTGTCGGACTCTCCTACCCGACGTAGCTGTCACCCATGCGAGCACTAGTGGCGTGAGGTCAAGCTGCTGAGCAGGACCTCGATAGGAGAGCTCTGCTTGCCGTCGCCACTGGCTAGACCCTCGCGGGCGCGCCTCAGCTCGGTCGTCAGCTCGCCCACGTTCTCGCCAAAACGGCCGACTTCCTTTGCCGCCTTCGAGAAGTCTCGCGACCTCAACTTGACCCTCTTTGACTTGGGCAGCTTGACCCCGAGCACCTTGTCGCCGGAGCGGCTGGCGCCCAGCACCAGGCCGCCGACCGTGCCGGCCACGGCGGCGCCCCCGGCCAGCAATGGGAGCTTGGCTTTGCTGACGGCGTGGCCGGCCTCTTTGCCAGCACTGCCGACCGCGTCGCGGACAGCCTTGGCACCGTCGCCGACGCCGTTCGCGACATCACTCGCAACGCCATTCGAACCGCCGTTGCGCTGGCTCGATTTCGCTTTGCTGCTGATGCTTTTAGTTCGGCTTTTTGCTCGCGATTTCGTTTTCCTCGCGCTACTTGAAGCCCTCGATTTTTTCGCGGGTTTCGCTCTTTTCGTTTTCGTCTGAGCCATGTTCTCTCCTCATTCAGGCAGTAACCGACCTCGGGCCGGGCTCCCTGGTTTCCCGCAATTTGCCTGCCTAATCCTTTTCGGCCACTTCCAACCGTGGCGTGCATGGCTTCGACGGAGCTACCCGAGCCCGCAAAGGCCAATCTCAGCTGAGCTCTGGCGGCAGCGCTTTCGGGCCGTCGGGGTAGAGCGAGGCGAGCTGCTCGGCGGACATCTCCAGCGTGTTCGCCAGCTCGCGCGGGGCGCCGGCGACGAACCAGAGCTGATCCGCCTCGGTGTCGTTGAAGACCTGGCGCGCCGAGTCCGGCTCGACCAGCACGCTGTCCAGAGGCTCCAGGGTGAGCAGGTCGTCGTCGATCCGGATTCGGCCCGAGCCCTCGAGCAGCAGGTAGAGCTCCTCCTGGTCGAAGTGACGATGCTTGGTCGAGGCCTCGCCGGGCTTCAGCCGCCAGAGCCTGGCGCCGAGCTGCTTCGCCCCGAGTTGGCCGCCGAGGTCGGTGTTCTCGATCCCCATCTGGTTGGAAGGGCGCCAGAACGCCTCCGATGCCGAGAGCTTGCGGTAGGCCACCGGCTCAACCCATCCGTCAGGCAAACTCGATCACGCTGCGGATCCCGTCCTGGGCCTCCATCAGCTCGAAGCCGCGGTTGACCTCGTCGAGGCCGATGCGGTGGGAGACAAACGGGGTCAGGTCGATCTCGCCGGCGAGGTAGCGCTCGATCAGGACCGGGACCTGGTCGCGGCCCTTGACGCCGCCGAACGACGAGCCGGCGACGCGGCGGCCGGTGATCAGGAAGCGCGGCACGACGTCGAGGGTCTCCCCCTTGCCGGCGACGCCGGCGACGGTGCAGAGGCCCCAGCCCATGCGCGCTGCTTCGACCGCCTGGCGCATAACGGCGACGTTGCCGGTCGCCTCGAAGGTGTAGTCGGCGCCGAAGCCGTCGGTCATCGCGAGGATCTCCTCAACGGTGTTCTCGCCGGCGAGCAGCAGGTCGGTGGCGCCCTGACCGCGGGCCAGCTCGAGCCGCTCGGGCGAGAGGTCGACGCAGGCGATCCGCTCGGCGCCCCGCAGGCGGCAACCGGCGACCGCGCCGAGGCCGACCATGCCGGCACCGAAGACGACACAGGTGCTGCCCGGCTGCACCGCGGCGGTGTTGATCGCGGCGCCGAGCCCGGTCGAGAGGCCGCAGGCAAAGAGGCAGGCGTGCTCGAAGGGGGCATCGGGACTGACCTTGGCCAGGGCGATCTCGGGCATCACCGTGTACTCGGCGAAGGTCGAGCAGCCCATGAAGTGGCGGATCGGATCGCCGTCGCGGGAAATGCGGGTGCTGCCGTCGGGCAGGAAGCCCTTGTTCTGCTGCTCGCGGATCGCCAAGCAGAGGTTGGTGCGCGGGTCGAGGCAGTGGATGCACTCGCCGCACTGGGGCGAGAAGAGGGTGACGACGTGGTCGCCGGGCGCCAGCAGGGTGACGTCGGGGCCGACCCGCTCGACCACCCCGGCGCCCTCGTGGCCGAGCACGGTCGGCGCGTAGCCGGAGGGGTCGGCGCCGGAGGCGGTGTAGAGATCGGTGTGGCAGACGCCGCAGGCGGCGAGCCGGACCAGTACCTCGCCGGCACGCGGCTCGGCCAGCTCGACCTCCTGCACGCTGAGCGGCTCACCGAACTGCTCGAGGACCGCGGCGCGCATCTTCATCGCCACCATCCTAAGCTGGGCTGGTGAACTCGTCGTGGCCAGCCGTCTCCTACGAGCAGTGGAGCGAGACCTGCGACACCCTGCACGCGCACACGCAGCTGCTGGGCAAGCTCGCCGCGCAGCTGGCCCCGCCCGAGCCGCAGCTCCAACACGCGGCGTTGCGGCTGACCGCCCGCGGCTGGGAGACGCTGCCGCTGCCCGCGCCCGACGGCTCGGGCTCGTTGGTCGTGGCGCTCGACCTGCACACCCACGAGGCGGTCGTCGAGCACAGCGGCGGCGGGTCGGGTCGCGTCGCGCTGACCCCCGACCGCCCGGTGGGCACGGTGACACGCGAGGTGCTCGCCGCGATCGCCGAGCTCGCCGGCCCGCTGCAGATCGACCTCGCCCCGCAGGAGGTGCCCTGGAGCACACCGCTCGACCAGGACGAGGAGCACGCCCGCTACGACCCCGACCAGGTCGCCACCTACTTCGAGGCGGCAACCCGCGCCGCGCTCGTCCTCGCCGAGTTCCGCGCGCCCTTCCGCGGCCGGCGCACTCCCGTCAACGCCTGGTGGGGCTCCTTCGACCTCGCCGTCAGCCTCTTCTCGGGCCAACCGGCCGAGCCGCCCTCCAACGACTTCATCATGCGCAACTCGATGGACGCCCAGGAGGTCGCCGTCGGCTGGTGGCCGGGCGATGCCAACTACGGCAAGGCCGCCTTCTACGCCTACGCCCACCCCGCCCCGGACTCGTTCCCCAACGGCGAGGTCTCCCCGACGGCGGCCCGCTGGGACGCGGGGCTGGGTCAGTACATCCTCGACTGGGATGACGTTCGCGAGAGCGCCGATCCCCACGCGGCCGCGCTGGAGTTCTTCCGCTCGGTCTTCGCCCACGCCTGCATGGTCTGCGAGTGGGACCCGGCCCTCGCCGCCAGCGCGGCCGGGACCCCACCGCCGGTCGTCTAGCTCGGGCTAGTAGCCCGGGCTCACCTTCATCTTCTTGCGCTCAGAGGGATGGGCGCCGCCCTTCTTCTCCAGCGTCTTGCAGGCGACGTCGATGTCAGCGGCGAGGCGGTCGACCTGCTCGCGGCTCAGCGTCTGCTTGACCAGCGCCCGCAGCACCTTCACATCTTCGGCGTTGGGCGGCATCGTGTAGGCGGGCAGCATCCAGCCGCGCTCGGCGGAGAGCTGCCAGGAGAGGTCGAACTCGTCGTAGTTCTTTTCGCCCGCGAGCTTGAAGGCGACCAGGGGCAGTTGCTCCTCGCCGTCGCCGATCAACTCGAAGTTGCCGCTCGCCTTCAGCTCCTCCGCCAGCGCCCGCGCGTTCTGCTGCATCGCCTTCATGATGTAGGCGTAGCCCTCGTGCCCGTAGCGGACGAAGTTGTAGTACTGGGCCAGCACCATCGAGGCACCGGTGGAGAAGTTGAGGGTGAAGGTGGCGTCGGTTTTGCCCAGGTAGTTCTCGTAGAAGACGAGGTCCTCGGCCAGGTCGCTCTTCTCCCTGAAGACGAGCCAGCCGATACCGGGGTAGACCAGCCCGAACTTGTGACCGGAGACGTTGATCGAGCGCACCTGCTCGAGCCGGAAGTCCCATTCCGAATCGGGATAGAGGAAGGGCCAGACGAAGCCGCCGCTGGCGCCGTCGATGTGCAGCGGCACGTCGAGGCCTTTCTCGCCCTTGAGGTCGACGAGGAGCTTGTTGATGCCGACGATGTCATCGGCGTGACCGGTGAAGGTGGTGCCGAGTACGGCGGCAACGCCGATCGTGTTCTCGTCGATGTGGGGCTGCACGTCTTCGGGCCCGATCACGTATTTGCCGTCCTGCAGCGGCACGATCCGCGGTTCGACATCGAAGTAGCGGCAGAACTTGTCCCAGACCACGTGCACGTCGCCGCCGAAGATCAGGTTCGGCTTGTCGACCGGCTTCGATTCGGCTTCGCGGCGCTCCTTCCACTTCCACTTCAGCGAGAGCGCGCCGAGCATGATCGCCTCCGAGGAGCCCTGAGTGCGGGCGCCGGTGGTCTCGCCCGGCGCGTGGTAGAGGTCGGCGAGCATGCGGATGCAGCGCTGCTCGACCTCGGCCGAGATCGGATACTCGGCGTGGTCGATGAAGTTGCGGTAGAGGTTCTCGCCGATCAGCCGCTGCGCCTCGGGCTCCATCCAGGTGGTGACGAAGGTGGCGAGGTTGCGGTTGGGATCGCCCTCCAGCGCCAGTTCCTCGTCGACCAGCCGCATCGCGTCGAGGGCGGACATGCCGCTTTCCGGGAAGGGGCCGTCGGGAGCGTCCTCGGTGAGGAAACGATTTCCGTACAGCTCGGCGGCCTCTTCAAAACTGAGTGGTTTGCTCATGACGCTCCAGTCGTGATCGCAGGGAGGGCGAGCGTATCCGACGTTTGCGCCCGGTTTGCCCGCGCCGTGAGAGCATGGGTCGGCGATGAGTGACTTCCTGGTCAAGCGAGGCGAGCTGCGCGAGTGCCGCATCGTAGATTCCGAGCCGCCCGCGGTCGGGCCCGGACAGGCGCTGCTGAGGGTCGACAGCTTCGGCCTGACCGCCAACAACATCACCTACGCCGTGATGGGAGAGGCGATGTCCTACTGGGACTTCTTCCCCGCCGAGGACGGCTGGGGACGGGTGCCGATGTGGGGTTTTGCCGAGGTCGAGGCGAGCGAGGCCGAGGGCGTCGAGGTCGACACCCGGGTCTACGGCTACCTGCCTCCCTCCTCGCACCTGCTGGTGACGCCGAAGAGCGCTAACGGCAACGGCTTCACCGACGGCTCTCCGCACCGGGTGGCGCTGCCCTCGGCCTACCACCGCTACCTGGCCAGCACCGGCGACCCCTTCTACAGCGCCGACAGCGAGGAGATCCAGATGCTGCTGCGGCCGCTCTTCTTCACTTCCTTCTTGATCGACGACCAGCTCGCCGACGAGGGGCTCACCGAGCGCGGCCCGATCGTCATCTCGAGCGCCTCGAGCAAGACCGCGATCGCCGCCGCCTTCCTGCTGGCGCGCGAGGGAGTCGAGCTGGTCGGCCTCACTTCGGCGAGAAACAAAGCGTTCGTCGAGGGCCTCGGCATCTACGGCCGCACCGTCACCTACGACGAGATCGGCTCGCTCGGAGACGGCCCCGCGACCTATGTCGATATTGCCGGCGACGGCGCCGTGCGCCAAGCGGTTCACACACACTTCGGCGACGACCTCGCCTACTCGATGACCGTGGGAGTTACCCACTGGGAGGAGCTCGGCTCCGGCCAGGACGATCTTCCGGGACCGAACCCAACCTTCTTCTTCGCCCCAACCCGGGTCGAGAAGCGCTCCGCCGATTGGAGCCCGGCCGAGCTCGAGCGCCGGGTCGCCGAGGCTTGGCACCCCTTCTGCGAGTGGACAGCCGGCTGGCTCGAGGTGAACCACGGACGAGGCTTCGAGGGCGTCAAGAGCGCCTACCTCGACGTGCTCGAGGGCCGCGTCGGCCCCAAGAGCGCCCACGTGATCTCGCTCTAGCCGGCGCGCGCCTCAGCCAGCGCCGCCGCCCACCAGACCAGGTCCTCGGCCGCGGTGGCGAGCTTTTCGTCGAGACTGGCAAGGAGCTCGACATCGAACGGACCCTCGGCCTGCATCGCGGGGCGCATCAAGGCCGGCAGGATATGGACGGAGTGGCGCAGCGGCGCCATTTCCAGCTCGACCGAGACCAGCCGCAGCTGCTCGATCGAACGCGCCCCGCCGGCGTTGCCGTAGCCGACGAAGGCGATCGGCTTGCGGTTGAGCTCGGGAAAGACGTTGTCGAGGGCGTTCTTGAGCACCGCCGGGTAGCCATGGTTGTACTCGGGGGTGACGACGAGGTAGCCATCGCCGCGCTCGACCGCCTCGGCCCAGCGGGTGACCTCGGGTGGGTATTCGCGGTGCCCGTAAGCGGGCGCCCGCGATTGCTCGAAGAAGGGCATCGGGTAGTCGCGGAGGTCGAGCAGCTCGAGCTCGAGATCGTCGCGGCCGCCGAGCCGGTCCATCGCCCAGGCCGTCGCCTTCTCGCCGAAGCGACCCTCGCGGGTGGAGGCGAGGACGACCTGGATCAGCGGCGCTTTGCTCACCCGGCGGACCCTAACAACGGGCCGAGGTCGGCTTACGGCGTTTTCGCTACGACGGCTTCAGTCGGGTCTTTTCGACCCGGGCGAGCTTGCGTTTGAGGCGCTGGAATTCTTCCTCTTGCTTATCGGTCCGTTTGTACCCGCGGAAGGCGAGGTTCTTGCGCTCCAGTGGGTCGGTCTTGAGGTCGTACATCTCCCACTGGGGCGGCACCGGGTTTTCGCTGGTGTCGTAGTACTTGGCCAGCTTCCAGCGGCCTTCGCGGATGCTGACCACGTGGTTGGGCGGTTTCGGGTAGGGACCGGTTTTTTGGCCGGACTGGTAGTCGTCATAGGTGAAGACGACGTAGTCCTGGACGGAGTTTTTGGTCGAGGGGTGCAGGACCAGCTTCGAGTAGTCGACCCCCTGCCAGTTGGCGCGGGCGCTCTTCGGCGCCGCCGCGAGGCTGGCCAGCGTCGGCAGGAAGTCGACGTGCGAGACCAGCGCGTCGGTCTGATGCGGCTTGGGGAAGAGCTTGGGGTTGGAGTAGACGAGCGGCACCCGCGTCGCCTCCTCGTAGAAGTTGAAGTTCTTCTGACGCAGGCCGCCGTGGGCCAGGCCCATCTCACCGTGGTCTGCCGTGCGCACGATCAGCGTGTCCTCGAAGAGTCCGGTCTCTTCCAGCTTGTCGAGGACGTTGACCAGGTAGCTGTCGGAGGAGCGCATCAGGTTGCCGTAGAAGTTGAGGTAGTTGCGCATCTGTTCTTTGTTTTTCGGCTTCCCGGTCAGGTTGAAGATTTTGAGGAACTCTTCCTGAACACTGGGCTTGGTCGAGAGGTCTTCGCCGGCCGTCGCCGGGGCGTGGATGTTGCCCTCCAGCCAGGTCCCGTCATAGCCCGCTTCGCCGAAGGATTTGCTCGGGTAGAAGAGGACGTCGTGAGGGTTGACCACCGAGACCACCATGAAGAAGGGTTGTTGCTGGGCCGCCGCTGAGCTCAGGTACTGCAGCGCGCCCTCGGTACCGGCGGACACACTGCCTTCCTGTTCGATGAAGCGGCCGTCGTTGTCGATGTAGCCGCCGCCGGCCTCGGGCACCGTCTGGTTGGCGCCGGCGTCGGGCGGGTTCCAGCGCAGGAAGCCGTACTTTTCGAGGTCGGACGGCTGTGCGTCTTCTTTCACCGCCGGTTTCGAGCAATGCCACTTGCCCTTGTAGACGACGTTGTAACCCGCCGCCTTCATGACCGTCGCCAGGTTCTTCAAGTCGGTCGGCAGGCTCACCTGCGGGTTGGTCGGCGGTTCCATGTCTTCCTCGAGTGTGTACTTGACCCCGTGCTGGGCGGGGAAGTAGCCGCTCATCAGGGTCGAGCGCGCCGGCGAGCACATGCAGGCGTTGGTAAAGGCGCGTTCGAAGCTGAGCCCGTGCTGGCGCAACCGCCGCATCCCGGGCAGGTTCTGGCGCAGCCAGTTCTGCGGGAAGTGCTGGATCGCCCGCTCCTGGTCGGTGAGGAAGAGGATGATGTTCATCCCGGCGACGTCCTTGCGTTTCCCCTTCGCTGCGGCGAGCGCCTGCTCGACGCCGGCGCCCTGGGCCAGCAGCGCGGCCGCGGCGACGCTGGCGCCGGAACCGATCAGTTCCTTGCGGGTCAGCCCGCCGTCGCGCTTCTCACCATCGCTCATTGGTTCCTCCGGAAGATGTCGACGGCATTGCTGCCGAACGAGGTCGAGTAAAGAAAACGGCCGTCGGGGCTGAGCGCCAGCGAGCTGACTCCACGCAGCGCCCGCGCCGGCGTGCAGCCCGACACCGAGTGCGGCGCGAGGCAACCGCCGCGGCCCGGCACCTGCTTCACCTTGCCGACCTTCTTGCCGCGCGCGAGGACGTCGATGGCGCTATTGGCGAAGGCGGCGACGTAGACGTTCGCCCCGTCCGGCGAGATCGCGAGCCCCTCCGGCGAGCGCATCGCGCGGCCGAAGGAGCAGCCGGCGGCGCGCAGCCAGATCAGGCAACCGGCCGTGCCCTGCTTCTGGACTAGGCCGCCCGTGCTGCGCGAGCGGCTGAAGGCGGTGACGCTGTTGCTGAGCAGCGAGGTGGCGTAGACGTCGCCACCGGGGTTGAAGGCGACGGCGTTGGCCCCGCGCAGCTCGACCCCGACGGTGCAGCCGGCGAGGGCGCTGTTGACGATGCAGCCGCTGCCGTTACCGGCCTGGGTCAGGTTGCCGGTCGACTGATCCCGCGCCAGGGTGACGACGGCATTGGAGAGAGCGCTGGCGACGTAGACGCTCGCCCCGTCGCCGCTGATCGCCATGCCCTCCGGCGCGCCGAGGGCGATGCCGAGAGCGCAGCCGCTGATCGCTTCGGCGATGCAACCGCTGCTGTCGCCCGGTTGCGTCAGCGCGCCGCTGACCGGATCGCGGTCGAAGACGGCGACCGCGTTGCCGAAGAAAGAGCCGACGTAGACGTTCTCGCCCTTGGGACTGACGACGACGACGTCCGGCCCGACCAGAGCGCGACCGACGGCGCAGACCGGGATCGGGACCCCGGCGATGCAGCCGGCGCTGGCCGGCAGCTGGGTCAGCGCCCCGCTCTTCTTGTTGCGCTGGAAGACGGCGATCGAGTTGCTCGCCCGCGAGGTTGCGTAGACGTTGCGGCCGTCGGGACTGACGGCGACCGAGTTGGGCCCGTCGAGGCCGATCGCCGTGGCGCAGTGGCCGGCGCCTTTGGCGGCGATACATCCCGCTTCCCCTTTGGATTGCGTGAGGGCGCCGCTGCGAGGGTTGCGGCGGAAGATCGCGATCGCGTCGCTCTGCGAGGAGGCGACGTAAACGCTCTTGCCATCGGGGCTAAGCGCGATCGCGCGCGAGCCCATGAACGGCCCGGGGCCCTCGAGCGCGCGGGCGGTGCCGCAGCCGGCGGCCTTGGCGGATCGATCGACGATGCAGCCGGTCTTGCCGGCGAGCTGCGCCAGCGTTCCCGCCCTTTCCTGCCGAGGCTGGGGTTTCGTGCTCGATGCGGCGAAGGCGTTCAGGGGAAGCAGCAGCGCAACAAGTACGACCAGCGCCGCCGGCAGCCAGGGGGCGAGGGCTCGCTCTCGGAAAGAGGGGTGCACGCGGGGCGAGCCTATTCCGCCCCGCGGACACAACAGCTCAGTGCTTATTCACCTTCAGGTTGCCGAGTACGCCGATCCGGATTCCCAGCCAGGGATAGGTGGCCGTGTAGAAGGTGTTGTCCTGGGGCTGCAGGCCGACCGCCGAGAGCCAGAGCTGGTAGACGGGGGCATTGGCGATGCCGCCGTGCAGCCGTCGCCAGACGCGACCGTGGGCACCGCTGCGACCGGACGGCGGCGCGGTGATCGTGTCGGTCCACTCGACCGCGTTGCCGCCCTGGTCGAGCGTGCCCCAGGGCGAGGTGGTCTTGGCCTGGCCGACCGTCTCGAGGCTGCCTTGATAGGCCTTTTCGTAGGTCGAGGCCTTGATCCCGAGGGGGTTCACGGTTGCGCAGGTCGTAGCGGTGAAGACGGAGGGGCACCAGCTCGGTGCCGCGGTTTCGGATTTGTGGAAGTTCGCCAGTGGCTGTTCGGAGGCGTTGGTGACATCACCGGTGGTGGGGTTCAGCTTGGCCTGGTGCGGTGCGGCGGCACCTTCGTCGCCGAAGTTCCCCGGGTTGGTCGGGTACTGCCAGTAGGAGTACTTGCCGCCGCCGTTGGGGTCGTAGTAGGCGGCCTTGATCCACTCGTTCTGACTGGGGATGACGAAGCCGGTCTTGTGCGAGCGGGTCATCGCCCGCACGTGCATGTCGTACATCCCCACCTCAGTCTGGCGCGAAAGGCGCACGCGGTAGGTGACGTACTGGAAGCTGCCGGCGCTGCTCGACTGCTTGGAGAGAACCTGGCCGTTGTAGAGGGAGTTGGCGAAGCGGGCCGAGCGCAGGAAGTTGGCGAAGCCGTAGGGCTTGTCGGCCCATTCCGGCGAGGCGACCGAGTAATGATGACCGGCGGCGGCATCGGCGGAGAAGTCGATCTGGCCGTACTTCGGCCATTCGGTGCCGCTCTCGGTGGAGCTGTAGAGCTTGTGCCTGTTGCGACCGTCGGGATCGGCGGTGTTGAGGAAAGCGACGTACTGGGCAACCGTCACCTCGAGCTGCCCGATGCCGTAGCGGTAGTCAACGCCGCCGACCTGCTGGCAGGGAGGCTGTTTTTCGGCCGGCACGACTTCGGCGCAGGACGAGTAGACGGCGTCGGTGAAGGGAACGATTCCCACCGAGGGGTTGCCGGGAGCGCCCACTTTGACCGTCTTGAAGGTGAGAACGGAGGGTGCCGGAACAGCTCCCGATGTCGCTGGCCCGACCAGCGCCAGGGCGATCGCCAGGACAAGCGCTAGCGGCAGGCGGTTTTTCAGGGCAACGGAAACTGTTCGGCGAGTTCGCATTCGTTCTCATCGACGCCTGACCCGAATGCTTGAGGACGGGGAAATCGGGGGAGTAGGTTGCAAGCGAGGACCCCCGGATCGTGAAACGAGCGAAAGGAATGCGATGACGACTCCCCTTGACGGCACCGTCGCCCTGATCACCGGCGCCAGCAGCGGCATCGGCGAGGCAACGGCACGAGCGCTGGCGGTACAGGGAGCCAAAGTCGCAGTGGCGGCCCGCCGGCTCGAACGGCTGGAGCGCCTGGCCAGCGAGATCGGTGGCGAGGGCCACACGGCGCTGGCGATCCAGTCCGACATCACCGACCAGGAGCAGGCGATCGCCGCCGTCGACCGCACCGTCGACGAGCTCGGCCGCCTCGACATCGTCGTCAACAACGCCGGCCAGATGCTGCTCGGCCCGATCGAGGAGGCGCCGACGGAGGAGTGGGACCGGATGATCGACCTCAACCTCAAGGGCCTGATCAACACCACCCACGCCGCCCTCCCCCACCTGCTCGCCGCTGCCGAGGACTCGCAGCGCGGCTGCGCCGACGTGGTCAACATCAGTTCGGTGGCCGGCCGCATCGCCCGCTCCGGCTCCGGCGTCTACAACCTGACCAAGCACGGGGTCGGCGCCTTCAGCGAGTCCTTCCGCCAGGAGTTCGCCAGCCGCAAGGTTCGCTCGACGATCATCGAGCCGGGCGCTGTCGACACCGAGCTCTCCGACCACATCCGCGACGGCGTGCGCGAGCAGGTGCGCAAACGTTTCGCTGACATGAAGATGCTCGAAGCGGTCGACATCGGCGACGCGATCGCCTACGCGGTGACCCGTCCATGGCACGTCTCGCTCAACGAGGTCCTGATCCGCCCGACCGAGCAGGTGGGCTGAGCCCACCCGGCCAAGTCAGTGGCCGCGATCGCGACGATCGGTGTCTACGGCTTCGATCGCGAGACCTTCCTCGCCACCCTCGCCGAAGCCGGCATCGACCTGGTGCTCGACGTGCGGCAGCGCCGCGGCGTGCGCGGCCGCGAGTACGCCTGGGCCAATGCCCGCCGCCTGCAGGACTCCCTGGGCGAGGCCGGCATCGGCTACTCGCACCTGAAGGAGCTGGCGCCGACAACCGAGCTGCGCCAGGCCCAGTACCGCGCGGACGACAGGCGCGGCGAGGGCAAGCGCTCGCGCACGGTCCTCGCCCCCGAGTACGCCAGCGGCTACACCGAGGAGATCCTCGACCAGGTTGACCTGGCGCCGATCGTCAAGTGGATCGGCAGCTCGAAGGCCGCCCTGCTCTGCGTCGAGCGCGATCCGGAGGCCTGTCACCGCTCGCTGATCGCGGCGCGCCTGCAGCGCGACTGGGGCTTCAGCGTCGAGGACCTGCGTCCGCCGCCAGCCGATCCTTGAGCGGCGGCGTGATCAGGGCCACCGGCAGCGAGAGGCCGGCGGAGCGGCGCAGGGTGGCGATCCGCCGGCCAGGCTGAACCGCGTCGCGGACCTCGCTGACGCGGTCACCGAGCGAGGCGACCGTCGCCTCGATCTCGGGAGCGACGAAGGCGAGGCCCCAGAAGAAGGCCGGCCGGTCTCCCCCGGTTCGCTCGATCGCCTCAGCTGGCGCTTGGACGACCTCGAGGATCGGCTCGCCGAGGCGAAAGAAGGCCTGGCGAGGAGCGCCCGCCGGGGTCGACTGCTCGCGGATGCGACGCAGGTCGAGGCCAGCGCCTTGCAGCGCGGCAACCGTGCGATCGAGGTCGGAGCTGATCGCCACCACATGGTCGAGCGCGGTGACGCCGTTGGGGTGCGACGGCCGCTCGGCGGGCGTGGGGAGATCGGATCGCGTGGTCGCCAGTCCGTCGAGCTCGGTGGTCTCGAGCTCGCGCAGCGACCACGAGGTGAGGCCCTTGGCCTCGTTCGACGGCGCCAGCCGAATCCGCGTCTCGCCGACGATGCACGCATCGCCGGCGACCTCGAACCCACATGCCCTCCAGGCCTTGGCCGGATCGGCAACGGTGAGTTGATCGAGTGTCGGTGGCATGGCGAGACCGTAGACGACCAGAAGCCCACCAATGGTGAAACCTCGACTTCAGAGGGTCGAGCCTTACCGAGCATCCCACCGGCTACAGGTGACTAATCGAAGGTATTCTCGGTGGAAGCATGGTCAAGCCCAACCAACCTGGACCGGGCCGGCCCAAGCGATCGTCCGATATTCCCCTTACCAGCAGCCGCAGGCTTGATCGCAAAAGCGACGTACCGCTTTATTTCCAGCTTGCCGCGGCGCTGAAGGTGATGTTGGAGGTCGAGGATTGGGAGTCGGGAGCCCGCTTTGCCTCCGAGCGCGAGATCGAAGAAGAGTTCAGCGTCTCGCGCGCGGTGATCCGGCCAGCGCTCGATCTCCTCGTCGGCGACGGGGCGATCTACCGGATCAAGGGATCGGGGGCGTTCGTGGCGCCGCCGCGGCGAGAGATCGTGGTGGCCGGGCTGGTGCGCCTCTGGCTGGAGCACCGCAACGATCGCCAGGTCGCCGTACAGGCGGCGCGCGAGATCCAGCCCGATCACACCGTTTCGCACTTCCTCGAACTCGAGGACGAAGGCAAACCGATCGGGCACGTGACCGCGGTCGTCGACGTCGGCGAGCCCTCGGTCTGCCTCGTCGACTCCTACTCGGCGATCGCCCACATGCCCTGGTTCCTGCCCACCGCCGAGGCGCTCAAAGCCGGCGAGAGACCACCCGCACCGGGTGAGCTCGAGCTCACCCGCGCCACCGTCTCGGTCGAGCACACCTTTTTCGGCGAGTGGGGATCCACACGGGTCGGGGCGACCGCGGGAGAGCCGGCCCTGATGGGGCGCTTCGTCCAGTTTGGCCGCAGCAATGGGTCCGAGCAGGAGCACCCGCTCGAGTTCGCCCGCCTCATCTACCGCGCCGACAGCGCCCAGCTCGCCTTTGTGCTCAGCTAACACAAGCTTTTTAGAGCGCTATGGAAAGATCAATCGCTCGCCATGACCGCTCTGGGTCAGAACCTGATCGACGCCCTCGCGCTCGGCAGCCTCTACGCCCTGATCGCGCTCGGCATCACCCTTGTCTACACGGTGATGGGAATGATGAACTTCGCCCACGGCGAGTTCATCATGCTCGCCGCCTACGCCCTCTTCGTCTTCGCCGACCTGCCCTTTGGCGCGGCGGTCGGGTGCGCCCTGCTGGCCGGGATCGCGATCGCCTTGATCGCCGAGCGGGTCGCCTTCCGGCCGGTGCGTAACGCCGACCTCTCGGCTCAGCTCGTCACCTCACTGGCGGTCGCGGCGATCCTCCAGAACGTCGTCACCGTGGCCGTCAACGCCCGCGCCCAGTCGGTCGAAACGCCGGCGGCGATCAGCGAAACGACAAGCATCGGCGCCATCATGGTGCCGAACCTGGAGTTCGTCACCCTCGGCCTCACGGCGATCGTCCTCGGCGGCCTCGGTTGGCTGCTCTACCGCACCCGCACCGGCCTGGCGATGCGGGCGGCGGCCGAGAACTTCGACATGGCGCGCCTGCTCGGCGTCCGGGCCAACCGGGTGATCGCGATCGCCTTCGCGATCAGCGGCGCGCTCGCCGCCGTGGTCGGCGTGCTGATCGTGCTGCAGACCGGCCAGGTCTCGCCGACGATGGGGCTGACACCGGTCCTGGTCGGCTTCGTCGCGGTCGTGATCGGCGGCTTCGGCAGGATGTTCGGCGCGGTGATCGGCGGCCTGCTGCTCGGCGCCCTCTCCTCGTTGCTCGGCGTCTACCTCCCCGAGGGGCTGGCGCCCTTCCGCGACGCGATCGTCTTCACCTTCCCGGTGCTGATCCTGATCTTCAGGCCACACGGGCTACTCGGCGGCGAGATCGGCAAGGCGCGGGTATGAGCGGGGTGCGCTTTCGCACGCGCCAGTCGGCGGCCGCCTCGCTCCTGGTCCCCTTGCTGCTGATCGCGATCGTCGCGCTGCTCGGCGCCAACGGCACGCCCTCGTTTCAAGACACGGTGACGACGATCCTCTGCAACCTGATCGTCGTCATCGGCCTGCAGGTCTTCGTCGGCAACAGCGGCGTCTACTCCTTCGGCCAGCTCGGCTTCGCCACCGCCGGCGCCTACATCGCCGCCTTCCTCACCCTGCCCGCGGCCTTCGTCGCGCTGCAGACGCCCGGCCTACCGCACTTCATCGCCAACGCCCACCTCGGCGCGCTGCCCTCGACCCTGATCGCCGCGGCGATCTCCGGCCTGCTGGCGATCGTGGTCGGGCTGCCGCTGATGCGCACCTCGACCCTGGCGATCCCGATCTCGACCTTCGCCTTCCTGCTCGTCGTCTACAACGTCGTCGCCAACTGGGACCGAGTCACCGGTGGCAGCAGCGGCCTGGTCAGCATCCCGACGACGACCAGCGTCGAATCGGCGGCGCTCTGGGCCGGCGCCGCGGTAATCGTGGCGCTGGCCTACAAGTGGTCGGCGAGCGGCTACCGCCTGCAGGCGACGCGCGAGGACGAGGTGGCAGCGCGCTCGATCGGCATCGGCGTGATGCGGGAGCGGCTGATCGCCTTCGGCCTCAGCGGCGTTCTCTGCGGCGTCGGCGGTGCCCTGGCGGTGCACCAATCCGGCGTTCTCAACCCGGCCACCTTCTACTTCGGCGCGACCGTGACGACGATGACGATGCTGGTCGTCGGCGGTGCCCGCAGCGTCTTTGGCGCGACGATCGGGGCGATCGCGATCTCCGCGGTGAACGAACTGCTGCGCGGCGTCGAGAACGGTGCCAGCCTCTTCGGCGCGATCTCGATCGGCGAAGCGCCCGGCCTCGCCGCGATCGGACTTGGCCTGATCCTGCTGGCGACGATGATCGCGATGCCGAACGGGTTGAGCGGCGGCAGGGAGGCCGGTGAGCTGTCCTGGCTGCAGCGGCTGGGCCTCAGCGCTCCGGCACCAGCGCCGCGGCCCGACGAGACCGCTGTCGGCGAAGTGGCCATCGATCGAGCTGCGCAGGGTGGGGGGCTGCGCGCCGAGGACATCTCACTCGCCTTCGCCGGTCTGCGGGTCCTGAAGAACGTCGACCTGACACTTGGGCCCGGCGAGGCGCTCGGGCTGATCGGCCCGAACGGAGCCGGCAAGACCACGCTGGTCAACGTCCTCAGCGGCTTTCAGGCGCCCGACTCGGGGAACGTCTCGCTCGACGGGGTCGTGGTGACCGGGCGCTCGCCGGCACGACTCGCCCACGACGGCCTCGGCCGCACCTTTCAGGCCGCCCTTCCCTTCCCCGACTTGAGCGGCCTCGAGAGCGTCGCCGTCGGCGCGCTGGGCATGGGCGTAAGCAGGCGGCGCGCGGTCGCAGTCGCCGCCGACGTGCTCGGCCGCCTCGGCCTGCTCGAGCAGGCAAGGTTGCCGGCCGGTGCCCTGCCGCCGGGCAGCCAACGCCTGCTCGGGGTCGCCCGCGCGCTGGCAATCGGGCCCCGATACCTGCTGCTCGACGAGCCGGCCGCCGGGCTGAACGAGGCCGAATGCGAGCAGCTGGTCGCGATTCTCCGCAACGTGCTCAGCGACTTCGGCTGCGGGATCCTGCTGATCGAGCACGACATGAACATCGTCATGCCGCTCTGCTCGCGGGTGCAGGTGCTCGACGACGGCATGACGATCCGGGTCGGCACTCCGCAGGAGGTCCAGGGCGACCCCGCCGTGGTCGAGTCATATCTCGGCAGCTCGTTCCTGGCGGCCGCCGATGCTTGAGCTGCGCGACGTCCGGGTCAGCTACGGGCGGATCGAGGTGGTGCACGGCGTCGATCTCAGTGTCGGTCGGGGCGAGGTGGTCGGGATGATCGGCCCCAACGGCGCCGGCAAGAGCTCGATCCTGCGCTCGATCTGCGGCTTGGTGCGGCCGAGCTCCGGCGAGGCGACGTTCGAGGACCGCGTCCTGACCGGAATGGCGCCGGAGCAGATCGCGCAGCTCGGGCTGGCGCTGGTGCCCGAGGGGCGGCACATCTTCAAGACCCTGACGGTGGCGGAGAACCTACGGCTGGGCGCGCGCGAGGAAAGCGAGGTCGAACTGATGGAGCAGACCCTGACGCGCTTCCCGATCCTACGCGAGCGCGCCGGCCAGCCGGCCGACCGGCTCTCGGGTGGCGAGCAACAGCAGCTGGCGATCGCCCGCGCCCTGCTCGGCAGGCCGAAGCTGCTGATCCTCGACGAGCCCTCGCTCGGCCTGGCTCCGAAGATGATCGACGTCATCTACGAGCTGTTGGGAGAGTTGCGCGAGGAAGGCGTGACGATGCTGCTGGTCGAGCAGAACGCCGCCCGCACGATCGACTTCTGCGATCGCTGCCTCGTGCTCAGCACCGGCAAGGTGCGCGCCCAGGGCTCGCGCGGCGAGCTGCAGCGCAACCCCGACGTCCTGCGCGCCTATCTCGGCAGACAGCCGTGAATAGAATGGAATTCCGAAATAGTCACGAGGAGCGGTGATGTTTGACGACCAGCCACGCGAGGCACCGAGCAGCGAGGACGTCACCTTGGCGCTGCGCCACTGCTGGCAGCCGGTTGCGAGGATCGAGGACCTGGCGCACGGCCCCCAGCGCGCCGTGCTCCTCGGCGAAGCGCTCGCCGTCTTTCTCACCGAGAGCGGCAAGGCCGCTGTCGTCGCCGACCGCTGCGCCCATCGCGGTGCCTCGCTCTCGATGGGCAAGGTCGCCGGCGACTCGATCCAGTGCCCCTACCACGGCTGGGAGTGGGCCGGCGGGGACGGCGCCTGCACCCGCGTCCCCTCGCTTCCCGACCAGAGCCAGATCCCGCCGCGGGCGCGGATTCCGGCCTTCCCGGTGCGCGAGCAGTGGGGCCTTGTCTGGACCGTTCTGGCAGAGCCAATCGGCGAGCCGCCCACCCTGCCGTGGTTCGACGCCGAGACATGGACTTGGGGTCACGGCAAGCCGTTCGAGCTGCCGGTCAGCTTCGGGCTGATGATCGAGAACTTCCGCGACGTCTCCCATTTCGCCTTCGTCCACCAGGCGACACTGGGCGCGATGCCGGAGGTGATCGAGCCGCTCGAGCCCGAGCACAACGGCCGCGAAGTGATCATGCGCCGCAAGGTGGAATGGGGCGAGGACGCATCGGAGATATGGGGTGCGCTGCGGGAAATGCACTATCACGCGATCGCACCCAACTTCATGTCGAGCCGAATCCTCACCGCCGACGGCGAGCGCTGCCTGCTCCACGCCGCACGTGCGATCAGCGCGACCGAGTCAGCGCACTACTGGATCGAGGGAGGCTTGGAGAACTTCGACGAGCAGGACCTCGCCAACGTGATCGCCTACGACTGGCGCGTCTACGCCGAGGACCTGTCGATCATCTCGGCGATCCAGCCACCCGAGCTGCCGCTGGACGCCAACGCCGACGTCAACACGCTTGCCGACCGCTTCACCCTGGCCTACCGGGCAGCGTTCCGCGAGTACGTCGAACGCGCCCTTGGCAACGAGCGCGCGACTGCCTAGCCACCGTATTCGGGGATGAACTGCGGCTTAACTTCCGTCACCAGTTTCGGCTTGCCGTTCGTGTAGTCGTAAATTGGCCAGGTTCTGA
Organism: Solirubrobacterales bacterium; assembly: GCA_036271315.1. Classification (GTDB taxonomy): domain Bacteria; phylum Actinomycetota; class Thermoleophilia; order Solirubrobacterales; family 70-9; genus VRUE01. The sequence continues at coordinate 133,276 of DATBAV010000018.1, read as the reverse complement.
TCGAGTGGTGTTCGTCTCTCGAGTAGCTAAACTTGCCGATGATCGTCTCATGAGGCCTTGCTTCAAGCGCATCGGCCAAGACGTTTCCGTTGACGCTGCCTGTTTCTTTGATCACGTCAAGAATCAGCTGTCCGCCGGCATAAGTCGCAAGAAGGCTACTTGAGACATCTGTTGCCACACCCGCAAGTTTTAGGGTGTCGAACAGTCTCGCTATCGTTTTATTTGGTGGATCGTAAGACGAGCCGTTCGAGGGCGCATAGATGTTTTTGGTGTTCGAGATACCCTTCAGCCAGAACGTACCGTCGAAGGCGCCCGCCGCAAAGATTGGGACGTCGATGCCGGCAGAGCGGATCTGCTTGATCGCCGAGGCGCCACCAGGTGGATAGGAGCACATCACCACCGCGTCGGCGTCGGAGTCGCGCAGCTCGCTGACCTGACTCGCCACCGACTCGTCACTATTCTGGAAGTCGACCTCGCTCGCAATGGTGCCGCCCAGATGTTCCCACGTCTGCTCGAAGGCTGAACAGTCGGCCTTGCCATAAATGATCGACGTGTCACGAAAAAGGAATGGGTGTCTGACGCCGCGACTCCGCAGAAATGAAGCGCCTGCACTCCCCTCGCTGAGAATGCTTGGATACGAACTGAAAGAAAGATGACCAGTCGTTGGCGGTCCATAGCCGGGTTCATTGGCGATCGAGAAGTTCAACTCATTGTTTTCCTCCGCGAGCGGCTCGCCAGCCGCCGCAGTGAGCGCCTCACCGCTGAAGAAGAGGACGTCAGCTCCATCTTCGATCACCTGCTGGGTGGCTATGACGGCTTGCTGAGGTTCGGAGCGGGTGTCAGCTTCGATGACTCGCACCTTGTGCCCATCGACCCCCCCATGGGCGTTGGTTTCCTTCACGAGCTGTTCGACGGCGGTAAACGTCTCATCGTAGGGCGCCAGATAGCCGGTCTTGGCAATCGTAGCCCCGATGATTATTTCTTTCGGTAGGCCAATCGAAGAAGACTCGCCCGAATCACCGTCGGTCCCGCAACCGATAAGGAAAGCAAATACGAGCCCCGCACAAGCGACTGACTTGATGGTGGGGCGCGACACCTACGCTAGCCACCGTATTCGGGGATGAACTGCGGCTTGACCTTTGCCACCAGCACCGGCTTGCCGGTCGTATATGAGTAGACCGGCCAGGTCCGGATCGGGTGGTGATCGGTCCTCGTGTAGCTGAGGTCGCCGTTGACCGTGTGGTGGGGCTTCGCTTCAAGCGCGTCGGCCAGAGTGTTGCCATTGACGCTGTGGGTTTCTTTGATCGCGTCGAGGATCAGCTGGCCGCCGGCGTAGGCGCCCAACAGGGCGCTGGAGACGTCGGTATCGATGCCGGCGCGTTTGAGCTTGGCGAACAGCTTCGCCGTTTCCGCGTTGGGCGGGTCATAGGCGGAGCCGTTGGAGGTGGCGAAGATTTCCTTGGTGCTGGGGATGCCCTTGAGCCAGAAGGTGCCGTCGAAGCCGCCCGTCCCCAGAATCGGCACGTCGATGCCGGCAGAGCGGATCTGCTTGATCGCCGAGGCGCCGCCAGGTGGATAGGAGCACATCACCACCGCGTCGGCGTCGGAGTCGCGCAGCTCGCTGACCTGACTCGCAACCGACTCGTCGGTGTTCTCGAAGTCGGCCGAGCCGGCGATCGTGCCGCCGAGGTGTTCCCAGGTCTGTTCCACGCCGGAGCAGTACGCCCTGCCGTAGATGATCGAAGTGTCACGGAAGAGGAACGGGTGCCTGACCCCGCGGTCCCAGATGAACTGGGCACCGGCACTCGCTTCGCTGAGCAGGCTCGGATACGAGCTGAAGGAGAGGCGCCCGGTCGTCGGCGGTCCGAAGCCGGGTTCGTTGGCGTTGGACATGTTCAGCATGTCGTGTTCTTCGGCCAGCGGAGCGGCGGCGGACGCGTTCAGTGCCTCGCCGCTGAGCACGAGCACGTCGGCCCCCTCTTCCATCACCTTCTGAGCCGCCAGCACGGCCTGCTGGGGTTCTGAGCGACTGTCGGCGTGGACGACCCTGATCTTGTGGCCGTCGATTCCACCCTTGGCGTTGGTTTCTTCGATCAGCTGTTCGACCGCGGCAAAGGTGGAGTCATACGGCGCCATATAGCCGGTCTTGGCCAGCGCTGTGCCAATCACTATTTCCTTCGGCAGGCCCTTGGATGGAGCGCTGGAGGAATCGCCGCTGCTACCGCAACCGGCCAGCAAGATCAGGGCGAGGGCGAGCGAGGCGAAAAGCTTCGGCAGAATACCTAGAGATTACCTGAGCAACAGCTGGCGGTCGTGGGCGAGATCGGCGATCGCCGCTAGCTCACGGTGACAGAGCTCGAAGTCGAGGAGGTCGACGCTCTCGCGAACACGCGCCGGCGAAGCCGGCTTGGTGATGACGACGTGGCCGAGCTGGAGCTGCCAACGAAGCACCACCTGGGCGGGGGTCTTGCCGTGGCTCTCGGCAAGGCGCGAGATCGTTGGATCGCCGAGCAACTCGTCCTGCCCGAGCGGCCCCCAGGCCTCGGTGGCGATGCCGCGCGCGGCGTGGAGGGCGCAGAGCTCCGGCTGCTGCAGGCGCGGGTGCAGCTCGATCTGGTTGACCGCCGGCCTGCTCATCCCCTCCCCCTCCAGCAGCTCGAGCTCCTCAGTGCCGAAGTTGGCGACGCCGATCGCGCGAGCCGCCTCCTCCCCGTGGATCCATTCGAGCGCCCGCCAGGCGCCGAGCAGCCGCTCCGCATCGAGGCCCGATCCGTTGATCAGACAGAGATCGACGTGGTCGAGGCCGAGCCGCTCGAGGCTCGCCTCAAAGGCGTCGAGGGTCGACTGGGGGTCGTGCTCGACGTTCGAGAGCTTGGCGGCTACGAAGTAGTCCTCACGGGGAAGGCCGGAGGCAACAAGCGTCTCGCCCACCTCCCGCTCGTTGCCGTGAGCAGCCGCGGTATCGAAGTGGCGGTAGCCGGCATCCAGCGCCTGCCCAACCACCGCCCGGGTCTCCTCGGGCGGCACCTGAAAGAGGGTCAGCCCGAGCTGTGGGATCTCAACGCCGTCTTGGAGGCGAACGGCGAGGGTCGCCATTTGGGCCGTCTGCATTCTTGTCATGATAGCTAGCGCTAATCATGATTCCAGCCACCGATCAAGCTTACGGGTCTCTTCGGTGTCCTCGTAGTATTCGGCTCTGCTCACCCGGCGAGCAGCTGATCCAGCGACTTGCCGCTGATTGCCGACCCAGAGCGTTCGGCGACCACGTCGGACCCCGCTTCGGCCTCCTCGTCGCGGCGCTTGATCAGCAGCCACTGCGGCTTCTCGCCGGGCCGCGTGCGTTGCAGAGCGAAGCCGCCGCGCAGCTTCTCGCCGTGGAGGACGAAGACGGCGTGGCCGCGCTCGAGCGCCTCGGGCCAGGGCACTCGTCCGCCCTGCTCGTAGGAGCCCTTGTCCCAGACGATCACGCCGCCGCCATCGGTCGGCCCCTCGAAGTCGTTGTGGGAGAGCGCGTGGTCGGAGACCTGCACCGCTAGCCGCTTCACCGCCGGATCCATCGACGGCCCCTTGGGCACCGCCCAGGAGCGCATCGCCCCGTCGACCTCGAGCCGCAGGTCGAAGTGGCGAGCGGTGGCGGCGTGCTCCTGGACGACGAAGACCCCGGCGCTGACGCCGCGGACTGCGAACTGCTCGTGGCCCTCGACTTTTACGCTCTCGCTCGCCACCTCGGCGACCCGGGCTGCCGGCGGTCCTTCCTCGAGGAAGGCCAACAACGACTCCACGGAGGCCTCGGGACCCTCGGCGTGAACGAGCACCTCGCCCTCCTCGCCGTTGCGGACCCAGCCCATCGCATCCAGCTCTTGCGCGCGGGTCACCACCGCGTCGCGGAAGCCGACGCCCTGCACCGCGCCGCGCACCGTCGCTCGCGCGGCAACGGCACCGTCGTTCTTCTTCTTCACCACAGCGCCATGTCAGACGTGGATGACCGTCAGGTCGTCGAAGGCCGAGAAATCCGCGTCCTGAGTGAGAACCGCAGCGTTGTATCTGAGAGCGGTGGCGGCAATCCAGGTGTCGTGGAGGCGGAGACGGCGGCCTCGAGACAGTTCGGCCGACGCGATGCGAGCGAAGCAACTCGCCACCTCGGGATCGACCGGCAGCAGTGGGTATGCGGCCTGCACCCGCGCGAGCGTGGACAAGCGGATTGCCCGAGCGCTTGGATCGGAGGCTCGCAACACCCCCAGCTCCAGCTCGGCGGCGGTGACCACCGAGACCGCGATCTGCGCGGGAAGCTTGCCGAGCTCCCGTCCAGTCTCCTGAGCGATGAAGACCGAGGTGTCGGCGACGGCCCGGCTCAACGGTCGTCGAGCTCGGCGTTGCGGATCTCGGCGAGGTCGTCGAGCAATCCGGGATCGGCTGGCGCTTCGCGCACGATGCGGCGCAGCTCGCTGGCAGGAACCCACGGGTCGCGACCCTCGGTGTGGGGAAGGATGTCGGCGACCGGACGACGGTTGACTGTCAGCGTCAGTCGTTCCCCGGCTTCGAGCTCCGAGACGACGGCGGCGGTCGAGTTCCGCAGCTCGCGGATAGAGACGTCCCTTGCCACGTGCACAAATGTAGCATCGACTGCGACAGCCACAGCCAATAAGGCCGCTCGCCGTTAGTGTGAGCACGTGAGCAAGCGCGGACTACATTCAGCCGCTGAGGGCCCACGCTTGGCAGCGATCGCGGGGCAAGCCCGCCGCACGTCGACATCCGTGGCCCTCCTCGCCGAAGCCTCCTCCCTGATCGCGGCCCGGCTTCGGGGACGCCTGCCCGAGCTGGAAGCGGCCGTCGCCACCCGCGTCCAGGCGATTGCCGATCCCCGCGAGGTAACCGACCCCAGCTACCTACACAGCCTCAACAGCGCCCTCACCATCGCGCTCGACTACGCCCTCGTCGCGATCGAGCTCGGCGAGCGTCGCGCTCCCGGTATTCCACCGGCCCTGCTGGCGGAGGCTCGCCTAGCCGCCCGCGCCGGCGTCGCGCTCGACACCGTGCTGCGCCGCTACGTCTCCGGCAACGCCCTGCTCGGCGACTTCCTGGTCGAAGAGGCGGAGCGGGCCGAGGTTCCGACCTCCGTCCTGCGCCGCCTGCTGCGCCGGCAGGCGACGCTGCTCGATCGGCTGCTCGAGGCGATCGGCGAGGAGCACGCGCGCGAGGCAAAGAGCTGGCCGAGCAGCAGCGCGGAGCGGCGCCGCGAGTGCGTCAAGAGCCTGCTCGCCGGCGAGCAGGTCGATCACTCCGAGCTCGGCTATGACCTCGACGGCCACCACCTCGCCCTGATGGCCAAGGGCGAGGGAGCGCCGGAGGCGATGCGCCTGCTGGCGGAACGGCTCGACCGCCGCCTGCTCGCCGTCTGCCGCGAGGAGGAGTCGATCTGGGCCTGCTGGCTCGGTGGGCAGCGACCGCTAGAGGCCCGGCAGGCGCTGCGAGCGCTGGGCGAGATCCCGCTGGACCGGGTCGTCGTGACCGTCGGCGAGCCGGGCGAGGGGCTATCGGGCTGGCGCCTCAGCCACCGCCAGGCAAAGGCGGCGCTGCCGATCGCCGAGCGTCGCGGCGAGACCGTCCTGCACTACGCCGACGTCGTCCTCCTCACCTCGATCCTCCGCGACGACCTCGTCTCCACCTCGCTGCACCAGCTCTACTTGGCGCCGCTCGAAGCGGCGCCCGACAGCGGCAGGGTGGCGCGGGAAACCCTGCGCGCCTACTTCGCCGCGGAGCGAAACGTCTCCTCGACAGCCGCCGCGCTGGGCGTCGATCGCCGCACCGTCACGAATCGCATTCGAGCGATCGAGGATCTCTTCGGCCGCCCGCTCAAGGACATCGCGGCCGAGCTGGAGACCGCGCTGCGCCTCGACACCTGATTTCCCAGTTTGCTGAATCCGGGGTGAGCAAACCCCCACATTGAGGAGGCGCCAACCGTGCCCCGGCGACGAGGATCGACTCGAGTCCATCCACGGGGGCAGGGGGGAACGAGCATGAGGAAGCAGCTGATTCGCACCATCGCCATGGCGGTTGCGCTCGCGGCGATCGCCGCCGCGAGCTCCTTCGCCAAGCCGGAGGTGGTCCGGGTGGGCACTCTCTTCCTCCGGGACAACGGCGGGATCTCGCCGACCAAGCTGCCCAAGCACGAACTGGCGCCGATCTCGGCAAATCTCAATGCCAAGATCGGCACCACCGACGGCAGTCATCCGCCCGCGATCAGAAGCGTCAACCTCGATTTCGACAAGACGATTCAGGTGAATGCCCGCGGCCTGCCTGTCTGCACCGAGCGCCAGCTCGTCGCCCGCTCCACCGTCGCCGCAAAGAACGCCTGCGCGGACGCGATCGTCGGCTCCGGCAAGGGCGAAGTGGAGGTCGCCTTCCCCGAACAGCAGCCATTCTCGGCGACGGGCCCGATCGTCCTCTTCAACGGCGGCGTGCACGGTGGCGTCACGCTCGTCCTCATCCACACCTACGTCGCGGTCCCGGCCCCGACCGCCGTCATCGCCACCGCCAAGCTGACCAAGATCCACAGGGGCCGCTACGGAACCCACGTGATCGCGCAGATCCCGCCGATTGCCGGCGGCTTCGGCTCGGTCACCAAGTTCAAGATCGCGATCAAGCGCAGCTTCACCTACAAGGGCAAAAAGCAGAGCTACCTGACTGCCAGCTGCCCGACGGGGCACTACTACACCGAAGGCGAAGTCGGGTTCGCCGACGGCACCGCCCTGGCGATCACCCACGTCCTGCCCTGCACCCCGGCGGGATGATCAGGGAAGCGCTACAGCGGCCTCAGGGGTGGCGACACGGAAGCTGAAGCTCTCCTGGAGGTAGAGCTGGACCGACCCGGCGTCGTGGTCGGCGTAGCCGATCGCCAGGTCTTCGCCGGACTCGAAGAGGAAGTCGCCGCCGCGCAGGCTGAGCACCGCGGCGCCTTTGAGGCCCGGCGACCAGACCAGCGGGCCGCCGACGATCTCGCGCAGGTGCTCGAGCAGCGGGTAGCCGCCGTGCTCGCCGGTCTCGAGCACGCCGGTGTAAGGATCGGGGCCGAGCGCCAACCCGTAGGGCCCGCCAACGCCGGCGGCGAGCAACGACTCCACGGCCTTCGCCACGTGACGGGGGTAACGCTCGCAATCGTTGCCAAGCTTGATCGCCTGCTGCGAGGAAGCCTCGAGGATGCCGCCGATCGCCGCCGCTTTCCAACCGTGGAAGACGGCCGCGTTCTCGGCCACCGCGATCTGGTGGGCGGCCTCGTCGAGCGGGCCGAGATCGGCATCCTCGGCGCCGCGGTCGGCGGCTTCCAGCTCGGAGCGGGCAATCGAGAAGGGCGCGCGCAGCTCGACCAGCGGCAGAACCCGCCGCTGCGCCGCGGTGACCCCTTTGGCGGGAGCTTTCGCGACTTTCTGCGTGCGACCGAGGTTGGTGGCCGAGTGCTGCCAGCCGTGCGGGCCGGCGAAGTCGACGAGCTTGCGGGCAGCAAGGGCGGGCTCGAGCCGCTCGCGCGCCTCGGCGTCGAGCAGCGCCCAGCCGGCCTCGGTGATCGGCGCGTGCTCGCGCAGCAGGTGGCTCATCAGGCGGATTCCCGCAGGCTGCCGATGCCGAGCGCCTCGCCGCCGGAGAGCGGGGCGCCGCGAGCGGCCTCGCCCTCGGTCGCCTCCTCCTCGGCGGCCTCGCCGTGCTCGACGATGTCGCCCTCCTGGAAGAGGATCCCCTGAGCGATCTCGCGCCACAGCGGCGTGCGGCGCAGGAGGAACTCAAGGTCCATGCAGAAGTGCTTGAACTCCTCGCCCTGGGCGTCGTGCATGATCGCCCGCGCCTCCTCGTCGGGCTCGACCGAAAGCCGCTGCTGGTACCAGCCGATCGCCTCGGCCTCCTCGGTCAGCGAAGCGCAGAGCCGGGCGAAGGTCCGCGTCTCCGCGGAGAGCTCCTCGGCCGGCTCGTGGTACTGGTCGAACCCCACGCCTGCATATTGCCAGGGTCCGACCATCGAGCGCGGCCGGGGTGCCTGCTGCCTCAGCCCTCCTCGGCGAGGATCGCGTAGATCTTGCGGCGGGTCTCGTCGAGCAGCTCGCGGACCCGGCGCTGCTGACCTTCGTCGGCGGCGTGGAAGACCTGGCCGATCGAGTGGTGCAGCTTGCCGACCGACTCGCGCAGGTGGATCTGCTCCGGGTCGGCCTCGGCGCGGACCGCGTCCCAGGGAGTCTCCTCGCCGGCCCGCGACTCGCGCTCGGCCTTGCCGGCGTCGGTGAGGGTGAAGCGGCGCTTGCCGTCGACCTCGATGCCATTGATCAGGCCCTCGTCCTCGAGCATCTGCAGGGTCGGGTAGATCGAGCCGGCGCTCGGCGCCCAGGCCCCCCCGGTCCGCTCCTCCAACTGCTTGATCATCTCGTAGCCGTGCATCGGGCGCTCGTCGAGCAGGGCCAGCACAGCGGCCCTAACGTCGCCGCGCCGCGCCCGCGGGCCACCGCGACCGCGTCCGTAGCGAGGGCCCCGGCTGCGCGCGAACTCCTCGTGCCGGTGAACCCCGGCGTGTCGTGGATTGCATCTGTGGTGCATGAAAAACCTTTCTATCGATTACTAACGCGATATATCGTAACGCATCGCAAAAAAATACTCCTCAATTACCCCGAGGCGACCTGGTTCTCTAGCAAGCCCGCTACGGCCCGGGCCAACCGCTCCCCGTGTCGGGTCAACACGTACTCGGTGTGCGGCGGACGGCCGGGGACGAGGTGGCGCTCGACGATGCGAGCGGCCTCGAGCTGCTCGAGGCGCTCGGAGAGGGTGGTCGGCGAGACGCCGGGAAGCGACTGGCGGAACTCGTTGAAGCGGGCGGCGCCGCTGGCGCAGGCGTAAATCGTCGCCAGCGTCCAGCGGCGCTCCAATAGCGTCGCCGTCGCCCGCATCTCGGCGGGGACGGGAGTGCAGCTACGGCATCGCGGTGACATCCGCGCCCTTCTCGGCCGGCTCCAGCGCCTGCTCCAGCACCTCGCCGACGCTCATGACCGGGTGGAAGGTCATCTGCTCGCGCACCTCCTCCGGCACCTCGTCGAGGTCGCCGCGGTTGCGCTCGGGCAGGATCACCTCGGTCAGCCCGGCCGCGTGGGCGGCCAGCACCTTCTGCTTCAAGCCGCCGATCGGCAGCACCCGGCCCTGCAGGGTGACCTCGCCGGTCATGCCGACAGTGTGCTTGACCGGCCGCCCGGAGAGCAGCGAGACCAGCGCCGTCGTCATCGCCGTGCCGGCGCTGGGGCCGTCCTTGGGGATCGCCCCCGCCGGCACGTGCAGGTGGAACTCGCGCTGGAAGGCAGCCGGATCGATGCCCAGCTCCTCGGCGTGCGAGCGCGCGTAGGAAAGCGCGATCCGCGCCGACTCCTTCATTACGTCGCCGAGCTGGCCGGTCAGGACCAAGCCCTTGTCGCCCTCCATCGCGGTCGCCTCGATGAAGAGCACGTCGCCGCCGGTGCCGGTGACGGCCAGTCCGGTCGAAACTCCCGGGATCGCGGTCCTTTCGACCGACTCCTGGAAGAAGCGCTGGCGCCCGAGCGCCTCGTGCAGCGCATCGGCGTCGATCGCGATCGGCAGCTCAGCCTCGCCGCCGGCGATCTTGGTCGCGGCGCCGCGCAGCAGCTTGCCCAGCTCGCGCTCGAGCTGGCGCACGCCCGCCTCGCGGGTGTACTCGGTGATGACGCTGCGCAGGATCTCGTCGCCGACCTCGACCTCCTCGGGCTCCAGCCCGTTGCGCTTCAACTGCCGCGGCAGTAGGTAACCGCGGGCGATCGCCAGCTTCTCGGCGGTCGTGTAGCCGTCGAAGGCGATGATCTCCATGCGGTCGAGCAGCGGCGCCGGGATCGTGTCGGTCATGTTCGCGGTGGCGATGAAGACGACCTCGGAGAGGTCGACCTCGACGTCGAGGTAGTGGTCGCGGAACGAGTGGTTCTGGGCCGGATCGAGCACCTCGAGCAGGGCCGCCGAGGGGTCGCCGCGCCAATCGGCGCCGACCTTGTCGACCTCGTCGAGCAGGATCACCGGGTTCATCGTCTCGGCGTCGCGCAGGGCGCGGACGATCCGGCCCGGCAGGGCCCCTATGTATGTGCGGCGGTGGCCGCGAATCTCGGCCTCGTCGTGCAGCCCGCCGAGCGAGATGCGAACGAACTCGCGCCCCAGGGCGCGGGCGATCGACTCGCCGATCGAGGTCTTGCCAGTGCCAGGCGGCCCGACCAGGGTCAGGATCGCGCCGTTGGCGCGGCTCTCGTCCTCGACCCCGCGCTCCTCGCGCAGCTTGCGCACGGCGATGAACTCGGTGATCCGCTTCTTCACGTCCTCGAGCCCGGCGTGGTCGGCGTCAAGCACCTCGCGGGTGTGCGCCGGGTCGAGCCGCTCCTTGGAGCGCTTCGCCCACGGCACCGCGATCAGCCAGTCGAGGTAGCTACGGATCATCGAGGACTCGGGCGATTGCTCGCCCTGGCGCTCGAGCCGGCGCAGCTCCTTCTCGGCCTGCTCGCCGACCGCCTCCGGCATCCCCGCCTCGGCGATCTTGCGCTCGTACTCCTCGATCAGGCTGCCCTCGTCCTCGCCCAGCTCCTTGCGGATCGACTCCATCTGTTTGCGCAGGAAGTAGTCGCGCTGCTGCTTCTGGGCGCCGGACTCGACGTCCTCGCGGATGCGGCTGCGCACCTGCAGCTCGGCCAGCCGCTCGCGCTGCAGCTCGACCGCGACGCCGAGGCGGGCGGTGACGTCGATCGCCTCCAGCAGGCGCAGCTTGCCCTCGGTCGAGACGTCGGGGCTGAGCCCGGTCGTGTCGGCCAGGGCGCCGGGCTCCTCGACCGAGCGCAGGAAGGCGGCGATGCGGTCGTCGGCGCCGCGCAGCTCGAGGATCTCTTCGACCACGGCGCGGTATTCGCGCGCCAGCTCCTGGGTGTGCTCGTCCTCGGGGTGTCCGTCGTGGACCTCCTGCACGTCGATGCGCAGGCCCTCCCCCTCACCGTCCTCGCCGGGCACGGCGGCGCCGGCCAGCCCACGGTGGAGACCGACCACGGTCGCGGCGGGGGCGCCACCGCGCGAGCGGCCGCGCTCGATTACCTCGGCAACGACGCCAACGCGCCCGTACTCGCCGTCGCTGCGGGGCAGCAGGAAGACCTGCTCCTCCTCGCCGGTGTCGATCGGCAGGGTCGCGGAAACGCCGGGGAAAACGATCGTGTCATCAAGCGGAATCAGGAGATAGGCCATGTCTAAGTCCAATTTCTGTAGTTAGTCTCGCTACAGGATAGCGCGGCGTTCGCTCCAGCGCGAATCGCAATTGTTGATGCTTTTGATAGAGAATAGGGATGGTCAACGAGTGGGACTTGATCTGGCGGCTGGCCCTGGCCCTTGCCCTCTCCGCGGCGATCGGCCTGGAGCGAGAGCTGGCGCAGAAGAGCGCCGGCCTGCGGACTTACACGCTCGTCGGGCTCGGCTCAGCGCTGTTCATGCTGATCAGCAAGTACGGCTTCTTCGACGTCCTGGAGCCGAAGACGGTCGTCCTCGACCCCTCCCGAGTGGCGGCCCAGATCGTCTCCGGCATCGGCTTCATCGGCGCCGGCCTGATCTTCGTTCGCCGCGACTCGGTGCGCGGCCTGACCACCGCCGCGGGCGTATGGCTGACCGCCGCGGTCGGTGCGGCGTGCGGTGCCTCCCTTCCGCTGCTCGCGATCGCAACCACCGTCGCCTACTTCGCGGTCGTCTTCGGCCTCTCGCCACTGGCGAGGCGGCTGCCGGCCTCGCCCTATGCGCCCTCTGCCCTACGGCTCGTCTACGAGGACGGACGGGGAATCCTGCGCCGCGTCCTCGCCGCCTGCACCTCACGCGACTTCAAGGTCGCCGACGTCAACGTCGACCGCCCCGAGGGCAGTTCGGGCCCCCACCCCGGCGCGGTGGCCGTCTCGCTCGAGGTCCACGGTGGCGGCTCGGTAGCCGCGCTCGCGGCCGAGCTGGGCGAGATCGACGGCGTCCTCAGCGTCGCCGCCGGCGACGTCAACGAGATGTTCGACTGAGCCAGAATGCTCGATGCCGCCCTCGGCGCGGGGATCGCCTTCTGCGTCGCCGTCTTCACCACGCCGGTTGGTGTCTCCGGCGCGGTCTTCCTGATCCCGGTCCAGATCAGCGTCCTGCACACGCCAAGCCCGGCGGTCACACCAACCAACCTTCTCTACAACCTGATCGCCATTCCCGGCGCCCTCCTCCGGTTCCACCGCGAGCAACGCCTGTCCTCGCCGCTGACCCGCCTGCTGGTCCTTGGCACCCTGCCTGGAGTCGTCGCCGGAGCGGTGATCCGGGTCGAGCTCCTGGACCGCGCCGATTCGTTCCTGCTCGTCGTCGCCGCCGTCCTGGTCCCGCTGGGGGCCTGGCTCGCCTTCGCCGCCGCGCCGCGTGTCGGCGAACCGCCCGATCGCAATCGGCGTCGCCAGATCGTCCTGCTGGCCCTGGGAGTCGGAACGGTTGGTGGCATCTACGGGATCGGCGGCGGCTCGATCCTCGGGCCGATCCTGGTCGGCCTCGGCTTCTCGGTGTTCGAGGTCGCGCCAGCGGCGCTGGCGGCGACCTTCCTCACCTCGATCGCCGGGGTGCTGACTTTCTCGCTGCTCAGCATCGGCGGCAGCGGCGATCTGGCCCCGGATTGGACGCTTGGAATCGGAATGGGCCTCGGCGGGTTGGCGGGGGCCTACCTCGGCGCTCGCCTGCAGAGCCAACTACCCGAGGAGCTCCTGCGGCGCGGGCTCGGCCTTCTAGCCCTGGCGCTCGGGCTGCGCTACGCGGTCCTCGGCCTGACCTGATCTCAGCCGGCCAGCTGCAACTGCTCGGCTTCGATCCGCTCGCCGGCTCCCTCGAGCTCGAGCAGGAAGCGCTTGCGCTCGAGGCCACCGGCGTAGCCGGTGAGCTTGCCGTCCTTGCCGACCACTCGGTGGCAGGGGACGACGATCGAGAGTGGGTTGCGGCCGACCGCGGCGCCGACCTCGCGCGCCAGCGCTGGATCGCCCAGCTCCTGCGCCATCTCGCCGTAGGTCGTCGTCTGCCCGTAGGGAATGCGGTCGATCAGCTCCCAGACCCGTCGCTGGAACTCCTCGCCGGTGACCGCCGTCGTCAGCTCGAACTCGGTCCGCTGGCCGGCGAAGTACTCGCCAAGTTGCTGCTGGGCCTGCTCGAAGCCGCGCTCCGAGCGCGCTCCGAACACCTCCGGCGCGGGCATGTGCCAGTGGCCCGGGAAGTAGATCCCGCTGAGCACGCCGTCGCTGGCGACGAGCGTCAGCTCCCCGATTGGCGAGTCGATGGCGGTGTGCGTTGCGGTCATTTCGTGGCTCTTCTCGGATGCGTGCCGTCATCCATATAAACGCGCGGACCGGCGCAACCGTGAGATCGAGGTTAGGCTCGCCCCGTGCGCATACCGCTCGCCGACCCCACCGAGGCCAATCGGACTCCCAGGGCGCTGATCGTGGCGGTGGCGCTTGCCTGCGCCGCGCTTGCCCTGCTGCTTACAACCGCTCCCGCCAACGCCAAGCCCGGCTACCTCGTCATACCTGGACGCCACGAAGTTGAACTGAACCTCAAGGGCAGCCATGGATACGCGATCCAAGTCTCCAAGAGCAATCGCTTCGTTGAGGTATTCGTCAACAAAGGCCCCAGTGTGGCGGTCTATGCCGTGCGCCATCGACAGGCGAAGGACGCCGGGATCGACGCCGAATTCCCCGGCATCGGCCGGGTCTCAGTGGAGTTCCACCCGATCGGACGACCACATAGGGAAGCGGGCTTCTTCCCACCTTGCAAGGGTGGGAAGACGACCAAACAGCGTGGTTACTTTCAGGGAGTGATCCGCATTCGTGGCGAACGTGGGTACACCTCAGTCCACACGAACCGAGCCCCGGGCGAAGTCGTCACGGTCACAAAGGAAATCTGCAAACGCTCGATCTTCAACCCCTCCAAACCGGAACCCGAAGGAGAAAGGACCCGCCTGTTCGCTACGTCGGGACCAAAACGCGGACGGTCGGTCGCTTTTTGGGCCAGCACGCTGAGCGCGGGAACCAGCCCCGTTACCTCATTCTCCGGGTACGCGGCGGAACGGCGAAGGGGTATGACGATTTTCAGAGAGGTGTCGATAACCGGCGCAACGGACGACCTCTCCCTCAGCGACGCCGGCAACTACCCCGCCTCGGCCAAGATCACCCCTCCCGCTCCATTTCACGGATCGGCGGACTTCCTGCGAAACCCCGGCGGCGAAAACAGCTGGGCCGGCCCCCTGAGCGTCGACCTGCCTGGCCTTGGTCGCGTAGACCTTGCGGGCCCGAGCTTCAGCGCAAAGCTATGCCGAAACTCCGGCTGTCGCCCCTCGCGAGACCAGATCGTCAGCGCTCGCGGATTGGTCCGCGGGCGTGTCCCTGCCGGTCTTGGCTAGGTAGTAAACGAAGGCGGCAATAGCGGCGGCGAGGACGAGGCTGACCGGGCCGGTGCCGAGGGCGAGGCCGCCGCGGGCAGAGGAGACGGAGAGCCAGTCGGCGACCGAGGCGCCGACCGGGCGGGTGACGACGTAGGCGAACCAGAAGGCGAGGATCGAGTTCATGCCAAAGCGGAAGTAGCCGAGCGCCGGGATCGCGATGATCGCCAGGAAGAGCAGAATCGAGCCGAAGTAACCGAGGCCGAAGGTGACCGCGGTGAGGTCGCCGGCGGCGGTGCCGAGGGCGAAGGTGGCGAGCACGGCCGCCCAGTAGAAGAGCTCGCGGCGCGGGGTGACGATGCTGTGGATCGAGAGCGTGCCCTCGTTGACATACCAGGCCCGGAAGACCACGGCGAGGACGATCGCGTAGAAGACCGTCGAGACGATGTAGGGGACGCCGAGGCCGACGTGGAGGACGTCGGCGGCCATCGTGCCGAAGACGCCGACCATCGCCACCGCCAACCAGTAGGCCCAGGGCACGTAGCGGTCCTTGCCGAACTGGATGTAGAGGGCGATGCAGAAGGCGATGCCGCCGAGGACGACGGCGATCTCGGGGACGAGGCTGTGGACGAGGAAGTCCGAGGTCGACTCGCCCATCGCCGTGGTCAGCGCCTTGACGATCCAGAAGAAGGCGGTGACTTCGGGCACCTTGGAGAAGTGCTCCCGGTTGCTTACGAGCTTGTCCGACAGCGCGCTCATGACTTGCCGGTGAGGTCGAGAGCCGAGGCGGAACGGGCATTGCGCAGGCGGGGCACGCCGAAGCGGTCCTCGAGTGTGGCGAGCAGCGAGTACTGCGAGTAGGGCCGGTGCAGGCGCGTACCCGCGCGCACGCCGGGGCCGAGCAGGATCGTGGCGATGCGCCCACCCGAGGCGTTGCCGCAGCAGCCCGCATCGCTCGTCCCCTCGTCGAAGGTGATGACGAGCAGCCCGCCCGGTCCGAGTTGGGAGAGCAGCGGCGGGACGACTTGGCGCAGGTAGGTGTCCGCCGAGCCGAACCCACAGCTGTGGGCGTCCTCGCAGAGATTGGGACTGACCCAGGCGAAAGCCGGTAGCTGCCGGTGAGTGAGGTCCGCTCGCAGCTGGGTTTCGGGAACGTCACGGGCGCAGAGCGAGGGGTTGGATGCGACCGAGGGGTAGTACATGAACGGGTTGTGCCGTTTCGCGTACTCGCCCGCTTCGGCGCCGCTGAAACAGGGGCTCGGCATCGCCCCCATGTAGGCGCGCCAATCGACGCCGGCGCCCGAAAGCTGCGTGGCCAGGTTCGGGCCCGAGGCGTGGCAGTCGGTGCAGTCTTCGCTGATCCCAAAGGTCGAGCCCCCGGTCATCGCGAGGTAGTTGGGGAGCGAGGGATGCGTGATCGCGTAGTCGTTGACCGCCAGCGCGCCCTGCGAGGCCAGGCGGTTCAAGTACGGAGCGTCGGCGGCACCGATCACTTCGCCGAACTCCCTGTTCTCGAGCACGATCACCGCAGTGTGCGACCCGGCCGGCGCCTTGGCCGCTTTCGCGGGCGGCGCACTGCTCAAAGCCGTGGCCGTCGACGAGCTGGACGTGCCACCGCATCCACCGATCGAGGCAGCGATCAGCAGCAGCGCGATCGGGGCCAGGAGAGCTCTCACGCGAACAGGCCTCAAAGCGCGAAGGCCACCGAGAGGATCAGGCCGGCGGCGATGCAGTAGATGCCAAACGGCGTCAGGCGGTTGGTCTGGAAGAAGCGCAGCAGAAACTTGACGGCGAGGTAGGTGGTGAGGGCCGCGGCGATGGCGCCGACAAGCGCCTGCCCGCGGACCCCGTCGCCGGCAGAGCCGAGCAGTTCGGGCAGCTTCAGGAACCCGGCGGCGGCGATTATCGGCGTCGCCAGCAGGAAGGCGAAGCGGGCAGCGTCCTCGTTGGAGAGGCCGACGATCAAGCCGCCGCCCATGGTCACGCCCGAGCGCGAGATCCCCGGGATCAGCGCCGCGGCCTGGGCGGTGCCGATCGCCGCCGCCTGGCGGAAGCTCATCTTCTCCGCGATCCGTGGGTCGGAGTCGCCCTCGCCGTCACCAGGGGTCGGCTGGCGGCGGCGCAGGCTCTCGAAGGCAAGCAGGAGGACGCCGTTGAGGGTGAGGAAGAGGGCCGCGGCCTCCGGCGAGGCGAACAGGGTCCGCAGCGAGTGCTCCAGGGCCAGGCCGAGGATGCCGGCCGGAACCGTGCCCACCACCAGCAGCCAGCCGAGGCGGGCGTCGGTGTCCCCGGGGGCGATGCCGCGGCCGCGGATCGAGCGCCAGAGCCCGCTGAAGATCCGCTTCCAGTCCTCGAGAAAGAAGAAGAAGAGGACGATCGCGGTGGCACAGTGGGTGGCGACGAGGAAGGCGAGGAAGTAGTCGTCGTTCTGGTGGATGTTCCAGCCGAAGACGCTGGGAACGATCACGCCGTGGCCGAGGCTGGAGATCGGGAACGGCTCGGCGATGCCCTGGATCAGGCCGAGGACGATCGCCTGCAGGTAGGAGATCGGGTGCATGCGGGGATCATTCGGCCCCTTGCTTAAGCCGAGATGAGAGCGTTCTCATCTGGCGTTAATCAAGCGCCCCGATCCTCCGCCGCAATGCGGATCCTGATCGCCACCGATCACTTCCCGCCCTACATCGGCGGAGCCCACCGCCAGGCCCAGCTGCTCGCTCGCTCGATGGCAGAGCGCGGTCATGAGATCGTCGTCGTCACCCCCTGGCACGGAGGCCTGCCGACGGTCGAACAGGGCGAGGGGTTCGAGGTCCACCGGGTCCGCAACCTGCGCACCGCCCTCCGCTTCCTGGTTCGCCCTGGCACGCAGCGCCACCAGCCGCCCTTCCCCGACCCGGTCACCGTGCTCAGCCTGCGCCGCCTGATCGCCGACTTCGAGCCGGAGCTGATCCACGCCTACGGCTGGCTCGCCTTCTCGGTCGCCGTCGCGCTCGGCCGCCGCAAGGTCCCGCTGCTGGTCTCCGGCCGCGACTACGGATACTTCTGCGCGACGCGGACCTTGCTGCAAAAGGGGCAGCCATGCAGCGGCCCGGGGCCACTCAAGTGCCTCGCCTGCGCCGGCGACTACTACGGTGTCCCCAAGGGCTGGGTCGCAGCGATCGGGGTGAGGCTTTCCAAGCCGCTGCTGGTGCGCAAGATGACCGGACTGCACAGTGTCAGCACCTTCGTCCACGACGTAACCGTCGACAACCTCTTCCGGCCCGGCGAGGACAGAAACCTCTTCGAGGTGACGATCCCCAGCTTCCAGGCTGAGCTGCCGCCCGAGCCGGGCGCCGAGGAGCCCGACATCGGCGCCTGGATGGAGCGTCTCCCCGCGCAGCCGTTCATCCTCTACGTCGGCGCTTTCCGCAAGGTCAAGGGGCTGCAGACGCTCTTCGATGCCTACCGGCGACTTGCCTCGCCCCCACCGCTGGTCCTGATGGGGACCTTCGAGCGCGACTCCCCACCGGACTTCCCGCCCGACGCGACCGTCCTCACCGACGTGCCGAACGAGGTCGTGATGGCGGCCTGGGATCGGGCGATGTTCGGCGTCCTGCCCTCGCTCTGGCCCGAGCCGCTAGGCGCCACGGTCTCGGAGGGCATGAGCCGCGGGCGGCCGGTGATTGGCACCCGGCCCGGCGGCCACACGGACATGCTGACCCCGGAGAGCGGGATCCTCGTGCCCCCGGGCGACGTCACCGCCCTGACCACGGCGATGCACGAACTGATCGTCGACCCCGAGCGCCGTGAGCGCATGGGTCGAGCCGCCGCGGAGCGGGCTAAGACCTTCGCCGCGACGGCGGTCCTGCCCCGCTTCGAGCAGGCTTACAGCGAGGCGATCGAGTCGGGGCGGGAGCGGCCGAGCGCGTCCTGATCGGGGGCCGGAGCTTGTCTCAACGGCAAGATCAGCCAGACGTCGGCCCCGCCCCCGCTCCTATTCGCCGCCCGCGCCTCGCCGCCGTGAGCGTGGGCGACGGTCTGGACGATCGCCAGGCCGAGCCCGCTGCCGCCGTCGCGATTGCTCGAGGAGGCGCGGCTGAAGCGCTCGAAGGCCCGCCCGAGGAAGTCCTCCGGGAAGCCGTCACCCCGATCTAGCACGTGGATCTCGGCCGAGCGCTCACCGGCAGCGGCGGTCAGCTCGATCGTGCCGGCCCCGTAGCGCAACGCGTTGTCGACCATGCTGCCCACCGCCTGGTCGAGGCGCAGCCGGTCCGCTCCGAGCACGAGCGACGGCGGCGCCTCGATCTCGATCTCGCGCCCCGCCTCCTCGGCCCGCCGCGCGAAACGGCGCCCGACGCCTTCGAGGGTTTCCCTCGCATTGACGCGGGCGAGGCGCAGGGGCAGCTCGCCGCGCACGGTTTGGGCGATCGTCAGCAGGTCCTCGGAGAGCTGGGTCAGCCGGTCGGTCTCCTCGGCGGCCGAGGCCAGCGCCGCTCGTAGTTCATCCGGCGAGCGCCCCGCCGCCAGGGCCAGCTCCAGCTCGGTCCTCAGAATCGCCAGCGGGGTGCGCAACTCGTGGCTGGCGTCGGCGACGAAGGCGCGCTCGTGCTCGAGCGCCTCGCCCAGTCGTTCGAGCATCTCGTTGAGCGTCTTGCCCAGCCTGGCGACCTCGTCGTCGGTCGGCGGGACCGGCAGGCGCTGGTCGGGCTCGGCGGCCGAGATCTCCGCCGCACGCGAGCGCATCGCCTCGACCGGCTTCAGCGCCGCGACGGCGACGCCGTAGGCGGCGAGCGAGGCAAGGAGGAGGGCGAATGGCCCACCGGCCAGGAGCAGCTGGGCGAGGTCGGTGAGCGACTCGTTGCGCGGCTCGATCGAGGTGCCGACCACGACCACGACCTTCCTGCCGCCCTTCGCCTCGACCGGGACGGCGAGTAGGCGCGATTCCTCTTGCAGGCCGGGCCCCGGGCCGCGGTCGACGTAGACAGGTCCGCGCAGCGCCCGCCGCAGCTCGGTGGGCGCCAGCAGGGCCTGGCCGCCGATCGAGCGCGAGGCATCGGCGACATCGCCGCCCGCATTGAGCACCTCGGCGAAGCTCTCGCTCGCCCCGACCAGGGTCTGGTTCCCCTCCCGCAACCCCGGGTCGCCCTCCCTGACCAGGGCGGCGACGTCGCTGGCCCGCGAGCGCAGGCCGGCGTCGATCGTGGCGTCGAGCTCGCTGGAGAAGCGCAGGTAGACGAAGACGCCGGTGGCGCCGAGGACCAGCGTCATCACCGCGGCGAAGACGAGGGTCACCCGCAGGCGGATCGAGACGCGACTCAGCGGCCGCCGTCCTTTCGCAATCGGTAGCCGGCGCCGCGCACGGTCTCCAGCGATTTGACTTCGAAGGGAAGGTCGATCTTGCGGCGCAAGTAGCGAATGTAGACCTCGATCACATTGGAGCGGTGCTCGAAGTCGTACTCCCAGGCTTGGTCGAGCAGCTGCGAGCGGGTGAGCACGTGGCCGGGGCGGCGCATGAAGGCCTCGAGCAGGACGAACTCCTTGGAGGAGAGCTCGATCTCGGTTTCCCCGCGCCAAACCTGGTGAGTCGCGGGATCGAGCCTCAGGTCGCCGACCTCGACGATCGCCGGCCGCTCGCTCTGCCCCCGCCGGACCAGAGCACGCAGCCGGGCCAGCAGCTCGGCGAAGGAGAACGGCTTGGTCAGGTAGTCGTCGGCACCGCCGTCGAGCCCCGCAACCCGATCCTCGAGCGCGCCACGGGCGGTCAGCATCAGCACCGGAGACCAGATCCCCTCCTGGCGCATTCGCCGGCAGGTCTCGAAGCCGTCGATGCCCGGCAGGATCACGTCGAGGACGATCGCGTCGTAACCGGAGGCACGGGCCATGCCGACGGCTTCCTCGCCGGCCCCGGCGACGTCGACGGTCAGGCCCTGCTCGCTGAGGCCGCGCCGGATCAGCGCCGCCATCTTCACTTCGTCCTCGACAACCAAGACGTTCACCCCTCCAACGATCCCAGAGAAGATGAATGCCAGATGAGAGCGGGACTTTCCGCTCGGACAAGCGGCGTCCGACCTGCGAAGATTCGATGCATTAGGGTCACCGAATTAGGGTTACCTAATTCAACGTCCCGAACCTAAGGAGGCTTCGTGAGTTCTCGGATCGCCCGGCGTGTCTTCGCCGTTTCTTGCCTGAGTGTCATCGCTGTCCTGCCGCTCGTCGGCTGCGGCAGCTCCTCGTCCTCGAGCGACTCGCTGACCCTCTACAGCGCCCAGCACGAACCGATGACCGAAGCCTTCGCCAAGGGCTTCGAAGAAAAGACCGGTGCCAAGGTCCAGATCCGCTTCGGCGAGGACGAGGGGCTGGCCAGTCAGATCGAGCAGGAGGGCGATGCCTCGCCCGCCGACGTCGTCCTGACCGAGAACACGCCGCCGCTGGAATCGTTGACCGAGAAGGGACTGCTGGCCAAGGTTAAACCCTCGACCCTGGAAGAAGTGCCCTCCAAGTACAGCTCGCCGAGCGGGCACTGGGTCGGGGTCGCCGCCCGCGAGACGGTGATGGTCTACAACCCGAAGCTGATCGCCGCCAGCGAACTGCCCGAATCGATCCTCGACCTGGCCAAGCCGGAATGGAAGGGCAAGCTGGCGATCGCCCCCTCAGAGCCCGACTTCGTGCCGATCGTCAGCGCGATCGAAAAGCTCGACGGCGAAGCGGCCGCCAAGTCCTGGCTCGAAGGGTTCGCCGCCAACGCCAAGCGCTACAACGACAACGAGGGGATCATCGCCGCCGTCGACTCCGGCCAGATCGGCGCCGGGATCATCAACCACTACTACTGGTTCGAGGCGGTGGCCGAGGAAGGCAAGGACAAGGTGCCGTCCAAGCTCCACTACTTCGGCCACGAAGACCCGGGGGCGCTGGTCAACATCTCCGGCGCCGGCGCGCTCGCTTCCAGTGACGATCCCGAACTCGCCCAGGAATTCCTCGCCTACATCGTCAGCAAGGAAGGCCAGAGCGCAATGACCCACTCCGGCGATTGGGAGTACCCGCTGAACGGCACGGTGCCGCCACCGCCCGGGCTGAAGCCGTTCAACAGCCTCGATCCGCCCAAGGTGAGCCCGGCCGATCTCGGCGACGGCAGCAAGCCGGTCGAACTGATGCAGGAAGTGGGCCTGCTCTAAGCCATGGAGGCGGCAGGCGCCCAAGCTCGCGGAGCCGCATGGCCGGCTCCGTTGCGCTGGGCGCGGCAAGGCCGTGGGCGCACGTCCGCGGCCCTGCTCGTCGTCTCCGCCGCCGTCGCGCTGCTGGTCCTGGCGCCGATCGGCTTCCTGCTCGACCAGACTTTCTCGACCAGCTGGAGCGAAGTCCAACGGCTGCTGTTCAGGGACTTCGTTGGCCAGCTGCTGCTCAACACCACCGCCCTGGTCGCGGTCGGGACGCTCGCCTGCACGGTGCTCGGCGTCGCGGTCGCCTGGCTGGTCGAGCGCACCGACCTGCCCGGCCGCCGCGCCTGGGCGGTGCTGGCGGCGCTGCCGATCACCGTCCCGGCCTTCGTCACCAGCTACAGCTGGGTCTCGATCACGCCGGCGGTGCAGGGCTTCTGGGGCGCCGCCGGGATCGTCACCCTCGCCTATTACCCGCTCGTCTACCTGCCGGTGGCGGCGGTCCTGCGCGGCACCGACCCGGCGCTGGAGGAGAGCGCCCGCTCGCTGGGGATGGGTCCCTGGCGGACCTTCTTCCGGGTCACCCTGCCGCAGACCCGGGTCGCCCTGCTCGGCGGCGCGCTGCTCGTCGCGATCCACATGCTCTCGGAGTTCGGCGCCTTCGCGATGCTGCGCTTCCAGACCTTCACCACGGCGATCTACGACGAGTACAAGCTCAGCTTCGACGGCGCCGCCGCCTCGATGCTGGCCTCGGTCCTGGTCCTGCTCTGCCTGATCCTGCTCGTCACCGAGCTGGCCGCCCGCGGGCGCGGGCGCTACGCGCGGGTCGACTCCGGCTCGGCGCGGCCGCCGGCCCCAGCCCGGCTGGGCCGCTGGAAGTGGGCCGGCGGCGGTGGCCTTTTCGCCCTGATCGGGCTCGCCCTCGGCCTTCCCCTCGGCACCCTCGTCTACTGGGTCGCGACCGGCAGCAGCGCCGCCGAATTCGACCTCGGCGCGGTGCTGGCCGCGACCGGGACCTCGCTGAAGCTGGGGCTCGGCGCGGCCGCCCTCACCACCCTGCTCGCCCTACCGGTCTCGATCCTCTCGGTGCGCCACCCGGGCCGCGCCGCGACCGTGATCGAGCGCGCCACCTACCTGCCCTTCGCCCTGCCGGGGATCGTCGTCGCGCTGGCGCTGATCGTCCTCTCGATCCACCACTTCCCGGCGATATACGACTCGACCCTGCTGCTGATCGTCGCCTACGCGATCCTCTCGCTGCCGCTGGCCCTCGTCGCCACCAGGGCGGCGCTGGCACAGGCCCCGCCCGTCCACGAGGAGGTCGCTCGCTCGCTCGGCTGCGGACCGCTGCGGGCGCTGCTGCGGGTCACCCTGCCGCGCATCCTGCCCGGCCTCGGCGCCGCCGCGGCGCTGGTCTTCCTCGCCACGGTCACCGAGTTGACCGCGACGTTGCTGCTGGCACCGATCGGCACCCAGACGCTGGCGACGCAGTTCTGGGCCAAGGCCACTTCGCTCTCCTACGGAGCAGCCGCCCCCTACGCTGCTTTGATGGTCGCGATCTCCGCCCTGCCCACTTACCTGCTGACCCGCCGCCTCGGCGGCGTGGTGGCGCCAGCGGAGGAGCGATGATGAGCCCGGCGACATCGCTCTCGGTCGCCGACCTGCGCAAGGCGTTCGGCAGCTCGGTCGTGCTCGCCGGCCTCGACCTCGAGGTCCCCACCGGCAGCCTCACCGCGGTCCTCGGCCCCTCCGGCTGCGGCAAGACGACGCTGCTGCGCCTGCTCGGCGGTTTCGAGCACGCCGACGGCGGCTCGATCCGGCTTGGCGAGCGGGTGCTCTGCGACGCCGGCACCCACCTCGCCCCCGAGCGCCGCGAGATCGGCTTCGTGCCCCAGGAGGGCGCCCTCTTCCCCCATCTCGATGTCGCCGCCAACATCGGCTTCGGCCTGCCCCGCGCCCAGCGGCGCGGCGGCCGGGTCGAGGAGCTGCTGCAGCTGGTCGGCCTCGGGGGCCTGGCGAAGCGCTTCCCGCATCAGCTCTCCGGCGGCCAGCAGCAGCGAGTGGCGCTGGCGCGAGCGCTGGCACCGGAACCGGGCTTGGTCCTGCTCGACGAGCCCTTCGACGCGCTCGATGCCGGCCTGCGCGCGCAGGTGCGCGGCGAGGTCCGCGAGACCTTGCGAGCCGCCGGCGCCACCGCCCTGCTCGTCACCCACGATCAGGAGGAGGCACTCTCTTTGGCCGACACCGTCGCCGTCATGCGCGGTGGGCGGATCGTGCAAGCGGCCGACCCGCAGACGCTCTACCGCGACCCGGTCGACGCCGAGGTCGCCCGCTTCGTCGGCGAGGCCGTGCTGCTGGAGGGGAGACTGGACGGCGATCGGGTGGAGACGGTCCTCGGCCGCCTGCCCACTCGCGGTGCCAACGCCGGCAGCGGAGGCCGGGCGACGCTGATGCTGCGCCCCGAGCAGATCCTCTGCCAGGACGCCGGTCTTGCCAGCAGTGACGAGCGCCCGCGCGGCCGGGTGCTCTCGACCGCCTTCTACGGGCACGACGCGACAGCCCGGATCGCCCTCGACGACCCCGATGACCGCGAGATCGTCGCCCGCGCCGCCGGGCACCTGCTGCCCCAGCCCGGCGACGAAGTGGTCATCGCGGTCGAGGGCACGGCCCTCTCCTACCCTGCCGAGGGCGGACAGGGCAGCGCCGTCGCCGAGCGCCTGCCCGCGTTCGGCTAGCCGGTGGCGGCCACCGTCGTCAGCGGGTAGCCGAGGTGCGCCACCCGCTCGGGCAGGTCGACGTGGAGCCAGTGCGAGATGTGGGCGGGCGGGGTCTCGAGGATGATCTCGCGGTAGTTGCCGCCCTCTAGCGCCGCGACGATGTCGTCGTAGGCGTTGGGGCTGTCGGCGACCCGCCCCGAGACGATCGACTTGGCCGGGGCCTGCAGCTGGGTCAGCGCCCTGGCCAGCAGCGCCTCGCCGTCGGCGGAATCGGAGTCGTTGCGATCGAAGCCAGCGTGATCGGGGTTCGGCACGAGGACGAAGAAGCGCGCCGCGCCCGCAGCCGTGCGCCGCTTCACCGCGTCGAGCAGCGCCGCGGTCGCCTCGACCTTGTTGAGGACGACGAGGACCGCTGGGCTCCCCTCCCCGACGAGGCCACGGGCGACCGCCACCGGGCCCGAGCGGATCACGTCGCGCTTGGAGATCGCCAGGAAGACGACCAGCGCCAGGATCGTGCTGAGGAAGATGATGCTGGTCAGGTTCGTGCCCAGCCCGAGACCGCCTTCGCCGGTCGGCGAGGCGAGGTAGTCGCCGATCGAGGCCCCAAGCGGCCGGGTAAGGATGTAGGCGAGCCAGAAGGAGAGGATCGCGTTCATTCGCAGACCAAAGTGCAGGACGGCGACGACGACGATCGCGCCGGCGAAGATCCCAAGCGCCGCCAGGTAGCCGAGTTCGAGCTGCTCGGAGAGGAAGTCGCCGGCCGAGGTGCCGAGGGCAAAGGTGAAGAGGATCGCCAGCCAGTAGAAGCCCTCGCGCCTGGTGGTGAAGATGGTGTGCACCGAGAGCGTGCGCTCGACCGCGTACCAGCCGGCGAAGACGCAGATCAGGATCGCGCCGAAGGCGATCGTCGTCGTCTCCAGCGCGACGCCGTAGTTTTCGACCAGGTTGTCGCTGACCAGGGTGCCGACCACGCTGATCAGAACCACCGCCAGCCAGTAGATGCCCGGCACGTACATCCTCGCCCGGAACTGGAAGACGAGGACCGCAATCAACAACGCCCCCATGATGTAGCTGGTGCCGCTGAGGCCGAGGCCGAGGTTTTCGTTGAGGTTGTCGGCGAAGGTCTCGCCCACGGTCGTGCAGAGCACCTTGATCACCCAGAAGTAGGCGGTGATCTCGGGCACCTTGTTGAGCATCTGGCGAGCCCACCACTTGGTGGAGTGGACGGTGGACGGGGCGGCTGGGTACGTCTGGGCGGAGTCCATGGCGCGGCAGTGTGGAACCGGGCGCTTAAACGGAGATGAGAATCCCCACGTCTCATCAAACAATTAGTCAGCGAGAGCTCTCACCTACCGTTAAGGAGCAAGCGGGAGAGTCGCGCTGATGTTGGCCCTGCTCTTGCTCGCGAGCATCTCGGACAAGGTCGTTGAACCGATAGTCGACGTGGCGACCGAATTCATCGGCTCCGCCGGTGTGGTCGCAGTCTTCCTGCTGATGATTCTGGAGTCGGCCTGCATCCCGATCCCCAGCGAGGCAATCATGCTCTTTGCCGGCTTCAGCGTCTCCAAGGGAGAACTGACGCTGTTCGGGATCGTCGCCGCCGGCGTGCTCGGCAACCTGGCTGGCTCCTGGATCGCCTACGCGGTCGGCTACTACGGGCGCCTCGACCTGCTCGAAAAGAACAAGCTGATTCACATCAGCCCCAAGCACCTGGCCTGGGCCGACAACTGGTTCGAGCGCTACGGCGCTCCCACGGTCTTCTTCTCGCGCATGCTGCCGATCGTCCGCACCTTCATCTCGCTGCCGGCGGGAGTGGCGAAGATGCCGTTCTGGCGCTTCAGCGCTTACACCTTCCTCGGCTCCATCCCCTGGGTGTTGGCGCTGGCGATCGTCGGCGAAAAGGTCGGCGACAACTGGGAAGACTGGCGCCACAAACTCGGCTACCTCGACTACGTGGTTCTGGCGGCGGTCGTCGTCGGAGCTATTTACCTGGTGGTGAAGCGGCGGCGCGCTCCGAAGGTCGCCTGACTACCCAAGGAGAGGCCTACGTATAGGCCTTGACCTGCCTCCATGTCATCAGGCGGCCACTTGCCGGATCGATCACCTTGAGCCTGATCGCGCGCAGCCCGTCGCGGACGCTCAGTATCGGGACGTCGTGGAAGATCGGATTCTCGTCGTGGGCGCGTTGCAGGTGGTAGTTGGGGATCTTGGCGCTGAGATGGTGAACGTGGTGCAGGCCGATGTTCCCGGTGAAGAACTGAAGGAGCTTCGGCAGCATCAGGTAGGAGCTCCCCTGCAGGGCAGCGTCGGCGTAGTTCCAGTCCTCCGAGCTCTCCCAGTAGACGTCCTCGAACTGGTGCTGGACGTAGAACATGAAGATCCCCATCGTGCCGGCGAGGATCGCGATTGGCATCTGGACGAGCAGCCAGTCCACCGGGCCGACAAGCCAGACGATCGCTCCGATCAGGCAGGCGAGGACCAGGTTCGTCGCGATCACGCTGCGGCGCTGGCGCGGGCGCATCTTCTGCGACCAGATGCGAGGCCCGATCATCAGCGACCAGATCGGGCCGATCCCGAACATCACCAGGGGATTGCGAAACAGCCGATAGCCCAGCCGCTGTTTCCAGGGGCGGGAGATGTACTCCTCGACGGTCAAGGTCGGGATGTCCCCGGTCCCACGACGGTCGAGGTCGCCGGAAGTTCCGTGGTGCACGGCGTGGTTGTGGCGCCAGTTGCCGAACGGCTGGAAGACGAGCAGACCAGTGAACCGTCCCAACCACAGGTTCGCTCGCCTGCTGGGCAGGAACGAGCCGTGGGCGCAATCGTGGAAGACGATGAAGGTGCGCAGGAGGAAACCCGCCGCTGGGATCGCGAGGACCAGAGTGATCCAGACCGAGACGTCGAGGCAGAGGTACATGGCAACGCTCAGGGCCAAGTAGGGCAGCACTGAGGTGGCCACGTCGAAGAGGCTGTGGCGGAGCGAGGGCTGCTCATGCCGAGCAACCGAGTCTTTCCAGTAAGGAGCCATGGGCCGGTGACGGTAGACGCGCTTCCTAAAGATCGGCGTCGGGGACAGAAACGACAGCCCGGGCCCACATATGATCACTGCCTTCCTCCCGGCCCTCGAATCGAAGGCCTCCAACCAACAAGGAGCAGTAGATGACCGCTCGTTTCGCCGTACTTCTCGGCGCGATCCTCGCCCTCGCCCTGCCGGCGAGCGCAAGTGCCGCGCTGCCGAAGCCCAGCACAACGCTGATCGTCCCCGGCAAGTCGATCGGCGGCGTCGCTCTTGGGGCCACCGCCAGCAAGGTGAAGAAGGCCTGGGGCAACACCAAAGACTGCGAATTCCAGTGCGTCTACGAAGGCGGCAAACACGGCGACGAAACGGCGACAAGCGCCAACGTCCTACTCGAGGAACCGGCCAGCGGCAGCGGTCCGGCCAAGGTCTGGCGGATTTTCCTCACGGTCGGGCAGAAGAAAGTGGGAGATCAGCTGAAGCCAGACCTGAACACGCCCTTGAGCGAGTTCAAGACCTCGAAGGGAATCGGAATCGGCTCGACGATGGGCGAAGTGCAGAAGGCCTATCCGAGCGCGAAGAAGCTCAGCGGCCCCAGCTTCGCCAATTTCACCCTGAAGGGGAAGGGAGAAATCGAAACCCAGTTCGACTTCTCCAACTCCACCAAGGTGACCTCAGTCCTCGTTTCCAGCCACCCCGGAGGCTGAGCCAGCGAGCATCGCGCCGCCCGTCGCCGCGACTTCCCCCTCTGCCGACCTGGCGGAGGGGAATCGCGCGGCGAGCGGCACCCCGAGCAGGGAGACCGCGGCCATGGCGAGGAATGCCGCCAGCGGCTCGTGGACGAGGACCTGGACGATCAGCGCCACCACCAGCCCGCCGAGATTCCCCGCCATCCAGATCATTGCCCCCGCCGTGCCTTCCGCCGAACCGGCCAGCCGCTCGGTGGCGGTGAGGATCACCGGTAGCGCCGGCAGCATGACCAAGCCCATCACCGCGATCACGCCGGCGCGGGCGCCCAGCATCGTGAACGCGCCGAGCGCGGCGCAGCCGAAGGCACTGGTCAGTACGGCACCGCGCATGAAGGTGCGCTCGGCGCCGCGGCGTGCGAGCAACGGGGGCAAAACGGCGCAACCGGCGATCCCGGCGACGACCATCGCCACCAGCAACACCCCGGCGCTCTGTTCGGAAATGCCGGCTGGGTGAAGCAACGTCTGCAGCCAGGTGGCGAGGGCGACGAAGACACCGAAGCCGACAAAGGCCAGCCCGCACAGCGTCCGCATTGCCGGCGACGCCCAAAGTGCGCGGACGGCACCACCCTCAACGGCCGCGCTCTCATCGCCTTCGTAACCGGGCCGACGCAGGGTTAGCGCCAAAGCGCCGGCAGCAAGCACACCGAGCACCGCCTGCACGACAAGCAGGCGCTCGATCTGGCCGTGGGCACCAAGGGTCGGGCCGAGGATCAGGGCCAGGAGCATGCCGGCGAAGCTGCCGGCCGAGGCGACGGCGATGCCGGCGGCGCGCCGATCGACCGGCAGGTAGTCCCCGGAGACCTTGCCCATCGCGCTCACCACGACGGGTTGAGCGACGGCAACGGCCAGCTGTCCCGCCATCGCCCAGGCAAACGTCTGCCCGCCAAGCCGGAGCACTCCCCCGGCCGCCATCAGGGCGGCGCCGGTCAGCAGCGCGGGCCTGAAGTGAGTGTCGAGCAAGCGGCCGGCCGGGATCGCCAGGACCACGTAGAGCAGCGGGAAGATCTCAGCCAGCCAGCCGACGGCCGAGACCGAGACCCCGTAGTAGTGCGCGGTTCCAGTGTCCACCGGCGCGAAGGTGAGCCAGAGCAGCTGCGTGCCCGCGCAGACCGAGGCGAAAGCGGCGACCGTCGGCCAGCCGCTGGAGTCACCGGATCGCATCTCGCGGCGACGGTAACAGCGGCACCGGGGATCTGCGCCCGATGCCGCTCCCTCGATCAGGCTCGATGCTTCTTCTTGTGCTTTCGCACGCAGACCGTGTGGCCGTGTCGCTTGACTCGTTTGAAGTTCTTTTTGCAGGTCTTCGGCTTTGGCTTCGGTTTCTGACTCATGGCAGGCAAGGCCGGCGCCGAGATCACCGTCCGCGTCGCAGAAGGAGTCACGCGCGAAGCCGGTTTGCTCAGCCGCGCGTTTATGCCACTGGTCGTGTTGGGGGCGACCACGCTGACGAGATTCGCGCCTGCGGGATTGGCCTCTTCGTTGTAGTAGCGCGTTTCGTAGCCAAGAAATTCCGCCCAGAATTCGATCGCGTAGGAGCCCGTTGCGACGCCCTGAATCGTGTAATTGCCGGTCGCATCCGTAAACGCGCAGCCGCCGAACACGTGCTGGGAGAAAGCGCAGACTTCGACTTCTTCGATGCCGGCACCGGTGAGGGCATCGGTGACCCGCCCCGCGATCTCGCCGCCCCGTTCCATTTCCGCATTGATGCCCGAAACCGTGCCGCCGCCGGCGATCACCACTTCTTCGGCTTCTTCGAACGACTCTTGGCCGTTGTAGTACTGCGTGATGTAACCGAGGTAGGGAGCCCGGAATCCAACGACGTATTTCCCGTTCGCCAGACCGCTGAGGGCGTATTTGCCGTCCGCATCCGTTTCTGCGCAGGCAACGGCTTCGAATTCGAGCGGATCGATAGCGCAGACCTCGACTTCTTCGATGCCGAGCGTGGTGACAGCGTCGATGACTTTTCCTTCGATCTTGCCGGTCGCGGCACTTGCGGTTCCGGTAACCGCGAACAGCGCCGCGACTGCCACCGCGGCGACGCAAAGCAAGCCAATCTTCAAGCGAGAAACTGCCACCGTCTTCCCTCCCCGGTCGATTTAAGTCGCGCACTTTATAGATCTTTGTGCGATGTGGTTGGGTCGCGCGAGCTACGCCCGCCAAGCGATCAGCCCCACATCTGGCTCTACCGTTTAGACGTGACCTCAGCCCGCAATCGCGTAACCCCGCTGGGCGACATCGAGGCGTTTCCGCTGCGCGGCGCCTGGACCGGCAACCGCGGCATCCTCCACCGGGACAGGGAGATCGTTCGCTTCCACGCGAGCGATCTCTGGATCGTCTGCGCCCTCGAGTTCCGCGGCCGCTGGCGCGAGCAATGGCAGCCGGGGCACTACACGTTCCTCTTCTTCCACGACGAGGCCGTCGCCTTCGCCGCCGGGCATCGGCCCTGCGCCGAGTGCAGGCGCGAGAGCTATGACGCCTATCGAGCCGCCTGGTCGGCCGGCCTTGGTGTTCCCGCACCCTCGGCGAAGCAGGTCAACCGGCAGCTGCACGGCGAGCGGATCGTCCGCGGCACTCATCGCCGTCGCCTGCACCAGCTGCCCTGGGCCGAGCTGCCGAACGGCGCCTTCGTCCTGCTCGACGGGATACCCGCCGTGGCGATCGGCGATCGGCTCTGCGAGTGGACGCGGGCGGGATACGGCCAGCGCCGCTCCCGTCCCACGCGGGGCACCGCAAACGTGATCACTCCCCCATCGACCGTCGCCACCCTGCGCGCCGGCTACCCGCTGCAGATCGACGAGGCCGCCCGCGACTAGCCGCTCAGGCCGCAACCCAGGCCCTGGCCTCGTCCTCCTGGTCGAGGTCGTAGACCGTCACCTCGCCCGGAGTCATCCAGGCGAACAGGCGCATCGCCTTCTTCACCCACTCGGCGTCGCTGACGATCGCGGAGCGCTTCCAGGCCGAGTGCTTGAGGAAGCCGAGCTCGACCCCGGTCTTGGCGTCCTCCAACCAGGCCCGCGGCTCCAGCTCCTCGAAGTCGGAGAGCACGAACAGCATCCGCACCTCACCGGCCTCGACCGCCTCGCGCAGGGTCGGTACCAACACATCTCGATAGTCCTCGGGCGTGAGCTTCCCCGAGGCCCGGAAGCCGATCGTCCCAGCCGGCATGTCATCGATCTTCTCGACCATCTTGTCCTCCTTAGCTAAGACACCACCGCCCGAGCTTAGTGGTCACACTGTTGCCATGAGCGAGCTTCCGACTCTGATCACGATCCCGATCAGTCACTACTGCGAGAAGGCTCGCTGGGCGCTCGACCGGGCGGGCATCGCCTACCGGGAGCGGGCGCACCTGCAGGTGCTCCACTGGATCCCGGTCACCCGTGCCGGCGGCAAGAAAACGGCGCCCGTGCTCGTCTGGGGAGATCGGGTCTTTGCCGACTCGGCGGACATCGTCGAGGAGGCCAGCGCCAAGGCGGCGCCGGACCGCCGCCTCTTCCCCGACGACCCCACCGAAGCGGCCGAGGTCCGGGCGCTGCAGAGCGACTACGACGCGCACCTCGGGCCGGAGGGGCGGCGCTGGATGTACAACGCGCTGCGGGGACGCCGCGACATCGCCGTCGCCTACGGCTGCACCGGCGTGCCGGCCTGGCAGCGCCGGGCGCTGCCGTTCGCCTACCCCGTGGCGGCCCGCATCATCGACCGCTACCTCGACGTCACGCCAGCCACCGCCGCGAGCTCCGAGGCCGCGGTGCGCGCGAGCTTCGACGCGGTCGCCGAGCGGCTGGGCGACGGCCGTCCCTACCTCTGCGGCGAGCGCTTCGGCGCCGCCGACCTGACCTTCGCCTCGCTGTCCGCACCGATGCTGATGCCGCCCGAGTACGGCGTGCCCCTCCCCCAGCCCGAGGAGCTACCGGTGGCGATGGCGGCGACGGTCCGCGAGCTGCGCCGGCACCCGGCCGGCGCCCACGCGCTGAAGATGTTCCGCGAGGAGCGGCGGCGTTGACTCAGCCCGGCGCCCCCGCCTTGTCGCTCATGCCGGGGTGGATCCCCCGCCCGATCGTCTGCTCGTCGACGATCTTCTGCAGGTACTGAGTCAGGCGCTTGCGGTCGGCCGCGGGCATGCCTTTGGTCAGATCGCGCTCGTGAGCCTTGGCGATCTCACGCCCGCGCTCGAGCGTCTCCCGCCCCTTGGCGGTGAGGTAAAGGGTGCGAACCCGGCGATCGGTGGGATGCGGGCGGCGCTCGACCAGGCCCAGCTGCTCGAGCTCGTCGACGAGGCCGACCATGCGGCTCGGCGGCACCTCGATTGCCTCTCCGATCGCCTGCTGCGATTGGCCTTCGGCAGCATCGACGAGATTGAGCACCCGAAACAGCGCCGGGTGCAAGCCGACCTCGGCGATCCGCTCGGCGAACTGGCGCGAGGCATGGAGCCCAACCTGGGAGAGGAGGAAAGCCAGCGTCGAGGGCGCCGCGTCCCCCGCTATCGGATTGCTGCTCACAGGATCGCGAAGCCTACCGGCTTGCTTTCTGCTAAGAATCGTTTCCCTCTGAAACCTTTCTAGGTTGCAACGGATTTTTCGAGAGAAAGGACCTCCCATGACCCGCCGTCTCGCCCGCCTCGCCGACATCGCCTACCGCCGCCGCGGCCGTATGGTCCTCGCCTGGATCGTCGCGACCGTCGTCCTGATCGGACTCGGGTCCTCGCTCGCGGGCGAGTTCCACGCCGACTACAACACGCCGGGCTCGGAGTCGAAGGCGGCCAGCGAATTCACCAAGCGCGAATTCGGCGGCTACTCGGGGCAGGAAATCTACGTCGTCTGGAAGAACCCGCAGGGGGTCAAGGGCCCGGCAACCGAGCGGCAGATGGACGCCTTCTTCAGCCAGGCCGAAAAGGTCGACCACGTCGAGCGGCGCTCAGCGATCCGCGTCTCCGAAGACGGCACGATCGCGACCGCGACGCTGCCGCTCAACGTGCCGGGCTGGGAGGTCAAGAAGAAGCAGGGCGAAGAGCTGATCGCCGCCGCCGAAGACAACGACGGCACCGGCCTGCAGATCGAGCTCGGCGGCGAACCGATCTACGCCGCGCAGGAACAGACCAGCCCCGAGGGGCTCGGCTTCCTCGGGGCGGCGATCGTGCTGCTGATCGCCTTCGGCTCGCTGGTCGCTGCCGGCCTGCCGCTGCTGATCGCCCTGGTTGGCCTGGGGATCTCCTCCGGCGGCCTGATCGCGCTGCTGGCCAACGTGATCGACGTGCCCAACTGGACCACCGCGGTCTCGGGCCTGATCGGCATCGGCGTCGGCATCGACTACTCGCTGCTCGTCCTGACCCGCTTCCGGGCGGCGATGCGCTCGGGCAAGGACCGCCACGACGCGGTCGTCGAGGCGGTCTCCACGGCGGGCCGCAGCGTGCTGATCGCCGGCAGCACCGTTGTCATCGCGGTGCTCGGTCTCTTCCTCACTGGCCTCCCCTACATGTACGGGGTGGCGATCTCGGCCTCGCTCGCGGTGCTGGTCGTGATGCTGGCCTCGATCACACTGCTGCCGGCGCTGCTCTCTTACCTCGGCCCGCGGGTCGACCGCCTGCGCATCCCCTTCCTCGGCCGCCGGCTGGAAAAGGAAGGGACGAGCGACTCCCCCGCCGCCCGTTGGAGCCACGCCGTGCAGCGGCGACCCTGGACCGCGGCGATCGTCGCCACCGCGGTCCTGCTTGCCCTCGCCGCGCCGGCGCTGGGCATGCGCCTCGGCTTTCCCGACGCCGGCAACGACAAACCGGGCACGATGACCCGCCAGGCCTACGACCTGATCAGCGAGGGCTTCGGCCCCGGCGCCAACGGCCCGCTCGTGATCGCCGCCGAACTGCCCGACCCGCAGGCGCGCTCGGCGGTCGACGGCCTGGTGACGCAGCTGCGGGAAGACCCCGGGGTCGCCTACGTCGCGGCGCCGCGCTTCAACTCGCAGGGCACGGGGGCGATCGTCACCGTGATCCCCACGACCTCGCCCCAGGACGCGGCGACGACCGACCTCGTCGACCACCTGCGCCACACCGTTATGCCCGCCGCGCTCGCGGGCTCGGGCGTGGTGACGAAGCTCGGCGGCGTGACGCCTGCACTGGAGGACCAGAGCGAATACATCACCGGCCGCATGCCGCTCTTCATCATCGGCGTGGTCGGACTCTCCTTCCTGCTGCTGCTCTTCGCCTTCCACTCGCCGCTGATCTCGCTCAAGGCGGCGGTGATGAACCTGCTCTCGGTCAGCGCCGCCTACGGGGTGATGACCCTAGTCGCCAAGGGCGGCGCGGTTGGCGAACTGATCGGGATCGACCACGAAGTGCCGATCGCCCCGTTCATGCCGGTGATGATGTTCGCGATCCTCTTCGGACTCTCGATGGACTACGAGGTCTTCCTCGTCTCCCGCATCCGCGAGGAGTACCTCAAGGACCACGACACGAGGCGCGCGGTGGCCGACGGCCTGGCCAAGACAGCGCGCGTGATCACCGCTGCGGCGGCGATCATGGTCGTCGTCTTCCTCGCCTTCGTCGCCTCGCCCGAAGTCTTCCTCAAGCTCTTCGGCATCGGCCTCGCGGCGGCGATCTTCCTTGACGCCACCGTCGTCCGCATGGTCCTCGTGCCGGCCGTGATGCAGCTGCTCGGCGCCCGCAACTGGTGGTGCCCGGACTGGCTCGAGCGGCGGCTGCCGGCGATCGAGGTCGAGCGCGGCCCACAGGTGGCCGAGGGGCGCTCCTAGAGAGCGGCGATGCGATCGAGGAGGGGCGGCAGCTCGCGGTGGCTCTCGATGACGAAATCCGCCTCTCCCCCGCCGTCCTCGCCGCGGTCGTCGTGCAGGCCGCGGTAGCGGACGGTCGTCATCCCGACCGCCGCCGCGCCGGCGATGTCGGTGCGGCGCAGGTCGCCGACGTGCGCCGCTTCGCTCGGCTCGGCACCCAACGCGCTCAGGGCAACCTCGAAGATCTGCGGCGAGGGCTTGTAATAACCGGCCTCGTCGGAGAAGGCCCAGCCCGAGAAGTGCTCGAGTAGACCCTCGCGATCGAGGAACTCGCGCAGCAGCTCGCCGCCGGTGAAGCCAACGTCACAGACGATGCCGAGGCGCAGCTCGCGCTCGCCCAGCGCTTCGAGGCAGGGTCGAATATCGGGCGCGAGCTCGAGCTTGGCTCCCCGCCCGGCAGTCAGGAATGCCTCGGCAACCGCCTCCTGTGCGGCACCCTCGATGCCGAGCGCGGCGACGAGCATCTCGGCCCCTTCATTTGGATGGAAGTGGGTGCCCGCCGACCAGGACCTCTCGTAGCTTGCCGTTACTTCCTCCAGCGTCGCCGCTAGTAGCTCCGCCTCGACCTCGACCTCACAGGCTTCGCAGGCCGCTACAACCGCCGCCCGCCGGGCCTCCACCATCGCCGTGCCCGATCGCGAGCAGGCGATCGTGTTCCAGAAGTCGAAGGTGAGGGCTTTGAGCGCCGCGGCCATGGTGTCGGGACGCTACCCGCCCGGCGATACTGCCGGTTATGGAGCTGATCGAGCGCTCAGGGGACCTGCATGCAATCGAGGGGGCCCTTACCGAGGTCCCTGGCGCCGACGGTTGCTGTCTGCTCCTCAGCGGCCCGGCCGGCATCGGCAAGACAGCGCTACTTGACGAGGCCTGCCACAATGGCCGCTCGCGGGGATTCGAGCTGCTGCGTGCCACAGGCTTCGAGTTCGAGCGCGGCCATCCATTCGGGGTGGTGCGCCAGCTCTATGCAGGGGCGGTTAGAGAGCTTGGCGAGCCCGAGCGCAGCGAGCTTCTGGGCGGCGCCGGCGCCGTCTTCGAAGCGCGCAACGAGGGCACCGCGGCCGACCCGTCCCACCAGATCCTGCTCGGCCTCTACTGGCTACTCGCCGAGCTCGGCCAGACCTCCCCGTTGCTGGTCGCGGTGGACGACGTGCAGTGGGCGGACGATCCCTCCCTCCGCCACCTGCTCCACCTCAGCCGTCGCCTCGAGGGCCTGCCGATCGCGCTCCTGCTCGCGGAGCGAAGCGGGGAGGCATCGGTGCCGGTTCTCGACGAGCTGCGTGCGAGCGCCTTTCTACGGGTGGAGCCGGCGCCACTCAGCAGTGAGGGAGCGGGAAGACTGATCGAGTCGGCACTCGGGGAGCCCGCCACTGCCGGCTTCGCCGCCGCCTGCCTGCGGCAGACGGGTGGCTATCCGCTCTACCTCAAGGAAACCGCGCTGGCCCTGCGCGAACGGGGCATCCGACCCGACGACTCGGCGGTCAGCGAGCTCGAGCAGGTGGAAGCGGAGGGGCTGGAGCAACACGTGTGGCGGCGCGTCGAAGCTGTCGATCCCGCCGCCGCCAATGTGGTGAGAGCGATCTGCGTGCTCGGCGAGGGTGCTCGTCGGGGGCGGATCGCACGGCTTGCCGAGGTTCCCGCGGCGCGAGCCGTAGCGATCATCGACGGCCTGGTTGCCCATGGGCTCCTGACCGAAAGTGAGATCCCGCGCTTCACCCACCCGGTCGTGCGCAGCGGCGTCGAAGCCCGCCTCGCCTCCGGACAGCGTGACGAACTGCACCGAGCGGCGGCCCGCCTGCTCGATGGCGAGGGCACCGGTATCGAAGAGGTCGGCAACCACCTGATGCGGTGCGTGCCCGAAGCGGATCCCTGGGTAGTCGAGCGGTTGCGGGAGTTCGCCGCCGAGGCGTTGCGGCGGGGGGCGCCGGAATCGGCCGCGGCAGCTTCCTCCCGGGCACTTGAAGAGCCACCACGCGAGGGCGACTGCGCGACGACGCTGCGCGAGCTCGCCGCGGCGGAGGACGCCGCCGGCAGACCGGATGCAGCGCTCGAGCACCTTGCCAAGGCAGCGAAGCGGGAGTCGACCAACGTGAGCGCTCAGGTCGATATCGCGATCTCCCGCGCTCGCATCCTCGCTTCGGTCAATCGCTGGCCCGAAGCGGTCTCCTCGCTCGATCACGCACTCGCACTGGTAGCCGGCACCGACACGACGCTCGAACAGCTGATCGATGCGGAGCTGATCACCTACTCGATCATCTCCGAGACCGTGCGCGGCCCCGGCTTCGAGCGCCTCGCTTCCTACGGGGGAAAGGTGCCCGACGGACCCGCGGCATCGGCGGTTCTGACCGCGATGGCCGTCGCCATCGGCTTCACCGGTGAGCGAGCGCCGGAAGCCGCCGCGCTCGCCGAGCGCGCTCTGCAACTGGACGCTCGCCAGGGCCCGGGACCCGACCGCGAGCGGTGGCTGATCGCGGCGACCGTTCTCACCTTTTGCGATCGACCCGACATCGCCCACGAAGCGGCGCGGAAAAGCCTCGCCCAGGTGCGACGCAACGGCCATCGGCGCGAGATCTTCGCGGTCGAGATCACCCGTGCGATGGCCTCCCTACAGCTTGGCGCAATACCTGAAGCCGTCGCCGCCGCACAGGCATCCCTCTCAGTCGTCGACCCCGGTCCACACGCGGCCTGGGGGCACGGGCTCTACGCCCTCGCCCTCTTCGAGAGCGGTGAGCTCGAGGCAGTCGCACGGGCACTTGCCGCCACCGACGCCGAACACTGGTCCGGGTCCGCGCCCGGCAGTGCCAGCCTCTTCTGGGCCCGGGCCCAACTGGGGATAGCCCAAGGCCAATTCGAGCAGGCCGCGACCGACCTCGCCGAGCTGAGGCGCCGGGGGGAGGCAACGGGCCCCGGGATTCGCTCCCACACCGAAGTCAGGTGGCCGGTCGAAGTCCTCCTTGCCCATCGCCTCGGCGAAAGCGAGAAGGCCCGCGAGCTCGCGGCGACGGAGCTGGAGTTCTCCCGCCGCTTCGAAGGCCCTCACTACATCGGCCAGATGCTGCGGCTGAGCGGAATCGTCAACGAGCCCGAGGATGGGCTGGCATTCCTGCGCGAAGCGGTCGACGTACTCGCGCCATCGGTGTTCCGGCTGGAATACGCGAAGGCGCTGGTCGAGTTGGGCGCGGCGCTGCGCCGCCGCGGCGAGCGCGCGGCGGCCCGCGAGCCGCTGCGGGAGGGACTGGACCTCGCCTACCGCTGCGGCGCCGGCCCGGTCGTCACCCAAGCGCTGGAGGAGCTACGCGCCACCGGTGCGCGGCCGCGGCGGGCGGTGCGCGAGGGCCCTGATGCCCTCACCGCCGCCGAGTCGCGCACGGCCCTATTGGCCGCGCGGGGGCGCAGCAACCGCGAGATCGCCCAAGAGCTTTGCGTGACCCTGAAGACCGTCGAGGGAACCCTGATGCACGCCTACTCGAAGCTGGGAATCTCAGGGCGTGGGGCCAGGGAGGCGCTTCCCGAGGCGCTCGGGCCGCTCTTCAGCGAGTAGCGGGACGCAAATTCAGGGGTTCGACCCTGTTGCGAAGGGTGGAACGGCTGGCCGAGAATCGCGCCATGCGAACAGAGACCGAAAGCAGTCGGCAGATTCCCGGACCCGGTGGCCACGAGGTGTGCAAGGCCCAGCGGGGTGAGATCCCAGCCCTGGCGCGGACGATCGCCCGCGCTTTCTTCGAGGACCCGCTGAGCACCTACGTGCTGCCCGACACCTCGAGCCGGATGCGGATCAGCGAAGCCGGCGTCGAGCTCTTCCTCGAGCGCGCCTGGCTCGACCTCGGCGAGACCTACGTCGTCGGCGAGCTGGCGGCCGGCGTCTGCATCTGGAACCCACCCGGCACCTGGGAGATCGGCATCGGCAAGCAGCTGGCGATGCTGCCGGGACTGATCCGCGCCTACGGTCGCAACCTCCCCCGCCTGCTCTCGGCCCTCAACGCGGCCGAGAAAGACCACCCGAGCAGGCCCCACTACTACCTGCCGATGCTCGGGGTCGAGCCCGAGAGCCAGGGGCGCGGCATGGGCTCGGCGCTGATGCACCCGGTCCTTTCCCGCTGCGACGCCGAGAACGTCCCCGCCTTCCTCGAGTCGAGCACGCCACGCAACCGCGCCCTCTACGAACGCCACGGCTTCAAAGTCACCGGCCAGTTCAAGCTCGGCCGCGGCAGCGAGGTCTTCTCCCGCATGTGGCGGGAACCGCGGAGCGGGGCTTAACGCCGCCGCGGGTCCATCGCGCGCGAGATCACCACGCGCTGGATCTCGTTGGTGCCCTCGTAGATCTGGGTGATCTTGGCGTCGCGCATCATTCGCTCGACCGGGTACTCCTTGACGTAGCCGTAGCCGCCGAGGACCTGGATCGCCTCGACCGTGACCCGCATCGCGTTGTCGGAGGCAAACAGCTTTGCCATCGAGGAGTGCTTGGCCAGGCCGGGGTCGTTCTGGTCGGCCATCGCGCAGGCCTTGTAGAGCAGCTCGCGGGCGGCGGCGGTGCCGGTCTCCATCTCGGCCAGCTTGAACTGGATCGCCTGTAGGTCGAGGATCGGCTTGCCGAAGGCGACCCGCTCCGAGGCGTAGGTGGTCGCGTAGTCGGTCGCCCCCTGGGCGATCCCAACCGCCTGCGCCGCGGCGCCGAGCCGCGTCCTTTCCAGCGTGCCGAGGGCGACGCCGAGCCCGCGCCCGACCTCGCCGATCACGTTCTCGGCCGGCACCCGCACGTCGTCGAAGACCGGCGAGCCGGTCGGCGAACCACGGATGCCGAGCTTGTGCTCGAGCTTGCCGATCGAGAAGCCGGGCCGGTCGGCCTCGACCATGAAGGCGGTGATCCGTCGCTTTTCGCGATCGGTGACGGCAAAGACGACGTAGAAGTCGGCGACACCAGCATTGGTGATCCAGTTCTTGGCGCCGTTGATCACCCATTCGTCGCCGTCGAGCTCGGCGTGGGTTCGCATCGCGGCCGGGTCCGAGCCGGCCTCCGGCTCGGAGAGAGCAAATGCGGGCGTCCACTCGCCGCTGGCGCAGCGCGGCAGCACCCGCTGCTTCAGCTCGTCGCTGCCAAAGAGCCGAATCGGCAGCGAGCCGAGCTCCTGCACCATCAGGATCAGGGCGCTGGAGGCGCAAGCCTTGGCGATCTCCTCGACCCCCATTTGCAGCATCAGCGTGCCGGTGCCGGTCCCCCCGTGCTCCTCCTCGAAGGGCAGGGCGAGGATGTCGTGCTCGGCTAGCAGCTCGCGCACGTCCCTCGGGTATTCCGACTTCTCGTCGATCTCGGCAGCGCGCGGCGCGATCCGCTCGCGCGCGATCTGGCCGATCGTCTCGCGGAAGTCGAGCATGTCCTGGGGGATCGAGTAGATGTCGGTCGCTGGGCTCATGGGAGCGGGACCGTATCCATAGATGCTCCCCGCCGTCTTGTGGCCATTGCTACTCCAACCGCCGGGCTACGCGGAGACGATGCGCACGACCTCGGGTGCAACGTATATCCGGGCATTGTGCAAATCGACGGTGCCGGTATCTTCGAGGATTCCGAGGTCCACCAAGGTGCGGATCGCAGAAAACGCGCCTTGGCGGGAGAGGTCGTACCGACCCGCGATATCGCGACCCTTCACGTAGGGGGCCCCGACGAGGTCGGCGGCGAGGCGCTCGGCAACGCCCCGCTTTCCGGCCCGCTGAACCCCCTCGCGCAGGCGCTGCTGCAGGGCAACCAGATCCTCGACCTTGGCCTGGGAGGCGGCAGCCGAGGCAGCGACCCCCTCCGCGAAGAAGGCGATCCAGCGATCCCACTCACCGTCGCAGCTGAGCGCCAGTAGTTCATCTTGATAGGCGGCGCGCCGCTGCTCGAACCATGGCGATACGACAAGGAGCGGCTCGCGGATCACGGCGCCCCGGAGCAGCTGGACGATGACCAGCAAGCGCCCCAGGCGGCCGTTGCCGTCCGAATAGGGATGGAGCGACTCGAATTGGTAGTGGACCATCGCCGCTTGGACCACCGTCGGCAGCTGCGGCGGCACGGCGAGCCAATCGAGCAGCGCTTCGACCTCGGCACGTAGCTGATCCCCAGGAGGGGGTGGAACAAATCGCGCCTCCTCGAGCGGACGTCCCGGCGATCCGATCACGACGATGCGGTCGCGAAGGCCGCCGGCGTCCGCCAATTTGCCCGCCGTGTCGCGAACCAAAGTGCTTTGGAGTTCGCCGAGCATGCTGAGGTTGAGGGGGCGCTCCTCCGGCCAGGAGAACGCAAGCTCGGCCATCGCCTCGAAGTTGAGGACCTCGCGTAGCTCGGCGGTCATGTGGCGCTGGTCCTCACGGTCGGCGGCAAGCACATCGGCGAACGGCGCGTAGGTGCCCTCGAGCGCGCTGGTGCTCTGCGCCTCGCGCCGCAGTGTCGGCCGGCGCAGGAGGGCCGGGCGAGGAATCAGGCGAGCGGCACCGTCGAGTCGTGCAAGCGCCGCGGTCGCGACGTTGATCGTGTTCCAAGTCTCAGTCGAAAGTGTCAGCCCGGTGGGAAGGCGGGACGGCAGAAAAGCCTGTCCCTCGACCATCTCGTGCGTAGCCGGATCGGGACCCACGACCGGCACGAGGCGCCCAACGGGGCTTCGGGAAAGACGATCGGTGTCCATGTGTCAAATATAACCGCTAAAACTTGACACATACCCCGCGCGGCGCAAGTTCTCTTGACACCCCCGGGTCCACCGGTTCGGTGGCATTCGCACCTCGCTGCCTATTGCAACTCCTTATCAGGTAGTTCACAACGGGCGGTGCGAGAAGCGCGAGGGTGCCGATCTAACGCATCCGAAGGAGCGCCCCTTTGTCGAACCCTCGTCTCGCACAGAACAAGAAAAAGAGCCCTTCCTTGGAAAGGGCCCGTGACATCCTCTCGTCGATTGGCCGCTTTCTCGGGCGCGACCCGGTTTCGACCTTCCTGCTCGTCGCCTCGCTGGTCATCATCATCCTCTTCTTCTCCCTGCTCGGCTCGCTGAGCTCGGAAGGCAGCGGACGGAAGGTCCCGCTCTCGACCGTCAACAAGCTGGCCGAAGGCGAACTCGTCCGCTCCGCCACCCTGCTCGACTACGACCACCAGATCGTGGTCGAGACGGACGCGGGCCTGCAGCTCTACGCCGACTACCCATCCTCGGACGCCGCCACCCAGCAACTCTTCTCCGAGCTGGCGAAAGGCGGCGCCAAAGTCTCGGTCGATCCCCAGTCGGGCAAGTCCGAACGGGTCATCGTCGTCCAGTTCCTGCTGCCGATCCTGCTGCTGGTCTGCCTCTTCTCGTTCTTCATGCGCAACGCCGCCGCCGACGGCTCGGGCGGGATCGGTGCCTTCTCGGCCTTCCGCGGCAAGGGCAAGCGCAAGAAGAAGGGGCAGAAAGCCCAGATCACCTTCGACTCGGTCGCTGGCGCCGGCGAGGCGCTGGCCGAGCTGCGCGAGATCCGCGACTTCCTCGAGGACCCCTCCAAATACCTCAGCATGGGCGCCGCGGCGCCAAAGGGCGTCCTTCTGGTCGGCCCTCCTGGAACCGGCAAGACGCTGCTCGCCCGGGCCACTGCGGGTGAGGCCGACGCCGCCTTCTTCAGCGCCTCCGGGGCGGAGTTCGTCGAGAGCCTGGTCGGCGTCGGCGCCGCCCGCATCCGCGACCTCTTTGCCAAGGCCCGCAAGTCGGCGCCGGCGATCATCTTCATTGACGAGCTCGACGCCGCCGGGCGCAAGCGCGGCGCCGGTGTGGGTCAGGGCAACGACGAGCGCGAGCAGACCCTCAACCAGCTGCTGGTCGAGATGGACGGCTTCGGCGGCGACGCCGGCGTCTGCGTGATGGGGGCGACCAACCGACCCGACATCCTCGACCCGGCGCTGCTGCGGCCAGGGCGCTTCGACCGTCAGGTGGTCGTCGATGTCCCCGACGTCCACGGTCGCTACGAAATCCTCGAGCTGCACGCCAAAGGACGCTCCTTTGCCCCCGACGTAGACCTCTCGGAGATCTCAAAGCTCTGCCCGGGCTTCTCCGGCGCCGAGCTTGCCAACCTGGTCAACGAGGCAGCGCTGCTCAGCGTCCGCGAGGGCTTCTCGGAAATCGACCAGGCCACCCTGGAGGAGGCGATCGACCGAGTCGTCGCCGGGCCGGCGAAGAAGCACGTCCTCGGCGAGGATGAGCGCTGGACCATCGCGATCCACGAGGCCGGCCACGCCGTCGCCACCCGCGCGATCGGTCAGGTTGTCAGCGCCCAGAAGCTCTCGATCGTCGCCCGCGGCCGCCAGCTCGGCACCGCCGCCCACATGCTCACCGACCGCGACGCGGTCATGCACGGGCAATCGGACCTCGAGCGCCAGCTGGTCGCGATCCTCTCCGGCACCGCGGCGGAGTGGACCGAGTTCGGCGAGGGCTCGACCGGCTCCAGCGACGACCTGCACGCGGCGACCAAACTGGCGCGCCAGATGGTGACCTCCTTCGGTATGAGCCCGGCACTGGGCTCGGTGACGATCGGCG
Source organism: Solirubrobacterales bacterium (assembly GCA_036271315.1). GTDB lineage: Bacteria > Actinomycetota > Thermoleophilia > Solirubrobacterales > 70-9 > VRUE01. The sequence continues at coordinate 89,946 of DATBAV010000018.1, read as the reverse complement.
AGGCCGGCGGCGAGGTCTTCCTCGGCAACTCCCTGCAGGACATGGGCTCGGTCGGGCCCCACACCCTCGACGTGATCGACGAAGAGACCGAGCGAATCGTCGAGGAGGCCAAGGCACGGGCGATCCACGTGCTGGGGCTGAACTGGCAGGCGGTCCAGGAGACCGCGCGAGCGCTGATGGAGCAGGAGACGCTCTCGGGAGTGGCGCTCGACGCCGTGCTCTCAACGGTGACGGAGATCCCGATCAAGGAGATCCCGCTGCCGGCCGCCCAGAGCGAGCACGAGCCCAACGCCTAGTCGCTCCCACTATCCCCCCGTGGGGTAGTGGGTGATTGCGGTCGCGCTTCCTCCAACCAACTCGAATAGATGGCAGCTCCGAGGAAGCGCCGTTTGAATCTCGGGGTGCTTCCACAGGGATGGCGGGTGCGCCATCCCTTGCCAAGCTTCACTCCGAGAATCAGGCGGCGACTACCCCGTCTTCGACGCCCGCGGATGGCGCTGAGACCCGGTTGCGTAGGCGCAGCGGAAGTTCTCCGGCTTGCTCACCGGGGCACCGCCGGCGAAGCCGCCGTGGTTTTGGTTGTCATAGACGGTGACGTAGTCGAGCGTTTCCGGTTCGGGGTTGGCGGGGGCCGGCGTCGGGTCGGGTTCGCCGGTCGAGGTGTTGCCACGCGAGCCCGCCGTCACGCCCTCCGAGCCGGCGGCTTCCGGGCCCGCCGTGGTGGTGAAGAGGTCACCGCTCATCTCGCGTTTGTCGAGGATGCCGCGGTTCGGGTTGGGGGATTCTTCGGCGCCGGAGGTGCCGGGGTTGTCGTCGATCGTGCTCTGCAGCGGCGCCTTCGGCGCGGCGCCGATCAGCTGCGCGGCGCTCGGCAGCCAGCCGCCTTCCTTGGCACAGGTCTGAGCGGCGTAGAAGTAGTTGTTCTTGCCGACGTCGCGGGGCGGGATCGCGTGGGGAGTCGATTCCAGGCACCAGGTGCCGAAGTTCACCGCGTTGGAGATCGGGCACTGGACTTTCAGCTTGGCGAGCTTGGGGCCGGCGCCTTTGCCGCCGGAGTGAGCCCGGGCATCCGGCTTGGCGGGGGCGTCACCCCCGCGCGAGGAGACCAGCGCGATCATCGCGATCAGCAGCGCCAGATAGGCGATCGGGTCGCGCTTGACCCTGGCCGTTGAAAGGGGGCTCATCGATACCTCCGTGAAGTCGTCGTGTCTTGGTAAGCAAGGCCTCTGCGCGGGCGAGGGCGGCGCGTCCCCGCCACGATTCCAAGCGCCGCGAGCAACACCAGCGCCGGCAGCAGCGCCGGCAGTCCTCCCCCATCGCCCTTGAGGGCGATACCCCGTGCGGCGGCAGGCCGCATCGCGACCATGCTGTTGACCATGTCGTAGGCCTCCTCGTCTTCTTCGTCGGGTTCAGTCGAGCTCACCGGGGAAGTTCCACTTGGCGGCGTCGGCGGGAACGCCGGCGCGGCCGGCGGCGGCACGATCGGGACCAGCGGCGTCGGCGCCGGAGGCGGCACCAGGAACGGCGTCGGTGCCACGGCCGGAGCTGGCTTGGGCGCGACCGGGTGCGGCGTCGGTGCCGAGACCGGGGTCGCCGGCGGAGGGGGCGGCAGCGGCGTCAGCGCGACCGTCGGCGGAGCCGGGGCCGGCGCGGGCGGCGCGACCGGCGAGGGCGCGGCCCCGCGCGCCGTCTGGTTGAGCAGGGGCGTGGTGCCACAGGGGCGCTGGACGCTGCCCGCGAGGACGGTCACCTTGGTCGAGTAGCTCAGACCGCCGGCGCTGACGGTGACCGTGGTCGTGCCCGCATTGAACGCACAGAGCAGGCCCGAGGTCGGGTCGAGTACCGGCTTTTCCCCGACCAACAGCACGTTGCGCGGGTTGGGCGAGGCGGGATCGTGGGCGACGAAGTTGGCGACGTCGGGGCTCGAGGACTTGAAGCTGTATTCGGGGAAGGCCCCGGTCGCGCACTTGCTGCCCTGGCACTCGGTCGGGATCTGGATGTAGGGATCGGGATTCATCACTTCGCACCCCTGCGGCGCCGCGTTGCCGCTGCACTCGCCGCCGCCCAAGGGTCGCCGCGCCAGCGCTTCGAAGAGGGCGGGGCGACTGCGGCGCAGGAGGGTCCCGTCGGTCGCGTCGAGCGCCAGCGAGCCGATATTGGGGATCAGCCTGACGCCGACCGGCGCGACGTTGGTGACCGTGTTGCGGGCGGCGACGTTGACGGCCGCGATCAGGAAGCCGCTGGCGCCAACGAAATCGGTTTCCCGTTTCTTCGGCGGGTTGACGTAGCCGAGCGTGCCGCTGCCGAAGGCCGGGATCGAGCGTCCTCCGGAGGTCAGCGAGTACTTGCGGTTCTGTTCGGGGAAGTCGAAGAAGTAGGCGGAGGCGCCCCACTGTTCGCCGCTGGGAGGCGGGCCGCATTCGGCCGGCCAGGCGCCGCGGACCAGGATCGGCAGCACCGCTGCCGAGTCGGCCGCCTTGGCGCTGCCGACCTGGCCGGCGAGGTCGCGCTGGCCGACCACGATCGCCGGCGTTCGCGTGGAGCCAGCTTCGTGCAGCTGGCCCGCGAGCCAGCAGCGTTGTGCCTGCCCCAGCGTCGTCGCCGAGTAGTCGAGCGCGATCACGCGTACCGCTCCGCCGCTGCCGAGCGAGGTAAACGAGTAGTACCCGTTGCCGGGCCCGCTTTCGGTGATGGGAACCGTCGCTTCGTTGGGCGTGGCCTCGCCGAAGGGCTTGGAGAACCCGGCGAAGGCGCCCTGAAAGGCGGCGAGCGACCCGCCGCCGTCAAGGTCCGAAGGCGCCGCCGCAGCGAAGATGGGAAGCGAGCCCGCCGCGGCGGAGAGGCGCCGGGCGTAGGCCTGCTCCTCGCGACCGAACGCCGAGGAGGAGAGCGTCGCCCCGACGCCCTGGGCGACGCCGGCCCCGGCGTAGAGGAAGGCGCGCATGCCCGAGATCCCGGCCGCCTTGCCGACCGCCGCGCGCAGCCAGCGGTCGGGGCCGATCCCGGTGCCGGCAAGGTCCGCGCACGGTCCGGCGCACTGGGCGCCGCCGCCGATCGCGAAGTTGGCGCTTTCCGAGGTCGGCTGGACGGCGACTTCCGCGGCGTTGGAGGGCGGCGCCGCGGCGGCGCCGTAGCGCATCACCCCCGCCGTCTGCACCGCTTCGCCCTGGAACTGGACGAAGGTCCCGGTTTCGCCGCCGACCGCCCAGCCTTCGGACCCGTCCGGGCTGACCAGCAGCGCCAGCAGTGGGTCGGGCCGCACCGGCAGGTCGTAGGAGGGCTGGCCGTCGGCGCTTGGCAGCGGGAAGGCCTCGTGCTGTTCGTCGCGCCACCCGGTCGCCGTCTGTCGCAGCACCAGCCCGCTGCCAGGCAGCGGGTAGGGATCGGTCAGCAGCGGCGGCTGGCCCGGCGTCGGCGGGTTGAACACCTGTTCCTGGTCGGTGCCGAGGTCGCGGTCCTGCTGGCCTTTGGCGACGGAGACGATCGCCCGCACCTGGCCGCCTTCGCGGATCGCGGCAAGAGCAGCCGGGTAACCGACCGCCCCGCCCGCGGTCCGTTCCCAGGTGCCCCCTTCGCCCTGGCGCTCGATCACGCCGGCGTCACCGCCGCCTTCGGCCGAGGCGATGATTCCGCCGCCGTCGGCCAGCCCGGCCACCCGCTGCGGCACCGCGCTGCCAAGCGCCGCCTCGGCTGGCAGGTCGACCTGCCAGCCGGAGCCGTTGTTGACCAGGACGCCCCCGGTGTAGACGACGAGGCCGTTCCGCAGGAACGGGTACTTGTAGGTCACCAGGGCCTCGTGTCCCGAGAAGGCGATCGAGGTGAGGTTCGCTTCGGGGGGGACGCCGGCGGGCAGCGGTTCGGGCGTCCAGGTCCTGCCGTAGGCAAGCAGCAGCCCCTGCTTGCCGATCGCGTAGCCGCGGCTCGGGCGGCCTGGGTCGAAGGCGATCCCGGTCAGGTTTGCGCGGGTCAGGTTCGGCGGCATCGCGGGGTCGGGTTTCCACAGTTCGGCTTCCCGCTGCCACACCCACATCGCCGCGCCGTCGCCGACGGCGTAGGCCCGGTTCGGTTCGGGCCAGGCGACGCCGCGCAGGGTGGGCGTCGCCCGCTTGCCCGAGGAGGTGAAGAGGTATTCCGGTTCCCAGCCTCTGCCGGGCCGGTAACGGGCGATCTCGCCGTCGTCGCCGACCGCGAGGGCTTCTGAGGTGAGCCCACCGGCAGCCGTCCCCGGCTGGGGCGCGATCGCCGTCAGCGGCCGCCTGAACGAGACCGGCCACACCTGCAGGCGCGACGGTTCGGGGTTTCGGGTCAGGTGCAGGGGGGTGCTGGCGCCGAGCCAGCCGGAGTCGGGCGCCGAGAGCGCCGCGCCCTGCGAGGCGCCGGCGGAGCCCCCGGAGAGGGTGATCCTGGCGAACTGGCTGCCTTCGAGGTTGAGGATCGCGCCCTGCCCCACCCCGGTCACGACCCGCTGCCCGAATGGCCCGCTGCTGCCGCTCGGCGGCCAGGCGAAGCTGCGGCCGTCGCCCGCGGGGAGTTCGACCCCAAGACTGTGGGTGCAGAGCCCGGTCGGTTCGCTCAAGTCGCACCAGGAGCCGGTGACTTCGCCCTTGCCGATGTCGTAGTAGACGGTGGCCTCGTAGTCGGTCCCGGCGGATTCGAGGTCGGCGTCGACCCAGACCCCGGCGGCGCTGACGGTCAGCGGCTGACCGCCGGAACGGGGCGCGAGGGAGACCCCGAGCGGCGCTTCCTGTGCGAACAACCCCCCCAGCGAGCCTCCCAGCGGTTGCTGGCGCCAGACCGGCGAGGGCGCGCCGCCTTCGCGACGGAACAGCTCGATGCCTTCGCCCGGCGCGGCGCCTTCGCGACGGAACAGCTCGATGCCTTCGCCCGGCGCGGCGCCTTCGCCGAGCAGCCACGCCTCTCCCCCGGCTGCTTCGATCGCCAGCACGGTGAACCCTGCCGGGGGCGCTTCGCACCCCGGCGCCGGGGCGAAGCCGACGCAGATCGGCTCCCTGGACCAGTTCCCGGAGACGAAGGACAGCACTGCTTCCGGGCTTCCCGAGCCGTTGTCGACCAGCGGCACGACGAGGGCTCGGGTCGCGCCGCCGGAGCCTTCCGTCGCGCCGATCAGCGGCGCCCCGCCTTCGACTTCGAAGAGCGCCTCTTCGGGCCCCATCACGGCAACCGGCGGTTCCGGCGCGGCGCGCAGCTGCCCCCCGGGGTCCGCCGTGACCAGCAGCGGCTGCTGACCTTCGGCCGCGGCGACAGCAACGCCGCCGCCGGCCGTGGTCCGGCCCGCGTCGGGCCCCTGCACCCATTCCATTTCGGGCATCGGCGCGCCTTCGCTCGAGACCGGCGCCGGCACCGTCTCCCAGCCACCGGCGTCTGTGTAGCGGGCGAGCGTGCCTTCGTTGTTACTCGAGGTCGCCCAGACCTCACCGGCCGCCGCCGCCGGAGAGGCGCCGAGGAAGGTGTTGGCGGGCGCCCCGAAGGAGGGCTGGGCGACGAGTTCGCCGCTGCCCTGAGCGCCACCGCTGACCCCGACCTCGAGCAGGACGAGGCAGAGCAGCGTCGCTGCGAAGGCGAGCACGACGCCCGCCGAGTGGCGCCGAACCGGGAGCATCACTTGGCCTTCCTCTTTTGGATCGCGTGGACCTGCAGGTCGAGCTTGGTCGGCCAGCGCCTCGGGTCCAGTCGCAGTCGCACGCTCCGCCTGCCCTTGGCCATCGTGTAGCGCTTTGTCTTGGCGACCACCTGGGCTTTGCGCTTGGCGAGCAGCTGGACGTGGGCCTTGACCCGCAACACGAAGCTGAGTTCGAGGACGTGGCCGCCGATCACTTTCTGCTGCAGCCCGCTGAGGATCGGCGGGCTGCGCTTCGGCAGTCGTTCAGTCAGGATTTCCGCGGTTTCTTCCCCGCTCGGGCTGCCGCTTGGCGCGCCGGAGTCGTCTTCGGGCAGTGAGGTCGGCGGGACGCTGGGAAGGCTGGCGTCGGGCGGCCTGTAGGTAACGAGGGCGTGCAGGATCGGGTCTTCGTTGCGGGCCGGGTCGGGACCGAGGTGAAACAGCCAACCGCCTTCGGTCGCCATCCAGCACTGTCCGGTCGCCGGACAGGCGATCGGGCCGGCCGGGCCCTTTGGCCCGATCCCTTCCCCCTCGGCCGGCAGCAGGGTCGCCGAGCCGACGCCGCCGTCGACGTGGATCTGGGCGATGCGAGCCTTGGAGAGGCCGAAGTCGGCGGGTTGGCGGAAGGAGACCCAGGCGCTGCCCGTGCCGGGTTCCGCGGCGACGCCGTCGATTCCGTCGCCGGGACTGAAGACCGAGCCAGGGTCCTGCAACGAAACCGGTTCGAAGCCGCCTTCGCCGAGCCGCAGTGCAGTCACCGATTCCGGAGAGCCTTCCTTGGCACCGGCGACCGCCCACAGTTCCTCTTCGTCACCGCTCAGGTGGAGCCCTTCGAGCTCTTCGGGCTCCGCGGTCAGTTTCGCTTCCGTGTACAGCGGCAGGAAGGCGGGAAAGCCGGCGCCCGTGAAGATCTGGTGCAGAAGGCTCGGTTCCGACGCTTCTTCGGCGAGCGGTTCGTCCCCGGGGCGCACCGCGACGCTCTCGTAGAAGGCGCCTTGGTGGTAGGCGAGGCCGGTGACCGAGCGGCCCGGGCCTTCGATCTGCGCCTGGGGTTCGGTCAGCGAGGTAATTGCCGTAATCGCCGACCCGTCCCAGTGCAGGTGGAAGGCGCCGACGTTGGTCGTTCCCGGCAGCCGCTTGCCGGCGAACCAGCAGTCGCTGGGCGAGGCGCAGGCGGCGGCATCCATCGGCAGGTAGGAGCCCGGCACGCCGAGCGGCTCGGCGTAGGAGGCGACCACCGCGCCGCCCAGAAAGTGGCAGAGGGAGATGTGCTCGGCTGGGGGACCCCCGGTTTCCTGACCGGACTGCTGGTCGGAGATCGTCCAGAAGTCGTTCGGCCCGGCGTAGGCAATCCGCCCTTCGTGGCCACCGCAGACGGTCGCGTAGCGGTACCAGCCGCTGCCGTCGTAGGCGAAGAGGCCGGAGGCGACCCCTTCGTTGCCGGCGGTGATCAGCATGCCGCGATTCGGCGCCCAGAACTCGATGTCGCCGACTTCCCCGATCGTGGTCGGCACCCCGATCCCGCCGACGACCGGCTGCGCCGAGCGCCAGTCGGCGGCGGCGGGCGCGCTCAACACCGCGGGCAGGGCGAGCAGGAGGGCAAGGAGGACGAACCGCCTCATCGCTGCCCCCGCTTCCTCTTCCCCGGGTGGACATGGAAGCGGACTTGCAGCTCGCCCCGCAGCCGCTTCCCCTGGGCGCCGCGGAAGGAAACGTGCGCCGTCGCGTAGAGGCCTTCGCGCGTGCGGGCCAGGCGCCTGAGCGAGCGGGGCAGCGCCAGGTTCATCGCCACCGGCCCGCCGCCCCTGGCCCGGCTGCGCGCGGTGGCCAGGCGCCGTGCCCTACCGCCGACCGCGAGCGAGGAGGAGACCCGGGCGCGCAGCCTGCCGACCTTCGGCACCACGGCGACCAGCCTCACGTCTCCGTCGGGGAGGGAGAAGGCACTCAGCGCCAGCCGTCGGCCGCGCTTGACCCGGGGCCCGCGCGGCGGCGGCGAGATGCTCACCGACCCCGCCCTGCTGTCCCCGCCTGTTTCGTGGACGAGGAAGACGTCGCTGGCGTCGTTGCCGTCGCCTTCAACCAGGTTGACGGCGGTCGAGGCGAAGGCGAGTAGGTGGCCGCTCGCGTCGAGGCTGGGCGAGCGCGCGCCGTCGCCGTTGGCCCCCGCGCCGGGGCCAAGCGAAGCTTCGCCCGGGCCGCCATCGCCGTGGCTGATCCGGCGCAGCGATTCGGTTTCCAGGTCCAGCAGGTAAAGCTCGACCAGCCCCAGCTGCGAGGGCGGTTGGGTGACCAGGTTCGGCGGCGCCAGCGGGAACTGCTGGCGCGCGGTGGCGAAGAGGATGCGCCCGGCGCCGGCCGAGATCGCCAGGTCCCAGATGTGGCCGTTGAGCGGCACGAAGGGTTCGTGGTTGACGATGCTCCCTTCTTCCCCCGGCCTAACCGAGACCTGGCGGGTCAGCTGGCGCAGCGCCTGGACCCGGCTCAGGCCGGGCGCCATGTCGACGAGGAAGACGTTGGTCGCTTCGGTCGGGTTGCCGATCAGCGCCACCTCGCGACCGTCGGCGCTGAGCTGGGGGACGCTGTCGATCGCGCCTTCGCTGCCCAGCCACCCTTCGGCGGCGTTCCCCGGGCCCTTGGCGAAGATGCCCGGGAACGGGCCCTGACAGGCCGGGTCGGCGAGGGTGCCGTTCTCCGGGCAGCCGGGGGCGAGCGGGTCGCCGCCGCCGACGATGCGGCGGGTTGGCGCGCTCGGGCCGTCGGCGACGCGACGCCAGAGCGGCTCGTCGTAGGGGAATTCCGTCGCATCGTCTTTGGCGATTGCTGCCGCCTCGTCGCTCAGCAGCGGCACCTGAGCGGGCAGGTTCGTGGCCAGCCAGGCGACGGTGGTGCCGTCGGCGCTCAGAGCCGCCCCCTTCGCCAGAGGCATGCTCGGCTTTTCCAGCACCGCCCCGCCGGGCACCGGAACCCCGGGCTCCATCTCACCGCTCGCCGGATCCCGGACGACGCTGACCAGGGTGGTGACGTCCGTGTCCAGGTCGCGCAGGTAAACCTGGCCGCCGTTGACGAAGACGACCTTGCGGCCGTCGGCGGCGAGGGCGACGCGGGGCGAAGCGGTCGATTCGCCGCCGATCGACTGGGCGGAGCCGTCGAGCGCCGAGGCCAGTTCATAGGTCGGAGGCGAGGCGTCCATGTCGGCCACGTAGACGTCCTCCGTGCCGGCCTGAGCGTCGTCGCCGGGGTCGAGCTGGGCGGCGGTGGTGAAGCTGACGTAGCGCCCGTCGGCCGAGATCGACGGTGTCGCCGCGTCGGCGCCAGCCCCGGGCGGAAAGGTCGTGCCGGCCGCCACCGGCGCCAACGCCCCGCTCGCCAAGTCCTCGCGAAAGACGCCGGAGAGGCCGTTGATCGTGCCCTGGAAGGCTAGGTAGTGCCCGTCGGCGCTGAGCGCCGGGGCCGCGCCGACGTCGGCCTGCTCGGCGCCGCTCTTGGAGACGAGCTGGATCGGCCCGGGTTCGGCCCGCACCAGGGGGACGGAGAGAAGCAGGAACGCCACGATCGCGATCGCCAGCAGCGAGATCCCCGCCCTCATCGGACCTTCACCTCCAGCCGGCGCCAGAGCCGGTTGCCAACTTTGTCGCGAGCGCTGACGACGACCGTGTAGCGGCCCGACCGCGCATAGGTGTGGGTGAACTTGGCGCCGCCGTGTTCGCGATCGCCGTCGCCGAAGCTGACCCGGCTGACCTTGGGGGCGAGCCCCGAATCGGCGTCGCTGAGCCGGACGACGACACCGTGCGCCTTGGCGAGCTTCACCTCAGCCAGAGGCCGCTGGCCGTCGACGTGCAGCTTCGCCCGATTGCTGAGCAGCTGCTGGCCAAGGCCGTCGCTGGCCTCCACCTGGACCGGCACCGTCCCGTTGCCGAGCAGGGCGGCGCTGAGGTGGACTTTCCGCCGGCGCAGGCCGCGCTTGACCGGGCGGCCGTCGAGGAGGACCGAGTACCGCACGTCGCCGGCAGTGCTCTGGGCCGCCTGCCATTTCAGCTTGACCGCGTTCGGCCTCTGCCACCCCTTCGGCGGCTTGACCTTGAACGCGGCCGGCGGCGCGCTGGCCCGCTCGGCGACGATCGCGTAGCGGCCGGCTTCCCCCTGGCGAAAGGCGATCAGACCGTCGCCCGCTCCGGAGCGGCCGATCGAGAGCTCGGCCACCGGCCCGCCACCACCGCCGGAGACGACCCCGGTCTGCGCCGCGCCCGAGGGGAATTCCTGCCTCACCGCGACCGCGGACAGGCCAGCCGAGTCGAGCGCCGGGTAGGCGATCACGCCGCCCCCTTCGGGATCCACCGCCGTGACCGGCTCTCCCCCGGCCACGGCGGTCGGACCCGGCGGCATCGTCAGCGGCGCCATCGCCCCGCCGCTGCCCTGCACCTGCCGCAGCTGCGAGCCGGAGAGAAAGCTGAGCCGGGTGACCGTGCTCTTGTCGCTGGTTTCGACAGCGGCGACGTCCGGTGGCCCCGCCGGTAGCGAGCCGCCGTCGGCGAGGAGGGGCCCGCTCAGCGTGCCCGCAGTGGGCGAGAAGCTGGCCGGCAGCGAGTTGACCAGCAGCCGGCCGGCAAGCGCCGAGCCGGGCGCGGTGCCGATGCGAAAGCCGACCTGCGCCCCGGCGTAGGGGGTGACGGCGAGCGAGAAGGCTTCGGCGTCGGCGCTGACCGCCGCTTTTTCCCAACTCGAGGGGCTCGCCTGAAACACCGGCCCGGGGGTGGTGCCAAAGATCCGCCGCATCCAGATCCGCGCCGTCCCCGTCTGGTCGGGCTCCTGCCAGGCGACGACGGCGCTCCCGTCGAGGCCGCTGCCGACCTCGGGCCCGTTGACCGCGGTCGGCGGGCGCATCGAGGCTTCAGGGTTGCGATTGATCGCACCGAGTCGCGCCCAGCGTTCGCCATTGAGACGGGCCACGCGGATATCGGCCATCACATCGCCGGGGCGGAGCTGGACGGCAGTCGAGAAGGTGCCCGGTTTGAAGCTGTAGGTGACTGCCCGGTAAGCGACGATCGCCTTGCCCGGCGAGGCCGCCGAGAGCGAGGGATCGACCCCGAGCCCTTCGCCGACGTTGGGGTCGACCACGAGAGAAGGCCCGAAGCCAGATCCCCCGGTGCCGATCCGGGCCGAGAAGAGGCCGTACTGGACGCTGCCGTGGACGGTCGCCACCGGCGCCACCCAAACCACGAGCAGTGCGCCCTCGGGCCCGGCGGCTATCTGCGGCTGGCCGCCCGCGTAGGGCTGGTCCCAGTCGACGCGGATCGGCGCGCTCCACCGATTGCCGAGGTAGCGCGAGGCGAACACGTGCGGGACCCCTTCCACCGCCTTCACGTAGACGAGGCCGCCCGTTCCGTCGTCGGCCATCGAGACACCGCCGAAGTCGAGGATCTGAGAGGAGGGCCCGTCGACCGTCACCGGTGGCGTGATCAGCGCCTGGGCCGGCGCGGCGCCGGAGAGGATGAGGGCGCTGGCGAGTGCGCACGTGGCCGCCATCGCTGAACGCACCCGGTTCAGCTCTTCCCCCCGTGGTGATGGGCCTTGCCCCGCTTGTCCTTCTCGCCACCCGCCTTCTTCCCGCAGTGGGCGCGTTTCTTGCCATGCCGCTTGGCGCATTTCTTGCTTCGCTTCGGCGTCGGCTTCTTTTCCGGCCGCGCTTCGCCTTCGGACAGCGGCACGAAGGTCCCCGCCAGTTCGGGGGCCGGCGGGATGACGACGTCGAAGGTGGCGGTTACCGACTTGGCGGTGTCCATCGTCACCCTGCAGATGCCTGCCCCGGCGCAGCCGCCGCCGCTCCAGCCCACGAAAGTCGAGCCGTTCGCGGGGGTGGGGATCAAGGTGACGTTTTCTTCGTCTTCATATTCCTTTTCGCATTTGCCGCCGCAGAAGATCCCCGCCCGCGAGCTGGCGACGGTGCCGGACCCGGTGCCTGCCTTGAGAACCGTGAGCGTGTAACGGGTTGGGGGCGGAGGCGGTTCGGGCTCGAAGCCAGCGCTGACCGAGCGCGCTTCGTCCATCGTCACCTGACAGGCGCCGGTGCCGGAGCAGGCGCCGCTCCAGCCGGTGAATTCGGAGCCGCTGGCGGGGGTCGTGGTGAGCGTGACGGCCGCCCCGGTGTTGAATTTCGCGACGCAGGTCTCGCCGCAGGCAATGCCGGCCGGAGAGCTCGCGACCGTGCCCGAGCCGGTGCCGGTCGCGAAGACCGTGAGCTGGAATTCGCTCGGCGGCGGCGTCCCTTCTTCAAGCGCGAAGCTCGCCGCAACCGACTGCGCTTCGCTCATCGTCACCTGGCAGGCACCAGTACCCGAGCAGGCGCCGCTCCAGCCGGTGAATTCGGAGCCGCTGGCGGGGGTCGGGGTGAGCGTGATGACTTTGCCCGCTTCGAATTCCGCCGAGCAGGATTCCCCGCAGCTGATGCCCGCAGGGGAGCTCGTGACCGTTCCCGAACCGGTGCCGGTCTTGAAGACGCTGAGCGCGGCGGCGGGAGCCTTGACGATCAGCGTGTGCTGAACCGGCTGCGGGTTGCCGAAAACCGGTTCAAGCACCTTTATTTCGAGCTTGACCGTGAATTCGCCCGCTGTCGTGTATTCGTGGCTGACCGTCATCGCCGCCGGTTTGGCGCATTCCCGCCCTTCTTCTTCCCCGCATTTCACAATCGCTTTCTGGCCGTCGCCAAACGTCCAGACCAGTTCAAGGGGAAACGCTTCGTCTTCGAGCTCTGAGGCGGACGCATCGAAGCCGACGGTGTCGCCTTTTCCGACCACGACGCCGTCTTCTTCCTGACCGTCGATGGAGAATTTCGCTACCGAAGCGGGGCAGCCCGTTCCGCCCTGACCGAAGCGCACGACCTTCGCCCCGTAAGGCGGCGATGCCTGTTCGGGCCCATAGTCGAAGGCGAGCAATTCTTCGCTTCCGCCTTCGCCGGTGGCGCCGATTCCCGCTCCGGAAGTTCGAATTGAGCAGCGAGTGGTGCCGCCTCCATAGAGCGCCCGCGTCTTATGTTCAGTCAGGGAATAGGCGCGAACGAGCGCACCGCCTGGCACGGTTTCCGTCCCGTCAAAGGTCTCCTTCCAGTACAGAGTCGAGCCGTCGGGCGAGATGGCGATCCCCGGGCCGGCGTAGAAGCCCGTGCCATTCCCGTTTTCCTCAGGAAGCGGCCATTCCTCGGTTTCTGCCGCTTCGGCGAAACGGGGAACGGCCTTGAGTTCAGTCATGGCCGCCGGCAGTTCCCAGGCGCGAGTCGATTTTGCGCCAGGTGCTCCCGGTGACTTCCCGCCAGTCAGCGTGTAGATCGTGCCATCGGGACCGACAGCAAGTGACATCGCACTTCCTGCCAACAGCCCAGTCTGCCTCAACAGGTTGGATTCGTCGACGAAGCGCGTACCAACAACCCCTGCCGAGCTGACGCGCTCCAGAACCGTGTGATGTACAACCTCCGTTTTTTCTTCTTCCTCGGGAACGGGTACTACTGTCCCATCGTCTTCGCCGAGGATGACGACGTCGCCACTGGCGGGATCGACAGCGATGGAGGTCGGGTTGTAGAGCTCTTTTTCGCCGAGGGGCAATGTGAAAGTGCTCGCAAGTTCGAGTTTGCCTGCGTTGGGTGTCGTTTTAAAGGCCTTGAGCCGATACGCGACGAAGTTGCCAATCGCCAACGAGCAGTTAGAAGAGCCTTCGCCGACCCGGCAGGCTTCGAGGACGTAGAACCGTTCCCTCACCGGGTCAACCGCGATCCCCACCAAGCGGATCAACTTGCCGGTTACTTCTTCTTTTCGCGAGAATTCGACCGCTGCCTTCAGTTCACCGGTCTTGGTGAACTTCTGAATCCGGTACACCGATCCGCTGGAGTTCATGTCCCCGGCGTAGACATCGCCCGTCTGGGGATCAACGCCGAAGGTGCCCGGCTTGAAGAACTGACCGGCGCCGGTGCCGGCTTTCCCCCAGGCTTCTCCGAGCTCGCCGAAGGTTGCCGCGTGGGCCGACCCCGCCATGACGGCCAGCGTGATCCAGAGCACGAGGATCAGCGCCGGCAAGTTCCGGACTGCTGCGCGCGAAATCCTGCTCCCGTGGGCCATTCGCGCCCGAGAGTCGCAGCGGGGTATGCCGATCATGTGAACATCGCGAAAAGTTGTGCGCCGAATGCGTAAACAGCGAGGGCCGGGCAATGCCCGGCCCTCGCTGCGAAATACACAGCTTCTTTACGAAGCCGTTACACCCTTACTGGCTGATCAGCGCCGCGGAGAACTTGGCGGCGGCGATGACGTTGTTGCCGGCGAGTCCTTTGGTTTCCGGCAGTGGGGCGTAGTTGGTTTCCGTCGTGATCAGGGCCGCCTGGCCGCCGAAGACGACGTAGCCGTTGATGTAGTCCCGGACCGTCTGGTAGGGGGCGAATTTGAACCCGGCTTCTTTGTAGCCCTTGAAGGCCAGGTCGTAGGTCAGCGTGCACAGCGGGTAGGCCGAGCCGCCGATCGCCGGCAGAGCGCCGAAGACCTGAGACCAGTCGACGTCGATACCGGTGCCCGTACGGCGGCCTTCGGTCGGGACGACGTACTTGGTGGCGGCGCAATTGGCGACGCCTTTGCCGGCAGAGGCTCCCGCGATCTGCGGATTGCCGTAGGTCGCTTCTTCGGTCGAGACGAACCCGTTGTTCTGGATGCCGATGACGGTGCCGCCGTTGGCCTCAGCGTCGGGCAGAGCCGCGTAGCCGATGGAGCCAGGCGTCGAGTTCACCTTTTTGACCTCTTCGCCGCCGCCCTTGGCAGCCGGGCGAACAACCGGGCTGAGGGCTTTTTTGCAGCTTTCCGGCCAGCTCGTGTTGGGCGCGCTGGTTTCGGGGTTTTCAATCGGCTCCAGCTGCTTCCAGGTCTTTTCGATACAGGGAAGCGAGGCCGTGTTGGCCAGGCTGAGGTAGTTCTTGAACTGGAAGGTGGTGCCCGAGCCGTCGAAGCGGACGACTCGCGTCAGCGGCGCATCACAGGCCTCGCCACCGACGGCGTTTTCGAGTTCCGACCATTTGAGGATGATTCCGCGGAAGGACTTCTCCAGTTCCTTGTTGGTCAGGTTTTCGACCGTGCAACCGGCGGGCGGGTTGACGACCACCGCGATCGAGGTCTGAGCGACCGGGATCACCAGCACGTTGCCGCCGCCTGCGGCGGCCTTGATGTTGGCGATCTGGGCAGCGGTCGGTGCATCGTCGCTGCCGATGAACGCGCGGCTGCGGTCGATCGCACCGCCCGTGGCACCCCAAGCTTTCAGCCCGGCGGCGCTGCCTTCTGGTTTGTATTCGATTTTCGGCAGCGTGCCGGAGTTGCAGACTTCGGTCTGGAACGCTGGAATCCAGACGTTCTGCTGGGAGATCTTCTGCAGCGAAGAACCTTCGCCGATGATGTTGCCGCCGTTGCAAAGAACCGACGCCGAGGCGCTGCCGGCACCGAGTCCCCCCACCGCAAGCGCGGCAACCGTTGCACCGGTGAGCAGCGCGGCACGCAGTCCGGCCCTCCCCGACTTCCTTATCCCAAAGCGTGACATGGATCCTCCTTGGATCTCTTTGAGCGTTGTCCCGCATTCTTTTCGCGGGAATGAGTGGATCGTCTTGGCAAGGGTCCGACCACATGTGAACCTGGGGGAAAATCGAGGTGAATAATTTGCGACGAAACTTCTTCCCCAACCGGAATTTCCGTTATTGCACTAGTACTTTTTAACTTTCTTACTACTTTTCAAGTCCTTCCCCAACTTTTCTAGTCCCACCTTTTCTAGTCCTGGCAAGAAATCGTCGAATCCCTATAGTGCCGCCCGATCCAGCGATGGCACTCCCGACCTTCTTCATCATCGGCGCTCCCAAGGCAGGCACCACCAGCCTTCACAACTACCTGAGCGAGCACCCTCAGATCCAGATGTCGGCGGTCAAGGAGCCGAACTTCTTCGCCCCACACCTCGACCCGGTGAACGAACAGCGCCGGATCAGCGAGCTCGACCAGTACGAACAGCTCTTCGACCCGACGGCCTCGGTACGCGGCGAGGCCTCGACCCCGTATGCCGAATACCCGCTTCGCCAGGGAGTCCCCGAGAGAATCAAAGACCGGGTGCCGGAGGCGAAGTTCCTCTACGTGGTCCGCGATCCGGTCGAGCGCACGATCTCTCACTACAACCACATGGTTGCCTCCGAGGGCGAGAGGCGGACCTTGGAGGAGACGCTCGGCGATCTCTCCGATCCGCGCTCGCCGTCGATCTGCGCCAGCCTCTACGGCCTTCAGCTCGAACTGTATCTGCGCCAATTCCCGCAGGAACGGGTGATGGTGATCGACCAGGCCGATCTCCTCAACGACCGGCGCTCGACCCTGCGCCGGGTCTTCGGCTTCCTCGAGGTCGACGACGGCTTCGACTCGCCGCGGTTCGACGACGAATTTCTCAAGACCAGCGAGCGCCACACCTATCCGCCGGGATTCGCCAGCTTCGTCGAGCTGCACCTGATCCCGCGCCTGCGTTGGCTCCCCCCCAGGGTGCGCCGTACACTGCGCCTCTCCGTGGAAAGGACGATCTTCCCGCCGCTGCAGACGTCCGAGCCCGACGACGGGATGCGCGACAGCCTGCGGGAATACTTCGCCGACGAAGCCCAGCGCCTGCGCGAGCTGACCGGCGAGACGTTCCCGACCTGGAGCGTCTGAGCGCGGCCCGCGGCCGGCAGCACGTGGGCGTCCAACCGGTCTTCATCTTCTCGGTCTCGCGCAGCGGCTCGACCCTGGTGCAGCGAATCGTCGCCGCGCACGATGGCGTCGCCACCGCGCCGGAGCCGTGGATCCTCCTCCCCCACGCCTACACCCTGCGTCGGGAGGGAGTCGACGCCGAGTACTTCCAGCACCTGCTCGCCACCGCGGTCGAGGACTTCTCGGCGCGCCTCCCGCGCGGCGAGGCCGACTACCTGGAGGGGATTCGCGAGTTCGCGCTCAACCTCTACGAGCTCGCCGGCGAGGAAGGCGCAACCCACTTCGTCGACAAGAGCCCGCCCTACTGCCTGGTGGCGGAGGAGATCATGCGGATCTTCCCCGAGGGAAAGTTCGTCTTCCTCTGGCGCAACCCGCTCAGCGTGATCGCCTCGATGATCGAGACCTGGGGACCGTGGCGCCCGACCTTCATGACTGCCGACCTCTTCGTCGGCCTGCCGCGCCTGCTCGCCGCCCACCGGGAGCACCGCTTGGACTCTCACGCGATCCGGTTCGAGGACGCGGTCTCGGGCGATCGCGAGACCTGGGCGGCGTTGATGCGCTACCTGGAGATCGAGTTCGACGAGGCCGCCCTGACCGGCTTTGCCGAGGTCGAGCTGGAGGGCCGGATGGGGGACCCGACCGGGCGCAGGGCCTACCGCTCGCTCAGCTCCGACCCCCAGGAGAAGTGGCGGGCGACGCTCGCCAACCCGGTGCGACGGGAGTGGTGCCGGCGCTACCTGCGGTTTCTCGGCGAGCAGCGCCTGGCCGCGATGGGCTACGACCTCGGGCAGCTGACCGAGCAGCTGAACGCCCTGCCGGCCAGCCGCGAGGGACTCGCGACCGATCTCTGGCAGGCGGCCCGGGGAATCGCCCAGGAGCCGGTCCGCGTCCGCACCCGCAATCGCCGCCTCGGCATGCCAAACGTGATCCGCACCCTGCTGAGTACCTGAAATCAGGCATCAAGGCGAGCGCCGGATCTGTCGACTAGAAGCGAAATGTCGCCCGCCCGCTCCCCGGCCTCCGTCCTCCCCCGGCCGCTGATCGCCGCGCTGGCGACGCTGGCGCTCCTGACGACGGCCGGACCGGGCGCGGCGGCGGCCTCCGGCGCCGAAGCCCCGTTCCGCTTCTTCGCCCCCGGCAGCCCCTGGAACCAGCAGCTGCCGAGGACGGCGCCGCTGAACTCCTCCTCCGGCGAATTCGTCGCCGCGCTCTCGCGCGAAGTCAATCGCGAGCTGGAAACCGACCAGGGGCCCTCGATCAGCACCAGCTCCAACAGCGTGCCGATCTACACCGTGCCAGCGGGCCAGCCCACGGTGCCGGTGCAGCTGACCAGCACCTTCACCGTGCCGGCGCTCAGTTCCGCCTGGAGCGCAGTGCCGCTGCCGCCGACAGCCCAACCCGCGCCGGGCAAGGACCATCACCTCGTCGTCTGGCAGCCGAGCACCAACCGCCTCTGGGAGTTCTGGCACCTGGTCGACAGCGCCGCTGGCTGGCAGGCCGGCTGGGGCGGCGCGATGCAGAACGCCTCCTCCAACTTCGGCACATACGGGCCGGCCGCCTGGCCGGGCGCGACCGGATCCTGGGGCGGCTCGGCCTCCTCGCTCTCGATCGCCGGCGGCCTGATCACGCTCGAAGACCTGCGCAAGGGGGAAATCAACCACGCCCTTGCGATCGGCGTGCCGCAGGTGCGGGCCGGCGAGTACGCGGCCCCCGCCGAACGCACCGACGGCGAATCGACCAACCCGATGGCCCTGCCCGAGGGGGCCCACCTGCGGCTCGATCCCAGCCTCGAACTCTGGAGGCTGCATCTACCGCCCCTGACGCTGATGATCGCCCGAGCCGCCAAGCGCTACGGGATCTTCGTCCGCGACATTGCGGGGAACGTGACCTTCTACGGGCAGGACCCAGGGACGACCGGTGGCGACCCTTACGCCGGCCCGAACGGGTTCTTCGAAGGCACCTACCCGGCGCGTCTGCTCTCCGCCTTCCCCTGGACGCACCTGCAGCTGCTGCAGATGCAGCTGACCAGCTCCGGGGGGTAGGGGACCGCCGCAATTGCGGCGCAAGTTTGGGCCGACATATTCCGTTCACGGCGGCGAAATACGACAGGAAGGTAGCCCGAACCCCCATGAGCGATGAAGACCGCTGAGCCCCCGGCGATAACGCCACCGCCCACGAACGACCCGCCGCCGCTCGTTCGCGGCGTCTTCGACCCGCCGGAAGGCCTTGCCTTCGGCGCGATCAGGCGCCACAAGAAGCTGATCGCGATCTTCGCCGTCCTCGGCCTCCTCGCCGGCGCTGCCCTGGGCCTCGTCCGCCCGGCTACCTACGAAGCCGCGGCGACGCTCCAGGTCGGTCAGGTGAACCCGAACTCGCCGGGATTCGCCAGCTACACGCAGTCGTCGAGCTCGCTGGCCACCGCGTTCAGCCGGGCGATCGCCGCGGCGCCGGTGCTGGCAACGGTCGAACGCAAGCTCCACATCGCGAAAAAACGGGCGAGCGGACGCCTCGCCGCCGAGCCGATCCCGCTCAGCCCCGCCTTCCGGGTGCTGGCGACGGGGCCCTCCGCCGCCGAGGCCAAGCGCCTCGCGAACGTTGCAGCCGCCGGCATCATCGCCTATGAGAACCGCAGCAACAGCGCCAATCCCGAGGCCGCCTCGCTGCTCGCGGCCTACCGCCGCGCCTCGCTGGAACTGAGCGAAGCCTCGGCCGCGGTCGCCGGCGGCGGCGACCTGAAGGCGAAGGCCGAGCAGAGCGCCGCCAAGATCAAGTTGAAGGCGATCGCCACGGCCTACGTGGCGACGGTCGGCAGTCAGCCGCCCCGCGAAGGCTTCATCTCGCTGCTGGCCGGAGCGACGAGCGCCACCAGCAACCGCAACTCGAGGATCCAGCTCTACGGCTTCCTCGGCCTGCTGCTTGGGCTGCTCGCCGGATGCGGCGTCGCGGTCCTGCGCGACAGGAAGCGGCACGACTCCCCAGGTCAACTGCCGCCGACCGGACTGAGGCCGCGCCCCAACGCGACCTGATGGAGACGCACGCGGTCTGGCGCCCGCCGCAGTACGCCTGGCCGCTGCTCGGCTTCGTCGCCCTACTGCTCACCTGGAAGCTCTTCCCGGAAAAACTCGAAGGGCGCTGGGCGCTGATCATGCCCGTCCTGATCGTCGCCGCGGTGCTCGCGATCCGCTACCTCTGGGAGCTCCACCCGGCGGTGACGATGTGCGGCGCAGTCGCCCTCTCGGTCTTCTCGGGAGCGTGGTCGGAGATCGGCCTGGGCAACATTCCCCTCAACCGGCTGCTCGCCGTTTTGGTGATCTGCCAATGCCTGTTCCGCGCCCCCGGGACCGTCCATATGCCGCGCCTGCAGCTGCGCAACGTCCACCTGCTGATGGCGCTGACGATCATCTACGCCGTTGGCTCCGCGGCGGCAGCGCACACGCTGACCACCGAAAAGGGATTCCTGGCGCTCTGGGACACGCTCGGCGTGATGCCGTTCCTGCTCTTCCTCGTCGCTCCCGCCGTCTTCGCCGGCGCCCGCGAGCGGGAAATGCTGCTGATAACGCTGCTTGGCCTCGGGGCCTACCTCGGGGTCACCGCGATCTTCGAGATCCTCGGGCCGCACAGCCTGGTCTTCCCGCACTACATCGTCGAAGGCGACGCCTCGACCCCGGGCGTCCTGCGCGCCGGCGGGCCCTTCCGCGCCGCCGTCGCCGAGGGGTGCGCGACCTACGTTTGCGCGGTCGCCGCGGCGATCGCCTTCAACCTCTGGCACGGCCAGCGCAAGCGCTGGCTGGCGGCGGCTGCCGGCCTGGCCTCGATCGCCGGCTGCTTCCTCACCCTCGAGCGCGGCGTCTGGCTGGCGGCGATCCTCGCCACCGTGGCGGTGGCGATGGCGACCCGGGCGGGCCGCCGCTGGCTCGTGCCCGGCTTCCTGATCGCCGCGATCGCCCTCGGCGGCACCCTGGCGCTCTCGTCGACCCTCTCCAACAGCGCCTCCGAACGCGCCGGTGACGAACGCAGCATCTGGGATCGCGAAAACCAGATCGCGGCGGGGACGCGAATGCTGGAGACAAAGCCCCTGCTCGGCTTCGGCTGGAACCGCTATCCGGCGGAGAGCCGCGACTACTTCCGCCAGTCCTTCACCTACCCGCAGACCGGCTACGTGCCGGGGATCGCGATCGGCGAACCGCAGACGCCGCAGCCGCTGCACAGCGCCTACCTCTCCTACGCGGTCGAACTCGGCCTGATCGGCGCCACGCTCTGGCTGGCCTCGTTCCTCTGGGCGATCGGCGAGGGCATCTTCACCCGTGGGCCGACGGCGCTGCGACCGTGGAAGCTCGGCCTGATCGCCGTCGCCGTCTTCGTCCTTGCCGTGATCGCCGTCAACCCGCACGAACCGCCGTTTGCCTTCGTCATCGTGCTGACCTGGGCGGGCGTGGCGCTGGCCGGGGCGAGACGAGCCGGGAACGCGCTGCCCGCGGGCGCGTGAGCACCCTGCTCCGCACCGGGCCGCTGCTGCTTCTCTGCGCGGCGATCCTGGGCTGCGGAAGCGCCACCTCGGCGGCAACCGAGGACGCGGCCACCGGGACACCCCACTTTCGCTTCTTCTCCCCGCACAGCTTCTGGAACGAGCCGGTGCCCGCCGACGCCGCGGTCGATCCAAACTCCGCGAATTTTGTCAGCGCCCTGGCCACGGAGGCAGCCGGCGAGGTGGCCGCCGGGAACGGGCCCTTCATCACCACCAGCCCCTACGGCGTGCCGATCTACCGGGTGCCGGCCGACCAGCCGACCGTCCCGGTCGAGCTCGTCGGGCACCCTGGCGAGCGGGCCCTGCGCGCCGCCTGGCACGCGGTGCCCCTGCCGGCCGGCGCCCGGCCCGCCGCGGGATCGGACGGGCACCTGGTCGTCTGGCAACCCCACTCCGACCGCCTCTGGGAGTTCTTCCAGCTGAGGCGCGAAGGCGGTGGCTGGCGGGCAAGCTGGGGCGGCGCGATGCGGAACGTCTCCGCCGATCCGGGCGTCTACAACCGCCACGTCTGGCCGGGATCGCAGCCCTGGTGGGGAGCCTCGGCCTCCTCGCTCTCGATCGCCGGCGGGCTGATCACGCTCGAAGACCTCGAAGACGGAGAAATCAACCACGCCCTGGCGATCTCGCTGCCCGACGTGCGCGCCGGCGCCTACGCCTCGCCCGCTCGCCGCAGCGACGGCAACTCCCCCGACCCGCTGGCGCTGCCCGAGGGCGCCCACCTGCTGCTTGACCCGCGCCTCGACCTGGCCTCCCTGCACCTCCCCTGGTTGACCCGGATCGTCGCCGAAGCCGCGCAGCGCTACGGAATCTTCGTCCGCGACCGGGCCGCCGACGTGACCTTCTACGCCCAGGACCCCACCCCCACCGGGACCGACCCCTACGGCGGGCCGAGCGGCTACTACCGGGGCCACTCGCCGATCGAACTGCTCGCCCACTTCCCCTGGCACCGGCTGCGGCTGCTGAAGATGAGGCTGCACGGATGAGCGGCCTCGCCGCCGAGCGCGAGCTGGCGCGGCTCAGCGCCGGCACGCGGGCGAGGCGAGAGGCCGACGCCGAGTGCTTCGACCGGCTGGCGGAGACGGTCGACTGGTCGGCGCTGACCCAGCTGCTCCTCTCCGGCCGGGTGCTGACGATGCTCGGCCCGCGCATCCTCGCGACCGGCGGAGAGCGGGCGAGCGACGAGTTCCAGGCGTCGCTCGCCGCCGCGCTCGAGCGCGGCCGCCACCAGGAGGTACTGCTGCAGCTGGCCGGAGGCCTGGCGATGGACGCGCTCGGCGGTGCCGGCATCCGCTCGGCGGCACTGAAGGGCCCGCTGCTGGGCGAGGCGATCTACGGCGAGCCGGGACGGCGCCCCTCCAGCGACGTCGACTTGCTGGTCCCGGCGGAGGACCTCCACCGCGCCGTCGAGGTGGCGCGGGAGCTGGGATACGAGGGGCCGATCGACCGCCCGATGGCCGACGGCCTCCCCCTCCTCCACTTCTCGCTCACGCACAAGGGCGGCGAACTGCCGCCGCTGGAGTTGCACTGGCGGATCCACTGGTACGAGCGCCGCTTCGCCCATGAGCGGCTTCTGCCTCCGAGCCCCGAGAGTCCCAACGGTTGGCGCCCGAACGCGGAGGACGAGCTGGCCGCGCTGCTCCTCTACTACGCGCGCGACGGCTTCACTGGGCTGAGGCAAGCAAGCGACCTCGGCGCCTGGTGGGACCGCTTCGGCCCGGAGATTGGTGACGGCGCGCTCGAAGAGACGAGCATCGCCTACCCCGAGCTCGCCCCGGCCCTGACGGCGGCGTTGGCGAGAGCGAATTCAACCGTCGGCCTGCCCCGGTCGCTGAGCCGGCGAGAGCTCGGGTCGCGCCAGCGAATCGCCGTCCAACTCGCCCGCAGGGAACCAGTCTTCCGCAGCAGGGAGCAGCTCTTCGCCGAGATCGGCCTGATCGACGGCCTCCTAACCCCACCGGGCGGCCTGGCCGCGTTCGTCCGCCGCCAGGTCGTCCCCCCACGTGAGGTGATCCGCGAACGGGCGGAAAAGGACGGCGACGCACCGGTCGCCTCCCCCCTCGCCTACGGACTCAGCGTGTTGGCCCGCTTTGGCTCGGCGCTGACACAACTCCTCTTGCGCCCGCAGCGGCGCTCGCCGAGGGATCCGAAGCGCAAGGATCAGACCGGAACGCGCTCGCCAGCTGGAACATAGTGCTCCATCTCAACCGATCTTTCCAGCGCGAATGGAATGCCCTCTTCCGCGAGCTTGACGATCTCGGCGTAGGTCTCTCCAGCAGCGGTCCAACCCTCTACGTCGGGGGACTCGGCCCACCAGCCGTCGGCTTCGTGGTGGTAGATGACGCGTACGGTCTCCATCGATCCTCCAGGTCAGAGTAGCTTTCGGGCCTCGTCTTCGGCAAGTCCCACATGCTTGACGAGAACCTTGCGGACCTGGGCGGAGGGAATTGTCGCCTTGTCGTGGAACGCAAAGGTCAGCGAGGGCCGACCGGGGGCTTTCATTCGCCGATGTGAGCCGGACTGGCGCGAAGCCCGGTAATTCAGCGGCTCACGTTCGAGCACAGCGAGCAGGCGTCTGGCCTTCATCGTCGGGAATCGACTCACGCGTGGTCTAAGCCACGACGCCCTCAATGTCTCCGGGTTCGACTGGGTTTCGGCTCAGCCTAAGATCCCTGCGCAAGTCTGAGCCCTTCCATCGCGTTCGCGACGCGTGATCTGGCGTCCATCCCTCGCCCGGCTCCGAAGCGGCCCCAAGGCCAGCGGCGAGCGCGGCAGCTACCGGGCCGGCTTCTTCTTCGGCACGCTCAGCTTCGGCGCCAGCGTCGGGCTCGGCTTCGTCTCGACGATCATCACCGCTCGGCTCTTCGGGGTCGACGTAATCGGGGAATACGCGCTGGTCTGGGCGCCGGTCGCGGTGATGTGGATGCTCTCGACGATCAAGGAGCAGCAGGCGCTAATCAAGGAGATCACCGGCCTGAAGCCGCGCGAGCCGCGGGTCAGCCAGCTCTTCGCCGCGGTCTTCACCTTCTCCGCCGGGCTGACTGTGGCGGTGGCGATCCTGGTTGGCGTCGCCTGCTGCTTCGTCTTTCCCGGGCCGCTCAACGCGCCCCAGCTGCTGGCACCCGCCCTGGTCTCGATCGCCGGCTACACGGTCATCCTCAACACGGGCTGGAACCTCGACTCGATCCTCTCGGCCTTCGTCGCTGGCCGCAAGCTGTTCTGGGTGCGGCTCAACGAATCGGTCAGCTTCATCGTCCTCGCCACCGTGCTCGGCCTCGGCCTGCACTGGAAGTCCGTCTGGGCGCTGGTGATCGCGACCATGGCCGGCTCGCTGCCCGCCCTCCTGCACCGGGCGATCGCCGCCCGGGCCTTCGCCCGCCCGCGCCTCAGCCTGGCGGAATACCGGATCGGCCTCCGCGCCCTGCCCGAGCTGCTGCGCTTCGGCCTCAAGGCGACCCCGGGGCAGATGGCCTCGGGAATCAGCCAGCAGGGCGGCATCTGGGCGATCGGGATGGTCGCCCCGGTGGCCGTCGTCGGCGCCTACAGCCGCGCCCTGATCGTCCCCAAGAGCCTGCAGACCGCCAGCCTGCGGATCACCGAAGTCCTCTACCCAACCCTGGTCGGGCGCCACGTCGAGGGCGATCGCCACGGCTTCGACCGAGCCCTGATCGACTCGACCCGCTACGAAGTGATCGTGATGACGGTGTTCGCCGCGACGATCGGCGGCGCCGCGCACCTCGTCCTCAACATCTTCGGCCCCGGCTTCGACGCCGCCGCCCCGGCCCTGGTCCTGCTGATGCTCTTCCCGGTGATGGCCTCGATCACGGTCACCCAGACGCAGGCGCTCTGGGCGGTCGACAGGCCCGGCCTGACCAGCCTGGTCGCGCTCGCCCGCTTGGTCGTGACGATCGCGCTATTGGTCGTCCTCACCCCCGCCATGCACATGATCGGACCCGCCCTGGCGCTGCTGGGCGGCTTCCTCGTCGTCATCGTGCTCTCAGGCTTGGCGCTGCGCCACCACCTGGCGCGACCCCTGCGGGCCACCTGGCCGATCCGCGAGCGGCTGGCGCTGCTGGTCAGCTACGGCGCCGGCTTCGCCGCCGCGCACGCGGTCCAGCGCGCAACCGCGCCGGTCCTGGCGCTGCCGTTGGCGCTGCTCGCCGGCTCGGTCGCCTGCGTGGCCGCCCTGATTCTCTGCGGCGGCCTCAACCAGCGCGACCGACAGCGGCTGGGGGAGCTCGTCGCCTGGCTACGGGCCCGGCTCGGCCGACCGCAAATCGTTATTTCGACGCAACCAGAACGAAGTCCGTGACGTCGGCCAAGACGCTGCCCAGCGAGGCCGCCTCGACGGCACGAATTCCGGTCCGAAACGCACTGCCGGCGAGCCCGTCTTTGCAGCGGAAGGCCCGCTGCTCCCAGCCCTCGTACATCGTCAGCAGCTCGACCCTGAGGCCGAGCTTGCCGAGGGCCTGAGTCAGCTGGTCCGGAGCACCGAGGCCCGACATGTGGGTCGGGAAGCGCTCCAGCGCGGGCTGGCCGGGCAGCAGGCGCTTCCAGGCGAGCTTGTGGACCCAGAACGGCGTCACCTTGGTCACCGTGCCTTTGAAGCTGTGGGGGTGCGGGCCCGCCAGCAGCAGGACGCCGCCGGGCTTCAGCGCCCGCTCGAAGTTGCGCAGCGCGGCCCGTGGATCTTCGAGGTGCTCGAGCACGTTCCAGCAGACGACGACGTCGAAGCTCTCCGGCTCGAAGCCGTGACTCTGCACGTTGCCGACGATCCCCTCGTCGATCTCCGCGTTCCTCGCGACCTGCTCGGGGCTGATGTCGATCCCGACCACGTGGCGGTTGGCGGCGATCGGGACCTGCAGTTGCTTGCCGCAACCGGCATCGAGGATTCGCACCGGCTCGCCGACCCCGGCCAGGAGCCCGTCGAGCCTCGCTTGGACCGCGCGCAGGACCTCGGGCTCGGCAGCCTCAACCGACCCGCCCGCCCTGTCCCACAGTTGCTGCTGCTGCCAACGGCCGAAGTCGAAATTCGTCGCCGTCTCGCTTGCGGCTGCCAGGTCGCTCATCTGGTCCCTTCCCTTCCTCCTCGTTGATCGGCGATTGGCCGCCCAACGGAATTCGGGACCGGTTCCTTGCGGCGTTTCTCCGCGCCGCCCGGAGACCACAAAAAAGTCACAGCCGAGGCGAAAGTTCGTCGCCGCGACCTACGTTGCGGACGCGAGCGAAATGGCCCTCCCTACCTTCATCATCATCGGCGCGGCAAAGGCCGGCACGACCAGCCTCCACTACTACCTGGACCTGCACCCGGAAATCCAGATGTCGGCGGTGAAGGAGACCAACTTCTTCGCCGGGCCGCCGAACGGACGGGGCTACGAGCTCGGCCAGGTCGAAAGCCTCGAGGCCTACGAAGAGCTCTTCGACCCGGCGCTGCCGGTGCGCGGCGAGGCCTCGCCGAACTACGCCAACGACCCAATCCGCGCCGGGGCGCCGGAGCGAATCAAGGACCTCATCCCGGAGGCGAAGATCGTCTACCTGGTCCGCGACCCGGTGGCCCGCACCGTCTCCCACTACCGCCACCGCGTCTCGGTCAGCGGCGAGCGGCGCTCGCTGCGGCAGGTGCTGGACGACCACCGGGAACCCTCGGAACTGGGCGAGACCTGCATGAGCCTCTACGCCTCGCAGCTGGAGGGTTACCTGTGCTGCTTTCCCGAGGAGCGCATCCTCGTCCTCGACCAGGCCGACTTCTTGACCAACCGCGATGCCGTGCTGCGGACGGTGTTCGGCTTCCTCGATGTGGACGAGACCTTCACCTCGCGACACTTCGAGACCGAGAAGCTGAAGAGCAGCGAACGGCGCACCTACCCCTCCGGCTACAACCGCTTCATGCGCCGGGCCGTAGCGCCCGCGGGGCGCTGGATACCGCCCCACATCCGCCACGGATTGCGCCGCAACGCCGAGAAATACCTCTTTCCCCCGCTGCCGGAACCGAGCCTGGAGAGCGACCTGCGCACCAGGTTGGAACAGCTCTACGGGCCCGAGGTCGAGCGGCTGCGGACCCTGACCGGCAAGGAATTCGCCAGCTGGAGCATCTGAGGTGGCCCGGCGCATCCTGCTGGCGCTGGAGGGCACGCTGACGCTCTCGACCCTGTACCTGCTCGGGCTGCTGTTGGCGGCCCGCAGCGCCCGCCGGCGAACGGCACCGCCCGCCGCCGCGCCCGGCCGCAACCTGCGCCTCGCGGTGCTGGTGCCGGCGCACGACGAGGAGGCCGGGATCGCGGCGACGCTCGCGGCCCT
Organism: Solirubrobacterales bacterium; assembly: GCA_036271315.1. Classification (GTDB taxonomy): domain Bacteria; phylum Actinomycetota; class Thermoleophilia; order Solirubrobacterales; family 70-9; genus VRUE01. The sequence goes on along the minus strand of DATBAV010000018.1, from coordinate 62,777 downwards.
GACCGGCGTCGCCTACCCGGCCGAGGAGCGGCGGATCGTCGTCATCGCCGACAACTGCGGCGACCGCACCGCCGGCGTCGCCGCGGCGGCGGGCGCCGAGGTCTGGGAGCGCGCCGATCCCGAGCGGCGCGGCAAGGGGTTCGCCCTGGTCTGGGCCCTGGAGCGCCTGCTCGCGCTCGACGATCCGTTCGACGCGGTCGTCTTCGTCGACGCCGATTGCATCGTCTCCGCCAACCTGCTGGCGGCGATCGACGCGCGGCTGCGGACCGGGGCGCGAGCGATGCAGGTCGACTACGTCGCCGGCAACCCGGAGGACTCGAGCGCCTCCGCCCTGCGCTTCGCCGCCTTCGCTGTCGGCGACACCGTGCGCTTCCTCGGCAAGGAGCGGCTCGGCCTCTCCTGCGGCCTGGTCGGGACCGGCATGGCCTTCACCAGGGACCTGCTCGAACGCAATCCCTGGACCGCGACCGGGCTGGTCGAGGACGGCGAATTCCACATGCGCCTGGTGCTTGCCGGCGAGCGGGTCGAGTTCGTGCCCGAGGCACAGGTCAGCCAGGCGGTGCCGACCTCGCTGAGGGCCAGCTCCAGCCAGCAGGCGCGCTGGGAAATGGGCAAGCTGCAGCTGATCCGGCGCTGGAGCGGGAGGCTCGTCCTCGCCGGCCTGGCGAAGCGGGACCCGCTGCGGCTCCACGCCGGCCTCGAGTGCCTGGTCCCGCCCCAGTCGGCGATCGCAATCGGCAACCTCGGCTCCGCCCTGGCCGGCCTACTGCTCGGCTCGCGGCGGCTGCTGGCGCTCTCGCTCTTCACCACCCTCGCGCAGGCCACCTTCGTGCTCGCCGGGCTGCGCCTCGTGCGCGCCCCGGCCTACGTCTACAGGGCGCTGCTCTCCACCCCGGCCCTGGTCGCGAACAAGCTCGGCCTCTACGGCAAGTTGCTGAGCGGGCGAGGCCCCACCGCCTGGGTGAGGACGACGCGCGAGCCAGCGCAGGCCGAGCCGGTCGAGGTGCGGGCATGAGGATTGCCTACTTCTGCTCGGCCTACCCGGCGATCTCGCACACCTTCATCTTGCGCGAGGTCGAAGCGCTGCGCCGGCTCGGCCTGCGGATCTCGACCTTCTCGATCCGGCGCACCCCCGCCGACCAGCTGCTCGCCGAGAACGACCGGTCGGCGGCCGCGAGCACGACCGCGATCCTGCCCTTCCGCCGTCGCCAGCTGGTCGCTCACGCGAGGCTGCTGCTGCGCTCGCCGGGGACGTACCTCTCGACCCTGCGGGGCGCGCTTCGCCTCGCGCCGCCGGGAGTGCGCGGAAGGCTCTGGCAGCTCTTCTACTTCGCCGAGGCGGTCGTGCTCTGGAGCGAGTGCCGCAAGCAGGGCATCCGCCATATCCACGTCCACCTCGCCAACGCCGCCGCCGACATCGCCCTGCTGGCGACCCGCATCGGCTCGGCGGTTGAGCCAGAGCGGCCGTGGACGTGGAGCTTCACCATGCACGGGCCGACCGAGTTCCACGACCTGCGCCACTTTCGCCTCGCCGAGAAGGTGCGGAGCGCGCACTTCGTGGTCTGCATCAGCGACTTCGCCCGCAGCCAGCTGATGAGCGTGACCGACCCCGAGCACTGGGATCGCCTCCACGTCGTCCACGTCGGCATCCCGGTCGCGCAGTTCACGCGCTCGAGCGAGCGCAACGGCTCGGACCGCACCCCGGTCATCCTCTACATCGGCCGCCTCGTCCCCGAGAAGGGCCAGACGATCCTGCTCGAGGCGGTCGCGCGCCTGACCGAGCGCCGCATCGACGTCGAGCTGCAACTCGCCGGCGACGGCGCCCTGCGGCCCGAGCTGGAAAGCGCCGTGGCGCGCCTCGACGTCGCCGACCGGGTCTCCTTCCTCGGCGCCGTCGGCCAGGAAGAGCTGCGCGAGCTCTACGAACGGGCCGCGATCTTCTGCCTGCCCAGCTTCGCCGAGGGCGTGCCGGTCGTCCTGATGGAGGCGATGGCGATGGGCCTGCCGGTCGTCACCACCAGGATCGCCGGGATTCCCGAGCTGGTCGAGCACGGGCGCAGCGGCGTCCTCGTCGCCCCCGGCCGCGCCGACGAGCTGACCGACTCGCTGGCACACCTGCTGGAGGAGCCCGAGGCAAGGCGGGCGCTGGGCGCCAACGGTCGCCAAGCGGTTACCGACGGATTCGACTGCGAGGGATCGGCGGTGCGCCTGCAGGCGCTCTTCGCCAGCCAATGCCCGCCGAGCTGAACAACCGCGCGATCGAGCTGCTCGAGATGCGCCTCGACGCGGTCTCCTCACAGGAGGCCGTGGGCCGGATCATCGACTCCAGCGACGGCGGCTGCGTGCTCACGCCCAACCTCCAGCACCTGCGCGCGCACCGGCGCTCGGCGGCGGTGCGCGGCGCCTTCCGGCGCTGCGAGCTAGTCGTCCCCGACGGCATGCCGCTGATCTGGGCCAGTCGCCTGCAGGGCACGCCGCTGCCGGGCCGGGTCGCCGGCTCGGACCTGGTCTGGTCCCTCTCGCAGGCGGCCGCGCACCGCGAGCGCACCCTCTTCCTGCTCGGCGGCGCCCCCGGCACGGCGGACGACGCCGCCGCCGAGCTGCGTCGCAGGTTCCCGGGACTGGGGATCGCGGGGACGCACTGCCCGCCGCCGGGATTCGAGCGTTCGCTGCCGGCCGTGGAGGAGATCCGCGCCCGGATCGCGGCGGCGCGCCCCGACCTGATCTACATCGGCCTGCCGCTGGCCAAGCAGCTGCTGGTGATGGACTCCTTGCGCGAGACGGTGCCGGACGCCTGGCAGATCGGGCTCGGGATCAGCTTCAGCTTCGTCACCGGCGACGTCCGCCGGGCCCCGGCCTGGGCGCAGCGCACGGGCCTCGAGTGGCTCTTCCGCCTCAGTCAGGAGCCGCGGCGACTGGGTCGGCGATACCTGGTCGAGGGGCTGCCCTTCTTCTTCGGCCTGATGGCGAGCTCAGCTCGCTCGAGAGCCGATCGGCGAGGCGCACCGCGAAGGCGACCAGCATGAAGGTCGAGTTGGCCTGACTCGAGGTCGGGAAAGTCGCGCTGCTGGCGACGAAGAGGTCATCGAAGCCATGCACCGCGAGGTTCCCGTCGACGACGCCGTCCTCGGGCAGCCGCGACATCCGCGTCGTTCCCGCCTGGTGGTAGCCGCCGAAGAGCTGCTCGCGGATCGCCGCCTCGACGTCGTCGTGGATCATCTCGACCCGCCCCAGCCGCTGCTCGCGCAGCGAGCGGTCGAGCTGCTCGTGCGCCCGCAAAACGGCGCGCACGTCCTCCTCGCCGAAGTGGAGGTTGGTCCGCAGCCGCGGCATCCCGCTGGCGTCGAGCCGATCCGTCGGCTCGACGAAGCTCTCCCGGTGCGGCAGGTGCTCGCCGTGGTAAAGCAGCGGGTAGGCGTTGCCGGCGCTGGGGACGAAGAAGCCGGGGACCTTGCGGCCGCGGCGCAGGAAGCGCCGGTAGCCAAAGCTGAGCGCGAAGGCGGCCGCCGGGCCGAGGTCGCGCAGGACGTTGCGCAGGTGGGCACGCACGGTGGTCGGGCTGCTCGTCTTGACGTGGGCCTGGCGGATCCCCTCGGCGACGCAGTAGCGCCCGACCGGCGAGATCAGCATCAGGTAGACGAAGGAGAGGATCCCGCTGCCGTGCGAGGCATCGCCAATCTCGGGATTGACCAACCAGATCGCCGCGTTGGGCAAGTCCTCGCGCCGTTGCAACTCGGGGCTGAGGGTGAAGCGGCGGCGCACGTAGACCCCGTCGCCGTCGCGCTCGTGCCCGTAGATCGTCTGCTCGGGTGGGGTGGTGAAGACGACGCGACCGACCCTGACCTCGACATGGGCCATGTACCAGCGGCCGAGGTGGCCCGAGTGGTTACCGATCCCGCCGGGATCGCTGCCGGTCGAGGCGAAGAGCAGCTTCGTCGCGCCGAGGCCACCGGCCGCGATCACGTAGCGCTCGGCCCGCACCGTGACCCGGCTGCCGTCCTTGTCCCGAGCGAGCAGGCGATCGACCCGCCTGCGACCTTTCCCTGAGGGCTCACGAGAGGCGACGATCTCGGTGCAGGTGAGGCCGGTCTGGAGTCGCAGCGAGGACGAGCGCTCCAGTTCGGCGCGGTAGACGCGGCCGAAGTTCGTCGGCAGCGACCAGCGCTCGAGCTCGCTGGCGCGCACGTCGCCGTCGGCGAAGCCGGGCACGATCGCCCGTCCCGCCAGCTCCGGCACCTGCCCGGCATCGAAGACCGGCTCGCCGCAGCGGCACCAATCGCAGGCCCGCTGCAAGTAGGGCGAGATTTCGTCGTATCCGAGCGGCCAGTGCGCCTCGCCGACGATCGGCCGCGGCTCGAAGTCGATCGGGTCGAAGGGAACGCAGCGGCCGCCCCAGAGGTTGGAGGAACCCCCGACCTGGCGGCGCATCGACAGCTCGCCCTCGACGTGATGGGGGTCCTCGCCGACCAGGTCCGCGAGCCGCTGGGCCTCGGGGTCGAAGCGCTCCCCACCGCTCTCCAGGAGAAGCACCCGGTGCCCGGCCCGCGCCAGCTCGAGGGCGACGACGATGCCGGCCGGCCCGGCGCCGACAACGGCGACCTCGGCCTCGAGGGCCCGCTCAGCCAAGCTCGCTCCCCCCGCCGTGGAAGTCGCGGCGAACGCACTCCCGGAAGGCCCGCAGCGAGTCGGCGTCGTGCGCGTCGGGGTCGGCGGCGGCGACCGCCAGCCCGATCCGCTCGGGGCGCGTCGTGCCGAAGAGCACCGTTCCGCCTGGGTTGCGGTCGAGCGCGTCGCGCAGCAGCAGCGAGGAGAGGACCTCGGCGTCGCCGCAGTCCAGCCCCACCTCGGTCCGCCAGCGCGAGCGGCGCCCCGCGTCGGCCGCGAGGTGCGCCTGGATCCGCGACAGGGCGCCCGCGAGCACCCCGAAGGCGATCGTTCGCGACGCCGGGCCGGGAGTGGGTCGGAACGGGGCGAAGATCTCGTCGCGAACCTGAAGCACCGAGCCGGCGGCGGCGCGACTGAGCTCAGCGCAGGGATCCGGGTCTCCGGAGATCCCCCAGGCCCGGATCTTGCCGCTCTCGATCAGCTCCTCGCAGAGCTCGCCCAGGCCGTCGAGGTCGACGTGGTCGCTCGGCGCCGGGTCGTGGACGAAGAAGACGTCGACGTAATCGGTGCCCAGCTCGCGCAGGCTGGTCTCGAGGCTCGCCTGGGCGATCGCCGCGTCGTAGCGACGCGGTGGGTGGGAGCCACCGGACCCGCGGCGCTTCAGCGCCGCGCGCAGCGCTGGCAGGCGGGCGAGGGCGGCGCGCGCCGGCGCTTGCAGGCGCGCCAGCCGAGGAGAACCGGGCTCGATCCCGAACTTGGTTGCAATCGTGACCTGCCCGCGGCGCCCGCGCGCGAACCGGCCCAGCTCGGACTCGGCCATCCCCAGCCCGTACATGCGGGCGACGTCGAAATGGCTGAGGCCCTGAGCGTGAGCCTCGCCGAGCAAGCGCTGCCGCTGCCGCTGCGAGGGGATCTGCATCAGGCCCGCGCATCCCAGGCCGAGCGGGGTTCTCCGAATATTGGGGTCACGGAATTCGGCCGCGCGCCCGATAGTCGGTTTAGTCGCCAACGACATCGGCCCTAGAGAGAGTGGTTTCCTTGCCCGACCTATTGACCATCGCCATCGCGCTGATCGCCTGCCTCTGGCTGCTGACGATCACCGTCGTCCTCGCCGCCTGCCGAATGGCCGCCCTGAGCGATGCCGAAAAGGCCTCCCCGCGCTCACCTCAGAGCCCCCGCCGCGCCAGCACGTGGGGAATCGTGCGCAAGAGGATCTTGAGGTCGCCCCAGAGCGACCAGTTCGCCACGTACAGGTAGTCGATCGCGCCCATCTCGCGCAGCGGCACCCGGGCGGGACCGAGGATCTGCCAGGGCCCGGTCATCCCCGGCGTGAGCTCGAGTCGCTGCCGGTACCAGCCGGTGACGTGCTGGTCCTCGTCGACGACCAGCGGTCGCGGCCCGACCAGGCTCATCTCGCCCTTGAGGATGTTGACCAGCTGCGGCAGCTCGTCCAGGGCGGTCTTGCGCAGCAGGCTGCCCACTCGCGTGATCCGCGGGTCGTCGGCGATCTTGAAGAGGCCGTCCTGCGCTTCGTTGCGGTCCCGCAGCGACTCCTTCATCGCGTCGGCGCCGTCGACCATGGTGCGGAACTTGAGTACCTCGAAGTGCTCGCCGTGGCGGCCGACCCGGCGCTGGCGGAAGAAGACGGGCCCACGGCTGTCGAGCTTGATCGCGATCGCGATCAGGGCGAACAGCGGCGCCACGGCGACCATGCCGATCACGGTCGCGAGGAGATCGAAGCCGCGCTTGACCCGGGTCGAGGACCTGGTCAGGGCGAAGCGTTTGATTCCCATCATCGTCACCCCGTGAAGGTCGTCGAACTCGACCGAGGAGCCGACGACCTCGAGCAGCCGCGGCAGCACGCTGACCTTGATCCCAACCGTCTTCAGGGTGCAGATCAGGTCGGGCATCTGGCCGGGATCGACGCAGTCGGAGGCGATGATCGCTCGCTGGATGTGGAGCGAGCGACCGAGCTCGCGAATTTCCGAGAGGCGCGGGGCGGAAACGGCGTCGGCGGACCACTTGGCCACATCGCTCGGATCCAGGTGAGCGACCAGGTCGGCTTTGACGCCGTGGTGATCGGAGAACTTGGCGCGGATCGTCTTCGCCGCGTCGCCGTCGCCGACCAGCAGGCAGCGCTCGGCGGGTGCCGCGTTGAGCGCCAGCGAGCGCGCGGCGGCGCGGGCGAGCACCGGAAAGACGATCAGCATCCCCCAGAACAGCAGCCCCTCGCCGCGGCTCAACGGGGCGCCGGCGATCACGAACCCGCCCGCCAACCAGGTGCAGAGCGCGCCGAGCGTGGCCACCTGGAAGAGCTTGGGGGCCTCGTCGAGCGTGGTCTTGCGCAGGACCGTCTCGTCGCGGTCGTAGAGGCCGAACATCTTGGCCCCGAGGCAGAGCGCGAACAGCCCGGCGACGCCGACCCAGGTCACCTGCAGGGACCGGCCCGAGACGAGCGAGATCGTGACGATCGCCGCCACGCAGGCGGAGACGTCGGCGACGAGCAGCGAGCGCCGCAGCAGCTGGTCGGCGAGGAGGTTGGGGCCGGTCGGGTACCCGCTCCCAGCCGTCGCGTCGATCAGCCGCAGCGGCGCGCGGTCGCGCTGTTTACCGACGTATTCGGCAGCCGACTCGGACGGCGCGCTTCCTGACTCGTGGCGCGTGCCGAGGCTTCCCGTCATCCAGAAGAGCTCCCCACACCCTCGATCGGCTCCCCGCCCAGGCTGAGGATGCCCATGCCGAGGCCGCGCTCCGAGTCGAGGATGAGATCGACCGCCTCGTGACGGGATTTCACTCCCAATTTCGTAAAGGCGGAGGAGAGGTGGCTCTTCACCGTACTTTCCGCGACGGTGAGCTGAACGGCGATCTCGCTGTTCATGTAACCCATCACCACCAAGCCGAGGATTTGCCGCTCGCGGGCCGAAAGCGAGGCCGCCTCGACCTGGCGCGCCTGCGATTTCGGCACACACACCTGGCCGGCGCAGACTGCGGCCACGCAGGGGACGAGAGTCGACCCGAGCACCCCAGAGAGAACCACGCCCATGACGCCGGCGCCGAGGGCGATGCGGATCTCCCCCGGCCGGATCGCCTCGCAGACCACGATGACGGGAGGGCGCTCGGGCGCGGGGCCCAGCAGCTTCATCTTGCGCACGCCCTCCACAAGCGATTTCTCGACGAGAACGACCAGGGCCGCGGGATCGCTCTCCAGGGAGACTTCGCCGGCCGCCTCACAAGCAGCGGTCTCCCACCCCTGGCTCTTCAGAATCTCCCCGGCGAGCTCACTCCGCACCCCGCTGCCGACAACCACAGCGGAGAGCGAGTCGTCGTGAGCCGGGGACCAAGGCCGCTCATATCCGTTGGTCACCGTTTTCGTCATGCCGCGCCAACGCCATCGCCGCCGCATTTCTTTTGCTCTCAATGACTTTTATGTGAGGCTGCCCAGGACGGAGGAAAACTCACCCTTTCGAAGGCATTCACACGTCACAAAATGCGTACGGCCAGCGAATCGAATTCGCTGGCCGTACAGGTTGCTTGGTTACTTCTTCGCCAAAAAGCAAGCCGTTACTTTTTGGACAAATATGTAGAACTCCTCGCCAGTCGACCGAGACGGCCGACCTCGAAGGAGGTGAATCAGATCTGCGTGGTGGCTACGGGTTGGATTTGCACCCAGCCGCCGGGTTGCTGATACCAACGGTGTAGCCACCTACCTGGCCCGGGTAGCCCGCGTCTCCGCCGCTGCCACCGAGGCATGCAGCCGTCAGCTCCTGCAGGTCCCCGTAGTCCACGATGGTGGGCTGTCCGTAAGCCATCATCGTCTCGTTGCTTTTCATTGACGCGAGCTCCTTTTCTGGTTGAGCGTGTCAACCATCAGATTGGACGGGATTTTCGATCTTTCGTTGCACCCGGTCAAGGTGGGAAAAAGTTGTAGACCGGAGGCCTCGGAGCGCAGCCAGACCTCCGCCGTGAACAGTCGCCAGACCAGCCACATCCAGTGGAAAGAGCCCGGCTCGAGGTCGCCCACTCCGTCGAGCAGCTCCCGCTCCAACCGCTCCTGGTCCACGTACTCCCGGATCGCGGCTTCGGGATCGGTGAGCAAGCTGCGCACGGTCGCCATTTCCGCCCCGGTGAGGCAGTCGACCACCAGCGACTCGAACCGGGCCTTGCCGGAGCGCAGCCGCACGGCGTCGGGCACCAGCCCGGCGACGCTCTGCCTCAGGACAGGACGCGTGAAGCGGCGATCGAGGGTTGCCGCCGGTGCCTGCCTCAGGCAGAGGCCGACGAGGTCGAGGTCGAGCAAGGGGTGGCGGGCCTCCACCGCCGCCATCGCCGCGCGGTTGCGCTGGTGCTCGAATATCCCCGCCTCGTCCAGCCCATGGGCGATGCCGTGGGCGACGTCCGCCCACCAGAGCGGACCGTCCAGCCGCTTCCAGGCGACGGGGTCATCGGTCTCGCGCAGCGCCCGAGCGGTCGAGGGGTGAAGCCAACCCGGTCGCCGCCCTCTCTCCCGCCACTCCAGTACCCGCCCGTGGAGGCGCCGCGGCAGCGCCAGCAATGCCTGCGAGGCCAGCATCGCCGCCACGTCCCGTCGTGGAACGTGGGGCCCGGCGCCGGGCAGCGCGCCGGCCACTGCCATCGCCTGTCGGGGGCGACCATGCCGAAGGGCCTCCGCGATCAGGTTCTGTCGGGGGCCGAAGAGCTCATCGCCGCCGTCGCCGCCAAGCACGTTGACGACCCCTTCGCCGGCGGCCGCCCGCAGCAGCGGCAGAGTCCAGAAGTCCCCCCAGCCAAGCAGCGGCACCCCCCACGCCGCCGTGTACGCGAGCGCGCTCTCGACCAGGCCGCTCGCCCTTCCCTCAACAAGGGGCCCTGCCAGCCCCAGGCTCTCCCGCAGGCCGGCGATCAGCTCGGCCTCGTCGGCGACCGGGTGGTCGGGAAACGAGGCCGAGCAGGCGCGGACTCGGTCGCCCCCACCGACCTCGACGGCAACCGCGGCCACCGCGGAGGAGTCGAGGCCGCCGCTGAGCAGAACGCCCGTGGGAGCGTCGGCGGCAAGGCGGCGCCCGACGGCAACCCTGAGCCCCTCGTGCACCCGCTCGGCGAGCTCGTCCGCCGCAACGTCCAGCGGCTCTTCGTAGCGCGGCTCCCAGTAGCGGGTCGTGCGGGCACCGCCCGGTTCGAGGACGACCATCTCCCCGGCGCCCAGCCTCTCGACCCCGGCGTAGAGGGTCCCGGTACCCGGCCGGCTGCTGGCGGTGATCCAGTGGGCCACCCCCGCCCGGTCGGGCCGCGGCCGCCGGGGCAGCGCGGCGAGCAGCGGCTGCAGCTCGTTGGCAAAGCGAAGGACGCCGGATTCCCGGTGCAGGTAAGCCGGCCTCGCTCCCAGCTGATCGCGGGCGATCAGGCCCTCGCACTTCTCCCGATCCCAAACGAGGAGGACGAAATCGCCGCGCATCCGGCTCGGCAAGCCCAAGCCCCAACGCCGGTACCCCTCCGCCAGGAGGGTCGCCGCGGCGCCCGCTGCCCCGGCCCGACCCAGTTCGGCCGCGATCTCGGCGCCGTTGTCGAGGTGCCCGTCGAGCAGGCAGAGCACATCGCGCTCGTCGGACCGCGGCCCGTCGTAGGAAACGCTGAGCCCGCAGCGAGCGGGGGCATCGAAGGCCCCAAGCAAGAGATGTCTCACCCTGGGGCCCCGATCCGCTCGGCCAGCGCCTCGGCGAGGGTCGACGCATCGACCTCTCGGCCCACCACCACCCTCTCCACCATGCCGCCGGCGGCCAGCGAGCAGACGTCGAGCAACGCCTCCAGCCGGGGCCCGTCGAGCAGCACGAGGTTGAAGGTCGCCGACAGCAGCACCTGGGGCTCGATCACCGGCTCGAAGCGCGGCTCCGGGGGTGCCTCGGGGCGGCGATCGAGAACGAAGATCGCCTTCAGGGGCACCGGGTCCCGCTGTGGCCTCACCCGAACCACAGCCTCCCGCGGACCGCTGCTAAGGACCGTGGCGTCATCGAGCGATCGGCGGCTGCGCAGGCGCTCGACCTCCTCGCTGGCGATGCCCGCCACGGGCGCCCCGGGGTGGCCGAGCAGGCGCTCCCCGTCGCGCTCGATCGCCAGCACGTCGTCGGTGAGGAAGGAGGCGCCCAAGCGGCAGAGCGCGATCGCGATCGATGTCTTGCCGGCGCCCGAAGGGCCAAGAAAAGCGACCGCGTCGCCGTCGATAGCGACGGCGCTGGCATGGAACACCTCGAGGCCACGGAGGACGGCGGCGAAGGGAAGCACCTGCGCGACCAGGAAGCGCTGCCAGTCCTCCATCCCGCCGTCGCCGGGCGCCCCCCAAACGTGGGATGCCTCAGGGGAGACGACCGCGGTCCCGTAGCGCGGCCCGGAGAACCCGTATCCGCGCTCGCCGCGCGCGATCTGGAAGAGAACCGCGCCGTCCTCGGTCCGTTCGTCGGAGATCGGAGTGGCGTCCCCCAGCCATTCCGAATCGGCCTCCGTCCCCACGGACAGCTCTACCGGCCTGCCGGTTGGGCCGGTCCCGGACTCCGCCAGCCAGGTGAGCGACCCCGGCAGCCGCAGGTCGAGGCCAAACATCGTCGCCCACGTGGAGGAAGCCACAGCTCAGAGCTCGACCAGGCGCCCGAAGCTACCGTCAAGCGGGGAGAGGACGGGCACGCCATCGTGCTCGACCCAGGCGTGGGCGAGAAAATCGGGGGCGGTTCGGGCGCCGATCACAAGCCGAGCCGCGATCCCCCGTCGGGCGAGCAGGCGCACGACGACAAGCGAGCGGCGCAGGCACCTGGTGTCGCCGGGAAGAAAGCGCAGCGTACGAACGACCGCGCCGCCCAGGCGCCTTGCTTCCTCCAGCTCAGCAGCATCGTCCGCGCTGCCCGGCGAGGACTCGGCCACCCGCAGGCGCGCCACCACCTCCTCGATCGGCACCCGGCGCAGCTCCAGGTTGGCGCGGGCGTAGGCGGCGACTATCTCCAAGCCCAGCCGCGCTCGCGCCAACGGCGCGAGCGGGCGACCTGGCGGCATCCTCCTCACTGACCCTCGTTGTCGAGCCCGATCAGTCCACGCTCGAGCAGGGCCTCGCAGAGACGGCAGACGTCCTCTTCGACCCTCTCTTGCGAGAGCTCGAACCTGTCCGCGACCTCAGCGCTGGCATCGGCGACCGACCCGGTGCTATCGAGCGCGTCGAGCATCGCCCCGGCGGTCGGGTTGAGGCCGTGGTACTTGCCCGTCTTCAGGTTGAGCACCACGGTCTCCGACGGGAAGCTGCGGTGGACGACGTGCTGAGGAACGATCACCTTTGCCCCGGCGAACGGAGCTCGCAGGGAAACCGCTTCTTCGCTCATTTTGACTCCTCCCTCCCCTCAGTACTCAATGATGGTCCCCCGCCGTTGGCCCTCGCGGATCGCCCGCCGCAGAGCCCAGATCGAGACCGGCAGCAGGACCGCGGCAAAGAGGGCGACCTTGGCGATCGTCACCAGTGCCGAGGTCGCCTGGGGGCTGTTGACGAGCAGGTGTCGAAGCATTTCGGTCGCCGGCGTGAACGGCTGGAACTTGGCCGCTGTCTGGACCCATTCCGGCAGCAGCGTGATCGGGAAGTAGAGGCCGCCGACGATCGAGATCAGGGCGATCACCCAGCTCGTGCCGACGTTGCCCTGCTTCATCACGACGGTCAGCGCCGCGAAGGCGAGGCCGAAGGGAAGGAACGCCAGCAGCGCCAGCGCCATCGCCGGAATCGCCAGCGGAACCGTCTGCCAGTGCAGCTGTAGGTCGAAGACGGCCCAGCCCACCGCCAGGGTGAGGGTGGCCATCGCGAACGCGTAGATCAAGGGGAATACGGCCATCGCGATGACGCTGCGAACCGGGCCGAACGGCGAGAGCACGAGGCGTTCGAAGGTGCCCGCGATCAGCTCTTGCCTGACCGTGTCGGCGACGGAGAAGCAGGAGTAGAGAACGCCGACGAGGGCGATGCCGACGATGACGAAGCCGAAGTAGGCGCCCGGCGAGTCAAAGCCGCTCACGTGCACGAGCTGGGAGACGTAGTAGAAGAGGGTGAGGCTGAAGATCGAAGTCAGGGCCTGGCTGGCGAGGCGGCTGCGGTAGGAGAGGTAGACCCGCAGGTCGCGGGCGAGCACTTCCCGGAAGGCATGTGCCGAGCCGCGCAGCTCACTCATGAAGCACCCTCGCTCACAGTGCCACCAGCCTTCCCGCTTCGAGCAGCCAGTCGCTGTCGAACTCGTGCTCGGGGTGATCGCCGCTGGGCGAGCACCAGAGCAGGGCGCCGCCGCGATCGATCAGCCGGTCGATCGCCCGATCGAGGACCACTGCGCCCTCCAAGTCAAGGCTGGTCAGTGGCTCGTCGAGGAGGACGGTTTCGGGCTCGGGCAGAAAGGTCATCGCGATCCGCACCCGCTGCCTCTGCCCCATCGACATCCGGTCGACCCGCTGGTCGGCCAACTCGCGCAGGTCGAAGGCGTCGATCGTCTCCTCGACCCTGCTTTCCCTGACGGCGGAGTCGATCATCGCCATTCCCGCCCAGAAGCGAAGCTGGTGGCGAACCGAGAGCCGAGCGTAGAGGCCGCGATCGCCGGCGGGCAGGAAGGCGACCAGGCGGTGGTAACGGGATCGCTTGTCGTGCGGGCCAAATCCCCAGGCGTGGACCCGGCCCTGGTCCGGGTCGATCAGCCCCGCCGCGATGCGCAGCAGGGTCGTCTTGCCGGCGCCGTTGCGACCCCCGATCCAGGTCTTGGTCCCCAGGTCCAACCTCAGGTCGACGCCATCGAGGATCGGCGCCTGGTCCTTGCGCCAACGCTTATGGATCCCCTCCAGGCTGAGCGGGAACGCTTCCGCAGCTACCAGGCCGGAAACCGAGCCCGAGCTCGCCGGCGCGACAGGCGGAGCCTGAGCCTCGAGCCGCACCGATGCCGAGGCCCCGCCGCTCATGCGGCCTCCTCAACCGGCACTCGGGAGGTGAGCCCGAGGGCGCGTTCGAGCATCTCGGCGAGGTCGGCCGGTCGCAGCGCGGCATCGGCGGTCAGGCGCAGCAGCTGAGCGCGTTCGACGAGGTCGGCGTAAAGGGCGAAACGGGCCGAATCGCGGCCCTCGTCGTCGGGCAAGCCCAGCATGAACGGGGCCAGCACCAGCGGCGAGCCGCCCGCCGGACCGGCGCCGAGAAGCTGCCCCGGCTCCCGCTCCAGCAAGACGATCGCCGCCACCTCGGCCGCGGCGCCGGCGGGGTTGGCCACGGCAACCCAGCGCTCGCCGTCGACCAGGCCAAGATCCGTGCCCAGCGAGCGCACGTCGCCGGCGGCGGCCGGCAGGTTGACGAACGGCGCCGCCGGGTACGCCTCGATCGTCTCGCCGCGACGACCGAGGACCACGGTGTCGTCGGCGAACAGCGGCCAGCCACGCTTCACCAGCTCCAGCGCCAGGGTCGACTTGCCCGTTCCGCTGGCAGCCGCGATCGCCACCACCCCGCGGTCGGTCAGCACGGCGCTGGCGTGAAGCGCCTCGTAACCGTGCGCGATGCCGACGTTTGGCAGCACCCTGGTGAGCAGCATCCGGCGCCAAGCGGCACCGGCGGGGTCGCTTGGCGCGCAGCCGAGGCGCCGGCGCTTCGCGTCAAGGTGGAAGCGCGCCCGCGCGCCGTAGCGGAAGAGCAGATCGCCCTCGCGGCCCCGCTCGATCGCGAACACCTGGTCGTCGCCCAGCCTTCCCCGCCACGCTTTCGGCGAGGCGGAGCCGCTCCAGCTCGACTCGAGTCGGGCGGCCGGCTCCATCTCCAGCGCCACCCGTGGAAGCTCGGAATCGGTGGGGGTCGAATCGATCGGAAGCGGAAATCTCGCCTCTACGGAGAGACCGAAGGCAGGGAAGCGCTCGACCATCAGTTCTTTCGGCGGTGCTTGGCGGTCGTGCAGCGCTTGTAGCGGCGTTTGCCTGAGAGGTGCTGGCCGAGGATGGTCGTGAGCTGCACCCTTACCGTCACAACCCCGCTGGAGAACCCACCCAGATTCGCTATCGCGACCGCACCGTCCTCCTCCTGCTTGACCTTTGCCTTGCGCGAAACGCCACCGCCCGAGAGGGTGACGACGACCGTTTTGATCGGATCGTTCTCCGGGTCGTGGATGTGGATCCGCAGCTTTCGGCGCCCCAGGCAGCCTTTGCTGGCCGGAAGGGAGACGTAGCGCGAGAGATGCGTGGAAGAGAAATCCGGGACCGCGGAGACCAGGGCCGAGTCGACGCAGCCGAAGGTCGCGTTCTCAACCACGCCGTCCGGCGAGATCGTCGGCTGCAGGCCGCTGCCGGGTTCGCTGAAGCAGGCGCGCAGATAGCGCCCCCCTGCGCTCTGGAGAACCCTCCAGGCAGTTTGGCCGAGCGCCGGGTTGCGGACGCATTCGCTCGTTTCGAAGAACCACTGGTGCAGGCCCCAGTAGGAGCCATCTGGCTGCTTGGCCATCTGCGTCCAGATTTCTTCGCCCACCGGGTGGGTGCAGAGCGAGAACGTCGTCGGCGCCACCACGGTGCCGGTGAACTGACCTGGCTGGGCACTTTGGATCGCGATCCGACCGCCGTTGAAGGACCAGACCCCTTCGATCGGGGTGGCGGCTCGAGCCCCGGATGCGGTCGCCAAGAGCAACGAGACCGCGAGCAGCATCGACGACAGGAGGCGTGTTTGTCTTCTCGAGCACGGTGGCATGGCGCCCTAACGGCGGCTGCCTCAAATTTCTTCCGATCAGTCGAGCGCGTTCTCCGATCAGGCGACAGAGAGGATGAAATTCTTCGGATAGAGCGGCAATTTGTTGCAAAGGGGGATTTTTGGACTAGTTTTGGCTCTTCTTTAACAAGGCGCAATGGGGATTGCGCTCTGATGATTTCCGTCGAGCAGGAAAATCGTCATCCACATAAAGACGGGGGGCCGATCGCATTTTGGGAACCAGTCGTAGCGAGCCAATCTCGACCGTCGAAGCCGATTGCGGTGAAACGGAGGCAGGGGACGCCGATCTCGTTCGGGCAGCCATCACGGCCGCTCAAGAGGGAGACATGGACGCGATCCGCTTCCTCTACACCTGCTACGCGGCGGAGGTCCTGCTTTGCGTGAAGGGCGTGGTCAAGGATTCTCACGAAGCCGAAGACATCGCCCAGGAAGTCTTCATCAAGCTGATCGCGGTAATCGACCAGTACAGCCCGCGCGATGCGGTTCCGTTTGCGGCCTGGATTCGCCGGGTCGCCCGCAACTGCGCCTACGACTATCTGCGGACCCGCCGGGCGGTTCCCTGCGATGAGCTCTACCTCTACAGCGAGCACGGACAGCTCGAACACGAACGGCGTCGCGACATCTGCCGCGCGCTTGACTCCCTACCCAAGGAACAGCGCGACGTGATCGTGCTCAGGCACATCCGCGGCTTCACGCCACCGGAGATCGCCGGCATGCTGGGGAAAACCGAAAGCTCGATCCACGGCCTGCATCACCGCGGGCGGCTCAACCTCCGGAGGTCCCTCGCAAAGTGCGGTGCCGCGCCAGTCGTTGCCCCGCCGCCGGGACCTTGACGTCAGCGTCCTCCCGTAACCCATCGCCGCTCTCTTCCGGCGCGGCGGTGGGAGGGCACTCGGCAGCCCAGAAATACATCAGCACGTGCGCCACGACCTCCGCCAGGGCAACTCCCTGTGCCTCGGCCTCGGCGGCGATGTCCTCCCTGCTGCCGTCGGGCAGTCCGACCTCAACCGTTGGGCCACCAACTCGATTGGATTCCCGCTCGGGTAGGGGAAGGCAAGCCCAGCCCGGCGGGCGCAGCTCGCGGTCGTCGAGATAGGCGCGAATCGCGCGCTCGACGGTCTGCTCGGGGGACCAACCCTTTGAAGAAGTCGCGGCGTCGAGGACGTCGAGAGCGAAACCGCCCAGCATCACCGCAGGGGGCTCTGGCTTGATGGCGAGCTCACCCCTGGTGCAGGGCGAAGTTTTTGGCGGATTCTCCACGTCGGGTAGGGAGCGTCTCAGTCCAAACCGCAATTTGGCCGTTCATCCACGGCCGGCTTGGCCGTTCATCGGATGCGGTATGGGATCGTTAAGTATTTCTTGACTTATAAATGTTAAAGGTTACGGGCAGAGGATAGCTCCAAGCTCGCCATTTTTGATCTCTGCAGTCAAGATTTTCCCGGTGTAACCGCTGTTTATCTGGGCTTATTTAACCCCCCAGCCAAGCAGCGACACGCCTTTGTTCGGCTGCCTTCCGTCCGCTCTGGCCAGGGCGAGCCGCCCGACCTGCTGGCCCTTTGCCGATGGGTGGAAATCCACGGCCACGACCCGTTTCTCGCCCGCTTTGAGGGTGAAGGAGAGACCTTCGTCCGAGGCCCCCGGGAGGGAGAACTGCGGGTCTGAGGTCCGCAGGAAGCCAGAGACCGGCGGCGACCCGGGCTTGCCGGTGTTGCTGAGGACAACGCTTTCCGACGCCTCCTGGCCGAGCGAAACCGGTCCGAAGTGGAGGGCGCTCGGCTCGAGCGTGAGCTGACCGGGATGCGGAGTGCCTTTCGGTTCCACTGCGATCGCTCCGCCGTAGGCGCCGGTGGTCTGACCGATGTCGTCTTCGGCGAAAACCGCCACCGAGTAGATCTGGGACTCGCCGGTGAAGTTTGCCGGCAGTTCCAGTACGCCTTCGAAGTGGGTGAAAGAGGTGGCTCCCAGCGAAATTTCGGTTTCGCTGTCGTCGGGATTGGTGACGACCGCGTAGACACTGGCGAGGCTGCGGGTGTCGCTCGCTTCGACGCTGATCCTGGTCGTGCCGCCCCAGGCGCCCCACACGCTCGGCGCCGACGATGCCGTGGAGATATAGGGCGGTTCGTCGAACGGCGGCAACCCGGCGACGTCGATCTCGCCGGCGTAGGCTTCGGCGAAGGCGCCGTTGGTGTCCTCGGCGGAGACGTTCCCCTGGTAGCCCACTTCCCATTCCTGGAAGTTGGCCGGCACCTGGAATTCGCCCCGATAGATGGCCGAGTTGCTGTTGAGGGCTTCGGTGGGGAGCAGCTGGAAGCCGATGTACATGCCTTCCGTGCTGTTGATTTCGGCGTACACCTGCTGCACGCCGCAGTCGTCTTCGACCCGGGCCGAGATGACCCCGGTTCCGCCTTCAGGTGGCAGATTGGCCGGCGTGAGCTTCGCTTCGGTGACCAACGGGCCCGTGTCCTCAGGGCCTTCTTCCCCGCAGGCCGCGGCGCCCGCCGGCACCGCCAGCAGCAAAGCTCCAAGCAGCGCGAGTGCTACCGCCCCAACCCTGCGACGCCCCAAGTTCCTGAAAATCGTTCCCGCCATCGCCAGCCCCCCAACGGTTGACACTCATCGACCCGATCATCGCGACCATAGATGCCGGCAGAGCGGCAAAGTGTGTCTAAGTCGATAAAGGCAGGTCAATGCATCCTCGTGTCGCACACTTCCAACTTTCCCCGCACGCTGGGCCGCCAGCCGGGAAGGTGCTCTTCGATCGGGTCCTGCGAGAAGAGGCGAAGGCCGAGATCGAGCAGGGAGGGCCGTTTTCCGTTGTCTATCGCGTACCTGTCGCCGCCGAAGGTCAGCTGCTTCACCGAGTCGTTCGGGATGACCTGTAGACGAGGTTTCTTCGAGCGGTGCGGATCGTCGCGAAACTGCTTACAGGTCGCAACGAAGACACCGTCTCCTGACCGAGCGACATAGCCGCCCTCGACCGTGCTGCCGTCCTTCTCGACGACCACGACCCGGTCGAATGTCACCGGCGGAGTCGTCAGGAAAGCGAGGACGATGACGCTGAGAGCCACCGACAGCGTGAGGATCGGCGCGATCAAGCGGCTGCTTTTCTCGCTGCTGAGACATTCTTCGAACCAGACGTTGTTTCTGACCAGCGCGAAGAGGATCAGCGCCGAGATTCCGGGAGCGGCCGCGCTGAAGAGCACGGCGCAAATCGCCACCGCCAGCCCGAGGCCCCAGCTCAACCACCGGTTGCGTGCGATCTGAAAGAAGTCCGACTCCTCGAACGTCAGCCCGGCGCCCACCCAGGCGGCAGCGGGGACGAGCGACAGGAGGGGTGGTAGCGACAGGATCGCCAGCAGGCACGCGACGACAAAAGCGACGAGGAGGCCCTGAACGATCAGCCAACCGACCCGAATCGGTCCTTTCCTACTCTCGCTCGACGATTCGCGGGTGACGCTGAAACGCCGCCATAGGAACCATGCCAGCCCGCTGAGCAAAGCCAGGACGCCAATCTCAAAGACGACGACCTCGAGTCCGGTGGCGAGCAGGCTTTTGCTGCCCAGGGCGTCGACGGCACTGTCGGTATACAGGCGCGAAGCCGTGAGGCGAGCCCAGACCACGAGCCCGCCGAGGACGTAGACGTAAACGACCATCCCGGCAACGCCGGTTGCGAGGGCCAACAGTTTGTTCAAGCGATCCATAGTTTCGATTTACGCCGGGGGACAAAGGATGCTGCATGTCATGCAGGGGAGCAGGTCCGTAGATACAGAAAGGCAACTTCGCCGCCCCGGCCGGCTGGATCGCTGGGTGCCGGGGGTCAAGCTCCTCCAGCAGTACCCCGGCCAATCCGCTCGACCCGATCTGGTCGCGGGAGTCGTGCTGGCCGCGATCCTGGTGCCGCAGGGAATGGCCTATGCGGAGCTCGCCGGACTGCCGGCGGTTACCGGCCTCTACACGACGATCGCCTGCCTGGTTGGCTACGCCCTCTTCGGGCCTTCACGCGTCCTGGTGCTCGGCCCCGACTCCTCGATCTCGCCCCTGATCCTCGCTTCGATCACGCCCCTTCTGGTCGTGGGAGACCCGGGATCGGCGATCGTCCTCGCGGGCATGCTCGCGATCTTCGTCGGCCTAATCGAGATCGGCCTCGGCCTCGGCAAGCTCGGGTTCGTCGCCGACCTGCTCTCCAAAGAGGTGCAGGTCGGCTACATGAACGGCCTCGGGATCACGATCGTCGTCGGACAGCTGCCGAAGCTGTTCGGCTTCTCGACCGACGCCGACTCGTTCCTCAGCGAGGTCAAGGCATTCGTGGAAGGCCTCGGCCAGACGCACACCGCCACGCTCGTGCTCGGGCTCGCGGTCCTCGGCATCTTGCTCGTACTCCCGCTTGTCACCAAACGCCTCCCGGCGATCCTCGTGGGGGTCGTGGCGGCCACCGTCGTCTCCGCGGCCTTCGGCCTGGCCGATCACGGAGTCGCGACGGTCGGGTCCCTGCCCCAGGGAGTGCCCACCCCCGGCCTTCCCTGGACGAGTGCGGGCGATGTCCCAGCGCTGCTACTAGCCGCACTCGGCATCACGCTGGTGTCGCTGACCGACACGATCGCGACCGCGACCAGCTTTGCGGCCCGGCGCGGAGATGAGGTCAAGCCCGACCAGGAGATGATCGGCGTCGGCGTCGCGAACGTGGCGGCCGGCTTCTTCCAGGGGTTCGCGGTCTCGACCAGCGGCTCGAGGACCGCCGTCGCCGAGCAGTCGGGGGCAAAAACTCAGTTGGCCGGGCTGGTCGGCGCCGGGTTGGTCGCGGCCCTCCTTCTCTTCCTCAACTCACTGCTCGCCGATCTGCCGCAGGCGGCGCTCGCGGCGGTGGTGATCGCCGCAGCGATATCGCTGATGAACGTGCCCCTGCTGCGCCGTTATTACGAGATGCGCAAAAGCGCGCTCGGCGTGTCTTTGGTGGCCACCGCCGGAGTAGTGCTCCTCGGCGTCCTGCAGGGAATCGTGGTTGCGGTCCTGCTGGCGATCATCCTCTTCTTCCGTCGCAACTGGTGGCCGCACGGTGCGGTCCTGGGACGCCCCGAGGGGTTGGAGGGATGGCACGACGTCACCACCTACCCTGACGCCAGCGAGATTCAGGGTGTTGTCGTCTATCGCTGGGAGGCGCCGCTGTTCTTCGCCAACTCGGGAAGGTTTCGCGACGAGATCAGGCGGCTCGCGCGCGAGCGCGAGCCCGATTGGATCGTCCTGCAATGCGAGGCCATCACCGATGTCGACGTCACCGCGGCGGAGATGCTCGAGCAACTCGACCGCGAGCTGAACGCATCCGGGGTACACCTCGCCTTCGTCGAGCTGCGCGATCGCCTCAAGGAGCTGACTCTGCGCTACGGGCTGATGGACACGCTCGACAAAGATCACTTCTATCCCTCCATCGAGGCGGCTATGGAGGCGATTTCCTAACCTCCTCGTTCGAGGTGTTGTCGGGGGCCGGTGCCTGCATCCCTTCAGACCCCGGCCCCCGCTCTCCCTTGCTCGACCCCCCGCCCGGCACACGCGAGCATCCAGCTCTACACAGAGCTACACAAGCACTCAGGAAAAGTGGTTCCTATCTATCACGCTGACCGCCGCCGCTCCTCCGAGCGCCGGGGCAAGCGCGAGGTAGGAGAGCGCCGGCGCCGCAACCGGCAGCTGCGCGCCGCGCCCGGTGGCGACGAAGTGGTGGATCACGCCCCACATCGCCCCGATCGACGCTTCCGCCGCGAACTCGCTCGGCCGTTGAGTCGGCGGTGCTCCCCGCCGAAGCTCTGTCGCCAGCTTGGCGATCATCTCGCTGCGCCATTGGATCGCCTCGGGTCCCGGCGAGAAGACCTCGAGGAAGGCGAGACCGGTGAATGTCGGGTCGCGCGCGAGGTGCCGACAGAGGTCGACAATCATTCGGTGGACACCGCTCGCCCAATCGTCGGCAGTGAGGTAGAAGGGCGCCGCTGCGGCGAGGGTGCGATCGCTGAGCGTCTCGAGCGTCGCCAGGAAGCAGTCCGCCACGCCCTCGAAGTGAGTGTCGAAACTGCGCCTGGAGACACCGGCGGCGGCGCGTACCCGCGGCACCGTCAGCGTCGCGTACCCCTCCTTGCTCGCCAGTTCCGCCATGGCTGCCAGGATCAGCGCGCGCTCGTCCTCCAGCGGCATGACGGGAGCGGCCTCGGATAACGGCGGCACCCCCGCGGCCCCGAGAGCCCGCAGGCGGACCACGTCCTCGTCGCAGAAAGAAAGGGCCCACCGCAGCAGTTCGTCCCCGTCGAGCGCCAGTCGCCGCGGGTGGCCGGAGAGCAGCCGCGCCCGGGCCAACCGGCCGCCGCCGGCGACGATGCCTTTCACCACCAGCGGCGGCAGCCGGGGGGCATCCTCGGCGAAGGCGAGGTTCTTCGCCACCAGCGCCTCGAAGAGCCGGTTCGTACGCTGCATCCGCTCGACCGCGACGGCACCGGCGGTGAAGGCCTCGACCAGGGCCAGCCGCGCCGCGTCCGGGCCGCTGGTGATCTGATCGGCGAAGGCGAGAAACCCGAGTCGAAGCCGCTCGCGCCAATCCTCCTCGCCCTCCGCGGCGGCGACGATCCCGCGCACCGAGTGGCTGACGATGATGTCGTAGGTAGCCAGGAAGCACTCTTCCTTGCCGGCGAAGAGCTTGTAGAAGTCTCGCTTCGAGACCCGGGCGCGGTTGGTCAACTTCTCCACGGAGACGGCGTTGTACCCGTGCTCGCCAACGAGCTCGATCATTGCCTCATGCAGCCGCCCGCGCTGGTGCGCGGCGACCTCCTTCGCCGAAAGTCCCGGCCCCGGCTTCAGCGGCGGATAGCGAGCGCTCCGCGTTCGCGCGCCTCGCGATGAGTTAGACCTGTTCCCTGACGACAATTCGTCAGTACCAAAACACGAAGTGCTCCAAAGCTTCTATGCCAAATGGGCAAGAGCTGATTGCAGCGATCTGCCTAAGTGACCCACCGCATCAACCGAGAGGAATTGAAAGCCGCTCAGGCAAGCAACTTTGCCTTGGCCTGGTCGAACTCCTCAGCCGACAGCGCGCCGCTTTTCCTTAGCTCGTTCAGCTTATGCAGCTCATCGGCAGGGCTGGCTGCCTGCGCCTGCCCTCGAACGTAGCTGTCGAACTCCTTCTTGGCATCGACTTGGGCCTTGATCGTGCGGTCGCGCATACCGCCACCGCGAACGATCAGATAAAGCAGCACGCCAAGGAACGGCAGGAAGACCAAGAAGAAGACCCAGACGGCCTTCGCCACTCCCGACAGCTCGTGGTCGCGGAATAGATCGCCGATGATCGAGATGAGAATCCAGATCCAGGCGAAGAGCAGGAAGAACTCGAAGATGAAGAGCAATCCTTCACCGAAGCTGATGTCCGCGAGCGTCATCGTCACGCCTCCTCAGACCAGTTGACCATCAGCTGGTAGATGATCACGACGTCGAGGATGATCATCAGGAAAGCCCACAGAGGCGCTGCCGAGAACCAGACGATCTGCAGGACGGCGTTTATCGCCAAGAGGGAAATCCCCAGGACTCGAGCCACTGCATTGCCGACGATCAAGCCGATGCCCGTAAGCCCGACCAAGACACCTAGGATCAGCTGGACCCAGCCCCAGGCCGTGAGGTCGAAGATCAGCGCGCCGTGACCGCCGACCACGACCACTTCGTTGTTGAGGATCGCCGCCAGCCCCCAGAGCGCGTCGAGGGAACCGAGGATCACCATCATCACTCCTGCGAATGCGATCCAGGTGGAACGCTGGCCTCCGACAGGGGGCCTCGAACTCTGACCAGCCTCCATTGAATTCTCCTTCCTCAAAGGCGGTGCGGCTCCGTTCCTTTCCCGAGCCGGCAACTTGGCAGCTGCTCGCCAAGCTCACTCTAATTGCCCCTCGGGACACAAGCAAAAGATTTCTTCTCCAAAATCCAAGCGTCTGCTTCGTGCCGACATCGAGCCGTGGAGTCGCGGGATGACCGCGGCGGCACAGATCACCTACGTCGGCCACGCGACCGTCCTGGTCGAGATCGACGGCGTCCGCCTGCTCACCGATCCGGTGCTGCGGCGCCGAGTCGGCCCGTTGTGGCGCCATGGGGCGCTTCCGGACCCGCACCTAGCGGAGGATGTCGACGCGGTGCTGATCTCCCACCTGCATCACGACCACGCCGATTTGCCCTCGCTGCGCCGGCTGAACAGGACGGTGCCGGTGCTCGCCGCACCGGGAGCGGGGGACTTCCTCGCGCAGCTCGGCTTCGGCGACGTCCGCGAGCTTGCCCCCGGCAACTCTGGCACCGTGGGCGGGGTCCGCATCACCGCCACCGAGGCGAACCACCCAGCCGGCGGCCGGCGCTTCGAGCGCGCCTCGCGGCCTGTCGGCTTCGAACTGAACGGACAGCGGCGCATCTACTTCGCCGGGGACACCGACCTCTTCGTCGGCATGGAGACGATCGGTGGCGGCAAACTCGACCTCGCCCTGCTGCCGATCTGGGGCTGGGGCACGAACATCGGCGCCGGGCACCTCAATCCAGAGCGGGCGGCGTGGGCGGCGGCGCTGCTCTCGGCGAAGCTGGTGGTACCGATCCACTGGGGCACGCTCTACCCATTCGGCCTCGCGCGTCTGCGCCCCGAACCGCTGCGCGCCCCGCCGCGCGAGCTCGCCACCTGGATGCGCAAGCTGGCGCCTCAGGCGGAGCTACGGGTGCTGGCGCCGGGCGAAGCAACCTCGCTGGCGTAGCCGTCGTGCCCGAGGTTGGCGAGCCAGTCCCGGAACACTCGGTGGACCCGCTCGGCGCCGACCACGTCCTCCTCGGGCCAGGCGAGCTCGGCCGGGTGCAGCACGAAGGGGTGCGCCTGGGTCCCGCCCATGCCGCCGTGCGAGCCGACCAGCTCCTCGAAGGCGGCGACCTCGTCGAACTGCGGCCAGTAGGTGCTGTTGACCATCAGGTCGGCGCAGTGGGGGAAGCCGTCGGTGCGCCGCAGGTGGTCGGCGGCGCGCGGGCCGAACAGCTCGAGCGGATCCTCGCCCTCGATCCGATCTTCATCGAGGAAGTGGGTGCCACCCGCACCGATCGCGATCGCACCGAAGCGCTCCGAGCGAACCAGGACGAAGCCGATCCCGGGGTGGTCGCGGAGGGCCGGGACCAGCAGCGGATAGAGCTCCTCGAGCCGCTCCAAAGACACCCGCCCGGGCTCGCGCGGAAAGCTGATCAGGCCGAGGCAACCCGAGGCCATCACCGAGAGCTCCGGCACCTCTCCCCCGTGCGCCCGGTCCACCTCCTCGCGGACCCCGGCGTCAAGTGTCACCACGCCACCCTCGCGACGGCCGCGGGTCGCCGTGCGAACCGTGCGCGCCGCCATCGTGTCGTCGCGGGCAACCTCGGTCAGGCCAGCGCTGAGGTAGGCCAGCGCGTCGTCCTCTCCCTCCTCGACCGCGATCGTGCTCTCCGGGTCACAAGCCGACCGCACCAGGTCCTCGAGCGTTTCCCCGTAGCGATCGCGGAAGGTCTCCCCCTGCGACTGGCCGTGGTCGGAGAGGACGACCAGCCGGTAGGAGCGCGGAGCGTCGGCGCAGGCGAGGGCGATCCTGGCGATCTGGCGGTCGAGGTCGCGCAGCACGGCGAGGGCGTCGTCGCGTTCGATCCCCGAGTGGTGGGCGACCTCGTCGTAGGCGAGGAAGGTCGTGTAGACGAGCGGGCGGCCGGCGAGGACGTCGCCGACGACGCTGGCCACCTGGAGGTCGCGCTGAACCACGGTGGCCCAGGCGCGGACCGCGGCGTATGAGCGCGGACGGGCGATTCGCGGGCGGACATCGTCACGGAGCTGCCGCCGCACCGCCCGCCGCTCGCGGAAGACGTCGACGAGCGCCAGCACGAGCGTGCGCGCAACCGCGTAGGGACGAGCGAAATAGGCCGCATAGTCGACCCCGATCGGCCGGCGGCGGTGCAGAACCGTGCTCATCGTCAACATCGAGTGCGGCGCGTCGCCGGAGAGGATGTTGGCGCGGCTGGCACCGCCCGCGTGCAGCAGCCCGCGTCCGTCCGAGTGCCGCCGCTCCAGCTCTTCGGCGTCGCGCGGATGGTTGGTGACGATCGCCGCGCCGCGGTCCTTCTCCCACCAGCGGAAGGCCGGCATGTCCTCGTTGGAACCATGCAGCAGGCCCGCCTGGCAGGCGCCGGTCTGCGAGGACCAGTCGGTCTCCCACCTGCTCAGCCGGTGGGAGCCACGGCGCAGCCAAGCGGCGAGGTTGGGCGCGTCGCCTGCGGCCAGCGCCCGGTGCAGGACGTCGTGGGCGAGGCCGTCGATCTCCAGGAAGAGGACGCCCGGCACCTCGCTCTCCTCGTGCTGCCCCCGCCGCCGCATCTGCCGGCGGACGACATTGCGGTACCAGGAGTCGTCTTCGTCGATCGCCAGCAGCGAGTAGAAGCCGGCAGTGAGCGCCGTCATCGCCACCGTGACGACGATCCCCTCGAGCACCCCGTCGAGGTGGGCGCCGGGCAGGAGGTTGACGGCGAAGGTGACGAGAACGCCGTTGAGGAGCAGGGCCGCACCGCCCAGGGTGAGGACCGTGAGCGGCAGCGCGATCCGCGCCAGGACCGGCCAGATCAGCGCGTTGAGCAAGCCGATCGCCGCCGCAGCGCCGAGCGCGGCGAGAGCACCGTCGAGGACGAAGCCGGAGAGCAGCGCGGAGAGCAGCAGCAGGGAGAGGGCGTCCAGCAGCAAAACCAGCAGGGCGCGCCAGACGATCCGAATGCTCATTGTCGTCCGCGGTCGAGCAGGTGGCCGACCAGCTCAGCCGCGCTGACCCCGATGAACGCGCCCGCGAGCACGTCCGCGGGGTAGTGGACGCCGGTATGGACTCTGGAGTATCCGACCAGCGTCGCCACCGCCCGCAGCGGCGCCGAGAGCGGCGGCTGCGCACTGGCGGCGCCGGTGGCGAAGGCAAAAGCGGAGGCGGCGTGGCCGGAGGGGAAGGAGCTCGAGCGCGGCATCGGGACGTGGCGGCTCGCAAGCTCCTCGGCCTCCCTCCTCGCAGGGCGCCGTCGGGCGCTCAGCGGCTTGGCGACGAGGTTGGCAAAGCCGGAGGCGATGCCGAGCGAGACGAGGCCCTTTCGAGCCGCCAGCCGACCATTGGGCCCGCCAAGGAGGGCCAACCCAGCCGCGACGGCGAACCAGAGCTTGCTGTGATCGGCAGCGCGGGAGAGGCCGCGCATGGCGACGTCCAGCGACGGAGTTTCGCTGGCAGCGATCGCGCCATAGACGGCGGTGTCGACCGCCTTTGCCTCATTGAGCCACCCAGCCATCGGGCGATGATCTCAAGCTCGACCCAAGGCGATCCGTACCAGCGCAAGAACGGTCTCCCAGGCGCCCTCGGGCATCGCCGCGGACGGAGAGGCTCCGGGATGTGCGGCAGCGATCCGCACTGCCAACGCCGCCGGCAAGATCCTGAAGCGCAGCGGCGCATCCAAAGTTACGGCCTCGCCGTCGATGCCCGCGGCGATCGTGCCGTCTGCGTCCACCTCGAAAGCTGGTGAGGACCACTCTCGCCAAGGCCGCTGGAAGAGGCGGCGGCCCGCAACCGGCGCGGAAGCAACGGCGATCCCCAGCAGCTTGTCGTCGATCCTCGGCCGGGTGCCCGAGCCCACCGCACGCCCGAGGCGATAGCGATTGTTGGAGACGAGAATCGCCGCGCCGGAGGAGTGCTCATGCCCTTCGGGCCCGATCCAGCGCAGGTCCAGCCCCTTGCCCTCGGGCCCCAACACCTCGGGCAGCGTGTCGAGGATGGTCCGCAGCTTTGCCTCTCGATAGCCCTCGCGCTGAACGGCCTCCGCGTAGAGGCCGATCGAGACGTTGTTGACGAACACGCGGCCATTGACCTCGGCAAGATCGACTCGCCTTTCGCGACCGCCGACGAAGGCATCGAGCGCGCCGACGACGTCGTCGCGGTCGACCCCGAGGTCGAGTGCGAAGTGGTTGCGGGTCCCGGCCGGAATGCAGGCATAGGGCAGATCCCGCTCGGCGGCAACCTTGGCAACGACGGCCTGGGAGCCATCGCCGCCGGCCATCGCCAGCGCGTCGGCTCCATCGGCAACCGCGCCGCGCACGAGCTGCTCGAGGTCGGTGCCGAGCTTCAACTCGATCGGCTCGATACCACGGGCCCGCGCCTCGTCGGCCAAGTGGAACTTCTCGGCCTTTCCCCCACCCGACTTGGGGTTGTAGAAGAGCACGGGGTGGCGGGGGTCCGGCGCTGGGTGAAGGGGAACGTGGACCTTGAAAGCCGATCGCGTCGCAAGGAGCATCAGCCCCAGGCCCACCATGATCGCTAGAGCCTGCGCGACGTGATCGCCGTCAGCAATCAACACGGCAGCGGTCACCGCCACTGCCAGGATCGCGATTCCAGATCCCAACAGCCTCGCGCCTGCGGTGCGGGTCAGGCCGTACCAAGCCGCCGCGAATGCGATCGCGAGGCCAGCAAGGACAATCAGCCCTCGGGGAAACTGAGAAAGGACGATGTCGATGCCAAGGACCGCAATGGCCGCCGTGCTCACGAGTGCCACGAGCGCGGCCAGCCGGTGCGTATCGCCCTGCTCAGGCGACATTGAGGTGCTCCTCATCCTCGTGCGATAGATGCAGACATTCGTTGAAGGCCGACGGCCTGGCGCTACTCGTCATCTGCGGGGGCGACGAATTCGTTGGATCACCAAGATCTCAGACTCTGGCTCATCCTTGTCCCAAGGGCGGAACACCCACAAGAGAAAAATTATGACGATGAGGCCGAAGACGATAAAGGCGGCGGCCTCCCCGCTGATTCCAAACAGGGGTGCCGGACCGGCAAAGCCCAGATCTCGTTCGACCTCGATCGGCATTTCGACGTCGGGCCAAGCAACGCTGAACCACGCCACCCAGCCCTGCCCGGTCCGGTAGAACGTTTCCTGCATTCGCTGGACAAGGGGCGCGTGGGGTTCCTTCCGATGAAAGGTCGTTACCACGGCCGTCGCCCACCGTCGTTCCACGGTCGAGACTTCAATGTGGGAGACGCGCACCCTGAAGTAATGATCTGCGTAGGACTTGCGCACCGCCTTTTCGATGGCAGCTTTCTCTCTCGGCGTCGGGTGCCGCTCTGCGTGTGCGATCCCAGGAACGCACAGCAGGAAGAGCAACGCGAGGCTGATGGTAAGAGTTCTATTCACAGTTGCTCCGGCTCAGGTCGGATAGCCGATTGGCGACTCCACCACCCAGTGTCCCACGGCGACGGGTAGGTAGGTGGTATTGGAGCGGCGGTCCGTGTGTGACATCAGCACCAGATCGGCGCGCACGTAAAAGGAAGCGACGAGAGCGCCCGGGAGGGATCGACGCCTACGCGAAGCACGCCATGCCGTCCCGATGACGGCCGCGTTCTCGGGCCGACTAGCCTCTGCGGGGTGAGCGGGAGAACGGCGTCATATGAGCTCCTGAACGGTGACCTGCATCGCCACGGCGGAGGGCTGATCCACTCCCACCCCCATGCCGGCCCCCACCTTCACGAGGATCGCCATCATCACGATCGCGAGGGCCACGGGCACTCCCACGGCCTGATCGACCCGAGCATCAAACGCTCGCGCGAGGGACTGCGCGCGGTGGGCCTGTCTCTCGCGATCCTCGCCGTCGGCGCCCTCGCCCAGACCCTGATCTTCCTCGCCAGCGGCAGCGTCGCCCTGCTGGCCGACCTGATCCACAACTTCGGCGACGCCGGAACCGCGATTCCCCTTGGCATCGCCTTCATCCTGCGATCCGCCCGGGCCGAGCGAATCGCCGGCCTCTTCGTTGTAGCGGCGATCTTCATCTCGGCCTGCGTCGCCGGGGTTGAGGCCGTCTCCCGCCTGATCCATCCCCAGACACCCGATCACCTGCTGGCGCTCGCCGGCGCCGGGCTGATCGGATTCGGAGCGAACCGGATCGCAGCGATCATTCGCAGTCGTGCCGGCAAGCGTCTCGACAGCCCGGCGTTGATCGCCGACGGTAATCACGCCCGCGCCGATTCATATGTGAGCCTAGCTGTGATCGCGAGTGCGACAGTCGTCGCCCTCGGAGCGCCCGTCGCCGACCCACTGATCGGCCTCGCGATCACCGCAGTCATCCTCAAGATCACCTGGGATTCCTGGCAGACCGTCAGTGGCCACGGACACAGCCATTAGGCACGAGCTCGGCGAGAATGAAGGGACTGACACCGCGCGATCGGCGACGTTCCTGCTCAGAGAAGGGCAGGATGAAAGGCCAAGAGCGCGATACCCCTACATTGATGGGATGCGGGTCGAAAAGACGAGCCGCGCGTGAGTCCTACCGCAACCGACACCCTTGCCCGCGAAGCGAGCGGCGGCGACGAGCGCGCCCTGAGCGAGATCTTCCGCGAGTTCCACCAGCCCCTGTACCGCTACTGCCTGGCGATCCTGGGCAACCGACAGGACGCCGAGGACGCCCTGCAGGAGACGATGATCAAGGTGCTGCTCGCGCTCCCGGGCGAGAAGCGGACGATCGCGCTGAAGCCCTGGCTGTACCGAATCGCCCACAACGAGTCGATCGATTTGCTTCGCCGCCGGCGGGCGAGCGTCCCGCTCGAGGATGGCGAGCCGGCCCCGGGAGAGAGCCTCGCCGAGCAGGTGGAGACGCGTCAGCGGCTGGGGCAGCTGATCGTCGACCTTGGCGCGCTACCGGAGCGCCAGCGCGGAACGCTCCTGATGCGGGAGGCCGCCGACCTGGATTTCGAGGAAATCGCGGCCGCACTGGAGACCTCTCCCGCGGTCGCCCGGCAGACGCTCTACGAGGCGCGGTTGGGCTTGCGCCAAATGGACGCCGGACGTGACATGGACTGCACCGCCGTCACCAAGGCGCTTTCCGACGGCGACCGCAGGGTTCGGCGTCGCCGTGACATCCGCGCCCATCTGCGGGACTGCGCCGATTGTCGGCAATTCGCCGAGGAAATCGACTCGCGCCGGAGCGACCTGGCCGCGATCTCACCGCTTCCCGCGATCGCGGCGACGGCACTGCTGCGCGGTGTTCTCGGCGGTGGGATCGGGGCAGGCGCCGCGACGACGGGAGGAGGCGCGGGTGCCGCCGGCGCGAGCGGCGGGCTGCTTGGCGGAGCCGCTGCCAAATCGGTCGGCACGGCGACCCTGCTGAAGGGAGCAGCCGCGCTGGCGGTGGTCGCTGCGATCGGAGTAGGAGCGGCAGACAGAGGCGGCCTGATCCACGTCGGCAGTCACGATCCGGCGCCGACAGTGCGATCCGGCGCCGGAGGCGGCGGCCAATCCGCCTCGGATGCGACGACTCCTTCGTCGGCCGAATCGGGGGCGGACTCGACGGGCAGTCCCTGGACCCAGCACGGCTCGCAAAGCGCGATCGGCGCGGCCCATGCTGCCTCCTCGGCGAGCAACCGTGCCGTCGCGAAGAGCGCCGCGTCACCCCCTGACAGCCCACCCACCGGCACGAGCGCGGAGGAAGCCAGCTCCGCGTCCCCAACCCCTGGCAAGTCCGGCGTTGAACACCCGCACGGACGCGCCCACGCAAAGCAGACGCCGGCTGCCGCAACCCATGGGCAGGAAACAGCGGCAAGCAACAAGCCGGAAGAGGGAGACGGCTCAGACTCACCCGGCACGGGCGAATCCAACGGCTCCAAGCCCACCGATTCCTCCCACCCCGCTCATCCAACTCACCCGAGCCATCCCACCCAGTCAGCCAAACCAGCCGGCTCCCCCCAGGCCGCAAAGCCAGCAGCTATGCCTGAAGGCAAAAAGCCCTAGTAGAACCTGACGCAGTCGGGGCCGCTCCGTTCCTGTTCTGCAAGACAATTCGGTCCCAAGCAGGGGCCGGGAAGCAGAGGAGGGTCCGATGAACTTCAAGACCAGGTTCGCGGTGCTCGTGGGCACGCTGGCGCTGGCGCTGATGCCGTCCGCGGCACTCGCCGAAGGCGTCGAATATGCGCCCGCACACCCGGAACACCCCACCCACCCAGCTCACCCGACACCGGGGCCGAAGGCGCCGCTGCCGGAAAAGGCGAAGGCCTACGGCGTCTACTGTCGGGGCTTCTCCAAGAAGCACGTCAAAGGCGAGAAGGGCACGCCGTTCTCGCGTTGCGTCGTCGCGGCCGC
Source organism: Solirubrobacterales bacterium (assembly GCA_036271315.1). GTDB lineage: Bacteria > Actinomycetota > Thermoleophilia > Solirubrobacterales > 70-9 > VRUE01. The sequence goes on along the minus strand of DATBAV010000018.1, from coordinate 31,312 downwards.
GAGGGTCAAGAAGGCCCAGGCCCAGGGCTAAGAGGAGCGCCGACTTGCCCGATGCTTCGAGGTCGGGACTGACAAATCCGCAGCGTTTCCGTTAAAGCGGGAAAGGGTAAGAAAAACTGATCTGATCGTGAGAAGTTAGATCTGCGTTGCACGGCTCCCAGGGGGCTCTAGGGCTGCGTAGGCCGGCGAAACTCGCCGGTTGCCAAGTCCACCGGCAGCTTGAACACACACAAACCCGAAGGAGCTCCACATGACCATCGTAGGAATTCTCGTCGTAATCGTCCTGATCCTGTTGGCGATCTATCTCTTCCGCCGGATTGCCTAAAGGCAAGCGGGCGTCGTAGCCCCGTCCCTCAGGCATCGTGCTCGCACTGGGCGAGCTCGCGCAGAGTTCGGAGCTGCTTGCGCGTCATGACGAGGTCGGCGAAGGGCAGGAGGCGAGCGCGGAGGGCGAACTCGAGCCGGGGACCGGGATGGTTGACGACGATCTTGACGAGAAGGCGACAACCCTGCTCGCGGGGCTCGATCAGATAGGTGACAGCCACACTGCCGAAGACTCGACGCAGGCGCGTGCAGGACAGCGTGATGTGAACGTCGGGCTCGAACTCGACCAGGTCGAAGATCGTCATGAAGCGCTGGTCTACGGCGAGTCGCTCCAATCCCGGAGTCAGCCGGCGCGGGCTGCGATGCCCGAAGTTGTCGAGCCAGTCGTAGCTGTAGGGGGCTACCCGGAGCTGGCATAGCCAGCGAAAGAGAATTGCCGGCGGGGCGGCCACGTCGATGGCGCGGTAATAGCAGTCGTCGACATCGGGCAGGAAGCGGTCACAGGGAAAGTCGAGCCCGACCTCCTCCGACCGGAGGCCGTAGATGTGGGCGCACGAGCCTTTCTCCTCTTCTCGTAAGGCCAAATGAGTATTTGGTTATACCAAATGAGCGTTTGGTAACTTGCCTGCGATGCCCGCTGCCGAAAAAAAGAGACACCGTCTAACCCCCGCCGCGCGGCGGGAGCTGATCCTCGGCGGGGCGATGCGGGTCTTCGCCGAGCACGGCTACGAGGCAGCATCGATAGGTGAAATCGCGCAAGAAGCCGGGATCACCCCGGCGGTGATCTACGATCATTTTTCCTCCAAAGTGGCGCTGGCGATCGAGCTGCTGGAGCGCCAGACGGAGGAGCTCTTCGACACTGTGGGCGCGGCTCTGGAGGCGGCACCACAAGAGCCCGAGGCACTGATACGAGCTGGCATCGAGGCTTACTTCGGCTACGTCGAGGAACACCCCTCTGCTTGGCGGATGCTCTTTCGCGATCCACCACGGGACCCCGAGGTTACGGCCGCATACGCGCGGCTCAATGCGCGCGCGACGCAGGGGATTGCCGCCTTCCTCAACGCCGGCGCCGGCGGCGCGCTGGCCGAAGAGGAGGATTCCGAGCTAGTGTTGGAGATGTTCGCCGAGCTCCTCAAGGTGGCCCAGAACGGGCTCGCGTCGTGGTGGTACGAGCACCCGGAGGTCCCGCGCGAGGAGGTCGTCCGGCGGCTGCTCGAGTTCTGCTGGACCGGCATGGAGCGGATCGCCAAGCGGGGCGACGCAGGGTGAGGCGCTCCTGGCTACCGCCCCCCGCCCCCGACTCGGCCTGCGTGATAACCGGCGCCTCGGCGGGAATCGGCATGGCTCTCGCCCGCGAGCTGGCGGGTCGTGGCCACGGAGTGGTGCTGGTCGCGCGCCGTCGGGAGCGGTTGGTGAGACTTGCGACGGAGCTGCAGGCCGCCCACGGGGTGCGCGCCGAGCCGCTGCCCTGTGATCTCGCCGATGCGAAGGCGCGGTCACAGCTGCCGCGGCAGGTGGCCGAGCTGGGACTCGCGGCGGAGGTCCTCGTGAACGACGCCGGACTTGGCACCTATGGCGATTTCGTCGCCTCGGACTACCAGCGTCAGCTCGAGCAGGTTCGGGTGATGAGCGAGGCGGTGGTCGACCTAACACGAGCCTTCGGGCCGGCGATGGTAGAGCGGCGGCGCGGCGCGGTCCTCACCGTCTCTTCGGCGCTGGCGCTCGTGCCGATGCCCGGCTACGCCACCTATTGCGGCACGCGCGCCTTCTGCCTCGCCTTCGGCGATGCCCTGCACACCGAGCTGCGCCGCGGCGGCGTCGCCGTGACGACCGTCTGCCCCGGCGGCGTCAGCAGCGAGTTCTTCGCCGCCAACGGCCCCCAGCCTGTGCAGCGGGTGATGCCTCGCATCATGTGGCGGACCCCGGAGCAGGTGGCAGGAGAGGCGATCGAGGCCCTCGCTCGCAACAAGCGCGCGCTCGTCCCCGGTCGCTCGATGCGGGCTGCAATCGCCGGTCGGCGGCTTGTGCCGCGCGCCCTCCAGTTGACCGCGATGGATCGCTTGGCACGACGAGGGACTCACGAATGAGCCGTCCGACAACGACGCCAGCTCGCAGCAGCGAGCAGTTCCCGGCGCAAGTCAACCGGATGTTTGACCGGGTAGCCCCTCGCTATGACGCACTCAACACCGCCATGACCGCCGGCCTGGATCGCCGCTGGCGTGAACGCGCCGCTGAGCTAGCCGATGCGCCAGAGGGCGCAGCTGTGCTCGATGTCTGCTGCGGAACAGGCGAGCTGGCGGTAGAGATGGCACGTCGGGTGGGGTCGGCCGGAAAGGTCGTCGGATGCGATTTCTCTTCCGAGATGCTGTCACGCGCAACCGCCAAGGCTGGCGGTCTCGGCATTTCAAATATCGACTTCGATCATGCCGATGCGCTTCGACTCCCTTATGCCGATGAGAGCTTCGATGCGGTGACCATTGGCTTTGGGCTGCGCAACCTCGCCGACCATCGCGCCGGAATAAACGAGATGTCCCGCGTCGCCCGCAGTGGAGGACGAGTAGTGGTGCTGGAGTTCACGCGTCCGCGACAGCTGCCACTTTCTGCCTTCTTCGATATCTGGTTCGATCGCTTGGTCCCACTTCTCGGTCGCTTCTCACTCGACGCCGGCGCCTACAGCTATCTGCCCGCATCGGTGCGTGACTTTCCCAATCCACAAGCGGTGGCAACCTTGATGGCCGACGCCGGCCTAACCAATATCCGCTACCGGATACTGGCCGGCGGCATCGTCGCCATCCACCTGGGAACCAAGCCGTAGATGGGGTGTCAGCAAGGAGTCGTGGGGCAATACCCGATGTAGAGAGGGGCGGGTTCCCAGAATTTGAACCTTAAGGACCCGCCGGCTTCGTTTTTCCACGATGCGCGCGCGCTGCACGCGGTTTCTGTGGCGCTATATCGATCCAAGAGCCATTCAGGGAATTCGAAGCCTGCCGGGGCTCCGCCTTCCACTCTTCCGGACGCTATGACTGAGATTTTGTATTTGCAAATTTCATTCGTGCCGCAATCGAATTTGAACCCAGGGTTGTCAATGAAGATCCGTGGGAAGGGGAGCCGAACGATATAAGACACCCACGGCGTGTCGAGCGTAGTAACGGTGCAGCCTCCCGTGCAGTTAGCGCCAAATGAAACAGAGGAAATCGAGACATTCACGAGGGTTTGGACCGGGGTGGTGGGTCCTTCCATTCTCAGCGCATCGCAGGCAACCACCTTGTTGTTGCCTGCGAGGGTGAATTCCCACGCGACTTTTTCGCCTTCGAGGGTTTCCGGTTTCACGATCGTGCTGACTCCATAGCTTTTACCCACGGGGCATTCCTCGTTGTTCCCAACTGGTGGGACGCTGCACAGCACCGTCGCAGGTTGGGGCAACCATGCCTTGCCCGATCCTGCTTTTCCGGTCAGTTTCATCATGAATTCGCCACTCATAGTGGCCGGTTTGATTCCATAGAGAAGGCTATATTCCGACGCCCCTCCGGTTTTGAGTTCTTCGTTCACTTTTTTCGTCACGGCTTCAGATACTTTAATCACCGGTTCGACGGTTTCTTCGGCAGGCAGTTCACCTGCGATGGCGCCTTTGAGTTCGGCTTCTTCGGGCAAAGGACATAGTTCGCCGAATTTGAGTTTGGTAAAGGGTGTTTTTTCTTTCGGCTGTTCAAACTTTTCATGAAAAGCCGTAGAGGTAGGAGCAACTTTGGTCTTTGCCGTGATCGTTACCGGTTCTTTGACCGTGCAGGCGGGAAGTTCGACCGCTTCACAGCCAGTCAGGCTCAGAGAGAGTTCAGCCCCGGCTTTGGCGAGAATTTTGCCGCTGCCTTTGGTCGTTTTGCATTTGAGGACGAGTTTGAATCCCGGGACCGAGAGCACTGTCGGCGCTTTGCTCGACACTTCAAACGTTTCTTCTGAGAGTTTGAGTTCCGCGAGCGTCTGGCCTTCGATAAGCCATTCCTGTGCAGCGTTGGCGGGCGATGCCGCGACGCCGATTGCAATGGCACCAAGGACGGCTGCCAAGACGACCTTCATCGATCTCATCGATTGCTCCCTCGGGGTAATTGCCCGCCTACCGCGAAAGGCTAGCCGAAGAACTCTTAACGGTCAATGAGAATAGTTCGGTGTGGCCTAGGTGCGAGTGCCACCCCTGGGCCGAACAAAATTCAGCCGGCGGCGCAAGACGAGGCGAGGCGAAATAGCCCTTCCCTCAGGGTGGACGACCGGATTCGAACCGGCGACCGCCTGGACCACAACCAGGAGCTCTACCAACTGAGCTACGTCCACCGCGCGGCTTCCAATCTAGCGGGCCGGCGGGCGAGGCGGGGGGCTTAGCGGGGCCGGTGGGATTCGACCAGGACGGCGAAGGCCTCCAGGCCGGGGGTCGTGCTGGCGAGCAGGTCGGCTTCGGCGGCTTCGGCTTGGGCCGGCAAGGCGGCGGCTCCGTCGTCGCCCAGGACCACCCAAGCCTCGTGGACCATCTCGGGCACGGCCAGCCAGGCCTCGAGCAGAGCGAAGTCGGACTCGGGGTGGAAGAGCACGCCCCAGGCGTTGCCGTGGCGGAAGGCCTGGACCTCGGTGCGGGCGGAGCGGGCCAGGTGCACCGCGCCCTCGGGCAGGTCGAAGACGTCGCCGTGCCAGTGCAGGACGGTCGTGCTCGGGGCCAGGGCGCCGAGGACCGGGTCCTCGGAGTCGAGGATCTCGACCGGGGCATAGCCCAGCTCCGGGTCCTCCCCCGCTCGCACCTCGGCTCCAAGCGCCCTGGCGAGCAGCTGAGCGCCGAGGCAGATGCCGAGCACGGGCATCTCTCGGCGCAGCGCCTCAGTCAGCCACTCGCGCTCGCTCGCCAGCTCGGGATGAACGTCGACTTCGTCGACGTTCATCGGGCCGCCCATCACAACCGCGCCGGCGACCTGGTCGTGGTCGGGCAGCGGCTGGCTCGCCAGCGGTTTGACCGTGTGCACGTCGAGACCGCCGCAGGCGTCGAGGATCCGGTGAGGGCCCTCCCAGGGCACGTGCTGGATCGCCAGCAGGATCGGTCGCTCGTCCGCGCTCATCAGCGCCCCAGGCTAACCGCGCTACGGTTCTGGCGATGCCGCAGCGATACGGGATCTCCTTCTTTCGGCCCGAGGCTCGGCCGTTCGCGGCGACGGGCATGCAGGCTCGGGGCGCGATGGCGGTCGGTGCGCTCGCGGTCGGTGCCGCCGCCGTCGGCGGCTTCGCGATTGGGCGACTCAGCATCAGGCGCCTGATGATCGAGAAGGCGACCATCGAGGAGCTGGAAATCGGTCGGCTCGAGATCCGCGAGGACTCGCGCAAAGCGTGAGGAGCGCCCGCCTGCTCATCGTCCTTGCGGGCGCGCTCGTCGCTGCCGTGCTGCTCGGCGCCGGCCAGAGCGCCGCCGTTGGCCCTTACCCCGACCTCGGCAGCTGCACCGTCTTCCCCACCCCACCGCCCAGCACCGCCGCCAACGCGCCCTCGCTCCCCACCGAGGCTGCCTGGAACCAGGACATCTCCAAGGCGCCCGTCGCCCCCAACTCGGCCGCCACGATCGCCTACATCGACTCCCACGGCGGCAACCTGCTCCACCCCGACTTCGGCTCGCCGCGCACCTATGGCTTCCCCTACGCCGTCGTCGGCGCCGGCCAGCGCAAGCTCCCGATCGACTACACCGCCTACGGCGACGAGAGCGACCCCGGGCCTTTCCCGATTCCAAAGGGCGCCCCGGTCGAGGGCGGCAACAGCAGCGACGGCGACCGTCACGTGCTCGTCGTCGACCGCTCCAGCTGCACGCTGTACGAGCTCTACCGCGCCTTCTTCAAGGGCGGCGGTGGCGCCCACTGGAACGCCGACTCGGGCACCCGCTGGGACCTGCGCTCGAGCGCCCGCCGTCCTGACTCCTGGACCTCGGCCGACGCCGCCGGACTGCCGATCTTCCCCGGCCTCGTCCGCTATGACGAGGTCGCCGGCGGCCAGCTCGAACACGCAATCCGGGTCACCTTCGACAGCACCCGCAACGCCTGGGTCCACCCCGCCTCGCACTGCGCCGGCGACACCTCCGACCCCGACGCGCCGGCGATGGGAACGCGGCTGCGGCTCAAGGCCGGCTACGGCCTCGGCGGCTTCAGCGGCGGCGCCAAGACGATCGCCGAAGCGATGAAGCGCTACGGCCTGATCGTCGCCGACAACGGCTCCAACTGGTACTTCAGCGGCAGCAGCGACCGCCGCTGGGACGACGAGAACCTCGATCAGCTCAAGCGCATCCCCGGCAGCGCCTTCCAGGTGGTCAAGAGCGCCGCTCGCCCTCACTCCTGCTGAGCTCGACGTGATGGAACTCGGCCCGCAGGCGTGAGCGCAGCTCGCCGGCGGCCACCTCCGCATCGTCACCCTCGCCGCTGACCAGCACCACCTCGGTCGCCGGGTAGCTCTGCAACTGGTCCTCGACCGCCTGCACGATGTCCTCGTCTCCCACCCGAGCCTCCGCCGCCACGCCGGCCTTGGCCAGCGCCGCCACGGTCATCACCAGGCGCTGCTGGGCGCGATGGCGGGCGCCCTCCACGTCGGAGGCCCAGCGGTCGAGGAAGCCGATCCGCGCCGGCACCAGCACGCGTACCTCGTCCTCCTCACCATCGTCGGCCGCGATTCCGGCAACACGGGTGATCTCAGCCACGTCGGCCGGGTCCTCCACCCCGCCGGCCGCGACGATCAGCACGTGGTGCTTGGCGTCCTCGCGATCCGCCGAGGCGATCGGCCCCTCGGGCCGCTGCCGGACCGCAAACGCCACCAGCCCAACGACCGCAAATGCACCGATCGCGACCCCCACACCCGGTCCACCGAGCATGAAGGCCGCGACGGTTGGCACCACAACCCCGGCAACTATGAGAGGAAGCTTCCAGGGGTCCATCGAGCAAGCTTTACATCAAGGCTCAGACCTGGCGAGTACCACCCCTCAGCCGCGGTAGCAAGAGCATCGCCAACCCGATCAGGATCACGATGATCCCGAGGATGTAGTTGACGAGGATCGCCAAGACGATCCCGATGATAATCAGCAGTATTGATAGCTCCATACAACCGGTTTACCCAACGGTTGAAACCGCCAAACCGTGATCGATTCGAGGTCAAAGTGTGAGATGGGGACGGCGCCGCCCGAACCCTCCCGGCCAGGCGGCGCCGCGGCAGCTTCCCCCTCTAGTCGCTCACGCGGACTGGCTGTGAGCGGCCGATTTGCCTGCCCCGATCGTCGAGGGCGACGACCTCGACGTAGGGCGAACGAGTGCGTGCGTCGATCGACGTGTCGAGGCCGTTCCAGCGCGCCGAGCCGGCCGGGCGCAGGCCCCAGGGGCGAGAGCCGGCGAGAACGACCCAGCGATCGACCTCGGTCGCCCCGTTCCAGATCGCGTCGACCGTGACGCGGTTGCCGCCGGAGCGCTCCGCCTCGGCGGTGGGGTCCGTGTCGGGGAGCCCGACCCAAGGCGAGCGGTAGGCGCGGTAGCTGTCATAGCCCGCCGGCAGGGCGCCGTCCCAGAGCAGGTTGCCGCTGGAATCGAACTCCGAGAAGCGGCCGAGCTGGCCCCAGCCGACGAAGGTGTGGCCGCCGGGCAGCAGCTGCGCGTTGCCCTGCGAGCCCGCCGAGAGCCCGTTCGGGTGCTGGATCGAGCTGAGGAGGGTCGCCGTCTTGGCTTTCAGGTCGAGGTGGACGCGGATCACCCGCGACGCCGGCAGGACCGGGGTCCCGTTCGACTCGTTGTCGAAGATGCGGATCGTGTTCGGGCCCTCCGGCAGGGCGTTGTGCTGCCAGGCGAACTGGACCCCGGGGCCGAGCTGGAAATCGCTCTCCTTGCCGCCGAGGCGCCAGATCACGCTGCCTGTTTTGCGATCGACCTTGTAGACGGTCGAGGTGTGACGGGCGGAGATCAGCAGGTTGCCGTCGTTGTCGAGGTTGACCGAGTTGATGTGGAAATAGTCATACGGTGTGCTCGGGTCGGTCGGCACCGGCTGGTAACTGTCGCTTAGCGGCACGTGATCGAGGCTGTGCCACTCGAAGAGGACTTTGCCGGTGGCGACGTCGATCTCCTGCACGACCCCGTCGAGGACGGAGCCGTTGCTGGGCCCGCCAACCGAGGAGAGGTCGTAGGGCACCTGGTGGTAGATCGTGATCAGGGCCGTGCCCTGCGGGGTGAGGTCAAACTCGTGCTGGTCAGCGGCGAGCCCGTTGCCGGCCTCCACCGTCGCGATCTGCTGGTAGTGACGGTTGAGGATCACGTCGTAACCCTCGCTGTGACCTGGCCCGCCGGTGCTCCTCCCCACCGCGTAGGTGAGGACGGGCTGGCCGTGGTACTGCTGGACCCGCACGTCGGTGGCGGTGTCGGGCGCTGCGATCGGGTTGAACCAGACCGGCCGGCCCTCATTGTCGACGATCTCCGGGCCCGTCTGACCGCTGGGGGCCGTTGCCCCGGGGGCGGGCTTGGGCCCGATGAAGATCAGGCCGTCGGCGAGATGGTGGCTGTTCTTCAGCACGGTCACCTGCGGTGGCTGCAATGGGGTGAGATCGGCGGTGTCGCTGGTTGCGGCGCTCTGGCCTTGGCCCGGAGCCGCGAGGGCGGAGCCGGTGCCAAAGCCCGCCGTCACCGCGACGAGCAGGGCGAGGCCGGTGAGGGCGGCGATGCCCCGGCGCCTCAGTGGGTTTCTGGTGTCGGTCATGGTCGATGTGCCTCCTTGGCTGGGTTGGAGGCCCGATCCCCTGCCGAAGGACCGTGGCCGAATCGTCGCTCCCAACTGAGAGCGCGCGGCATTCTACATAAAGTTGACCAACTTGCTCAACTTTTGGTCAGACGTCACACAGCTCGATTGCAGAGCCGTTTCTTAACCGCGAGTGCCGCCGCTGCTGCTGCCGTCCGGCGACCAGCCAGGACCGCGGAAGACGTAGCCGAGCTTGTCGCGCCAGCGTTCGGCGGCACGCACGTCATGGGCCAGGTCGACGAACTCGTGGAAGGCGACCTGGGCCGGCCGGAAGCTGCGGATGTTCTTGGTCAGCCCGTAGCGGACCCGCTCGGTCTCCCCCTGGTAGGTGCCGAAGATGCGGTCCCAAATGATCAGGATGCCGCCGTAGTTGCGGTCGAGGTAGACCTCGTTGGCGCCGTGGTGGACGCGATGGTGTGAGGGTGTGTTGAAGACGAACTCGATCGGCGCCGGCAGCTTCTTCACCCGCTCGGTGTGGATCCAGAACTGGTAGATCAGGCTGATCGAGAGCTGCAGCAGGATCATCCAGGGGGCGAAGCCGAGCAGCGCCAGCGGCGCCCAGAAAGGCAGGGCCGTCATCGGCGTCCAGGTCTGGCGCAGCGCGGTCGAGAGGTTGTAGTGCTCGGAGGAGTGGTGGACGACGTGACTCGCCCAGAAGACCCGCACCTCGTGATGGACGCGGTGAAACCAGTAGTAGGCGAGGTCGTCGGCGAGGAAGAGCAACACGTAGGTCCACCACTCGTCGGCTGGCATCCGCAGCGGGGTCAGCTCATACAGCCCCGCGTAGACGAGCAGCACAACCAACTTCCAGACCGCGTTGATGACGACGTTGCCGCCGCCCATGGTCAGGCTCGTGCGGGTGTCGCGCGCCTCGTAGCCGACCAGGTCGTCGTCGCGCAGGTACTTGAACGAGAGCAGCTCCATCACGAGCAGCAGCACGAACGCCGGAATCGCGTAATAGAGGACCTCGGCCACGGCTCAAATCTAGCGGCGCCCCGGCCGGAGCCCGCTCTAGGCTGAGCGGCGATGAAGGTGCGTCTGGCGATCTGCCTCGGCCTCGCGGCCCTGCTCGCCGGCTGCGGCCAGAGCTCGGCGGAGCCGTTCCGAGCGCATGTCCACGTCACTCCGGTCGGCAAGACCATGATCGCCTGGTACGAACGCGGTCAGGGGGCGCCGCTGGTGATGCTGACCGGGACCGGCTCGACGATGGCCGAATGGGACCCGGCGCTGCTGCGCCTGCTGGGGCGCGACCACCGGCTGGTCCTCTTCGACTACCCAGGGGTGGGGGTGTCGGGGCCGTGGCACGGGCGCAGCTTCGACTCGCTCGCCGACGCCACCGCCGGCCTGATGAAAGCGATCCACCTACCAAGAGCCGATGTGCTCGGCTGGTCGATGGGCGGCTTCGTCGCCCAGCGCCTGGCGATCGACCATCCGGCGCGCGTCTCTCATTTGATCCTCGCCGGCACCAACCCCGGCGGCAGCCACACCGCGCTCGGCACGCGCAAGGCCCAGGCGATCGACAGCGAGCCCGACCCCTCCGAAGCCGACATCCTGCGCGAGCTCTACCCACCCGACCGCCAGGCCGAGGGCCGGCGCTTCCTGCGCCGGCTCGAACTCGCCAGCCAGAGCGGCGAGATCCCCAACGACTTCCACCTGCCCGCGGCAACCACCCACCGCCAGGTCGCGGCCGAGGACCCGTGGTTGCGCAGCAACCGCAATTACCGCCAGTTGAGCACGATTGCCGCCCCCACCCTGGCCACCGCCGGTGCTCAGGACCCGGTGGTGCCGCCGGTCAACCTGAGACGGATCGCGGCACGAATCCCTGGGGCGAAGTTGGAGGTCCTCCCCGGCGCCCACGCCTTCCTTTTCCAGGAGCGCCGTCGCTTCGCCGGCGCGGTGGACCGCTTCGCGCGACATCGAGCGGTCGATTGACCCCGCATACGGGGGCAAACCGTTCAGTCGCCGCGTTTAAAGCGCGTCAGGAACCGAACCAACGCGCCCGGCGGCTCGAGCCGAACCGTTCCTTTGCCGCCACCTGCTCCGTGGAGGGCGCGTTGAAGCTGCCGGTCCGCGATGGGCCGGAGAGAAAGTCGATGTCGACGCTGCCGACCCGGCCGCTGCCGAACTCGATGTAACAGGTGCCCTGCCCGAGGTGGCGGCCCGGCTCCTCGCCACCGGCGAACTTGGCGATCAGCGTTTGGGCGACGACGCGCGCGGCACCCTCGGCGAAGACACCGGCCTTGGGCACGCCCGCGGTGGCGACATCGCCAACCGCGTACACCCCGGGGAAGCGCGTCTCCAGCGTGGCCGGGTCGACCGGCACGTAGCCGTCCTCGGTCATGCCGCTTGCGATCACTACATCGGGCGCACGGTGCTTGGGCACGCCGAGGAAGAGGTCGAAGGCCAGCTCGCTGCCATCGTCGAGCAACGCCACGCTGCGTTCGGGGTCGAGCGCGCTGACCCGGCGGCCGGGGATCAGCTCGATGCCGCGCTGGGCGAACTCGCCTTCGAGCGCCGCGGAGGCCTCCGGCGAGGGCGGCACCGGTGTCGGCAACGGGATCACGAAGGAGATCCGACAGGCGTCGCGCACCCCGCGCGAGCGCAGCTCCTCATCGAGCAACAGGGCGCACTCGCTCGGCGCTGGCGGGCACTTGAACGGGGCGTCGGCGACGCCGATCACCGCGTGCCCCTCGGAGAACGTCGGGATGATCTCGGCCAGGCGTTCGGCTCCAGCCACCGAGTAGAACTCGTTGCCGGCGTCGCGCAGGCCCGACGTGGCCTCGAAGTCGTAATCGGCGCCAAGCGCGACGACCAGCGCGTCGGCCTCGCGAACCCCGGCATCGGTCGTCACCCGACGCGCCTCGGGATCGATCGCCGTCACCGTCTCGCGCAGAACCTGCACCCCGGGCTTGGCGATGTCGGCGTAGGCCATGCGAACCGCATCGGGCTGCTCGTGCCCGAACATCAGGTCGAGCTTGGAGAAGCCGAAGACGAACGAGTCGCCCTTGTCGATCAGCGTCACCTCGATCTCGCCGTTGGAGACCTCCGACAGCATCGTGCTCAGCTCGAGACCGCCAAAGCCCGCCCCAAGTACGACAACGCGCTTGCTCATCGGCCCCTGTGCTTGCGCGAGTGGGCCCTGGGGTGCTTCTTCACACAGCGGGATTTACTGGCGATTCGCTGACGGTGAAAGCCCTTGCGGCACTTCGGCGGAGGCGATTTTTTGACCCCCGGTTTCGGTTCATAGGTGACCACCGGCGGGCGTTCTGGAGACGATTCGCGATACGGCCTCCTCACCTGGCCGTCGATTTCGTCGCGGGTTTCGGGGGGTGCGATTTCGATCGGCGTGGCTTCCGCCTTGAGCGAGACGCCCTGCCACCACTGCTCGGCCACCGTGCCGAATGGCAGGTATTCGAGTTCGAATGCGATCAGGTAGGTGCCGGCGGGCAGGCTGCGCAGCGCGTAGTCACCGGCGGCGTCGGTCCAGTTGCAGTCCTGGAATTCACCAACCTGCGCTTCGGCGCAGACCATCACGTCGGACACCGGGCCGCCGTCGGCAATATCGCTGACGTGGCCGAGAATCTGAGCGCCGGGCGTAAGCGCGACGTCGATGCCTGGCGTCAGGTTCGGCGCTTCGACCTCCACCTCGTCCGCCGTGGTCCCGCTCGGTGCGTCTTTGTAGAACTCGCGCAGGTAGTTGGCCCGGTTGCCACCTTCGAACTCGACGCGGTATTCGTCGCTGCGAAGGCCATTGATCCGATATTCGCCGTTCGGCCCCGAGTTTGCGCAGCGCTCGGGAATGCCTTCATGGTCGCTCGCGCAGGCCCTAATGCCCGCGATCGGGCTCCCCGTACCTTCTTCGCTCACGACCCCGGAGATCGATCCCCCTTCGGCCAGCTGCACGTTGAGTCCGGTGAGGTTCTGGTTCCACCCCACTGGCACCAAGTCGGATTCCCAGGGGTACCTCTTGTTGTCGTAGAACTCGCTCACGTACTTCAGATTGGCCGAGTTGGCCGAGAAATAGAGCATGTAGTTGCCTTCCGGCAGGCCGGAGAGGCCGTAGTTGCCGGACCCATTGGTCACGGTGCAGTCCGTTTCGACCGTGTAAGGCTGGCGTTGCGGGCAGACTTCGACCCCGCCGATCGGAGCTCCGCCGTTTTCGGCCGTCACGGTGCCGGAGATCGAGCCCGCCATAGCCACGGCTGGCGCCACCCCCAGAATCACCACACACACCGCCAAGCAGAGGACGACCCGCACCGGGTACGCCATCGCACCATCACCCACCTTTCAGATCGATCCAAGCTGGACTGTATGCGAACAACAGCGCCCCAGGCTGGATTCGAACCAGCGACCATCGGCTTAGAAGGCCGGTGCTCTGTCCACTGAGCTACTGGGGCGGGCGGCCAAGATTAGGCCCTGACCGGCAAGGTTGGCGTAGGATCGCCGGGCATGCCAAGCGTCGATGCATCGGGTACCGAGCTGCATTACCTGCGCGCCGGCGAGGGTGAGCCGTTGCTGCTGATCCAAGGGATGAGCGCGACCCACCTCGCCTGGGGCCGACCCTTCCTCGACGAGCTCGAGCGCAATTTCGAGACGATCGTCTTCGACAACCGCGGTATGGGGCTCTCGGGCGAGGCCGCACTGCCGTTCACGATCGCCGACCTCGCCGCCGACACCGCCGGCCTGCTCGACGCGCTGGAATTGGAGACCGTCCACGTCGCCGGCATCTCGATGGGCGGCATGATCGCCCAGGAGCTGGCCCTCGCCCACCCCGAGCGCATTCGCACTCTCGCCATCGGCGCCAGCTACTGCGGCGGGCCGGAGGCGACGCTGATGGCGCCCGAGGACCTGCAGATGCTCGGCACGGCCTATGCCTCCGGCGTGCCCGAGCGGGTCTTCAGGGCGATGTGGGAGATCAACCTCTCCCCCGGCTTCCGCGCCGATGACTCGCGCTTCGTCGCCTTCACCGAGATGGGCTCGGCACTGCCCGCGCCACAGCCGGTGGTGCTACAGCAGATGCAGGCCTGCGCCGCCCACGACACCCATCAGCGCCTCGGTCAGATCGACCTGCCGACGCTGGTCATCCACGGCGACGCCGACCGGCTGCTCGGCTACCCCAACGGGCAACAGATCGCGGCCGCAATCCCCGGCGCCAGACTCGAGACGCTCGCGGGCGTCGGCCACATGTTCTGGTGGGAGCAGCCCCAGCGCTCGGCCGAGCTGATTCGCGAACACGCGCTCGCCGCGGTCTAGGCTGACCCGATGGGCAAGATCGACGGCAAAGCGAGCATCGAGATCGAGGCGCCGATCGAGGCGGTCTACGCGGTCGCCGCCGACGTCGAGGGATCGCCCCGCTGGCAACCGGAGATCAAGCTGGCCGAGTGCCGCGAGCGCGACGGCGACAGCCAGGTCCTGGTCCACATGGAGACCGACGCCAAGGTGCGCCGGCTCGGCTCCGACCTCCGCTTCAGCTACGAGGAGCCCAGCCGGATCTCATGGGTCCAGCAGGACGGCGACCTCAAGTCGGTTGAGGGAAGCTGGGAGTTCGAGGACCTCGGCGAGGGGCGGACCAGCGTCACCTACTGGCTCGAGGTCGACCTTGGCAGGACGCTGGGCCTGCTGATCCGCGGCCCCCTGGTCGGCGTGCTGCGCGGTCAGCTGGTCGACAGCATGCCCGAGAAGCTGAAGCGCTTCATGGAGAGCGGCGCGGCTTAGCAGCTGGCCGGGTCGAGCTTGCCCTTGACCCGAAAGACCCAGTCGGGCTCGGGCGTGATGTCGGGCTCTTCGATCACCTTTTCCAGCGCCGGGTCGTTCTTGATCCAGGCGTAGATCGGGTACCAGTAGGGCGCGTCGTTGGAGTCCTGGGTGAACTGGCTGATGATCAGGTAGTCGTAGTCGCCGGCGTTGATGCGGCGCTTGAACTGGGCGCAGCTGGTGGCGAGGCGGTAGGTGCCGCGCGGGCCCGGCACGCCGATGTACTGGACGTAGTTGCTGTCGTCGGCGCCGTAGAAGCCGTACTGGCCGAAGAAGATCTCACCCGAGCCGGCGATCCCGATCCGCTTGTCGTGCTGCTTGCGAGCAAAGGCGTAGGCCTGCTTCGGCCCGCCGTCCTGGAGGAAGTGATCGGTTTCGGTGTAGTGGTGATCGACGTACTGCACCTCCTGCGCGCGGCCGAGCACGACCGCGAGCAGCACCACCGCGCTTGCCCCGACGACCGCCAGCGCCGGGCCGATCATGCGGCGCCCGCGCAGCATCGTGAGCGCGGCGGGGGCCCAGACCAGCGCCAGGGTGAGGAAGATCGTGCCGACGATGTAGCCCGGGTACCAGCGCGGCGTGGTCAGCACGGTGATCGCGTAGACCGCGGTGAGGAAGATCAGGGTCTGCCAGGCGCGCCGGCTGGGCGCTCGCAGCGGCCGCGCGATCGGCAGCATCACCAGGGCCAGGACCAGGCCGGGGGCCAGGTAGCGCGTGTTGGTGAAGAAGCCGGTCGGCGAGCCCTCCTGGCCGGCCGCCGTCAGCGGCGTGAACACATAGACCGCCGCGGTCAGCAGGGCGGCGACCGCAATCACCCGCAGGATGATGTTGCGCGAGCGCCAGGCGATGTAGACGGCCGCCGCCACGGCGATGATCAGGATCAGCGGCCAGAGTGGGCCGAAGGCGTTGTCGAGCTGGGGGAAGAACCACCTGCGGTAGATCGTCGGCTCGGTGAGGTAGTGGGCGACGGCAAAGCGCGGCCGCGGGTCGAGCGGCATCTGGTTGGGCCGCGGCAGGTGCAACGGCCCGAAGCCGATCGTCGGGATCGGGTTGCCGCCGGTCTTGATCATCGCCCGCACGTACCAGTAGCCACCGACCACGAAGGTCGAGAGGCCGAGCACCCAGGCCGTGGTCAGGCGCCGGCCACGGCCGCTGAAGATGATCACGCCGAGACCAATCGCGACGACCGGGATCAGGAAGGTGAGCTTGACCGAGGCCGCGAGCCCAGCGGCAATCCCGGCGATGACCAGCGGCCCCTTGTCGAGCAGCGGCGCCCCCTGCTCGGGCGTGTCCTGCACCGCTCCCTGCTCGGGCGCCCGTCTTTGGTGGGCATTGATCAGGAACGCCGCGAAGGCGATCAGGAAGGCCAGGCCCATGATGTCGTTGCGGCCCTCGCCGGGCTGCGTTTCGATCATCACCCCCGCGTCGAGCACGATCGCGCCGGCGACCAGCGTCGCCGGGCCGACCTTGTACGGACGGCCGATGCAGAAGGCGGCGAGCAGCGCGATCGCCAGCCAGAAGAGGTTGATCAGCGGCGAGAGCCAGTCGCTCTTGAAGAGCACGATCGCGCTGCCGTGGATCAGCTCGGAGCTCTGCGGGTAGAACCAGGCGGCGAGCCGCAGTGGGTCGGTGAACTGCAGGTGGACGATCGAGTGTTCCTGGGCGAACCGCGCCGCGAAGGGCATGTGGTACCAGGTGGTGTCGCCGCCGAACATGCCCTGGTCGAGGCTGAGCTGCGAAGGGAAGGTCCACTCGGCGACGGTGAAGGAGGCGACCGCGAGCGCGATTATCAGGGCGACTTTCTGCACCTGCGGGGCGGCGATTTCGCGGTTGTCCTCCGGCGCTCTGGACCAACCAAGCCACGCCGCCCCGAGGCCGACGCCGATGCAGACGATCACGATCCAGCCCGTGCGCAGGATGCTCAGCGAGCCGAGCAGCTCCAGCGTGAGCACCAGCAGACCCGTCCCGATCGTGGCGTCGGCGAGCCGCGCCAGGGCGCCGGAGAATTCCGGCACGATCCAGCGCCGCAGCCAGTAGCCACCGAGGCCGAGCGCGCTGACGATGCCGATGACGGCAAAACAGCCGCCGATGTAAGAGCCGAAGGAGGGGGTCACCGGCGCGGGATGCTATTCGCCGCGCCGGGCGGGCGGCGCGCTAGGACGCCGCGGCGGGAATGCGGCAGGAGACCCCCGTGCCCGCGAGGCCGCAGTAGCCGTTGGGCACCTTGTGCAGGTACTGCTGGTGATAGTCCTCGGCGTAATAGAAGGGCCCGGCCGGCTCGACCTCGGTCGTCACCGGCTCGTGGCCGGCGGCGCGCAGGTCCTCGTCGTAGGTCCGCAGCGCCATTTCCGCCGTCGCCTTCTGGGCATCGTTGGCGAAGTAGATCCCGGAGCGGTACTGGGTACCGACGTCATTGCCCTGGCGCATCCCCTGGGTCGGGTCGTGCTCCTCGAAGAAGACCTTGAGCAGGTCGGCATAGGAGACCTTGGCCGGGTCGAAGGCGACCAGCACCGCCTCGGCGTGGCCGGTCTTGCCGCTGCAGACCTCGTCGTAGGTCGGGTTCGGCGTGGTCCCGTTCATGTAGCCGACCGCGGTCGTGTAGACCCCGTCGATCCCCCAGAAGAGCCGCTCCGCACCCCAGAAGCAGCCGAGGGCGAAGTAGGCGACCTCGGTCCCGTCCGGGAAGGGCGGCCGCAGCGGCGTATCCAGCACCGCGTGGCGCTCGGGAATGTCGAAGGCGGGCTCGCTGCGCCCTGGCAGCGCGTCCTCGGCCGCCGGCATCTGCGTCTTCTCGGGATTCAGCATCGTCATCAGCTTGCCAAGTCGGTTCATCGCGTCTCCTTTTCGTCGCTACCGACCTTAGCGCCCAGTTCTTGCCGTTCTGTGACGTCGTGAGCCGACACGCCTCCGAGACGCTTCCGGGCCGCCGAATAGATTTGGCCAATGAAAAAATTTGCGGTTCTAGCCACCATCCTCGCAACCCTCGCCCTTGGAGTCGCCAACGCCAACGCCGTAGTGACGGTCGGCAGCCCGTTGACGGCCACCTTCACATCCGGGGGCTTCGACGACAAGCCGATCACACTGACCAATGTCGTCGACACGGAGCCCGGCGCTCGCCTGACTTCTCCGGTAACCGGAAAGATCATCCGCTGGCACGTGGTCATGGCCGAAGGCGGCCCGTTCTACCTGCGGATCCTGCGTCCAAGCGGTTCCGACTTCATCGCTACCGGCACCAGCGGCCCCGCCACCCCTACGAGCACGGGACTCCAGACCTTCTCGGCCTCGCTACCGATCCAGGCCGGAGAAGCCATAGGTCTGGAGGCCCACGGTCCCAACACCAGCTCGGTCGGCTTCGCGGTAGACCCTGGATTTGAAAGCTATTACTGGGAGCCAGCACTGACCGAAGGCACAACCTCACCTGCGCCGGCCAAACTCCCTGGAGAGATAGCCGCCTTCAATGCAGAAGTGCAACCAACGCCATCGCTTGCGGCCATCGCTCCTGCCACGGGTTCCGTCACGGGGGGTACGGCCGTCACGATCGTTGGGAGCGACTTTGAAAGCGTTAGCGCCGTCAAGTTCGGCGATTCCCCATCAGCCAGTTTTACGGTCGACTCGACATCCAAGATCACAGCAATCGCTCCGAAAGCGGCCGCCCCGGGCGAAGTCGATATTTCGGTTACGACGGCGGGGGGCACAACAGCTTCGGGTCCAGCCGATAAGTTCAAGTACGAAGCTTGCACCGTCCCGAAGCTCGGCGGCAAGAGACTGAAAGCCGCAAGAGCAAGCCTAAAAGCAGGAAATTGCGCCCTGGGCAAAGTGACTCGCAAGGGCAAGGGCCCAGCGAAAAAGGCCAGGGTCGTCAAGCAGAGCGCGAAGCCTGGCACGCTGCTTGCACCCGGCAGCGCGATCAAGGTAACCCTGCGCTCCAAGGCGCCGAAAGCGAAGCCAGCCAAAAAAGGCTGACGCCTCTTAGAGGCGTCGAGATGCACCGATGCGCCTGAGCGGTTAGCTTGGGCGCATCGGCTGCTTCGTCGTCCTCTTCGCCCTGATCTCGCCCCGCCTGGCGCTGTTCGCGCTCTGGCTCTTCAGCGACATGCTCAGCCGCTCCTTCGACAGCTGGTTCGTCCCCTTCCTCGGCTTCTTCCTACTGCCCTGGACGACGCTCGCCTACGCAGTGATGTGGAGCACCGGCTCCAACGGCGTCAACGGCTTCGAGTGGTTCATCGTCATCCTCGCCTTCGTCTTCGACCTCGGCTCCTACGCTCGCGGCAGTCGCGAGCGGCGCGCACGCGCCTAGATAATCGGTTGCGGCGATTCGGGTCCCACCGGCCCACCGCTCGCATCGAGCGGATAGGCGATGCGCACGTGGGTCTTGCAGACGACGACGAACGGCCGGCGCTCGACATCGCCTCCCATCAACGATGAGATCTCCGCGTTGACGACCGGGATGAAGGTGACATCGGGACGGTTGAGCGAGTCCGAGAAACGGCTCTGGTAGCCCTCTGGCGGCAGCGTCACGTCACCAACGATCCGCTGCCGATCGGTTTCGAACAGGACCCGTTCGACCCGCCGGTCTTTCTGACCGATTTCAGGACGATTCACATCGCCACTATCGGCACGTTCCTGTTATCCCCTGAGCGAAATCCGTCCAGGGGACATAACTATGGTCGGGCCGTCGACCCGTGAAAGCCGACGCTACTCCGCGATCGGGAAGTCGCTCACTAAGAGCTGGCCAAAAGATGCCTTGATCCGGCGATGACGGCGCGAGCCAGACAGGATTTCGATCGGACGCTGGCCGGGCTCACGACCGCTTTCCGGCTCGCCCTCGGCTGTTTCCTGCTGCCATCCTTTTTCTAGGTCACCCAAGTCGATGTAGGACATGTAGCCGCCTTTCGCCAGCGAGAACGGCTCGGTGACGTTGCTTTTGAAGCTGAGCGACTGCCCCTTTCCCGCGTGCTGTGGGTCGAAGTACTGAGGCAGTACAAAGTCGGAGACGAGAACTCCGTCGATTTCGTAGCCCAGCTCATCGGCCTCAACCGCATCCGAGCTCTCGTAGGCATAGAGGCGACCGGTTTTCGGATCCAGCGCGGAGGTGTTGACGTAGGGATCACCCAACATCTCGAGCAGCTCGTGAGAGCAGGTGACGGAAACCGCGGCGTCATATTTTTTGTCGGTCGCGGCGAAGACCTTGCCGACCGGATGAAGCTGCGGCGTCAGGTCGTGATAGCCGAGGGCTCCCGCTTGGTCGGAATCGTCAAAGACGCCGAGCACCCATGCATCGGCGGCGGGCGCCTGGCCTTTGGGAACAGCAACCAGAGCCGCGGCGATGCCCCAGGTTGGCCGGAAGTCCCGATCGACCTGCTGTTGAAGAGCTTTGACTATTTCGGCAACTTCCCCATCGGTGCAGACGGTTGACTCGTTGACGATTGCGACCTGGATTCTCATGAAAGCCTCCTTTGGATTAAGGAGGGAATTAAAGATGATTAGTCCTGATTATTGTGAAGAAACTGTGCACACTTCGTCTAGTCGTGCGCGGGAATCAGCCCCTCTCAGCTTGGCCTCGCCGTCGTCAACCACCAGCGGGCCGCTGAAATATCGGGGCGCCCGGATTCGAACCGGGGACCTCCGCCACCCAAAGGCGGCGCGCTACCAGGCTGCGCCACGCCCCGAAGCGCCCAGTCTAGAGCGACGGCTCCGAGCAGGCGCTAGGTTTGGCGAGATGGCGGATGTGCGACCCCTCAACGCCCTGCACTACGACCTCGACGCGGTCGGGTCGCTGCTGGACGTGGTCGCACCGCCCTACGACGTAATCGACGCGGCGACGCGGCAGGAGCTATTGGCGCAGTCGCCCTACAACGCGGTCGCGATCGACCTGCCCAAGCCCTACGGCGAGACCGGTCCCCAGGCCGAGGGCCAGGGCGATCCCTACGCCGCCGCGGCCGACTCGATCGTGGCCTGGCTGCGGGCCGGGGCACTGGTCAAGGACACGGAGCCGGCGATCTGGGCGATGGAGCAGGAATACACCGGGCCCGACGGCGGCTCGCACATCCGCCACGGCATCCTCGCCCGCGTCCGGGTCGAGGACTTCGACACTGGCACGATCCTGCCCCACGAGCGCACCCTGCCCGGCCCCAAGCAGGACCGGCTCGAACTGATGCGGGCGACGCGCTGCAACCTCTCGCCGATCTTCTCGCTGAGCACGATCGACCCTTGGCCCCTCGTCTCCAAGGAGACCTCGGTCGAAGAGCCGTGGGGCGAAGCGACCGACGCCGCCGGCACGGTCACCCGGGTCTGGCGCCTGCCCCAGCTGAACGAAGATATCCCCGCCCTGCTCGCCGACGCGCAGCTGCTGATTGCCGACGGCCACCATCGCTACGAGACCGCGATTGCCTACCGCGACGAGATCGGCGGCGAGGGCGATCACAACTACACGCTGATGGCGCTGACCGGGCTCGACGATCCCGGCCTCTCGGTCTATCCCACCCACCGCCTACTCTCCGGCTTCGCCGACGATCCCGAGCGCCAGCGCCGCCTCGGCGAGGGCCTGCGCGAGCTCTTCGAGATCGAGGAGGTCGAGACCGACCGCGTCGACCCGCTCGGCGAGGACGGCGTCGGCGTCTTCGGTCTCTACGACTCCCACCATAAGAAAGCCTTCCGCCTGCGCCTCAAGGACACCACCGAGCTCGACCGCCTGCTCGAGGGCGAGCCGGAGGCCTACCGCCGCCTCGATGCGGCGATCCTCGAGACCCTGGTGCTGAAGGGCCTGGCCGGCCTCAGCGAAGACGACATCCTCGCCAAGCGCGGCATCGGCTACGCCAAGAGCGTCGAGGACTCGCTGCGCCTGATCGAGGCCGGCACCTACGACGTCGCCTTCATCCTGCGCCCGATCCCGGTCCAGCAGACCAAGGAAATCTGCGAAAGCGATGCCAACATGCCGCCCAAGTCGACCTACTTCTACCCCAAGGTGCTGACCGGACTGGTCTTCAACCCGCTGGCCTGAGGCTTACGGGGACCGCGCGGCGTAGGATCGCTCCGTGGTCAAGATCTACACCAAGAAGGGCGACGACGGCACCACCTCGCTCTGGTACGGCGGCCGCGTCCCCAAGCACCATGGCCGCACCGAGGCATATGGCGCGCTGGATGAGGCCTGCTCGCAGCTCGGCGCAGCCCGCGCCCTCTGCGACGCCGGCCAGGCCGAGCTCGCCGCCGACATCCTGCGCCTCCAGGACGACCTCTTCATCGCCGGCGCCGAGCTGGCGACCGCGCCCGAAGCGGCCGAGCGGCTCGAAGACGGGATCAGCCGCACGACCGAGGAGATGGTCGCCGAGCTCGAGCGGCGGATCGACCGCTACATGAGCGAGGTCGAGTTGCCGCCGCAGTTCGTCATCCCCGGCGGCAACCGGCTCTCGGCCCAGCTCGACGTCACCCGCACGGTGATCCGCCGCGCCGAGCGCCGCATCTCCGGTCTCGCTGAGGAAGGCGAGTTGGCGAGCGAGACGGTGATCCACCTCGTCAACCGCGCCTCCGACTACGCCTACGCGATGGCCCGCTTCGTCGACGTCGATGACCCGGCGCTCTTCGAGGGCCGGCGCCGCAAGTCGGACTGACCCGTGGCGCCGTTATCCCGCCAAGCGATCGCGAGTCCGCGATGAAGGTCGTCGCCCAACGTACAAAGGGCTATGCCCACGACGTTGAGATCGAGGGCGGCCACATGGTCCGCATCGACGAGCCGACCGCGACGGGTGGCACCGACACCGGTCCCTCCCCCACCCGCCTTCTCGCCGCCAGCCTCGCCGGCTGCACGGCGATCACGATCGAGATGTACGCCGAGCGCAGGGACTGGGAAGTCGGCCAGGTCGAGGTCGACGTGGACGTCGAGTACCGCGACAGCGCGCCGATCTCCTTCGCGGTAACCCTACGGCTGCCCAGCGAGCTCAGCGACGAGCAGCGCAAGCGCCTGCTCGTCGTCGCCAGTAAGTGCCCGGTCCACAAACTGATCGCCGGCGAGACCGAGGTCACGATCTCCGACAAGATCGAGACGCTCTGATGGACCTCGGCCTGACGGGGCGCGGCTGCGTCGTCACCGGCGCCAGCCGCGGCATCGGTGCTGAGACGGCGCGCCTGCTCTGCGCGGAGGGAGCCAACGTGCTGCTGGTGGCGCGCAACGAGGATCGTCTCCGCGAGGCCGCCGAGGCGGCGCGCGTGGCGGGCGCCGACAGCGGCGCCCGCGCCGAGGCGCTCGTCCTCGACATCACCGACGAGGACGCGGGCGAGCGCATGCTCACCGCGGCGACGGATCGTTTCGGCGCCCTCGACGTCCTCGTCAATAACGCCGGAAGCGCCCAGTGGCGCGACCTCGACGACGTCCCCGACGAGGACTGGCGTGCCCAGTACGAGCTCAACGTGATGGCGCCGCTGCGGGCAATGCGCGTAGTCGCACCGACGATGGTCGAGCGCGGCTGGGGCCGCATCGTCAACGTCTGCTCGACCGCCGGCAAGCGGCCCTCCTCGGCGATGCCCGAGTACTCGGTGGCGAAGGCGGCCGAGCTCTCGCTCTCGCGCCTCTTCGCCGACCGTTACGCCAAGAGCGGCGTGCTGGTCAACGCGATCTGCCCCGGACCGGTCGAATCGGAGATGTGGATGGAGCCCGGCGGCCTGCTCGACCAGTCGCAGCAGATGTCCGGAGACGCGACGCGCGAGCAGGCCCTCGCCACTGCCGGCTCCAAGCGCCCGATTGGCCGCCTCGCCGAGCCGGCCGAGATCGCCGGCGCGATCGCCTTCCTCTGCTCCGAGCGCGCCTCTTACGTCAGCGGCGCGGCCTGGTCCGTAGACGGCGGGACCGTCCAGGTGATCATTTGAACGGGCGTGTGGCGAGTTTCCCGTCCATATGACGGTAAACTCGCCACACCCCACCGAAGCCGCGGTCCTGCTGCCGCTCTACGGCTGGCCGGACGACAACCCCGGCCTCGTCTTCACCGAGCGCCGCGCCGACCTGAGGCGCCACGCGGGCGAGATCTCCTTCCCCGGCGGCCGCCGCGATCCCGAGGACGTTGACCTCAGCGCGACGGCGCTACGCGAGGCGCAGGAGGAGATCGGCCTTGACCCCGCGATCGTCGAGCTGGGCGAGGAGCTGCCTCCCACCAACACCTTCGTCACCAGCTACCGGATCCACCCCTTCGTCGGGGGCATCCCGCACCCGCGGGAGCTCGACCTGCAGCCGAACCCGGCCGAGGTCGAGACCGTCCTCACCTTCTCGCTCGCGGTTCTACGCGAGAGCTATGAGATCCGCCGCCTGATCCGCCGCGGCGTCCCCATCCACACCCCGACCTATGAGGTCGAGGGGCAGTTGATCTGGGGAGCTACCGCGCGGATCCTCGGCGACCTGCTCACCCGCCTGCAAACCGGCGCCTGACTGGGTCCTCGGTCGCTCGCGTACCAGGGCACGCCACGCTCCCTGCATCCTTGTCAGGCTTGGTTTTCGGCGGCTGCGCCTAGGCCTTCTCGGCCTCTGACTGCGGGACGATGCGGATGTAGGGGCGCGGGGACTCCCAGCCGTTCGGGTAGGCCTCTTTCGCTTCGTCGTTGGAGACCGAGCCAGCGATGATCACGTCGTCGCCCTGCTGCCACTGGGCCGGGGTGGCGACTTTGTGGTTGGCGGTCAGCTGTAGCGAGTCGATCACGCGCAGGACCTCGTCGAAATTGCGCCCGGTCGTCATCGGGTAGACGAGGATCAGTTTGATCTTCTTGTCAGGACCGATGACGAAGACGTTGCGCACGGTCTGGTTGTCGGCCGGCGTGCGGTCCGCGGCGTCGCCCGAGACATTCCCCGGCAGCATCCCGTAGAGCCTGGCGACGTTGAAGTCGGTGTCGCTGATGATCGGGTAGTTGGGCGCCGTCCCCTGGGTATCCTCGATGTCCTTCGCCCACTCCTCGTGCCTGTCCAGCGCGTCGATCGAGAGGCCGATGATTTTCACGTTGCGCTTGGCGAACTCGGGCTCGATGCTCGCCATGTAGCCCAGCTCGGTCGTGCAAACCGGCGTGAAGTCCTTCGGGTGCGAGAAAAGCACCGCCCACGAGTCGCCGATCCAGTCGTGGAACTTGATCCGGCCCTCGGTCGTCTCGGCCTCGAAGTCGGGTGCTACGTCACCAAGCTGCAGCGCCATCAGACTGCTCCTTCGCTCGCTTTTTTCACATTTACCTAAATCCCTATCCGAGTTTAGTCATATTCGTCCGCGGCCCCGCCGGCCCGCGCAGAACCTCAACCGGGATCCGCCAGGTCTCCGCCGCTCGTTCGACCAGGGCCGCGCCTCCCGCGAGAATCTCCGGGGCGACCGAGCCATAGGCCTCGTAGACGAAGCGACGCACCGGGGTTTCCACGAGGCGTTCGAGCAGCCGCTCCAGGCGAGGGCCGTGGATCGCCTCGACGTTCTCCGGCTCGCCGGTTGCAGAGCCAAGCAGCCAGTACACCGCGGCGACGTCATCGACTAGGTCGAGCACGGTTGCCGGGCTCTCGGGATCGGCAAGGGCCGGCTCGATCCCAGCGGCCCCTATCTCCACCAGCCCCTCCTCACGCCGGCTTGTGCCGCGCACGGCCCAGCCTTGCTCGAGCAGGGCGGCACCGAGCTCGCGACCGCGACAGCCGCAACCGACGATCAGCGCTCGCGCCAAGCTCAGGCCGCGCGCCGCTCGGCGTGGCGGCGGCGCTGCTCGTCGTTAGCGCCGGGGCCCGGGCGGCTCTCGACGTTGTCGGGACGAACTTCGCCGCCGCACTCCGAGCAGGTCGGGACCATGTGGAAGGGCTTGCCGCAATCGCGATGGACGGTCTCCAGCGGTGCCCCGGCTTCATCGGCCGTGTATCGGTCGCCCCAGCGCAGCAGGGCGAGCAGAACGGGCTGCAGGTCGCGGCCCTTCTTGGTCAGCCGGTATTCGAAGCGCTCGGGATGGTCGCTGTAGCGGTGGCGCTCGACGATGCCTTCCTCGACCAGGGTCGCGAGGCGCTGGCTGAGCACGTTGCTGGCCACCCCCAGCGTCTCCTGCATCTCGTCGAAGCGACGGCGGCCGAGGAAGAGCTCGCGCAGCACCAACAGCGACCAGCGCTCGCCAAGAAAGGAGAGTGGCCGGGCGATCGAGCAGTTGAGCTCAGCGAATGCCTTGATTGCCATGGGGCCAGTCTAGCCCTTAACTTGCTTTTTGCAAGTCACCTCTGGTAGGGTCGCTTGCAAATTGCAAGCCAGTGGATTGGAGTGGCAGATGGAGCAGCGCTGGAAGGTCCTCACGATCACCTCGATCGGCCTCTTCATGGCCAGCCTCGACCTCTTCATCGTCAACATCGCCTTTCCCGACTTGGCGCGCGACTTCAACGGCGCCTCGCTGCCCTCGCTCTCCTGGGTGCTGAACGCCTACGCGATCGTCTTCGCCGCCCTGCTCGTCCCCGCCGGGCGGATCGCCGACCGCGTCGGCCGCAAGCGCGTCTTCATCGCAGGCTTGCTGCTCTTCTCCGCCGCCTCGGCGCTCTGCGCGCTCGCCCCCTCGGTGCCGTTCTTGGTCGGCGCCCGGGTGCTGCAGGCTGCTGGCGGGGCGATGATGCTGCCGACCACTCTGGGCCTGATCCTGCCCGCCTTCCCATTGGCGCAGCGGCCGCTGGCAATCGGCATTTGGTCGGCCGTCGGTGGCGTCGCCGCCGCCCTCGGCCCGCCGATCGGCGGCCTCCTCGTGCAGCTGAGCTGGCGCTGGATCTTCGTCGTCAACGTGCCAATCGGGGTGATCACCGCAATCGTCGCCTGGCGCGCCCTGCAGGAGGTGCGCGAGCCCGAGGACGGCCGCCCGGACCTGCTCGGTGCCGCCGAGCTGGCGCTCGGCATCGGCTTGCTCACGCTCGGCATCGTCAAGGGCCCCGAGTGGGGCTGGGCCGACCCGCGCGCCCTCGCCTCCTTCGCCGCTGCGGTCGCCCTGGTGGTCGCCTTCGTCATCCGATCCGGCCGCCATGAGGCGCCGGTGATCGAGCTGCCGCTGCTGCGGGTGCGCTCCTTCGCCCTCGCCAACCTCGCCGCGATGGTCTTCTTCGCTGGCTTCGGCGCGATGCTGCTCTCCGGCGTGCTGCTGCTGACCGAAGTCTGGGGCTACTCGGCGCTTAAGGCTGGCCTCGCCCTCTCGCCCGGACCGCTGACCGCGGCGATCTTCGCCATCCCCTCGGGGCGGCTCGGCGGCCGCATCGGGCAGCGCCCGGTTGCGGCTGCAGGCGGGCTCACCTTCGCCACCGGCTTCGCCGTGATCCTCGCCACCGTCGGCAGCGAACCGGCCTACGCGTCGAGCTTCCTGCCCGGCTTCGTCCTCGGCGGGGCCGGAGTCGGCATGGTCCTGGGGACGCTCCCGGCCGCGGCCACAGCCGCCCTTCCCGCTTCCCGCTTCGCCACCGGCACCGCGGTCTTCGGAATGGCCCGCCAGCTCGGCTCAGCGATCGGCGTCGCGGTCCTGATCGCCCTGCTCAACGACTCCACCGGTGGCGACCTGCTCGCCGGCCTGCAGCGCGGCTGGGCCTTCGCCCTCGGCGCCGGCCTCGGCACCGCGGCGCTGGCACTGGCCTTTGGCCCCGTCACCCGGCCAGCAGCGCAACCTCCTCCTGAGCCGGCACCCCAGCCGAACACGGAGCTCGCGGCGCAAGGCGGCGTTACCTAGCAGGCACTGCCTTCTAGGTCGCTTCGAAACTGCGGCGGCGGCGTAGGCGCTCGCGCTCCTCGGCGGCAACCTCGTCGCGCAGCTCCTGCTCGTTGCGCTCGGCGGCGCCGCGGCGGCGGCGCATCTCATTCTGCGCCTCGAGCATCTGCTGCACGTCATCGATTTCGTTCTGCGCCTCGAGTTCGGGCGAGCGGGTCGGCTTCCAGTCGAGCAGTTCGGCGTTGTTGCCGGTGTAGAAGTGCTCGATCAGGAAGAGCACGCCGACGACGAGCAGCACCATCGCAACTGTCCCGAGGACGAAGAACACGGGCCAAGGATACGCCGAGCCAGGCGGTCCCCTTTAATCCCGTGGCGTGAGCGAGGCCTACTTGATCGACGCGGTGCGCACGCCGATGGGTGGCTACCGCGGCGCGCTCTCGGGCATCCGCCCCGACGACATGGCCGCGCACACGATCGCCGCCGTGGTCGAGCGGACCGGTGTCGATCCCGAACGAATCGTCGACGTCTACCTCGGCGCCGCCAATCAGTCCGGCGAGGACAACCGCGACGTGGCGCGGATGGCAGCGCTGCTCGCCGGCCTCCCCCAGAGCGTCCCCGGCGCCACCGTCAACCGCCTCTGCGCCTCCGGCCTGGAGGCAATCAACTGCGCCGCCCGGGCGGTAAAGCTCGGCGAGGGCGACTTCTACCTCGGCGGCGGGGTCGAGTCGATGAGCCGCGCCCCCTGGGTGGTCGGCAAGCCCGAGCGCGGCCTGCCCCGCGGCCCGCAGACGATGCACGACACCACGCTCGGCTGGCGCTTCGTCAACCCACGCATGGCCGAGCTCGGCATCTCGACCGAATCGATGGGCGAGACCGGCGAGAACGTCGCCGAGCGCTACAGGATCAGCCGCGAAGACCAGGACGCCTGGGGCCTGCGTAGCCACCAGCGCGCCATCGCCGCCCAGGAGGCCGGCATCTTCGCCGAGGAGATCGTGCCGATCGAGGCGCCGAAGGGCCGCCGCGAGACGGTCGCAGTCGACACCGACGAGGGCCCGCGCGCCGACGCTTCGCTGGAGACGATGGCGAAGCTGCGCCCCGCCTTCCGCGAGGGCGGCACGGTCACCGCCGGCAACGCCTCGACCCTCAACGACGGCGCCGCCTGCACCCTGATCGCTTCCGAGGCGGGGGCAAAAGAGCTCGACGCCGAGCCGCTGGCCCGCGTGGTCGCCTTCGGCGTCGCCGGCGTCGACCCCGCCTACATGGGCATCGGCCCCGCCCTCGCCATCCCCCGCGCCCTCGCTGCCGCTGACCTCAGCCTCGACGACATCGACCTGATCGAGCTCAACGAGGCCTTCGCCTCCCAGGTCCTCGCCAGCGCCCGCGAGCTCGGCATCGACGAGGAGAAGCTCAACGTCAACGGCGGCGCGATCGCCCTCGGCCACCCCCTCGGCTGCACCGGTGCCCGCCTCGCCGGCACCCTCGTCCGCGAGCTGCGCCGCCGCGGCGGCAAATACGGCATCGCCACCATGTGCGTCGGCGTCGGCCAGGGCCTGGCGACGGTCTTCGAAGCGCCGTGAGCGCGTAACGAACAAGCGTGCATCTCTGGTTCTTCGCGCCGTGAGTGAAGCGCGAACAGGTGTGACGGGGTAGCCTCGCCAGCCGATGGCGACTGAGCTGAGAGAGCTGGCCAGCGTCGACGGGGAGATCTCGCCGACCGCCAAGGCCGTCGTGCCGCTCAAGGACGACGGGCTCTACCGCGGCGACGGTGCCTTCGAGGTGATCCGCCTATATGAGGGCAAGCCGTTCGCGCTCGTCGATCACATCGACCGGCTCGAGCGCTCGGGCGCCGCGATCGAGCTCGAGTTCGACCGCCCCGCTCTAGAGAACGAGATCGAGGCGCTGCTCGCAGAGCTCGGCGACGCCGATGGGCAACTGCGGCTGATCGTCACCCGCGGCGGCCGCCGCCTGGCGATGACCGAGCCAATCCCGGCCCACGCCGAAACCGTCAGCGTCGCCACCGTCACCTACTGCCCGACGATCATCCTCAACGGCGTCAAGTCGCTCTCCTACGCCGCCAACATGCAGGCGACGCGGCTCGCTAAGTCGCAGGGGGCCGACGAGGCCGTGCTCGTCCAACCCGACGGCATCGTGCTCGAGCCGCCAACCTCTTCAATCTTCTGGGTCTCATCGCAAGGTGACCTGCGCACACCAGCACTCGATAACGGCGTGCTCGAGTCGATCACACGCGATCGCCTGGTCAAGGCGCTCGAGGTCGATGAGGGCGCCTGGCCGGTCTCCGACCTGCGCGGCGCCAAAGAGGCCTTCCTCGCCTCGACCACGCGCGAGATCCAAGCCGTCTCCGCGATCGATGGCACCAACCTTCCCGAAGCGCCAGGTCCCCGCACCCGCGAAGCCCAGGATGCGTTCAAGGCAACCCTGGGCCGGGAACTTCAATGACGATGACCGAACTGCATCAAATTCCATGCCTGGCAGACCGGAAGTTTGATGCAGTTCGGACGAGACCGAGAAAGCAAGGGGTGAGATGGACTTCCAGTTGACCGACGAGCAGAGGCTGATCTCCGAAACAGCGCGGGAATTTGCCGACAAGGAGATCACCCCACGGGTCAAAGAGAACGACCGTGCCGGCCGCTTCGACCGCGAGCTGGCGAGCAAGCTGGGCGAGGTCGGCTACCTCGGCGCCCCCGTCGCCGAGACCTACGGTGGCCGCGGCCTCGACTACCTCGGCTACGGCCTGATCGTCGAGCAGGTCGGCCGCGCCGACTCATCCGCCCGCACCGTCGTCTCGGTACAGACCTCGCTCGTTGCGGGTTCGATCGAGAGGTGGGGCACTGAGGAGCAAAAGCAGAAGTGGCTGCCGCGGATGTGCTCGGGAGAGGCGCTCGGCTGCTTCGGCCTGACCGAGCCCGACACTGGATCCGACGCCGCCAACCTGCGCACCCGCGCGACCAAGACCGACAACGGCTGGTCGATCAGCGGCCAGAAGATGTGGATCTCGCTCGCCAACTTCTCCGAGGTGGCGCTGATCTTCGCCCAGACCGACCCAGAGAAGAAGCACAAGGGCCTCGCCTGCTTCCTCGTCCCATGCGACAGCGATGGCTTCACCACGCAGGAGATCCACGGCAAGCTCGGCCTGCGCTCCTCCGACACCGGCGAGATCTCGCTCGACTCGGTCGAGGTCGGCGAGGACGCGATGCTCGGTGAGATCGGCGACGGCTTCAAGGTCGCGATGAGCGCCCTCGACAACGGCCGCTACAGCGTCGCCGCCGGCTGCGTCGGGATCTGCGAAGGATGCGTCGAAGCCTCCGTCGCCTACGCCAAAGAGCGCGAACAGTTCGGCGTCCCGCTGGCCCGCTTCCAGCTGGTCCAGGAGATGATCGCCGACATGATCCTCAAGCGCGACGCGTCGCGAATGCTGGTCTACCGAGCCGGCGTCCTCAAGGACGAAAAGAAGCCGAACACCACCGAGACCTCGGTCGCCAAGCTCTACGCGACCGAGTCGGCGGTCGAGTGCGCCAACCTCGCGATTCAGGTCCACGGCGGCGCCGGCTACGTGGACGACTACCCGGTCGAGCGCTACCTGCGCGACGCCCGCGTCACGACCCTCTACGAGGGCACCTCGCAGATCCAGAAGATGATCATCGGGCGCGCCGCGACCGGGATCAACGCGATGACGCCGCTGTAGCGATGGGCGAGTTCGTCGATAGCTCGGTCGACGGGCACGTCGCGCTGCTGCGGCTCAACCGGCCGGAGGCACGCAACGCGCTCTCGCCGGAGCTGATGG
>DATBAV010000017.1:0-107494 GCA_036271315.1 Solirubrobacterales bacterium | reverse complement strand
AGGGCAATCACCGAGATGACTCCGGGGATCCCAAATCGCGTGCGTAGCGTCGAGAACATCTAGATCTCTCTCCTTGTCCCGTGAGCCCCTCTGCCCGCCGCTTCCCTTAGCGGCTTCCTCGAGGCTCGGTTATGTCCCTGTATCTCGATCCGGGAAACGCAGACATCTGCGTCTCTGGATCGTGGAGAGATTAAGACACACGGTTGTCTGATTGTCAAGACACGCGTGTCTTACCTGCAAATTGAGGACTCTCGGCCTCAGGCAGGGATCGTCGTCTCGGGGACGATCCGAGGCAGACGGGACGACTGGAGATCGTCGCTAACGCTTGCTTCGGTGCTTCTTGGCCTTCACGCACTTCAGCTTGCCGCGGACCCTCTTCTTCTTGAAGCCCTTACGGCAATTGAGCGGCCTTGTCTGGGGTGCGCTTGGCGGCGTCACCACCGGCGCGGACGTGGTCGGCGGCGGCGATGTCCCGCCAACCGCCGGTAGGCAGAGGGCCGTGTTTTCGGCGCAGGTTTCGGCAACCGTGGCGAAAGCCTTGTCGGTCGCCGTTCCGACCCCAGCGTTGTTGGTCGCGACGACGCGGAAGCGGTAGGTCGTACCGGCGGCAAGGGCGCTCACGTTCGCCGTGACCGCGGTGGCGACGTTGCCTTTGGGGATCGTCGTACAGTTTTTGGAGGCGGCGCCGGTGAAGCCCGCTTTCTGGAAGCCGGCTTCGTCGATGTACTCGAAGTGGCAGTTCGAGATTTTGCCGCCCTTCGGGTTGACCGACGCGGCCAGGGTCGCCGTGGTCTTGGTGATCGATTTCGCCGTTTCCGTCGTCGCTTCGGGCGGCAGTGGCGGCAGTGTTTCGAAGCCCTGCGGACCGCTTTCGGCGGAGCCCCCGTGATTGCCGATCTGGATCCGGTAGTCGTAGCTCGTTCCGGGGGTAAGACTGCCCGCGACGGCTGAGATGGCCGCGGCTTCCGGTCCCCCGACTAGCGGCGGGCAGGCCGCCGTTTTCGCGTTGGCGTAGCCGTTGGCGAGGAAATCGGCGTGGTTTGTGTATTCGAAGCTGCAGGTCTTGAGCACGTGGCCCTTGGGGTTGACCGTGGCGCTCAGCGTCGCTTCGAGCTGCCCCACCAGGGAGGGAGTGCTCACCGCCGCGGTTGGCGCCGGTATCGAGGCGATCCGTTCGAAGACCCAGAGCTGCTTGGCACCGGGATCGCTGAGATAGACCTCGTGAGTGGCCGCGTTCACCGCGAGCTGGCTAACCGCGGCTTCAACCAGAGAGGGGTGAATGAGCCCGCTGCCGAAATCGTCCAATTCGGTCCCTGTGGAGTCGTAGGCGACGACGTGATACTTGCTTCCCACGACATCGCCGACGAAGGCGGTGCCATCCATGGTGTCGACCGCGATCGCAGTTGCGCCGGCACCGCTCTGCAGCGTCGATTCGTACGCATATGAGCCCGCCGAAGGAGTGAGCTTGACCACGCGATCGGCGTCGCTGTCGACTACGTAAAGCTTGCCGGCGGCGTTGAACGCGACCGCGACCGGTTCGCTGAAGCCTCCACCCGGGCAATCGCCGCAAGTGATCGTGCTTTCAAGGACGCCGGTCGAGTTGAAGACCTGGACGCTGTGAGCGCTGCTGTTGGGGAAATAGACGCGCCCCGACGAATCGGCCGCTAGCGTCCTCGCCGCCGAATTGGTCGGGGAGAACGATGCGCCGAGGACGCCCGAGGACGAGAAGCTACTCATCTTCGACGCGCCTTTTTGTCCGAACGGCGTCATCCCTTCGGACTGGTAGGCGTATATGCCGTGGGTCACCGGATTGACAGCGACGGCGAAGAAGAAGTCCTGTCCGCCGGTGCTGAAGGGCGAGCTCCCGGTGGGGGCTCCACTCGAGTCGAGCTGCTCGACCTCGCCCGGATTGAGGTTGAGCAGACCTTTGGTCAACTCAGCGACGTAGATCTCCTCGCTGTCCTGGTCGATCGCGACGCCGGTTGGGATTTCCGCCCCCAGCGAGATCGAGGGGTCGGACGGGTCCAGCTGATAGCCGGGTCCCGCCCAGGCCCCCGGCGCGACGAGCGCCATCGCAACCGCCGTCGAGAACACGGCGATGAGGCTCCCGCTCCGCCGCGTAAAGAGTGACCCGAACATCTTCCCGCCTCCCCTGCTTAGAACACTGGGATGTTTACGGGACCATCCGGCAAGGTAGCGCACTTCGGCGTTGCTTCCTT
Organism: Solirubrobacterales bacterium; assembly: GCA_036271315.1. GTDB lineage: Bacteria > Actinomycetota > Thermoleophilia > Solirubrobacterales > 70-9 > VRUE01. The sequence continues at coordinate 105,275 of DATBAV010000017.1, read as the reverse complement.
TTAAGCGTCGACGGCGCCGCTCAGTCGCCGAGCTCGGCGCGCAGGGACGCCAGCTCCGCCCGCAGCTCCGCCAGCTCGCGCTCGAGGCGCGTGAGGCGATCCTCGGCCGGCTTCAGTTCGCCACCAGAATCGTTGATCGGACCGGCTTCTGGCTCGGGCCCGCCGTCGTCGACAGCCGTTGGCGCCGTGTCCGCCGCGGCGCCACCGAGCAGCTGTTCGTAGCGGTCCTCCTTCTGCCCGGGCCGGCGCTCGTGGCGGGCGACCTGTCCCCGCTCGACGAGACGCTCTAGCGTCTCGTGGACGGCGTCGATGACGGCGAAGTCGTGCAGCCGCTGACCGCGCTGCTTCAGCTCGCCCGGCGTCTGCGACCCGCGCAGCATCAGGACCGCGAGCAGCGCGACCTCGCCGTCATCGAGCCCGAAGGCCTGATCGAGCAGGTGGCGATATTTGCGGGCGCGGCTGCCGGCGCCGCTGGCGAGGCGGGTCCAGCCCCTCAGCGCGAGCCGGCGGAGTGCCTCGACGACGGTTTGCTCGTCGTAGTCGACGACCGGATCGCGGTTGGTCGACTGGTTGCAGGCGAGGCGCAAGGAGTTGAGCGAGAGCGGATAGGTGTCCGGCGTGGTGCGCTGCTTCTCGATCAGGCAGCCGAGCACGCGGATCTCTACGGCGTCGGGCTCCAACTCAGTCGCGGTCAGGGCGGTCGGGGTAGATCTCGTCGATCGTGACCAGGGCGCGATAGGGAGCGGCCGCGGCCGCTTCGATCTTGGCTGCACCGCCGGCGAGGCGGTCGACGACGCCGACGACGCCGACGACCTCGAGGGCCTGCTCGGCGATCCGTTCGATCGCCCGCGCGGTCGAGCCGCCGGTAGTGACCGTGTCCTCGACCACGAGGCAGCGCGCGCCGTCGGCGACCGGGCCCTCGACCCAGCGCTGCAGACCGTGCTGCTTGCGCTCGCCGCGGACGAAGAACCCAAGCAGGTCCCTACCGGCCGGCACCGCGAGCGCGGCGCAGGAGGGTGGGATCGCAGCCGTCGCCGGCCCGCCAACCGCGTTGGCGCCGACCTCGTTGGCTACTGCCGCGATCAGCTCGCCGGCAGCGAGGAAGCCGGCCGGGCGCAGCAGCGCCCGGCGCGCGTCGACGTAGTACTGCGCGGTCGCCCCGCTGGAGAGCGTCACCTCGCCGAGGATCAGCGAGTGCTCGCGCAGCTCGGCGAGCAGGGTCTGCTTGGCGGCGGCGAGGTCGGGCATGCGGCGCACATCCTACGAGTCGCCGCGATAGCGGCGAGTTCGAGCTAGCCGCGCGCCGCCGGGTCCGCGAATCCCCGTCGCCAGCTCGGGTAGTGGGGCTGCCAACCGAGCTCGCGCTTGGCCTTGGCGTTGGCGGCACCGCGCTGGGCCGTCGTCATCTCCACCGCGGCGGAGCCGGCGAGGAGGCGGGCGAGCCAGACGGGCACGCGCAACGGCTTCTTCGCCCCGACCGCCCCGGCGAAAGCCGGTGCCCAATCGCTCAACGGCGCCGGCTCGTCGTCGACCACGTTGTAGATGCCTGGCGCGCCGCGCTCCACCGCCGCCACCGCCGCGCTCGCCGCGTCCTCGACCTGGATGAAGGAGAAGGTCCCGGTGCCCTTGCCGACGATCGGCATCCGTCGCTTGTGGAAGTCCTCGGTCTGGGAGCCGTCGCGGTCGTAGTAGGTACCGGGACCGTAAAGCCAGCCGTAGCGCAGCACGACGCCCTCCAGCCCCTCCGTCCCGGTCACCTGCCGCTCGAGGTCGGCCAGCGCCTTGGCGGCCTCGCCGAACGGACCGGGCGCCTCGGCGAAAGCGGGAGCATCCTCCCCCTTCACCCAGTCGCCCTCGGGGACGTAGAAGAAGGCGACGCTCTCCGCGATCAGGCGCCGCGCCCCAGCGGCCTTCGCCGCCGCGATCAGGTTGCGCGTCCCCTCGACGCGGAGCCGGTTGGTCGGCGCCAACGGGTTGTCCTTGGCTTTTGGATCGAGGCGAGGAGGCAGCGCGGTCAGCTCGTGAACCACCGCCTCGGGAGCCGCCTCGCCGACCGCGCTCTCCAGCGCCACCGTGTCGAAGACGTCGCAGACGACGGCCTTGGCGCCGGCCGCGCGAATCGCTTCGGCGTTCTCCTCGCGTCGCGTCATTCCCGTCACCTCGTGGCCGGCAGCCAGCAACTGCGGCACCAGCTGCCTGCCGATCGCCCCACTCGCTCCCGCAACGAAGACCTTCATCCCGTACCTCCTACTCGTGACCTGTGACGTTCATCCGTTCCGATACCCGGGCCAGCCAGGCGGCAGCGACGCCGCCGAAAGCGAGGAACAGCGTGTCGCTCCAGCCTCGCGCCTCGCTCTTCGCTTCTCCTGTGTCGAAAGCGTGGTTGAGTGCGTGAAAGCCGTACCAGATCGCCCCCAGCCAGAGGATCGGCGCCCGCCACGAGACGCGCCAGATCGCGATCGCGATCGCCACGCCGTAGGCCAGCATGAACGCCCCCACGTCGCCGACGTAATGCGAGTTCTCGATCCCGTAGTGGCCGATCTGGTCGAAGAAGGTGTCCGGCGCAATCAGAGCCATCCCACCGACGACGATGTGCCAGGCGGCGATTACGACGAGAATCGCTTTCAGGGCTCGCTCGCTGATCACCGATGGCCTCGCTAGAAGACGAAGATGCTCTCGCCGAAGTGGAGCTGTTCGTAGATCCGCGGCTGGTCGGCGATGAAGGTGCGCACGCAGCCGTGGCTGGCGGCGTAAGTCGGCACTTCGTGGTAGCCGTGGACGGCGTAGCCGTTGTGCCAATAAAAGGAGTAGTACATGCCCTCGGAGTTGTAGCCCGGTTCCTGGCGGTAGAAGGTGTAGTGACCGGTCACCGTCGGCGTCGAGGGCTTGCCGGTCGAGACCGGGTAGATCGCGAAGGGCTTGTTGCCCTTGGTGAGGACGAGGACCTGCTTGTCGAGCGGCACCTCGGCGTGTTCGCCGGCGTTCGGGTAGCGGACCTTGTAGCCGCCACGGCCGCCGAAGACGTTCTTGACCAGGCCCTTGCCGGCTCGCTCGGTGCGGGCCATGCCGTTGACCTTGCGGTAGGCGAGCACCTCACGGCCGGTGCGGCCGTCGAAGCACTTGCCGCCGCCGGCGTTGTAGCCGAGCTTCGCCATCGACTGCTTGAACCCGTCGACCACCTTGCTGCACTGTCCCGAATGCAGGGCGGGAAAGCTGACCCCCCAGCTCTTGCGCACGGTGCTGTCTCCGCCGAGCGCGGCGGTGGCGACGTGCTTCGCCGCCGCGGCGTACTTGCCGTCTTCGCGAACGACGATCGAGGCGCTGAAGCTGCCGCTGCCACCCTTGCCAGGCTGCACCGCGGCCTGGCGGGCGAGCAGCTTGTGGCCGTTGAGATAGAAGGTCACTTCGACGTGCTGACCGGGAGCAAACGGCATGATCGTGCCGTTGACCGGCACCGTGTCGTAGACCTCGGCCTTGCCCCCATGTAGGTGCCCGACCTGGATCGAGACCGTCGCGTCCGGGGGCCCAGTGGGTTTCACCGGCACAGGCGCCGCGCCAACCGCGACCGGTGCCGCCACGAGTGCAATCAGGGCAAAAACAATGGCGGCGGGGCCGAGGCGGCGACTCACGGGCTGAATTCTTACCGATCCCGCGGTCGGGGTGACGAAAGAGGCAATTCTCAGTGCCCGAGCAGCGCCACCGAGTTGTTCAGCATGTGCAGCAGGATCCCCGGCCAGATCGAGCCGGTCTTCTCATAGAGCAGGGCGAGGATGAAGCCGAAGAAGATCAGCGGCGGCACGGCACTGACTCCGGTTGTCGCGTGCAGGCCACCGAAGATCAGGCCGCTGACGAGCGCCGCGACGATCCTGGGCCAGCGCTCGCGCAGGCCGCCGAAGAGAAAGCCGCGGAAGCAGACCTCCTCGCTGATCGGAGCGGCGATCACGATCAGCAGGATCTGCACCGGCACCGTGCCGAAGTCTTCGGCGATGTCCTTCTGGTGCGGTTCGCCGAAGATCGCCGTGTAGGCGATCGCGAAGACCAAATAGGCGCCGATCGCAGCGAATACCCACTTGATCGCCCCCGGCCGGAACTTCCGCAGGCCCAGCCGCGCCGCCGCCTCGCGCACGCTCGCCCCCCGCGCCGCGGCGATCGCAAACGGCACCAACAGGAAGCCGAGCGCGGTGGCCAGTTGCACAAACGCGTTGGCGACATCGCTCAGTTCGCCCCCCGACGGCGGATGGTCGATGACCAACGCCGGCACCGAGAGCACAACCCCCGTGCCAAGGGCGAGCAGAACGCCGAGGACCGCGGCCCATGGCCCCCAGTTCGCGTACGGGAAGCCGGCGGGCTTTGCGGATACCGTGGCGTCCATGACGCCGGCAGTCTCACAGGTCTCGAGGTCCACGAAGACACGCCTGCGCTTCCTGCGCCGCCTCGTGATCCTGATCGTCTTCCTCGTCCTGGTGGCGATCGCGCTCAGCCAGTTCACCGAGCTGAAGCGGCTGGCGACCGGGATCCTCGCCTCGACCGCCGTGCTGGCGGCGATCGTCGGCTTCGCCGCTCAGCACACGATCGGCAACATGGTCGCCGGCGTTCAGCTCGCCGTCTCACAGCCGATCAAGATCGGCGACCGCATCTCCTTCGAGGAGGTCGAGGGGCGGGTCACCGACATCACCCTCTCCTACACCTACATCAGCCCCGGCGACGGCACGACCGTCGTCATCCCCAACCAGATGCTGGTCGACGGCATCATCCACAACCTCTCGACCGAGGACACCCAGGCCTGAGAGCCCCGGGGCCGAAGTACCCTCTTCCCATGGCGCAGCGCAATCGGCGACGTCAGCGGCGGCGCGGGGGGATTGGGGCCAAGCTGGCCCTGCTCGGCGGCACCCTCTTCGTCGTGCTTGTCTTCGGCGTCTTCGCGATCGCCTCCTGGGTGCTCAACGTCGCCGCCGACGCTCCCTCCCTGGCGGCCTGCAAGCAGGTCAACCACACCGGCAACTCGGCGATCTACGCCGGCGACGGCAGCAAGCTGGGGCTGATCTCCTCAGACGAAGCGCGCGACCCGGTCTCGATCGAGCGCATCCCCAAGCAGTTGCAGCTCGCCACGGTGGCGATCGAGGACCAGCGCTTCTACGAACACGGCGGCGTCGACCCGGAGGGCATCCTCCGCGCCGCAGTGAAGAACCTCGAAGCGGGCAAGACCGTCGAGGGCGGCTCGACGATCACCCAGCAGCTCGTCCGCCACCTCTGCCTGCGCAACCCCAAGCGCGACCTCGAACGCAAGATCATCGAGGCGAAGCTGGCGATCGAGTACGCCGAACGGCACTCGCGCAAGGAAATCCTCGACCAGTACCTCAACACCGCCACCTACGGGACGGTCGAAGGGGCGACCACGGTCGGCGTCGGCGCAGCGTCGCAGATCTACTTCTCGAAACCGGTCTGGAAGCTCTCGCTCGAACAGTCGGCGCTGCTCGCCGGCCTGCCGCAGGCGCCTTCCGAGTACAACCCGATCCTCCACCCCGGCGAAGCCCGCCAGCGGCGCAACTCGGTGCTGGCCAAGATGGCCCACCTCGGCTATCTCTCCCCCGCGCGCGCCCGCCAAGCCGAAGAAAGCGGCCTTGGGCTCGACGTCTCCGGCTCCTACTTCGCCCACCGCGAACCCTTCTTCTTCGACTACGTCGAACACCAGCTGATCGAACGCTACGGCGCCCAGATCGTGCGCGACGGCGGGATCAAGGCCTACACGACGCTGCAGCCACGACTGCAGGAGGTCGGCCTGGAAGCGATGCGCTCGGCGCTGCCTTACTCGACCGACCCCTCCTCGGCCCTGGTCTCGATCGATCCCGACAACGGCGAGATCGAGTCGATGGTCTCCAGCTCGAACTATGACTCCAGCCAGTTCAACCTCGCCGCCCAGGGGCACCGCCAGCCCGGCTCGACCTTCAAGGCCTTCGTCCTGACCACGGCGATCAAGCAGGGCATCGACCCCTACACGACCTATTACGTGTCGAAACCGCTCGACCTCGACCTGCCCAAGTGGGGCCACTGGGAAGTGCACACCGCCGACGAGGGTTACCTCGGCAAAGTCAACCTCCAGCAAGCGACCGTCGCCTCCGACAACACGGTCTTCGCCCAGCTCGACCTCGACGTCGGTCCCGAACGAGTCGCGGCGACGGCGAAGTCGATGGGAATCACCAGCCCGCTCGACGGCATCCCGGCCGAGGGGATCGGCGGTCTCCGCGTCGGCGTATCGCCACTTGAACTGGCCGACGCCTACGCGACGCTGGCCGACGGCGGCGTCCACCACGACCCGGTCGCGATCAAGCGCGTCGTCTTCCCCGGCGGCAAGACCGAGCGCCCCAACCGCGCCGCGCCGCGCCGAGTCATCTCCGAAGCGGTCGCTTACGAGGTGACCCGCCTGCTGCACGACAACATCACCGAAGGCACCGGCACCGCCGCCTACACCGGCTGCCCCGGCCAAGCCGGCAAGACCGGCACGACCGACCGCGAGACCGACGCCTGGTTCGCCGGCTACCAGCCCAATCTGACCACCGTGGTCTGGGTCGGCTACCCGCAGTCCAACGCGATCGAAATGACCGACGTGCACGGCATCACCGTCTTCGGCGGCACCTTCCCCGCCGAAATCTGGCACTCGCTCTACTCGGGGGCAGAAATCCCCTGCGAGGAATTCGACAAGCCCAAGCAGCCGATTAGCTGGGCGCCTTACTTCGGTCACTTCACCGCCTCGGCACCGCGCGGCAAGGGCACCGGCGGTCCGGGTGGAGCGGCGGAAGCCGAAGCGGACCGCGCCCGCGAAATCGGCGAAGAAGTGACCGGCGGCTATAACCCCGACGCCTACGCCCCCGGCGCGGGACAGAAGCCGACGCCGGTCCCCCCGCCCCCTCCCGCCACCAACGTCGGCGGCGGCGGCGCTGCGGAAGAAGTCGGGAGCAAGTAGCTGAGCCTCTCGCCGGGGGTCGCCTACGCCCTGATGTGGGCCGGCTTCGCCGCCTACCTAGGCGCGCTGGCGCTGGCGCCCCGGCTGGACCGGCGGCTGGTCTGGGCGGCGATCGCCGCGCTCATCATCCTCTTCGCCTGCCTGCCGCCGCTGCTCTCGCACGATGTCTACAGCTACGTCGACTACGCCCGGCTCGCGGTCCAGCACGGACTCGATCCCTATGTCCACGCTCCGCGGAGTGCCCCCGGGGACCCTGCCTTCCCCCACGTCACCTGGACCGAAACCAGCAGCGCTTACGGGCCGCTCTTCACCCTGGCGACCTACCCGCTCGCCTGGCTGCCCGTCGAAGCTGCCGTCTACGTGCTCAAGGCCGCCTCTGCGGCCGCGGTTATGGCGATCGCCTATCTCCTCGCGCGCCTCGCCCCAGCCCGTGGCATCGATCCCACTCGCGCCGCTGCCTTCGTCGCCCTCAACCCGTTGGTGCTGGTCCACGTCGTCGGCGGTCCCCACAACGACGGGTTCGCCGTCCTGCTGATGACCTTGGGCCTCGCCGGCATGCTCACCGCTCGCGAGGGCCTGGCCGGCGGCGCCTTTGTCGCGGCGGGCGCCGCGAAGGCGACGGCCGCGATCGCGATCCCCTTTGCCCTGCTCGGAGCGGAGCGGCGACGGCGCTTCCTGCTCGGCGGCCTCGTCGCTCTGGCGCTCGTCGCTCTGGCCGCCTATCTCGCCTTTGGCTGGAACTGGCTGCACGCCTTCACCTTGGCCGGCGAGAACCAGGGCCGCACCAGTCATCTGAGCATTCCGATCACGACGGCTCGACTCACCGGCCTCGATCCCGACTGGGCCCGCGCGGCGTTCCTCGTCCTTTACGCGGCTTTGGTCATCTATCTCCTCGCCTGGACCCACCGCGGTGGCGACTGGCTCCGGGCCACCGCCTGGGCAACCACCGGCCTCCTTCTAGCCACCGCCTGGCTCCTGCCTTGGTACCTCCTCTGGCCCCTGCCAGCCGTCGCCCTCTCGCGAGACCGGGTGCTGCAAGCGCTGCTACTCGGGCTGACCGCCTACCAGCTCGGAGCTCGCATCCCGCTTTGAGGCCGCCTCTTCCTCTTCGGGGGAAGCATGGATCACCCCGGTATGCATGGACCATCCCTCCCTGCGACCCAGCGTAGTGACGATCCCCACGTAGAGGATCTCGACCACCGTCTGCACGCCGCGCACGACGATCGCGATCAGCGACGCGACCGCGAAGCTGTCGCCCGGTGCGGCGACCTTGAACGACCAGGCGAAGGCAGCATCGCGAATGCCAAGGCCGGCGGGGGCGACCAGGGTCGCCAGAGCTGCCACGTAGCCAAAGGCCTGGGCCGCACCGGCGACGAATATCTGGCTGGGCGGGATCGAGCTGACCGAGCGGGCGACGCAGTAGATGCCAACCGCGATCACCCCCCAGTTGAGGACATAGAAGGCCATCACCGCCATCACCCCCTTCAGCGACATCACCTCGGGCAACGGCTCGCGGCCGAAGGCGCGCAGCACGCGGTCGGCCAGCGGCCCGAAGACACGCGGGTGCAAGAGCACGATCAGGAGCGGGATCAGGAGCAGGATCCCCCAGCGCAGCGACTGCCCCTGCAGGTCGGGATGGACGATCAGGAAGTAGGCGGCGACGACGATCGCCGAGGTCGCCTGCAGCGCCTGTTCGTAGACGATGCTGGCGACCGTCAGCCGCCGCGGCACGCCGGCGCGCTCGGAGAGCAGCACCCGGCCCAGTACATAGAGGACGCTGCCGGGGACGTAGCGGGCAAGCAGCGGCTGGCCCCAGGCGACCTGCGCCCGCCCCGCCCCCAGCCTGTAGCCGAGGAAGCGCAGAATCAGGTCCCAGCCGACCGCGTTGAGCGCGTAGAAGATCGGCAGGATGACGAAGGCCGGGATCAGCCAGAGGACGTGAAAGTGGACGCCCTTGTCTTGGATCTCGGACCACTGGTCGATCACGGTGAGGACGAGGAAGCCGAAGACGACGAGGGCGATGCCGAGCTGGATCGCCAGCCGCACGCGCTTGCTGCGCGGCGGCTTGGTTCCGAAATTCGCCCCGGCCTCGCCGATGCGATGTAGAAGGGGCTGACGGCGCTCCACTTGGCGTCGGACCTTAGTGACGGGGGAGGCTGACAGGGACAATGGTGCGCATGGGCGAGTTCGAGCTGCTGGCGCGGATACGAGAGCGGCTACCCGCGAGCGGATCGCGTACGCATCTCGGCAGTGGCGACGACGCCGCGGTCACTGCTCCCGACGGCGCCACCGCCACCTCGGTCGACGCCCTCGTCGACGGCGTGCACTTCCGCCGCGACCAGGCCAGTCCAGCCCAGATTGGCCACAAGGCCCTCGCCGCCGCCCTCTCCGACCTCGCGGCGATGGGCGCCGAAGCTGGCGAGGCTTATGTCGTCCTCGGCCTCCCGCCTGATTTTGGCGAGGAGGAATGCCTCGAGTTGCTCGACGGCATGGTCGCGCTCGCTCGCCAGACCGGCACGGATCTCGCTGGTGGCGACCTCACCCGCTCCGACCAGCTCTTTCTCGCGATCACCGTGGTCGGCCACGCGCCATCCCCGGACGCCTTCCTCAGCCGCCGCGGCGCACACCCCGGCGACGCGCTGGTGCTGACCGGCGAGATCGGTGGCGCTGCCGCCGGCCTCCTTCTCCTGCAAAACACCGACTGGTCGATTGACCCCTCTATACGGTGGTCAAAAGACCAGTCGACTTCGAGCTGGGCGGATGCTCTGCGGGCGCGGCAGCTCGAGCCCACGCCGCGGCTCGGGGCTGGAAAAGCGCTCTCCCAAGCGGGAGCCACGGCGATGATCGATCTCAGCGACGGACTCGGTGCCGACGCCGGCCACATCGCACGCGCCAGTGGCGTCAAGCTCGAGATCGAGGCCGAGGCGGTGTCACTGGCACCTGGCGCTGTTGCCCTGAGCGAAGCGGCAGGCCGGGACCCCTGGCGCCTGCTCAGCGGTGGCGAGGACTACGAGCTGCTGGCGTGCGTTCCGCCCGACCGCCTCGAGGAGGCGACAGCTGCAGTCCTGGACAAAGAAGGCACGCCGCTCACACGGATCGGCCAGGTTCAGGCCGGATCTGGGGTCGAGGTCAGGCTGCCCGGTGGCCGACTTCTGGAGCCGGCGGGATTCGACCAGCTCGCATGAAGCTCTCACTGGTGAGCAGTTCGCGCACACCGCGCCGCTGCAGCATCGCTGCGGCGACCAGCGAGGGCTCGGGCTTGTAGTGCCCGGTCTCGACGAGGCTCTTCAACTGTCGTGGTTGCATCCTGCGCTTCATATCGGCTTTCTACCCAGCAACCTTAGTACTTGGTACTCGCACATCTGTCCAACTGCTGATCCTCTGAAAGCTTTCGCCCCCGCAATATGCGGAGTTTGCACGGGGAATATCCTCTGTCCATGCCCAACGGGTCAACACGCATCCTCCTGGTCGACGACGAGCAGTCCATACAGACGCTGCTCAGCTACCCGCTGCGCAAGGACGGCTACCACGTCACCTCCGCCCAGGACGGCCGCGAAGCGCTGCAGCGCTTCGAGGAGGCGCGCTTCGACCTGGTCATCCTCGACCTGATGCTGCCCAAGCTCGACGGCGTCGAAGTCTGCCGCGAACTGCGCTCGCGCAGCCAGGTGCCGATCATCATGCTCACCGCCAAGGGCTCGGAGACCGACAAGGTCGCCGGCCTCGAGGTCGGCGCCGACGACTACATAACCAAGCCCTTCTCGATGCGTGAGTTCCGCAGCCGAGTGAAGGCGGCGCTGCGCCGCTCGCGCATGGGCGGCGAACCCGACGGTGAGGAGACGATCGACCATGGCGAACTGAAGATCGACTTCGGCCGCCGCATGGTCACCCTGCGCGAGAAGGAGATCAAGGTCACCTACGTCGAGTTCGAGATCCTCGGCGCCCTGGCCCGCTCGCCGGGCCGGGTGCTCAGCCGCGAGACCTTGCTCGAGCACGTCTGGGGCGACTCCGAGTACCGCGATCCGCGCACCGTCGACGTCCATATCCGCCATCTGCGCGAGAAGCTCGAGAGCGATCCCAAGGACCCCGAGTTCCTCTTCACGGTGCGCGGCGTCGGCTACCGCTTCCGGGAGTAACGCCCCATGCCGCGGTTCAGGCCCCCGAACCTGGGCAACCGGATCACCCTGATCGCGGTCGGCATCGCGGTCGGCACGACGCTTTTGATCTACGTCTACACGGTCGCGATCGGCGGCGCCGCCAGCGGCTTGGGCAGCGTCAAAGGGCAGATCCTCATCGCCGGATTTCTCGCCATCCTGATCTCCACCGCGATCGGCATCTACTACGCCCGCCTTGCCGGCTCCAACATCCGCCGGCTCGAGGACGCCGCCCGCAAAGTCGCCGACGGCAACTTCGAGACGCCGATCCCGATCTCCGCCGCCGGCCAGCTCGGCCAGCTCGCCCGCACCTTCAACGAGATGCAGCGGCGCCTCGCCGAGCTCGACAGTGCCCGCAAGCAGTTCATTGCCAACGCCTCTCACGAGCTGCGCACGCCGATCTTCAGCCTCGGTGGCTTCGTCGAACTGCTCGAGGAGGAGGACCCCAGCCCCGAGGAGCGGGCCGAGTTCGTGCGCACGATGCGCGAACAGATCGTCCGCCTGACCAAGCTCACCGCCGACCTGCTCGACCTCTCCCAGCTCGACGCCGGCGCCGTGGCAATGAAGAGCAACAACGTCGACCTCGGCTCGCTGGCGCGCGAAGTGGCGCGCGAGTTCGGCCCGCGGGCCGACCGGCGGGGCTCGCGGCTGGAGCTGCGCACGCCCGATCTGCCGGTGATCGCCAGTGCCGATCCAGATCGCGTGCGCCAGGTCATCCGTATCCTCCTCGACAACGCCCTCACGCACACGCCTGAGGGCACGAAGGTGACCGTGACCACCTATTCCGTCAACCGCCGCGCCGAGCTGACCGTCTCCGACGACGGTCCCGGTATCCCGCGCCGCGTTCACAGCCGCATCTTCGAGCGCTTCTACACCGCCGACTCCGCCGGTGGCTCGGGGCTCGGCCTGGCGATCGCCCGCGAGCTCGCACAGCGCATGGAGGGTCGCGTCGCGATCGCTTCCAGCAAGCGCTTCACCGCCTTCACGCTCGATCTGCCGCGCTCGCGCGCGGTGGTTGCAGAGCCGGTGCCGGCAGCCGCGAAGGCGACGGTGTGAAGGTCCGGGCCCTCTGGGCCACCGCGGCGCTGGCGCTCATCCTGGCGGGCTGCGGCGGAGGCGGTGGCGACACGGCGAGCCAGACGACGACGGTCACCGAAGCGGCCCCGCAGGTGGCCGTGCAGACCGCCGAGCACGGCTTCGACGCCGCGAGGGTCTTCCGCGAAGCCTCGCCGGGCGTGGTCACGATTCGCTCGATCTTCCGCGGCGAAGGTGGCGCCGCGGAGGGCTCGGGTTTCGTGCTCGATACCAAGGGCCACATAGTCACCAACGCCCACGTCGTCACCGACGAATCGAGCGGCACGCGCAAGACCGCCAAGGAAGTCTTCATCGAGTTCCCCGACCGCAACATCGTGCCGGCGAAGATCGTCGGCTTCGACCCCTTTGCCGACGTCGCCCTGTTGGAAGTCAAGCCCGATGGCTTCGAGCTGCACCCATTGAAGCTGGGTGACGACAACGACCTCGTCGTCGGCCAGCCGGTGGCGGCCATCGGCAGTCCCTTCGGCGAGCAGCAATCGCTCTCGGTCGGCGTCGTATCGGCAACCGACCGCTCGGTCGAATCGCTGACCAAGTTCCAGATCGAGGGAGCGATCCAGACCGACGCCTCGATCAATCCCGGCAACTCCGGCGGGCCGCTGCTCGACGCCGGTGCCCACGTGCTCGGCATCAACGAGCAGATCGAGACCGACTCGGGCTCCAACTCCGGCGTCGGCTTCGCCGTACCGGTCTCGGCGATCAAGCGCTCCATATCCCAGCTGGAAGAAAAGGGCGAAGCCGAATACGCCTACATCGGCGTCGCCACCCAGCCGGTCTACCCCCAGCTCGCCGACAAGCTCGGCCTCGACACCGACCACGGCGCCCTGCTCTCGGAAGTCGTGCCGGGCGGCCCCGCCGACAAGGCTGGGCTGAAGGGGCCCGACGGCAAGATCACCTTCCAGGCAACCCCCTACGAAACGGGCGGCGACGTGATCCTCGCGATCGAAGGCCACCCAGTCGTGCAGCCCGACGACCTCGCCCGCTACATCGCCGCCTACCAACCCGGCGAAACCGTGAAGCTGGAGGTGCTACGCGACAACAAGCACAAGGAAGTCAGTGTGACGTTGGGCAAACGACCGCAGGGCTAAAGCACGGGCGACCGCCGGGCGATGTAGAACTCCCCGATGCTTCAGGAAGTCTCACTAGGCCAGAAGTCCCTCGCCGACTACACCCACATCGCCGGCAAGGAGACGATCGAACGGATTCGCGAGCTGGCGGAGCCGATGAAAGGCCATCGCGTCCTGCACGTCAGCGCCACTGCTTTCGGCGGCGGCGTCTCGGAGATCCTCTACACGATCGTGCCGCTGATGCGCGACATTGGCATCGACGCGCACTGGCACGTGATCTTCGGCAAAGAGGAGTTCTACAACGCGACCAAGCTGCTCCATAACTCGCTGCAAGGCGCCGACGAGACGCTGAGCGATGAGGAATGGGCGCTGTTCGACGAAATCAACGCGATCAACGCCGAGGGCCTGCAGGGCGAGTGGGACACGGTCATCGTCCACGACCCGCAGCCGATCGGCCTCAAGCGCGGCGCCCAGGCAAAGAGCCGCAACTGGATCTGGCGCTGCCACATCGACCTCTCCGAGCCCAACCCGGCTCCGATCGCACGCCTGCAGCCGATGATCGAAGAGTACGACGCGACCGTCTGGCACCTGCCGACCTACGTGCCAAAGGGCGTTGCCGAACACGACGGCGTTCGCATCATCCCGCCGGCGATCGATCCGCTCTCGCCGAAGAACATGGCTTTCTCGCCCGACGACGCCGCCTTCGTCTGCCGCCAGTTCGGAATCGACGTCGACCGGCCGCTGATCACCCAGGTCTCGCGCTTCGACCCCTGGAAGGACCCGATGGGCGTGATCGACGCCTACCGGGAGGTGACCAAGCAGGTGCCGGAGGCGCAGCTCGCCCTGGTCGGCTCGATGGCAACCGACGACCCGGAGGGCTGGGAGTTCTTCCAGAAAACCTTCGAGTACGCCGAGAACGACGAGGACATCAAGATCCTCAACAACCTCAACAACGTCGGCGCGATCGAGGTCAACGCCTTCCAGTCGCAGTCCGACGTCTGCCTGCAGAAGTCGATCCGCGAGGGCTTCGGCCTGACCGTGACCGAGGCGCTGTGGAAGGGCCGGCCGACGATCGGCGGCAACGTCGGGGGTATCCCGCTGCAGATCACAGACGGCGAGACCGGCTTCCTGGTCGACTCCTCCGAGCAGTGCGCTCAGCGCTGCCTCGAGATCCTCGCCGACCCCGAGCTCGGCAAGCGACTCGGGCGAGCGGGCAAGGAACACGCCCGCAAGGAGTTCCTCTCACCGCGCCTGCTGCGCGACTGGGTCGAGCTGCTGTCCGAGCTCGATACCTGAGCCGCGCCGGCGCGACACGGGCTGCGCTAGCCGACCGTCTCGCGCAACTCGCCGATGTCCTTGAGCTGATCGTCGACCCAGTCGCCGGGGTTGCGCGAGAAGACCAGCTCCTTGAGGTGCTTGGCGCGCAGACGGCGCTCCTCGGGGTCCATCGTCAGCGCCCGGTAGATCGCGTCGGCCTGCTCCTGGATGTCGAAGGGGTTGACCGTCAGCGTGCAGTCGGAAAGCTCCTCGTGCGAGCCGGTGTTCTCGGAGAGCATCAGCACCCCGTCGCGGGTATTGACCGCCGGGGCCTCCTTGGCGACCAGGTTCATGCCGTCGAAGAGCGAGTTGACCATCAGCAGGTCGAAGTGCTTGTAGCGGGCGACCGCGTCGTAGAAGTTCTCGTAGATCTTGAGGTCGATCGGCATCCAGTCGGTGGTGCCGTGGCGGTGATTGACGACCGCGACCAAGGCCTCGATCCGCTCCAGGTACTCGGCGTACTCGGGCACGTCCTGGCGCGAGGGCTGTAGGTGGGCGATGAAGGTGACCTGTTCGCTGAACTCGGGGTGCTGGGTGAGGAAGGTGTCAAAGGCGGTGAAGCCGCGCAGCACGTTCTTGGAGAGGTCGGCGCGGTCGACGCGGATGATCAGGTGCTTGCGGCGACGCTCCAAGACCTCGCGCTCGGCGGCGGCCACCTCGGGCGTCTCCGCCGCGCGGCGGAGCCTTTCGGCGTCGATCGAGAGTGGATAGGCGCGGGTGCGGGTCTCGCCACCGTCGTGGTGGACGATGCCCTTCTCGTAGTCGACGTCGACCTCGAGCAGTTCGTCGCAGCAGCGGATGAAGTTGATGCAGTAGGCGTGGGTGTGGAAGCCGATGATGTCGTTGGCGAGCATGCCGCGGAAGAGCGCCTCGCGGATGCGGCCCGGCAGGATGCGCCAACTGTCGGGCTGCGACCAGGGGATGTGGACGAAGTGGTGGAGGAAGGCGTCGGGGCGGGCCTCGCGAATCATTCCTGGCGCCGTGTAGAGGTGGTAGTCGTGCAGCATCACCAGCGGCCGCTCGCGACCCTCGATCTGGCCCAGCACCGCGTTGGCGATGTCGCGGTTGACCGCCTGGTAGCCGTAGTCCCAAGCGTCGAGCTCCTCCTGGCGGATGTCGGGAGCGTTGGAGAGGTCCCAGAGGTAGTGCTGGATGAACCAGAGGATCGGGTTGGCGATCACGTTGTAGAAGCGGTCGTAGGCCTCGGCGTCGGAGCCGACCAACAACACCCGGTAGTCGATGCCGTCGATCGAGAGCTCGGCAGGGCCGCCGCGCTCCTCGCTGACCGCGACGTCCTCGTCGGTCATCGCCGAGGCGATCCAGAGCGCGTCGCGGTGCGAGACCAGCCCCGAGAGCGCCGTGACCAAGCCTCCCCCACCTCGTCGCACCGTGCGCTCCCCGTTCTCATCACGCTCGAACTGGGCGGGGCCCCGGTTCGAGACAATGATCAGTGGGTCGGAATCGGGCACGCAGGGCTCAGACTATCCAGAGCTCTTGCTTGCTCTTCCAGAAACGGATCAGGTGGGAAGGGATGGGCACCCCATCCCTTCCACTCAACGGCTTCGGGGGAGACATCCAAGGGTCCTTGGCTTAGCTGGGAATGCGTGTCCGGGTCCGATGGTCTCAAGCTGGGCTGGCGCTCCTTGGGGTCGCCGCGGTAGTGCTTACGTTGCGGATGGCACCAAGCTTCCTGAAGCCGCCGGCGCCGCCTCCGCTACCTGCCGACGTTGGGCTGCCGCGAATCGACGCTGTGACGAAACCGCGCGAAGATCGGAAAACCAGGGAGAAGACTCCGAAGCCACTACCGGCACACAGATCCCGGCATAGACCGAGGCACAAGCAGAGCGCCCCCACCCAGCGACGGCAGCAAGAAGCTCCCGCGGGGCCGCCAGGGCCATCTTCCATCCCGGAACCCCCGCCTGAACCGCCCCCTAGCTCAGTCCCCGCCCCGGAAGTCGTCCCCGCTCCCCCGCCGGAACCAGCTCCCGTCTCGCCGTCGCCCAACGACGGCTCGATGGAGTTTGCGCCGCATTGAGCACTAGGGCCTGGTACCCCTGTCGGCGGCTTGTACTTTTTCGGCAATTCCTCGGGGCGCCAGCAGATGCGTCTCAACCGAAAAAGTTGAGCCGACAGGGGTACCAGGCCCTAGCCCCACTGTCGCTATAGTCCCTCGCCGCTTTGGCAGCACCACGCGAATACGAGCTTGTCCTGATGTTGGACCCGGGCCCAGACGAGGCCGGGCGCGACGCGCTTGCGCAAGACGTGCGCGCCCGGATCGAGGGCAAAGGGACGCTCAAGCACGAGAATAAATGGGGCCTGCGCAAGATGGCTTACGAAATCGGCGGGCGTAACGAGGCCGATTACCGTTGGCTGCGCTTCGAGGCGCCGACCGAGCTGCTCGACGAGCTCAACCACAACCTGAAGATCGCCGACGGCGTGCTGCGCTTCCGGATCTTCAAAGTCGATGCCGACGCGCCTGTGATGGTGCCGCCCACGGTTGCCGCTCCGGCGCCCGGTGCTTCGCGTGATCGCGGTGAGCGCGGTCCCCAGGGCCCGCCCCGGCCTGCAGTCGCCACTGAGCCAAGCGATGAGTCGGCTGAGTCGGTGGCCGAGCCGGCCGAGAGCGCTCCCGAGAGCGCCGACGTGCCCGTCGCCGCCGACGAGTAGTCGGTTTCCTGCGCAGATTGCGGGGGCAAGGGAGCGAGTCGCGCCGCCGACGCTCTTAAACTGGAATCCAGAAAACGATTCCAGAGGAGTTGAGAGCTGTGGCAGCGTCGAACGTGAACGTAGTGGTCATCACCGGAAACCTGACCCGCGATCCGGAGCTGCGCAGCACGCCGGGCGGGACCTCGGTCTGCAAGCTGCGCGTGGCGGTCAACAGCCGTCGCAAGGACGGTCAGACGGGCGAATGGGTCGACAAGCCCAACTACTTCGATGTCACCGTCTGGGGAGCGCAGGGCGAGAACTGCGCCAACTATCTCGCCAAGGGCCGCCCCGTGGCGATCGAAGGTCGCCTCGACTGGCGCGAGTGGGAGGCCAAAGACGGCGGCGGCAAGCGCCAGACAGTCGAGATCATCGCCAACTCGGTGCAGTTCCTCGGCTCGCGCGACGGCTCCAGCGGTGGTGGTGGCAACGAAGGCGGCGGCTTCAGCCCCAGCAGCGACGTGCCCGCCGACTCCTCCGATTTCGCCGGCGCGGCGGCGGGCGGCGGAGACGACGACATTCCGTTTTAGCCTGCCTGACGGCGGCGGACCAAGCGGGGCAAGGACGCAGGGAGCGAAGCGTGCTCTGCACGTGAGCGACTGAGGACGTCGCACCGCGCAGTGGCCGCCGCCGTCAGGTCTGTAGGATTCCCGGCCCAGCATGGCCCGTACCAACGACTCAACTTCATCGACTCCCCGCCGCGGCCGCCGCGACGATCGCACGCGGCCGCGTAAATACACGCGGATCAACTCCGAGGAAGTCGATTACAAGGACCTCAATCTCCTGCGCCGCTTCCTCTCCGACAAGGGGAAGACGCGTGGCCGCCGGGTCACCGGGCTCTCGCGCAAGCATCAGCGCCAGCTTTCGGTGGCGGTGAAGCGCGCCCGTGAGATCGCCCTCCTGCCCTACGTCGGAGAGCGCTGATGACGCAGGCCATCCTGCTCGAGGACGTTGAGCAGCTCGGCCAGCGCGGTGAGCCGGTCGACGTATCGCCCGGCTACCTGCGCAACTACCTGATCCCGCGCAAACTGGCGACCCCGGCGACGCCCGGGGCGCTGGAGCAGGCTCAGCGCCGCCAGGCCGAGCTCGAAAAGGCCGAGAAGGCCCGGGCCGAGCGTGAAGAGCAGGCAGCGTCGCTGCTTTCCAAGACCGTCCTGACGATCTATCAGCGGGCTGGCGAGGACGGCAAGCTCTTCGGCTCCGTCGGGGCCAAGGAGATCGCCGACGCGATCCAGGACGCCCGCGACCTGCGCATCGACCGGCGCAAGATCCGCCTCGAGCAGCCGATCCGCGAGATCGGCACTCACATGGTCGAGATCGAGCTCGCCGATGGCGCCGTCGCCACGGTGAAGACGATCGTCACCGAGGAACGCTGAACCCAGCGCTAGGCTGGCCGGCATGGGCTCGCCTCGCTTGCCGACTCGCCTGACCCGGCGCGCCAAGGCGAGGACTCACTTCCACTGGGCACGCTCCGAGCGGGCCACGATCGGCCTCGCCACCGTCGCCCTGGGAGGAGCGGGCGTCGTCCTCGCCGGCCAGTTCGGCCGCATGTTGCAGCGCCGCACGCACGAGGAGGCCGATGGGGAGCGCCTGGTCGAAGCGGCCCCGGCCGCGGCGCTGGACACGGTCAGCGTCGCCGTGGGCGGCTACGACGAGGCACCGCGCTCCGAGACGGTCCTCTTCAACCTGCTCGCCGGCTTCCTCGGCTCTTTCGCGCTGGTGCGCCTCTCGACCCTCGGCATCCGCGACGAATGGTGGCCGTTCCGCAATGTCAGCGTCGGCGGTCGCCACATCCACCACTTCGTGCCCGGCATCGTGCTCACCTTCGCCTCGGGAACAACCGCCCTCTTGACCGACGACGAGACCTTGGAAGAGCGGCTCGCGATCAGCACCGGGGTCGGCATGGGCCTGACCTTCGACGAGGCGGCGCTGCTGCTCGATCTGCGCGATGTCTACTGGACCCGCGAGGGCCTGCTTAGCGTCCAGCTCAGTCTCGGCGCTACGGCGATCCTCAGCATCGCGATCCTGACCCAACGAATGCTGCGGCGGGGCGAGCGACGGCGCGAAGCCGAGGGCCTGATCCCGCCGGCACCAACGGATCCGATCGATCCGCGCGACTAGGGCCCACTCAGCCCTTCGGCGTGCAGGTGCGGACCAGGCTGCCGGCGAGGCGAAGGTTGCCGCTGAAGATTCCGATGCCTTTGGCGACCAAATGGCCATCGGGGCATTTGGCGAGCAGGTAGCTCTGCTGCTTGCCCTTGTAGGTGAACTTGCGGCCCACTTTGAGGCTGAAGCTCAGTGGAGAGCCGTAGCCGCCGGCGATTTTGGGGATCTTCGCCACCGTTTTGAGGCCATAGCGACCGTGGTGGATTTTCGAGACCGTGACCGGGACCACGACCGCGGCAGAGACCGGCGAGCTCAGGTAGGCGTGGACGAAGACCTTCGTCTTGCCACCGCTGACCCCGCCGTTGAAGACGAGCAATTCGCTTTTGGTGATGAAGGGCCTTTGTTCGGGGAAGGCGACTTCGACGCTGGTCGTGCCTTCTCCGACGATCGCCGTTTTGCAGATTGCCCTGGCCTTGGCGGTGGTCTGCGCCTGCAGTTTGCCCGAGGTGCAGACTGGCAGTCCTTTTGCGTTGATCGCCCCGTTCTTGTCGGTTTCGACGATCACTTCCTGAATCGCCGGAGGATGGGTGTGATCGAGGGTTTCGATCTTGCCGCTGAGGTTCAGCGTGATCGGCGCAAATTCGTTCTTCGGCAGCAGCGTCGGGCTGAAGTTTCCGTTCGCCGTGAGTCTCAGGTTGCCAACTTGGACAACGATGGGTTTTTCGCCCTTTGCGGTTGCCATGCCGACGACGACCAAGACAAGCAGCACGGCGGCGGAGAGAGTAAGTATCAAGCGCTTGCCCACGGGAAAAACTTACCAGTACCGAAAGGGTGCTGAATATTGATTTCGTGTTGAGGCAAAAGAAAGGGCGGCCAGCTGGCCGCCCTTTCTTCCCCTTTTCGTCCTGAGACTTAGTGCTCGTCAGCCCTTCGGGGTGCAGGAGCGAACGAAGCTGCCGATCGCCTTGGTTCCATCGGAGAAGACCGAGGTGACTTTGGCGTTGAGGTGACCGTCCGGGCAGTTAGCGAACAGGAACGGCGTGTTTTTGTAGCCACGGGTGAAGGTCAGTTCGAATTCCTTCGCCGAGCCGTAGCCGCCGGCGATCTTGGGGATCGTGGCGATTGACTTGGTGCCGTAGCGGCCGTTGTGGATCTTCGAGATTTTGACCGTGGTGACGACCGCCGCCGAGACCGGCGAGCTCAGGTAGGCGTGGATGTAGATCGTCGTCTTGCCGCCGCTGGTCCCGCCGTTGAAGGCGAGCAGCTTGCTCTTGGCTATGAACGGCGTCTGTTCGGGGAAGGCGACCTCGACGTTGGTCTTTCCTTCGCCGATGATCGCTTTTTCGCAGATGGCTTCCGCGTGCTTGGTGTCCTGCGCCTGCAGTTTGCCCGCGGTGCAGGTGGGCAGGCCCTTGGTGTCGATCGAGCCGTTCTTGTCGGTTTCGACGACGATTTCTTTCACGGCCGGGATGTGGCTGCCGTCATTTGTCGCGATCTTGCCGCTGACGTTGAGGCTGATCGGCGCCGGCTTGCCGCTCTTCGGCAGCGCCTTCGGGGTGAAACCGCCGTTCAGGGTCAGGGTCAGGTTGCCCACGTGGACGACCGTGGGCTTGTCAGCCGTGGCGATCCCTGCCACCGCGAGGGCGAATGCCGCCGCCAGTGCCAATGTCGTAATCAAACGCTTGCGCATGTGCTCTATCTCTCTCCTTTTGCGGCCCGGCCTTCAAACAGCCCCGGCCATCGAAAGCCTTGGTCTATCCCTCCAATTCCCAAACTACCAGTCTCGCAATCTAGATAAACCCTGGGATTCGCAAAAAAGAGCGCTTGAAAGCGGAGTTGCTCAGCTCTCGAGCATCGAGAGGCGGGTGCGCTCGCGCTCCTCGGCGGCGCCCTCGGGGCCGAGGAAGGGCAGGGTGATCCAGAACATCAGGTCGGGTAGGCGGCTCGGCAACCGGGCGGCTGCGCCGTGCAGGATCTCGCTGTAGAGCAACTCGTTGATGCCACCGGCAAGCGAGAGCGCCGTGATTCCCGGCAGCTCAACCGAGGTTTCGGCGCGACCGGCGTCGAGAAAGCCGGTGAACTGGCGCAGGGCTGCGTCGCGGCGAGCCAGCGCCTTGGGACCGGCGGCAAGCACCTCGACGATCGCGAAGCGGGCCTCGTCGGGATGCTCAGCGAGGTGTTTGAGCAGCTCGCCGAGCCCGGCCGCGACGCGCTCGGCCCAGGACGAGCCCGGCTTGGACTCGAAGCCTCGGGCAGTGTCGCCGAGCAGGTTGCCGAGCAGCACGTCGTAGGTGGCGAGGAAGCAATCCTCCTTGCTGGAGAAGAGTTCGTAGAACGTCTTCCTGGAGACGCCGGCGACGCCGATCACGTCGACGACTCGAGTCTCGGGGTAGCCGCGCTCGGAGACGACCTCGATCATCGCTTGGAGGATGCGGATGCGCTGGGACTCCGTCACGGCCTCCCGCGGCAACCCGTGCCGGCCCCTTGGCAGCCGCTCGCTCAGCCTAGCCGTGCGTCTACCTGAAGCCACATCGAAACTGTAGAGCAGAAGGCTGCGCAGCGCGACTTCTGTACCCCCGCGTCTCCGTAGCGCGGGAGCGCCAATACAATCGACCCCTTGACTAGGGAGAAGGCGAAATGGCTCGTCGCGACGCTGGTTGCCACCGCTCTCGGAGCAGCGCTTCTCGCCGCCTGCGGTAGCTCAGCTAGCGGCTCGGATCAGTTCCGCGACAAGACCGACAGCAGCCTCCTCGACTTCGGCGAAGAGAGCGGCGAAGCCGAACGGGAAGAGGCGGCGGACGTCGTCCACAACTTCTTCTTGGCCCGGGCCCGGGGGGACTGGTCGGCCAGCTGTGCCCAGCTCTCAGGCGCCGTGCTGACCAAAATCGAACACCTCGCGATCTCGGCGACCGAACTCGAAGACACCTCCTGCCCCTCCTTCCTGAAAGCGTTCACTCGCCTCAGCGCACAGGAACGACGCGAAAGCACGGTCGTCGATGCCGGCAGTCTGCGGCAGCAAGGCGCGAAGGGATTTCTCATCTACTACGGGGCAGGGGAAGTGGTCTACGCGATGCCGGTGAGCAGGGAAGGTGACGGCTGGAAGGTTGCCTCACTCACCTCCAAAGTCCTGGATTAGCGCAGGGGATCACATACAATGCACCTGGTGACCAGGGATGGGACACGGCCGCTTGCGGCCCTCGTTGTCGCTGTGCTCGCCGCAGCGCTACTCGCCGCTTGCGGCGGGTCAGACTCAGACTCGAACAGCAGCTCGACGGCGACCGGTGCCGCCGCCAACACTGGGTCGCAAGGAGACTCTTCCCCGAGCGCACCGCAGAAGAGCGGTTCTCAAGGACAGGGCAACGGCCAGGAACAGGACGGCGGCCAAAGCAAGCAGGTGCAGGCCCAGCAGGCCTCGGGCGGATCGAGGGGGCGGAAGAGCGTCGAAACACCGCTTGAGGTCTCGGGCGGAGGCTCCGGGCAATTCCGCACCAAGGGCGGCGACAACAGCATCCAGGAATTCGGCGACGAGAGCGACGAATCGGAATTGCAGGAGGCGGCGGAAGTGGTGCACGGCTTTTACGTTGCCCGCGCCGCCGAAGAATGGGACAAGGCCTGTTCCTACCTCGCGCAGCCCAACGTCGAACAGCTTGAAAAGTTGGCCAACCAGTCGGCTCAGTCTCGGGGCGCCGACTGCGCGGGCGTGCTCAAAGCCTTCACCCGGCCGCTGCCGGCGTCGGTCGAGCGCGAAATCACCACCGTCGACGCCGGCAGCCTGCGGCGCGAAGGCGAACAGGGCTTCCTGATCTATTACGGCGCCGGGCACGTCAAGTACGCGATGCCGCTCAGAGAAGAAGGCGGCAGCTGGAAGGTCACGGCGCTCTCAGGAACCACCCTCAGCTGAACGCTGGAGTCGGCCGGCCGAGTCAGCCGCCGAGCCAGACAACCTGATCGCGGGCGGGGCCGACGCCGACGAGGCGGATCGGCACGCCGACGAACTCGGCGATGTAGTTGAGGTAGCTGCGTGCCTCGGGCGGCAGGTCGTCCTCGCTGCGGCACTCTTGTAGATCGGCGCTGAACCCTGGCAGCTCTTCGTACTCCGGCGTCGCCGAGTGCAGGATCGACTGGTGGTAGGGAAAGCTGTCGAGCAGGGCGCCCTCGCGCGAGCGATAGCGCACCGCGACGCGCAGGGTGTCGAGGCCGCTGAGCACGTCGAGCTTGGTAATCGCCAGCGAGCTCATCCGGTTGAGCCGCACGGCGTAGCGCAGGGCCACCAGGTCCATCCAGCCGCAGCGCCGCTCGCGCCCGGTGGTGGTGCCGTACTCGTGTCCCTTCTCCAGCATGTGACGGCCGACTGCGTCCTCGAGCTCGGTCGGGAAGGGCCCGGCGCCGACGCGGGTAGCGTAGGCCTTGGCAACGCCCCAGACCTCGTCGATGTCAGTCGGGCCGACGCCGGCGCCGACCGTGGCCGCACCGGCGATCGGGTTGGAGGAGGTGACGAAGGGATAGGTGCCGTGGTCGAGGTCGAGCAGGGTCGCCTGGGCGCCCTCGAAGATCACCGTCTTACCGGCGTCGAGCACGTCCCAGCAGAGGCGCGAGGTGTCGGCGATGTGGGGCTCGAGGCGGTGGCCGTAGTTGACGTGTTCCTCGGTCATCGTGTGCAGGTCGAGGCGGGGGTCCGGGGCGCCCTCGATCGCACCCTCGGCGACGCTGCCCTCGCCCGCCTCCTTGCGCAGCTTGCGGCGCTGCACCGAGAGTTCGCGCAGCGCCTGCTGCTTTGACGCGAGTGCAGTGCGGATCTTGGCGCGCAGGATCTTCTCGTCGAGCAGGTCCTGGACCCGGATGCCGAGGCGCAGCGCCTTGTCGGCGTAGCAGGGGCCGATGCCGCGGCGGGTAGTGCCGAGCGAGAGCTTGCCCAGCTTCAGCTCCCCCGCCGTGTCGAGCAACACGTGGTAGGGCATGATCAGGTGCGCGTTGGCCGAGATCTTCAGGTTGTTCATGTCGACGCCGCGACGGCGCAGGCCGTCGATCTCGCCGAGCAGGATGCGCGGGTCGAGCACGACCCCGTTGCCGATCACGCAGGCCTTGTCCGGGTAGAGGATCCCTGAGGGGATCAGGTGGAACTTGAACTCCTCGCCGTCGCGGACGATCGTGTGACCGGCGTTGTTGCCGCCCTGAAAGCGCACGATCGCCTCGGCGCGCTCGGCAAGCAGGTCGGTGACCTTGCCCTTTCCCTCATCGCCCCACTGGGCGCCGACTATTACAAGCCCTGGCATCGCCGGAGCATTGTGCCGATTCGGTCGGCTAGGCGACCTTGCCGTAGCGGCGATCGTCGCCGAAGAGCGGCACCTCGTCGCAGATCTGGCTCAGGCGAGAGACCGTGCGGCTGCCGATCTGCTCCTCGAGCTCCTCGTGCGGAAGGTTGGTCGTGACCAGGACCGAGCGCTGCGCCTCGTAGCGCTCGTTGATCAGCGCGTAGAGCTGCTCGAGCACCCAGTCGCTGCGTTTCTCGGCGCCTAGGTCGTCGATGTGGAGCAGGTCGACAGAGGTCAGTCGCTCGAAGAAGGCAAGGTAGGAGTCCCCCCCGGGCTCTGAGTCATAGGTGCGGCGGATGTGGGCGAGCAGCTTCGGCAGCGAGTAGATCGCCACCGAGTGGCCGGCCTCCAGGGCCATCTTCGAGACCAGCATCGCCAGGGTCGTCTTGCCGGTGCCGGTGTCGCCAAAGATCCATAGCCCCCGTCCGGCGTCGAGCCCCGCCTCGAGGTCGTCGACGAACCCGCGCACCGCGCCGACAGCGGCCTTGGTCTGCAGGTCGCGCGCCATGTCGGAGACGGGCGGGCGGTCGAAGGAGACGCCGCGGTAGCGCGGCGGGATCACCGAGGCGACGCCGCGGACGCGACCGCGTTTGAGCCGCGCCGCGCGACACTCGCATTCGCGCGCCACGTCCTCGGGGCCGAGGATCCAGCTGGAGCCATCGCAGACTCCGAGTGGACAGGCGACTTCGCGGAAGGGTTGGCTGCGCGCGCCCGGCACCTAGAACTCCGGCCCGGCGATGGCGACGTCGTCGATCGGCGGGCCCTCGCCGGCGGGCTGTTCGATCGGCTGGTCCTGGCCAGCGAAGTCGGCGAACTTGGGGAAGCGGTCGAGAAAGACCAGCTTCGGCGAGGCGATCGGCCCGTTCCTATGCTTGGCGATGATCAGGTCGGCGAGGCCGTCGGGCTCTTCCTCGGGGTCGCGGTAGTAGTCCTCGCGAAAGAGGAAGGCGACGACGTCGGCGTCCTGCTCGAGGTTTCCGGATTCACGCAGGTCGGAGAGCATTGGCTTGGGCGGGTGGCGCTGCTCGGGGGCGCGCGAGAGCTGCGAGATCGCCAGCACCGGCACCTCGAGCTCGCGGGCGAGGATCTTCAGGCCACGGCTGATCTGGCCCACCTGCTCGACCCGGTTGGCGCGGGGATCGTCGGTGCGCATCAGCTGCAGGTAGTCGACGATGATCAGCCCCAGTCCGCCCTTGTCCTGTTCTTGGGCGTGCAGGCGGCGCGCCTTGGCCCGCAGGTCGAGCACGCCGAGGTCGGAGGAGTCGTCGAACCAGAGCGGCGCTTCCTCGAGCTCGTTGCAGGCCCGCACCACCTTCGGCCAGTCCTTCTGGGAGACCTGACCCTTGCGCAGCTTGTCGCCCGAGATCCGCGCCCGGCAAGCGATGAAGCGCTGGGCCAGCTCGACCTCGGACATCTCGAGCGAGAAGAAGGCGACCGGCTGGCTGTGCTTGACCGCGACGTTTTCGGCGATGTTGGCGACGATCGCGCTGTTGTGGACGATGATGTCGTCGGCGACGAAATTACGCAGTCCCGGCACGTCGAGGTCGTAAGTCTCTTCTTCGCCCACGTACTCGACCGACTCGACCTCGTCCCACCAGATGTCGGAGTCGCAAAGCTCCTCGAGGGCGGGAGAGGCGACGGCGGTCGTTAGTTCGCCGACAAGCCCACGCGACGGCGCTCGTGCTCCCACGTGCCAGTTGTGGTTGCGTGGTCGGCCTGTCAGCTCGCTGACGTCGGCCCAGGAACGGTCCCCCTTTGCAAACAGGATCTCCTCCCAGATATTGCTGGGAAGCGTGTCGGTATTCGTCGACCGGGGAGCAGAACCAAGGCGCTCCAACACCTCATCCTGCTTCGTTTCCTTGCCGGGAACGTGGATCAGGTCGCAGAAGCGGCGCAGACTCTCTTGCGAGGTGATCCGAACCTCCCGAGCGATCTTGCCCGTTCCGTCATAGACGGGCCGCTTCAGCGTTCGGATCGTCGCCACGATGCCAAGTCTCAGCAGTAGGTGTTGGACATCCCGAGCAAGCCGCTCGCTGATCGTCGTGTAGCCGATCTGCGCCAGGCGCTCGCTGCTATAGACGTGGCCGTCACAGGCATACATGACGCCGAGAAAGCGAGCGATCTGCTCGTCGCTGAGGCCGAAGACGGCGTCGGGAACAAACTTCTCGGCCGAGCGAAGTCCCATTAGCCCATGACTGCGCAGCATCCGAGTAACTGGGTTCACACCGGAGCCATGGCCGCCACTGATGGCAGCGGTTCCATGGCCACGTGCGCCAAGTTTCATCCGCACGCCGTATCTACGCACGGCTGTCTCCACCTCAGGCAATACTGGTGAGGCTTCTCCGAAGCAAAAACGGGGAGTGCGACCGCTGATAGATCCATCGGCAATAAGCGCACCGAGCAGGACGACCTCGTGATCCGGGAGTGCCGCCGTCACATTGGGACCGGGGAGTCGCCGAGGAACCGCCACTTTGTCACCCGCCTCGACTTCACCGAGGTCCTGCCAGCCAGAACTGGTCAGGACCGGATGATTTGACGTGGCCTCCGTCCATCTACCCAGTCTTGTCGTCAGCCGGTAGACCCGTTTGCGCCCGTTGGACTCGATTGCCGCAACCTTGGCCGGCTTCATTCGAAGATCGGGGCCGAGGGATGCGACCCAAACCTCCTCACCCCGGCAATGCGCTCGAAAGAGCTCCTCCATCTTGCGTTGAACGCCACTACTAGGGTCATAAATCCGACTTTGCGCTGAACAGCACTTGCCCATCGCCGGGCGGGCGGCGACGATGATCAGGTTGCCGGGCTGGAAACCACCGGTGACCGCGTCGATGTCGCGAAAGCCCGAGGGCGTGCCGGTCAGTTCGGCCTCGCCGGTGGAGAGCTTCTCCAACCGGTCGACCTCGCCGTGGAGGATCTCTGAGAGCAGTTTGAAGTCGCTCGCCTGCTCTTTGTGGGCGACGTCGAAGAGCAGCTTCTCGGCCCGCTCGGAGAGCTCGCGCGGTTCGCCGTCGCGCTCGTGCACCCAGCCCTGGATCTGCTGCCCGGCGCCGAGCAGGCGCCGCAGCAGCGAGTTCTGCTGGACGATCTCGGCGTAGTGCTTGGCGTTGCCGGCGGCGGGGACCTTGGCCGCCAGCTCGGAGACGTAGTGCTTGCCCCCCGCCTGCTCGATCTGGTTGCGCTGGACCAGTGCCTCGGTGACGCTGAGCTCGTCGACCGGCTTGGAGGCCGCGTAGAGATCGTGGACGCAGGTGAAGATCGCCCCGTGCTTCTCCAAGTAGAAGTCGGCGGCATTCAGCTTCACCTCGTCGATCACCCGGGTCAGGGTCGGCTCGGAGACCAGCATCGCCCCCAGCACCGATTCCTCAGCCTCGATGTTCTGCGGCGGGACGTGGGCTGTGGGAGGGGAAGCCATCTATCTCAGTGTGCGACGTGGACCGGCGGTAGAGCCGACCATGGCAACGTAGTCAAGCTCCCGCCCTGCGGCGAGCCAAGATTCCGCCCTTTGCGGACGAAACGAGGCCGCATCACCCCAGGTTGAGAACCAAGCCGAGCGCTTCGTCCACCGATCCCAGCTCGTCAAAAGAGAGATGCCCCACGCGATCGCCCAGACGGGTGGCGTCAACCGCGCCCACCATCTCGCACAGCACCCGGGTCGGTTGGCCTTCCAGCACTATCTCGGGATGAAAGGTGGCGGGCGGAGTCGAGCTGGATGTCGGACAAACGACCACCGTCGAGAGCGCCAGCAGATCGTCCGCTTGGACGACGACCGCGTAGCGAGGGCCTTGCTGGACGTGACCCCGGCGCCGAGGGAGCTTGATTGCATGCACATCACCCCGGACCACGTAGTTCCTCCATCAGCTCGCTGACTTCCCGCGCCTCATTGACGTACTCAGAGTCGGCCATCAGGCGCCTGGCCTCTGCGGCAAGCCCACGCCGTGCACGCTCTCGCCGGGCCGTCTCCAGGATTGCCTGCCGCGCCGCCTCGGCCTTGCCTATTCCCCGAAGGCGCGCCAACTCTCCCAGGGCACGCATCCCCTCGCGGCCGAGCCGAAGCGAAAGTGGTGGCGGTGCCGAAGCGATGTCATCAACGGTAGCGCGTTTTACACTACGTTGCCTAAGGCTCGAGGTCATGCCTAAAGCATCCCCGGCAGAGGTGCACAGGTGGCGCGCTGAGTCTCAAATCTCCGGCCCAAAACTCGCTGGGCCAAGTTTGCAGCCCGGCCGCTAACGCAACGTCAGTTCGTCTGGGGGCGCAGCGACTGAGTCGCGCAGAACGAAGCGCCCATGAACCGCGCGCACGGAGCTTGTCTTGGCCCCGCTCTGCACAAATACGGTGTGGATTCCGTTTGGAACGACGCCGACCATGATGCGCTTGCCGGAAGCTGGGTTTAGCGAGGTACTCGCGACCCCGTGATGAAGCGCTTGAGTGACACTCGCGCAGACGGCGCCAACGGATGGCGACCCAGAGGCCATTGCCACGACGCAGATATTGTCGGTGCCAGGCACCAACCAGTACTTGCCTGGTAGAGAGACCGGAATGCGCCGTGCGAGGTTCCATCTGATTCCAGGAACCGAGCCCCCCAGCGTTTGTCTGGCGGCGAGAGGAATGCCATCGGGAGGAGCATTAAGCAGCGCGAAGTTGGCGAGCAGCAGAGGGGATATGCGGCCACCGAGTGCCGCCGGCAGTAGGGCGTCGCCCAAGGCCTTACTGGTTCGCGTTGGCGTTTGGCCGCTCTGTGCCCGCTGAGTGCCGCATGCCGTCACGCTCACGGAGAAGACAGTCGCGAGCAGCAGGCCGAGCTGCCAGGGTGAGCAGCCCGACCTGATGCCTGCCATGACTTGATCGTCTCCTGAGGCGCCGAGCGATCCTTATGGGAAGGTCTGCGTGTAATAGCCCACGACTTCAGTGAAAGCCGACGCGGTTCCTATTACCCAGGGGGCGTGTGGACCTTCGGGCACACCGACGAAGGCCTGCTGGCCAGCCGGCGCACATGAACCTGAGTAGGCATCTGCGCCAACGCATACGCCAGTGCTTGCTCCTTGAGCGAAGCCCTGCACCATCCAACGGCTAGCGCCCCAACACTTGTTCGAATTATTGACTTTCTGGCCACCGCAGAACGGCGTTGCCGACGCCGACGCCGACGCAAGAGCCATCGTGGCGATCAGCGCCACGAGCAAGGCCAAGAGCAAAGGTCCTCTCTTCATCCTGAGCTGCATATGCCTCCTCCTTTTGGATTACGGTGGCAGGGCACGGGAAATTCGTTGCCCCAGTGAATACCACCGGATCTAATCCATGCTAATTACATGAATAGTCGCGAACATACCGCTGTGTTTATTTTTAATCAAAGGTATTGGACCGACATATGAGCGCACCCGATAGCTGACTGGCTGTTGCAGTCGGAAACACCAGCGGTCGCCAAGCCGGAAAGCATCTCCGGCCCCGACTCATAGGTCGCACAAGAGCCAAGGCTCTGAGCCAATGCCCAACGACAGGTCGGCGCTATTCGCTCTGTTCGAACGTGTGCTGGTAAGTCGTTGGCCCGCCGGCTTTGCCGATCGGGTTGAAGGGCGCCTGCTGGAAGCAGCCGGGAGCGGCGGTCGCGGCAGAGTCGGTCTGTTCGCCGAAGGCGTACTTCTTGAGGATTTCGAAGAATGTCTTTGACAATTTTTCGTTTTCCGCAGTTGTCTTCTTGTTCTGATTTGTGCGTGCGGCGAAGTCCGAGTTTTTCAAGATTTCTGCTTCGTTGATCGTCGCGGTCACTCCTGTGGTGCATCCCCGGGTATCGAAGCTGGGTAGGCCTGTCGCGAGGCTCTTGGCGGCGAGGGGCTGGGGGTAGGCATTGGTCCGACCGGTGGTCGTCCGGCTTGGGTACGTCGACAACGATTCCGGGTTGAACGGACCCATCGCCCGCACGTAGTGGGTGTTTTCGCCTGCGGCATTTTCGACTGGCAGCTTGGCGTTGGAGACCGCAGCAATGTTGCCCATCGTTGCCGTTAGCTCATGCTTGTAAAGGCCGAGGCCGGTGATCACCGGGTTGAGGTTGCGCAGGAAGGGATCGACGGCGCGCAGCAGCGGCGGGAACTGATCGCGGAAGAGCTTGCGGACGGCGGGGAAGCCGGTCGGGGCGCGGTCGATCACCGGTTCGAGGCCTTCGAAGAAACCCTTCGCCTGCGGCGCCAGCTTGGAGAAGGCGGTCAGGGTCGGTGAGAGCTGTTCGGCGACCGGGACCAGTTGCTTCATCACCGGGTCGGCGTTGATGGCGAAGCCCTTGAGCCGGTTGAGGGTCAGTTTCGACTCGTCCTGGAAGGTCGGGAAGGCGCGGAAGAGCGCTTCGATGTCGCGGTCGCGGGCGGCCGTGGTGCTGAAGACCGCGTTGGAGTTTTCGATCAGGCCGGCCAGCTCACCCTGGCGGCCGCGCAGGGCGGTCAGCGCGGTGGAGCCGTTGCGGAAGAGCTGCTTGACCGCGAGGCGCTGGCTGTCGAGGACGCGGAAGAGGTGGTCGAAGCTGGTGAAGGCCGGTTCGAGCTCGCCGAAGGCATAGGAGAGGCTGGCGCCCTGGCCCTCGATCGCCACCGCCGCTTCCTGCTGCCAGGTCTGGAAGGCGGCGCGGGTTTTGGGGTTGAAGGTGCGGAAGATCTCGTCGAGCTGGACCGATTCGGCGACCTGGGCTGCCGGCAGGGTGCCGCCGTCGGCGAGCTTCGGGCCGTTGCGGCTGCCGGGGGTTAGTTCGATGTAGGTCTCGCCGAGCAGCGTCTTGGTGCGCAGGATGGCGCGGGTGTTTGCCGGCAGCGGGCCGTACTTGTCGTCGATGTCGACCTTGGCCATCGCTTCTTTGCCGTTGGGCGCGAGGGCGATGTCCTGCACCTTGCCGACCGAGACGCCGGAGATGCGCACGTCGGACTGCTGGGCCAGCTGGGTCGCCTCCTTGAAGGGAACGTTGATCTCATACGGGCGCGCCTTGAACGGGGTTGGGCCACCGAAGGTGATCCAGAGGAAGAGCAGGATGCCGAAGCAGGAGAGCGCGAAGCCGGCGATCACCAGGAGCTGGGTTGTGCTGGGCGCGCGCTTGCTCATTCGGTTTCCGGACCGCAGCCGGTGAATTGAGGGGTTTCTTTCGAGGTCGGGATCGGAGGCAGTTCGCCTTTGCGTGGAACATTGGCGCCGCGCAAAGTGGCCTTGAAATAGGGCTCAGCCGCTTCGGCCCCGGCAGCCAGCTCGGTGCCGTTGCAGGAGATCAGGATCAAGCCGCGGCTGATGATGCCGGCGGGATCACTGAGGTTGAAGGTCGCGTTGGCGTCGTGATTGAACCACGGCAAGTAAAAGAGATAGCTCTGCTTTGCACCTTTGGGCTTGTAGGCGAGCTCGTTGAGAAAGCTGTTGAAGGCGCCCAGCGAGTTGCCGAAGCCGCGCACGGACTTGTTGAGCGCGGCGGAGCCCTGGTTGGCGTGGGTCAACACGGGCCTGACTTCACGCGTGAAGGGGCGGATCTGGGTGCGGATCGGTTCGACCGTCTGTTCGAAGAGCCGCTGGTTGGCCTTCAGCGCCGGCTTCAGCGCCTGCGCTTGGGGGATCAAGCCGAGCAGGGCCGGGCGGGCGGCTTTGGAGAAGGCGTTTGCACTGGCGAAGGCCGATTCGGCCGCGGTCAGGGTGGAGGGGAATTCGGTGAGGATTTCCTGGATCGAGCTCTGCTGGTTGGCGAAGTTGCCGAGCGCGCCCTTGGAGGAGGTGACCCAGCGTTCGATCGCGGCATCGTGGCGGCCCAGTTCGGTGGTCAGCAGGCCGAAGTCGTGGATCACGTTGGCGAGCGCCTCGCGCCGGCTCGCCACCGCTTTGTTGAGGCTGGCGATGTAGTGGGAGAAGGGCTGCAGCCGGCGCAGGGCGTTGCCGAACTGGTGGCCGCGGCCGCCGATTCCC
This sequence comes from Solirubrobacterales bacterium, assembly GCA_036271315.1. GTDB lineage: Bacteria > Actinomycetota > Thermoleophilia > Solirubrobacterales > 70-9 > VRUE01. The sequence goes on along the minus strand of DATBAV010000017.1, from coordinate 72,654 downwards.
TGGGCGCCGCCGGCGACAAGCAGCTGGATGTACTGGCGGGTGTCGGCGTCGAGGGTGCCGAGGAAGGCGTCGAGGTTGACGTTGGGTTCGGTCTGCGAGAGCGGGAAGTTGTGGCCGTCTTCGACGTGCCCCTTGCCGCTGCCGGGTTCGACCTCGACGACCATGTCGTTGAGGTTGGTCTTCGGCCGCAGTAGCAGGCTGGCGTTGGGATGGATCAGTTCCATGTATTTCGGCTCGATGTCCATGCCGACGACGGCGTGGCCGTCTTCGAGGTCGACCGAGGTGACCTTGCCGATCTGGATTCCGGCGACGTCGACCGCCTGGCCCTGACCGGGGGTGACCGCCTGCGCCGTTGTGAAGTCAGCGGTGATGTGGTCGAATTCTTCGCCGACGATCGGCACCCAGTTGGGCAGCGAGGCCTTCTGCTGGGTGAAGATCCAGAGCGTCATCACGACCCCCGCCGCGGCGAGCAGGATGATCGCGATCGTGTCCTTGCTGCGCCCGCGCGATTGGCGGGAGAGCGAAGCGCGGAAGCTCGTCCAGCGGCTCATGGGCTGACCACCGACGGGCTGGGCGCGCCGACCTGGCCAAGGCCGGCGTTGAGGTCGGGGACGGGGTTGCTGTCGCAGCGCACTTCGGGCTTCAACGGGCCACGGCCGCCGAGCTGTGGCTGGGTGCCGCCCGGCGCCGCTGCGGTGTGGGCGAAATCCTGCTTGTCGGTGGACAGGTTCCCCGTGGGGTTCTTCTGTTCGACCAGCAGGTTGCCGCCGCCGGGCTGCACCCGCAGGAAGGGCCCGTTGCCGTCGAAGTTCTGTCCCCATCCGGCAAAGTCAGTGAGGGTGTAGAGGAATTCGCGGTAGTTGGGCTGCCCGGTGCTGAACTGGTCGTTGATCACCTGGTTGCCGGTGGGGACGAATACCTTGCTGGTGCAGAGACTGATCCGGTTGAGCTGAGGCAGGGCGATGGCCTTGCCAGCCTGGGCCGCGCCGGCGAGCCCGGGCGTAGCTTCGCGCAGCAGTTTCGCCGTGCCGCCCGCCTCCTTGCCGGAGAGGAGCGGCCGCGCCTGCGCCAGCCACGGTTTGCCGGCCTTGATTACGGCCGGCAGCTCGGCGACGGCCGGGGTCATCTCGATCGCCCAGGCGCGCAGCGGTGGCAGCGCCTTGTTGAGGCTGACCAGCGAGCTGTGGAAGTTGGTCAGGGTCGGGGCCAGGCGATTGATCGTGGTCGAGAGGTTGGCCGACTGCGCAGCTAGGGCGCCGGTGAAGACGTCGAAGTTGACGATCAGGCCCTTGAGGTCGTCCTCGTTCTTGGCCAGGGCGGTGAAGGTGCGGCCGGTGCCGGCGATGAGCCGGGAAAGGTCGTGCGGCTGGGTGCCGAGCAGGGCGTTGGTGACCTGGGCGCTGTAGCGGCCGGCGTCGCCGCCGTAGTGGAAGGCGCCGTTGAGCGCTTCGCCAGCGGTCTTGCCCCGCACCTCGGGTTCCTGGGTCGCGTCTTCGGCCGCGGTCGGCTTGCTGGTCAGCGCCGTGCCGTAGCTCTCGAGCAGGTGGCCGAGGTCGGCGCGCACCGGCGACTGCAGAGCGGTGAGGACTTCGTCGATCTGGACCCAGGTGGAGGTGCGGCTGACCGGGATCGTGTCGCCGCTGCCCAGTTCCGGCGCGCTCGGGCTGCCCGGTGAGAGGTCGATGAAGAAGTTGCCCTCGAGGAAGATGCGGGGACGGATCGCGGCGAAGGCGTCGTCGTGAACCGGCTGCCCTTTGCCTTCGACGGTGAAGGTGACGGTGGTGGCGTCGCCGTCGCGTTCGGTCGAGATCACCCGGCCGACGTCGACGCCGGCGATCCGCACCGGCGAGTTGGTGGCGATGTTGGCCCCGTTGCTGAAGGTCGCCTTGAGCTCATAGCCGTAGCTGGTGAAGGGCACGTGACCGGTGAAGGCCAGGTAGGGACCGACGGTGAAGATGAGGATGAAGATCACCGCGATCATGGCGTTGCTCGGCCGCCATTTGAAGCGGCTGTCGGTCGCCCCCGCCCTCGTGTCTCTCTCTGGAAGTCGGCCCATTACTTTTTCTTTGGCAGTTGCTTTTCGGACTGTTCGGCGGTTTTAATGCCGTCGTTTCGCGGCGTGTTGCCGATCCGCGTCTTGCCTACTTCGTAGTGCTCGTTGCCCGCTTCGCACTCTTCAGGCTGGCCAGGAGAGGCCGTGTTCGGGTAGGGGTTTGAGTGCAGATGATTAAGCGGGATGCCCTTGTTGGCGCCCGGGAGTTCCCCGCCGTTTGCGGGCGCCGAAGCCGGACCGCCCTCTGAGTTGACACCTTCTGCCGGCTGAATGGTGATCACGTTGAGCCAGCCGCCCAGGCCATTGTCTTCACCCGATGCGTTGGCGAGATTGCGGAAGGCGAGACTGAGGTAATTGCAGGTGGTTTGAGCCGGGGCGATGAACCTGATCGCCGGGCCGAGCAGTTCGTTGGTGTCGATCAGCAGGTCGAGCCCGTTGAAGACGCCGGTCGACTGCTGGAAGGCCAGAAGTGCGTCGGCAGTCGGCGGCAGCTGGGCGTTGAGGACAGGCGAGCGGTTGAGTGCCGGAATGCCGGCACGCAGCGAGGCGGCGATCGTCGGCGAGGTTTCGCCCAGTACCTTCGCGCCGGGCTTGAGTGCGGCGAAGAAGCGTTCGGAGTCGTGGAGGAACGGGTTGATCGCCGGTAGGTCTTCGGTTACCGAGTCGAGTGTTTCCGGCCCCTTGGAGATCGTTTCCTGGATGTAGGGACGGGAGACGCGGGCGAAGGCGGCAAAGGTGCGGTCGAGCGCGGCGAACATGCTGGCCTGCTGCTCGGCCACAGGCGCGACGGTTGCCGAGAGCGCCTCCAGCGCCTTGAAGAATTCACCGAAGCCGGTGCTCGGCGCGACCAGGTCCGAGAGCGCCGGCTCGCTGCTTTCGGCCAGCATGCGCAGGGCGACGAAGGCGTTGTTGAGCTGCGGCCCGCGGCCGGCCAGACCGTTGCCGAAGCCGGCCAGGTTGCGCTGGATCGCTTTGCGCGTCTTTTCGTCGAACATGTCGAAGAACTGGTCGATGTCGACCGGTTCCGGCCGGGCCGCCTTGACCGGGATCGTTTCTCCCGCGGCGAAGCCTTCCTTCGAGTCGCCGGGGATGATCGACAGGTACTTGAGGCCGAGCGGCGATTTCGGCCTGATGATCATCGTCGAGTTCTTCGGCAGCGGCTCGACGTTCTTGTCGAGGCTGAGGTTGAGTTCGGCGGCGACCTGGCCGTTGCCGGTCTGCACCGGCACCACCGACTTGACCACGCCGACGCGGGCGCCGCCGATCCGCACCTCGTTGCCCTTGACCAGGGCGTCGGCGTTGGGCACGCGGGCGTGGAGGTTGTAGGTCGAGACGAAGGGCAGTCCGTTGTTGGCGTTGTAGGCGAGGAAGACGGCGACGATGATGACCAGCACGGTCACCGCGCCGACGATCACCGGGCTGCTCGCCACTCCCTGTATGCCGCTGCGATTTCTCATGGGCCGAGGAGGTAGTTGAGGAGGGCTCGCTGACGAGGCGCCGTCAGAGTGGACTTCGCGCTGAGCTTTCTTCCCTGGGAGATTTCGGGAGCTTCAGGGGTGATGGGCTTGGCGGGGGCAAGTGTGGAGTTGGCCGCGCCGGGTCGCGCAAGCGTCGCGCCACTTTCTTGAGCTTCCTTCTCTTCCTGTTTCTCGAGCAGGGAACTTAGGGCGGCCTCGCTGAGTGAAGAGCTGCCGGCACTGACACCGGTGAAGTTGGCCGAACAGCCACTTTCTTCAAGCTCATATTCGAGGCAGTTGGTAAGCGTCGTCAGGAGCCGGGTGAAATGGCCATATTTGTCAAAGCCATTCGACGTGGCCGTACCGTTGTAAATCAGTTCGGTGAGGGCGTCGAAGCCCTTCGTTTCCTTGGTGCTGGCGAGGAACTTGGCCAGGGTGTTGGTTGGGCTGACACCGGTGAGGGCGAGCTGGCTCGTCTTGCGCACCACCGGGTCGGCGGCGCGCAGCGTCGGGCCCGCTTCTTCGCCGGTGGCGCCGAGCGACTTCAGGGCGACGGTCGAAGCGGCGGAGAACGGGGTCAGCAGGCGGGTCGTTTCGGTGAACGAGGGGGCCGCCTTGCCGAGATCGGTGAAGACCGGGGTGGCGACGTCAGAGAAGCCCTGCAGGCTGCGCATCGTGGTGCGGAACTGGCGCAGGAAGGCGGGGAACTTCTGGAGTGAGGCTTCCAGCTCCTTGCCGCGTTCGGTCGTCGCCTGAGCGGCGGCACCGGAGTTGGTGAAGAAGCCGGCGACCTGGGCGCGTTCGCGCGAGAGCGGCCCGAGGATCTGCTCCGAGTCGGCGGACAGCTGGGTCAGCTGGTCGCGCTGGTCGTTGAGGATGCCGAGCAGGCGATCGACGTCGCGCAGGGCCGGGTTGGCCCGCTTCACCGCGGCCTCGATGTCGGCACCGCGGCCGGCGAGGCCGGCGCCCAGTTCGTTGAAGATCAGGCGGAAGCGCTGCGCGTAGGGCAGTTTGTTGATGTCGTTGATCAGGTCGGGGTCGACGCTGGTGCTGTTGTTCTCCAGCGGCAGCAGGTACTCGCCGGTGCCGGGTTCCCCGGAGGGGATCTTTTTCAGCGGCGGCGCCGGCTTGGCGCCCGGAGCGCGCGGCAGCGTCGGCCGGCAGTCGACGAACTTCTCGCCGATCAGCGACTGCGGCCGGATCAGGCAGGTGGCGTCGCTGCGGAAGTCCTGGAAACCGGGATCGGTGATCTTCATCACGATCACCGCCTTGCCGTCGATCGCCTGTTCCTTGCCGCCTTCGTAGCTGTCGACCTCGCCCGGCAGGGTGACCCCGACCGACTCGATCTGACCGACGTTGGCGCCGGCGACCCGGACCTGCTCGCCTTTGACCATGAAGCCGCCGTTGTCGAAGATCGCCCGCACGACGTAGCCGCTGCTTTCGCTGCCGCCCGAGGCGAGCAGCACGATCGCCACGATCGCCGCCGCCACCAGCCCGCCTATGACGATCGTTTTCCTCATGGGCCGGGTGGCGCGTCGGCCGGGTTGCAGTCGGATGTGGTCACGCCGGAGCCGCTGTGCGGCGGTTCGACGAAGGGGCTGGAGCCATCGGCGGCGGGCTGGCTGGCGCCGCCTGGGCAGCGCTTCTTGACCCCGGCCGAGGAGCCGAAGACGTCGTACTGTTCGGAGGGAGCGATCGGTTCCAGGGCGCGGCTGCCGCTGTTGTAGTTGAAGAGGTTGAGATTGCTCAAGCTGCTGCGGATGTAGTGGCCGTTGCCGTCATAGGGCGCGCTGACCTGGCCGAGGCGGGCGAAGCCGTTGAAGAGGTCGGGCGTGTAGGCGCGGATGAAGTTGAGGTTGGGCTGGAAGGCTGTGATCGCGCCTTCGGAGTGCGGGAACGCCCGCGAGGCGCGCTGCTCCACGGCGGGCAGGAAGCCGAGCAGTTCGGCCGAGTCATTGGCAAAGCCCCTGCGACGCACGGTCAGGCGCAAGTTCCTGAAGACCGGGACCGCCTTGGAGAGGACGGGGTGCAGTTCGCCGAGGAACGGCGCCAGGTTCTTGGTCGCCGTCTTCGAGGTGTCGATCAGCGGTTCGAGGTCGTCGAGGGCGGCACGCAGGTTGACGAAGGTCGTGTTGGCCTGGCGGAAGGTCGGCGGCAGCAGCTGCAGGCTGGTGCCGAGGGCGGCGTTCTGCTTGGCGATCGCGCCGAAGGCGGCGTTGGCATTGGAGATCGCGCTGGAGAGCTCGGTGCCGCGTTCGGAGACCGTGGTGCCGAGCCTGCTCGAGCTGACCAGGAAGCGGGCGAAGAGCTTTTCGTCCGCATTGATCTCGTGGGCGAAGGCGCCGGCGCGGTTGAAGCCGACGCCGATGTATTTGAAGGTCTTGTTGGCCGGCTTGCCGGCACCGGCATAAACTTCGGAGTTGCCCTGGATGAACTGGGCCAGGCCGCGGCGGACCGGCGCGGGGAAGGTGTTGAAGAGCTGGTCGATATCGATCGGCGTCGTGGTCGAGGCGAGGCCGAGAGTCGCGTCGTTCTTCAGCGCTGGGTTGCTGTTCGGGCCAGGACTGATCGAGACGTAGTGGTTGGCGACGCCGGAGAGCGAGGTGGCGCGGATCGTCGCCGTCGTGCCCTCGTGCAGTTCCTGTTCGACGCTGACGACGACCTTGGCCAGGTTGTTGTCGGTCAGCTCGATGCTTTCCACGGAGCCAACCGGCTGACCGCCGATCAGGACCTGGTTGTCGGGGACGAGCTGGCTGGCGTTCTGGAAGAGCAAGTTGTACTTGTGTTCGCTGCCGCCGTTGAAGATCACGTAGCCGAGCGCGATCACGGCGATTGCCAGGACCGCGATCACCGCCACCCGCACAGGGGTGACCCCCCGGCCTTGCGCCGAGCTAGCGTCCTCGCCTGAAGGATTGGCAGCCACGGATCGTCGCTTGCGGTTCCCCCGGCCTCCGACCCAGGGGAACGGCTGGAGAATCGTATCCGAGGGACCCGCCGCCACGGGCGCGGCAGGCGGGGACTTAACTGGAAGTCAACGCGCTCTTTTGCAGCGGATAAGGGCGGGCTGGGCCGCTCAGACGTTGAGTCGCGGCAGCACTCGCTCGAGTGAGCGCGGTAGCCACCAGACCTTGTCGCCGACCAAGAGCATCAGGGCGGGCAAGAGAACGATGCGGACGACCGTGGCGTCAAGCAAAACGGCGACGGTCAAACCGACGCCAAGCTGGCTGACCGTGGCGATCGGGGTACCGGCGAAGGCGATGAAGACGGCCATCATGATCACCGCGGCGCCGGTGATCACCCGAGCTGTCTTCTCCAGGCCGAACTCGATCGCGGCGGCGTTGTCGCCCTCGCGGTCGTAGTGCTCGCGCATCCGCACGAGCAGGAAAACCGCATAGTCGATCGAGAGCCCAAAGACGACGCCGAAGATCATCGTTGCCCCCACCGCGTCGACGTAGGTGCGACCGCCCAGTGGCCAGCCTTCGGGCACGTGGGTGAGCAGAGTGAGGACGCCGAAGGCGACGGCGACCGTGGCGATGTTGAGCCCAACCGCGATCGCCGCCAGCGGCAGGGCGCGGAGGACGAGGACGAGGACGAGGAACGTCGCCAGGGTGATCGAGGCGATCACGTAGGGCATCCGCGCCTTGGTTTCGTGGCTGTAGGTGTTCAGCGTCGCCGGGCCGCCGGCGACCCCGGTTTCGATGTTGGCTTCCTTGCCCAGTTCGGCGGCGTCTTTTTCGAGCTGCTTGTTGAGCGCGATCGAGCCGTCGGAGTTGAAGCCGTACTTGGAGAAGACGGTGAGCGCGATCGCCTGTCCGCCGGTGTTGAGGTTGACCGCTTCGGAAGCGCGTTCGTGCAGTCGCCCGCGGGTTCCATCGAGGGCCGAGAGGACGAAGTAGCCGGAGTCGAAGATGCCCGGCGAAGTTCGCTTCAGCCTGTCCACCCGGCGATTGAGCGATTCGTTCTGGGATTCGACTCGGACGGCGATCCGGCGGGCACCGCTTTCCACCGGGTAGGAGCGGGAATAGAATTCGCCCAGTCGGTGTTCGAGTTCGGTGGTGCCGCCGGTCAGCCTGGAAAGGCCGGCGACGAGCTGTTCGGCACCCTCCTGAAAGGGCCCGAGCTGGCTCAGTTCCTTCGAGGCTTCGTGGTCGAGCTTGGCCGTGCCGGTAGCGAGTTTCTTGCTCCCCGTTTCGATTTTCTTCAGCCCGTCGGAAAGCCGTTTGGAGGCCGCCGCCAGTTTCCGCATTTCCCTCAGCGTGCTCTCGATATAGAGCTTGATTTCGCGCGCTTCGTGAGCATCCGTTGCGAGGTGTTCCTGCAAAACCGTCAGTTCGGCCGTCAGGGTCGAGGCCGTGCCCGAGGCTTCCCGCAGCGCATCCAGTGTGGCGGCATAGTTGGGGTCTGACTTGCCGACGGTCATCCCTTCGAGCTCCTTCAGCGCCGCGGCCAGCTTTTCGTTGGTTGCCTGCGCGGTCGCCTGCGCCTGAGGTGCATTAGCGGTCGAGTCCTCGTCGAGGGAGCGTTGGAGCCGCTTCGCGCGCGGCAACCCGTTGGCATTGAGGATGGGGATCAGGTCGTGGCTGCCGAACTTGATCTGCAGGGCCCCCACTGCCGCCCTTTCGTTGGCTTTGGCAAGTTCCTTGTTCCCTTTCGCCACTTCGCCGATCGCGTCGATCGCTTCCTGGCTGCCGGAAGCAGCCTGACCGATGCCGGAGGCGATTTCTATGGCGCCTTCTTCCGCCCTACCCGTTCCCTCGGCCAGTAGTGCAGCACCGGAGGTGGCGCGCGAAAGGCCGCCGCGGATCGCGGTGACGCCGCCGGCGAGCCGGTTGAGGTTTTTGCCCAGGCGGTTGAGGCCCGCCAGCGGGCCGACGTTTTCGTTGGAGGCGAGAATGCCCGAAAGCCCTTTCTGCAGCGGTTTGACCGCGCGCGAGACCTGCCCGGGCCCGACCACCGTCTGCACGCCGGGCGTTTCGGCGATCCGGTGCTGCCAGCGGGTCAGCGCTTCGAGCCGAGAGGCTTCTGTGATCGTGCCTTCGTTGGCGGCGGCGACGATCGTGAACGGGGCTTCGAAGCCGCTGCCGAATTCGGACTGGATGTGTTCCGCGTCGACCCGGGCCTGGCTGTCCTTCGACAGCTCGCCGACGCTGAAGGGGCCCGTTTTCAGCGCCAGAGCAGGCGCGGCGAGCAGGAGCACTATGCCGCCGATTGCCAGGGCGACGGGAACAGGCCTGCTGAGGGCGGCGCCGACCACCTTCATCAGTCGCGAGCGCTCGCCATTGGGGGCCGCCCCGATGCGCCAGCGGTTGACGTTGTGGCCGACGAGGACCAGCACCGGCGGGCCGATCAAGGTCGCGGCGGCGACGGTGAGGATGACGACGAGCGCCAGAGTGCCGGCCAGCGAGGCCAGCAGCGCGCCTGGAACGACAAAGAGCGCGACGACCATCGAGAGCACCAGCGTGCAGCCAGCGAACACGGTCGTGCGGCCGGCGGTGCGGCGAGTTGACCAGGCGGCCTCGAGCGGATCGGCCCCGCTGTCGAGCTCCTCGCGGAAGCGGGAGACGAGCAGCAGGGCGTAGTCGACCCCGAGCGCCAAGCCCATCATCGAGCAGACGGTGAGGGCGAGCGAGTCGACGTCGAAGACGTGGGTCAGGAGCGAGAGCAGGCCGCGCGAGGTGAAGACGGCTATCGCCCCGAAGCCGAGTGGGATCGCCGCCGCTACCGGTGAGCGGAAGACGAGCAGGAGCACGATCAGCAGGATCGGCAGGGCGATCAGCTCGGCCTTCTCGCTGCTCGAGATCGATTCGTCGAGGATCGCCTTGGAGACGGTCGCGAAGCCGCTCTGAGTCGCCCGCACGGGAGCGTGGATCGTGCGTTCTATTTCTTCTTCGAGCAGCGGCACCTTCTCGTTGACCGCCTCTTTGTTGTCGACGTGGAAATCGGCAACGATCAGGGCCTTGCGTGGATTCGGCCGCAGGCGGTTGACGAAGCCGCGGTCCCAGGGCGAGAGCGTGGTCACCTTGGGGTCGCGGCGAAGGCCGCGAATCAGTTCCGGCCCCTGTTCGTCGATCTGCTTCGGCGGGCCCTGGAGGAGGATCGCGAACGGCGACGTGTCGCCGAAGTACTTACGCAGCATCCCGTTTGCCTGGTGGACCGGCGTGCCGCGAATATCCAGCGTCGCCGGGCTGAGCCGTTCGTTGAGACTTAGGCCGAAAGCGACGAGGATCGCGATCAATACCGCCGCAACCGCCAGGGTCCGCTTCGGATGGCGCAGCATCGCGGGCGGCCGCGGCTCGCCATCCCGCTTAGCGCGCGCATCATCGCTCGACCCCCTGCTCCTCCTCACAGGCACGCGGCATAGTTTGGCGGTCCAGACGGCCGAGCGGGGGCTACGTTGCAGAAGACTGTGTTAAGGCTAGATTTCTCGGGCCGGCTTGAGCGGAGCGCTAGCCTGGTTGTCGAGGGGAATCTTGAAGCGGCTTCTGGCAGCTGGGGCTTTGGTTTGCTGCGTGATCTTCGCGGGCGCGGCCAACGCTGCCCTGGTCAAGATCGGCAACCTGGTGCTGACCGCGGACGGTGGCTTCAAGCCGTCTTCCCTGCCGCGCAGCACCTACGCACCGATCAACTTCGACGGCGAAGCGAACCTGCGAGCGGTGGACGGCGGCGTTCCGCCGCCTCTGCAGCAGTTGGTCCTCGACTTCGACCGCGACGGCAGGCTGAGCACTGCCGGACTGCCCGTCTGTCAACCGGCCTCGCTGGAAGAAGCCACACCCCAGGAAGCGCGGGCTCGCTGTCCCGGCGCCGTCGTCGGCAGTGGCCGCGCGAGCGCGCTGATCAGCGAGGCGGGATTGCCGCTGTTCGTCGTCAGTTCTCCCCTGACTTTCTTCAACGGCCCGCGCCTTGCCGGCAAGCCAACCGTGATCATGCACGCCCGCATCACCAGCCCGGCGGTGCAGAACTTCGTCATCACCATCCCGATCGAAAAGCGCGCCGGCCGTTACCGCTACCGGGCGACGGTAGACCTCCCCCAGATCGCCGGCGGGCAGGGCTCGCTGACCCACCTCAGCGCCTCGATCGGCAAGCGCTACCGCTTCGGCGGCAAGGAACGCAGCTACGTCTCGGCCCGCTGTGGCGACGGCATCTTCAGCACCCACGGCCGCTTCACCTTCGCCGATGGCACGATCATCGACGGGAGCATCGAAAAGGCCTGCACGGTTCGCTGAGCGCGTCGCCTTCCTATACTTGCCGACCGCGGGCCGTTAGCTCAGTTGGTAGAGCAGGAGACTCTTAATCTCAAGGTCGCTGGTTCGAGCCCAGCACGGCCCACTCCCGGACGGCGCTATTCACCCAGCGAGCCGGTGCTGCCAGAGAGGCCGCCGAGGGGGTTCTGTAGGCGTTCTTTGCCGAATTTCGCTTCTTCTTTTTCGGCTTCCTTCTTCCCTTTTTCGAATTCCTTGCCGCGTTTGCGGAATTCCGCCATCTGTTTGCCGATTTCTTTCGCTTCCGCCTTGCTCGGGGCCTTGGCTTCGGCTTCTGCCACCGCCTTGTCGCCGGCAGCGAAGTTGCCGGCGTAGTACTGGTAGATCGCCAGCGTCGTCAGCGAGTTGATCGTCGGCTGTGCTTCAGCGGCGAGCCGCTGCGTTTTGGCCGCGCCTTCGATGTTTTCGACCGCTTCTTCGAAGCTCGTCGATGTTTCGGCGAGCCTGAAATAGCCGCCAGAGACGAGCAGCGCTGTATTGGCCTTTGGTTCGGAGGTCTGCTTCAAGTAACTGCCCCAAGCTTCGACCCCGCGTTCCAGTTCTTCCCGCCCTTCCGGCGTGAGTACGGTCGCGCCGGTTTCAGAATTGACTTCGGTGAGGCTGTTCGCCGCCGAGACCCTCTCTCTGGTCAGGGCCAGCAGCAGGGCTTCGCTTTCCGGTTCCCGACGCAGCTTCTGTTCGGTGTGTTCGGCCTGTTCCTGCAGCACCTTGCCGGCACTGGTGGAGCTACCGCCGCCAACCAGGTTGGCGACGTTGAACGGCCCGACGACGAGGAAGAGGCTGGCACCCATCAGCAGGGCGAGGATCGCGTAGACGACCCGGACGACGTGCTTCCGTCGTCCTCGGATATCGAACAGCATCCGCCGCTCGCCGCTTTCCGCCAACTCGAATCACCGCTCCTGGGTTGAGGGTCTTGCCAAGCCTCCCGCCTCCCCCGGCCTGCCGAAGGCACGAGCGATCAAGATACTCAACTCGAACAAAACAAGTAGAGGAACCATCTCGAGCAGCATCGAGATCGGGTCGACTCCGGGCAGGGCGGCGGCCACGATCGCGATGATCAGATAGGCGTAGCGGCGGTTCTTGGAGAGTTGCTCGACGCTGACGATCCCGAGCCGGACGACGGCGAGAATCGCCAGTGGCAACTGGAAGATGACGCCTCCGGCGAGCATCGTGGTCGAGAAGAAGCTGTAGTAGTCGCGGGCGCGAACCTGGACGTTGAACTGGTTGTCGTTGAAACCGAGCAGGAACTTGACCGCCGCCGGCATCACGACGAAATAGGAGAAGGCGACGCCGGCGAGGAAGAGGATCGGAGCGAAGATCAGGATCGGCAGCACCACCCGCCGCTCGCGCTCGCTGAAGGCGGGCAGCACGTAGGCGTATAGCTGGTAGAGCAGGACCGGCATCGAGAGGATCAACGCCCCGTAGACCGAGACGGTCAGCGTCACCGTGAAGGGCTCGGTGACGCCGAAGGTGAGCAGCTTCTTGTGATCGCTGGGCAGCGGCCCGGAGGCGATTTCAAGCAGCAAGTGGTTCTGCCAGAAGCAGAGGGCGAGGGCAACGCCGAGGACGACCAGGCAGACGACGATGCGGGTGCGCAGCTCGTCGAGGTGCTCGACCAGGCTGAGTTGATCCTCGTGGGAGACCGGCCTCATCCGGGCCATGGCTAGTTCCTAGGGACGATCGTGAGCGACCGTCTCGCCCTCCTCGGCTCCCTTGCCGACGGGGGGCTTCGGTGGCTCGACGGGGGCCTGCGGTGGCTCGATCGCCTCCGGCTGCGCCGGCTCGTCATGGCTCTCGCCACTGACCGATCCGCGGAACTCGCGAATCCCTTTGCCGAGCGATTTACCCAGCTCCGGCAGCCGTTTGGGGCCGAAGACGACCAGGGCGATGATCAGGACGATCGCGAGCTCCATTGGTCCGATATTTGGCATTCACCCATGGTACCGGCCGCCGAGGGCGATCGGATCGGATTTCGGCTCACATGTAATTGGGGAGGTGGCCTACCCGGTAATTGGGTTTTCCGCCGTCTTTACGTGAAAGTGCGGATGGAGTGATCGTTTCGCGGGTTCGATAGTGCAGGTATGAGAGACGCGCACGCCGCTCAGACGAAGATCGCCGCCGGACTCCACGTCTGCCCGCAATGCGAGTCCTCGCTGGTGCAGCCAACCTGCTGGGAGCAGGCCGGGGATCGCGGCCATTGGCGGCTCTGGCGACGTTGCCCCGAGTGCGAATGGCGCAGCAACGAGATCCACGCCGAAGCCGAGATCGATGCCTTCGACGAGGAGCTCGACCTCGGCACCCGCGCCCTCAGCGACGTCCTGAAGACGCTCGAGCACGAGAACATGGAGTTCGTGGTCGAGACCTTCAGCGCGGCGCTCGACGCCGACCTGATCAGCGCCGACGACTTCCGCTGAGCGCGAGCTCAGCTGTAGCGCTGCACGACGCCGTCGGCGACGAGTCCAAGCAACTGCCGCTGCTCGGGGTCGAAGGCATCGCCGTCGAGCTCGGCCTTGGCGCCGGCAACCAGCTCCAGGGCGCGCGAGCGCACCCGATCCAGAGCGCCGCTCGCGGCTATGCGATCGCACAGCCGCTCGGCCGCGGCGGTATCGAGGGCACGCAGGTCCACCTGGGCGATCGAGGGGTCGGCCGCGATGGCGGCGATCAGCGGCAGGGTAACGGTGCCGTCGAGCAGATCGGTGCCGCGCGCCTTGCCCGTGCGCTCGGCTGGCCCGGAGACGTCGAGCACGTCATCGAGGAGCTGGAAGGCGAGGCCGATCTGAGCTCCAAAGCCACCGAGGGCCGGCAGATCGCGGCCGAGCAGGCAGGCACATTCGAACAAGGTCGCGGTCTTGAGGCGGCAGCGATCGAGGTAGCGCCGTTCGGAAATGCTCGTGTCGAAAGCATCCTGGCGCTGAGCCAGCTCGCCGTCAGCAAGCGAGACCGAGGCGGCCGCCAGCAGGGCGATAGCGCGGGCGTCGCCCTGCTCACCCAAAAGCGCGAAGGCTCGGGCGAAAAGTAGGTCGCCGACCGCGGTCGCGCGTGAGCGGCCCGCGGTCGCCGCGATCGTCGGCAGGCCGCGACGCAGCGGCGCGTTGTCGAGAACGTCGTCGTGGACCAGGGTCGCCATGTGGACCAGCTCGATCGCGGCGGCCGCCCGCACGGCTCCCTCGCCGCCTTCGGCGGCGGCGCAGAGCAGGACGAGCAGCGGCCGCAGCCGCTTGCCCCCAGCGGCCAGCGTTGTGGCGACGTCGGTTCCGAGCAACTCGCCATAGCCGGCGCCCTGCTCGCGCAGCAGGTCCTCGACCTCGCCCAGCCTGGCCGGCAGCCAGCGGCTCGAGGCGTCGAGCACGGCCGTGACCGGGGGCGGTACCGACGAGGGCCGGGTCACACGCGAACGCCGCTGTGGATCGCGATGATCCCCCCGGCGAGAACGGTCCAGCGGATCCGCTTCAGCCCGACGCCGTCCATCAGCTCGGCCAACCGGCTCGGGGCGGGGAAGCTGCGCACCGACTCGGGCAGGTAGCTGTAGGCCTCGGAGTCGCCGGAAAAGCTGCCGAGCAGGGGCACGATGCGGTCGAACCAGAGCGAGTAGAAGGTCGAGAGCGGCGGTCGCGTCGGCTGGGTTATCTCCAGCACGACCAGGCGACCGCCCGGGCGCAGGACCCGCGCCATCTCCCCCAGCCCCCGCTCCAGGTTGGCCAGGTTGCGCACTCCAAAGCCGACCGTGACCGCATCGAAGCGGCCGGCGTCGTAGGGAAGGCTAAGCGCGTCGGCCCACTCAAAGCGGACGCCATCAGCGTCGCGCTGGCTGGCCTTCTCGCGGGCGAGATCGAGCATCGGCTCGGAGAAGTCGCAGCCGACTACGTGGCCGGCGGGGGCCACCCGGCCGGCCAGCTCGAGCGCCAGGTCGCCGGTTCCGCAGCAGACATCGAGCGCCGAATCGCCCGGGCTCAGCTCGGCGCGCTCGGCGGCGCGCTTGCGCCAGCGGTGGTGCAGGCCGGCGGTCATCACCGAGTTAAGCGCGTCGTAGCGACCGGCGACGCGGTCGAACATGCGGTTGACCTGCCCCGCGAACTGGGCCGAGTCCCGGGACGGCTTAGTCGAGCGAGGAGAGGAAATCGGCGAGCTCGTTGAGCTTCTTCGGCGGCAGGTCACGGAAGGAGGGCATGATGCCTGGCCCGATCTCCACCGAGCGGATGATCGCGGCGCGCGGAATGCGCTGCGCGATGTGGGTCAATTCCGGCCCGGGGCCGTTGTTGCCGTTCTCGCCCAGCTTGTGGCAGGCGAGGCAGCCTGAGCCGGCAACGACCTCCTTACCGGCTTCGTATTGGGGCGCGACCTTCATGTCGATTTCGGTTGGCGAACCTCCGGTCGCACCCAAGAAGGTGAGGTAGGCCATCGCGGCGATCGTCAGGATCCCGGCGGTGGTCGCGATCGGACGGCGGATCGGGTTGCGCTCCGGGCCGCGGTCGTAGAAGGGCAGGAGGAGGAGGAGGACCATGCAGGCCGTGGGAATGCCGATCGTCGCGATCGGGACCAGCTCGGGCGGCTTGATCACGCGCAGGACCTCGAAGAGGAAGAAGAAGTACCACTCCGGGCGCGGCACGTAGGTCGTCGTCGTCGGATCGGCCTTCGGCCCCTGCTCGGCGCCGAGCACGACCGACATCAGGATGATCACGCCGACAACGGCGAGCATCATCGCCGAATCCTTCAAAACCGCGTAGGGGAAGAAGGGCTTGCCCTTCTTCTTCAGCAGCTCGTACTCCTCGAGGTATGCCTGCTTCTCGGCTGGCTTCATGCGCTCGCCGACGCTCCGTTGCTGGGCGAGGCGCCGTTGCCCTCGACGCCGGCGTCGAGCTGGGAGACGGGTGCCGCGACCTTCGGCTTTTCGGCTTTCAGCCAGGGCGGGGCCGTGGTGCCGAGCTTGACGACCAGGTACATGTGGGCGCCGATCATCGCGATGATCGCGCCGGGCACGAGCAGCATGTGGATCGCGTAGAAGCGCGAGAGCGTGGTCGCCCCGAGCTCAGGGCCGGCGCGCAGGAAATCGCTCAGGTAAGGGCCGACGACCGGCCCGGTGCCGTTGATGTTGATGCCGACGACCGAGGCCCAGAAGGAGCGCTGGTCGAATGGCAGCAGGTAGCCCGTGAAGGCCATCGTCATCGTCAGGATCAGCAGCACGACGCCGATCACCCAGTTGAGCTCGCGCGGGTACTTGTAGGCGCCGAAGAAGAAGGTGCGCCCCATGTGCAGGAAGACCAGGATCACCATCACGCTCGAGCCCCACTTGTGCATGCCGTGGACGAGCTGGCCGAGGAAGACGTCGTTGTTGATGTGGGCGATCGAGGCGTAGGCCTGGGTGGTCGACGGCGTGTAGAACATCGCCAAGAAGACACCGGTGATCGCCTGCGAGATGAAGGCGATCAGGGTCGCCGAGCCGAGCGTGTAGAACCAGTTGGTCCCCTTCGGCACCTTGCGGTAGAGCATCCCGGTGAGGAAGCCGGTGGCGGCTGTGCGCTGGTCGACCCAGGCGAGCACGTCGGCGGGGGCGTCCTTGGCGCGGTCGCCGAGGCGCTGCGCATCGGAGGGACGCTCCGGCGGCGCCGTCTTGAGATCGGCTGGGGCCGGGCCCTTGGCGCCATTGCCCGTGCCGGGCTTTGCCGGTTTGCGGAGCGGGGCGGGAATCAGGGAGTCGAGCTTCATCGTCGGTCAGCCGCTCAACCGCTCGGGGGTGGGAAGGTGGACGGACGGGGCGGGTACAGATATTCCCAGACCCCACCGGTGAACTCGCCAGGGTCGCGGGCGCGGACCGGTTCCAGCTGCGAGGTGACGCTGTAGCGCGGGCCCACCTCAACCTGGCCGTTGCGCACGCGGGTCTGGAAGCGGTCGAGCGGGCGTACCGGCGGGCCGCCGATCCGCTTGCCCTGGAAGTCGTAGACGCCGCCGTGGCAGGGGCAGATGAAGTTGCCGGCGGCCTCGACGAAGCGAACCGGGCAGCCGAGATGGGCACAGCGGTTGGAGACGGCGACGAACTCGCCCGGTTTTTCTTCGAGCTGCTTGGAGCTACGGCGGATATAGGCGGTCGTCTTGCCGGCGTCGCCGATCGACTCGGTTTCGGTGAAGACGACTTGGCGGTAGGTGTCTTCGACGAAGTCGCTGGTCGGACCGACCGCCTCCCAGCGCTCCTTGCCGCGATGGAAGATCGGCGCCACGGCGAAACCGACGGCGGGCAGCACGATCGCCGCGCCGGCGAGACCGCCGATGCCCTGTACCGCAACGGTAAAGGCCTTACGGCGAGTCATCGACTCGCCCTCGAAGTAGCCAGGCGGCTCGGGCGCTGGGCGCTCCGGCCGACCGCTTGCCTCGGCCCCGTTCTGCTTGTCCGATTCGTCGCTCAACAGCTCAACCTCAGGAGAACGGAGTCTATTGACTCACGCCGCCGCGGGGTGGCCATGTTCTCTGCCGCCGACCGCGAGGGCGGCCGAGCGCCACAACCCAGCCACCTCAACGAGGCGCTCCTCGGCGTGCAACTGGGCACAGCGACCGATCAGATCGCCCAGCACCGCGACCGCTTCGGTATCGCCGAGAGCGGCGAGGCGGTCGATGCCGAGGGCGTAGAGATAGTCCCCGGCGAGCAGGGCGAGGTCGTCGTCGTGACCGGCGAGCAGGCGCGGCGTGCCGTAGTGCAGGAGGTAGCCCTCGCGCACGGCCTCGACCACGAACGCGTACTCCCCCGGGGCGGCGGCCGAGCGCGGGCCGAGCGCGGCGAGCAGGCCGAAGACGGGACGCTCTTCCGAGTCGGTCACGTGGCCGGAGAGCGGCGACTCGGCTTCGCGCAGGCGGGTGGCAAGCGAGCCGAGCGCCTGGTTGGGATCGGACGGCGGACCGGCCTCGTCGCTCACAGGGCCTCCTCGAGCGACTCGGCGGCGGCTTCGAGCGTGCGGTCGATCGTCGCCTCGTCGTGGGCGAGGGAGACGAACCAGGCCTCGAACTGCGAAGGGGGCGGGTAGACACCGCGGGCCAGCATCGCCCGGCAGAAACGGGCGTGGGCATCGAGGTCGCAGGCCGCGGCGGCGGTGAAGTCGGCGACCGGGCCCGGGCTGAAGAAGAGGGTCAGCAGGCCGGGTGCCGAGGCCAGTTGCAGTGGCCGCTCCTCGGCCAAGCCGTCGAGGCCGGTGCGGAGGCGCTCGGTCAGTTCGGCGAGGCGCTCGTAGGCGGCAGCGCCGAGCTGCCGCAGGGTCGCGAGTCCGGCGGCGGTCGCCAGCGGGTTGCCGGAGAGGGTGCCCGCTTGGTAGACGTCGCCCGCCGGCGCGATCCGCTCCATCAGCTCGCGCGGGCCGGCGAAAGCAGCGGCAGGCAGGCCGCCGCCGAGGATCTTGCCGAGCACGGTCAGGTCGGGTTCGACGCCATAGAGCTGCTGGGCGCCGCCGGCGGCGACGCGAAAGCCGGTGATCACCTCGTCGAAGATCAGCAGGGCGCCGGCATCCCGAGCGGCGGTGGCGCAGTGCTCGAGGAATCCATCGAGCGGCGGGACGACGCCCATGTTGGCGGCGATCGGCTCGAGGATCACCGCGGCGACGGGATGCTCGGCGAGCGCGCGGTCCAGAGCGGCGCGATCGTTCCAAGGCACGACTACCGTGCCGGCGGTCTGGGCGGCGGTGACGCCGGCGCTCGCCGGCAGCGCCAGGGTCGCGATTCCCGAGCCGGCCTCGGCCAGCAGGCCGTCGGAGTGGCCGTGATAGGCGCCGGCGAACTTGACCACGACCTCGTGGCCGGTGGCGGCGCGAGCGAGGCGAATCGCGCTCATCGCCGCCTCGGTGCCGGAGCTGGTCATGCGGATCATCTCGGCCGCGGGCACGCGGGCGACCACCTCCTCGGCCAGCTCGACCTCGGCCTCGGTCGTCGCACCGAAGCTGGTGCCAGCGACCGCGGCGCTCTCGACCGCCGCCAGCACGGCAGGGTTAGCGTGGCCGAGGATCAGCGGCCCCCAGGAGCCGACCCAGTCGAGGTAGCGGTTGCCGTCGACATCGATCAGCTCGCAGCCTTCGCCGCGCTCGATGAAGATCGGCTCCCGCCCGATCTGCCCCATCGCCCGCACCGGAGAGTTAACTCCCCCCGGAAGTACCTTCACCGCCCGCTGGTACAGCTCGTGGGAACGCACGGACCCGCTAGATGCCAGGGCCGGCAGGGGTGGAGCGTCTTGCACTTTTTCGGCAATTCCTCGCGGCGCCAGCCAGTGCGTCTCCACCGAAAAAGTTAAGCGAAACCCCTGCCGGCCCTGGCATCTACGAGTGCTCCTCTTCCCAGCGCCGGTAATCGTCGGTGAAGTAATGCAGGCGGATCTTCTTGTACTCGGTCGAGGAGTAGAGGGTGGCGCGGTCCTCGGGACCCATGCCGCAGTCCTCGGCGATCGAGTCGAGCACCGCGTCGCACTCCTCCTTGGAGCGGCCGTGGGCCATCGTGAAGACGCTGTAGGGCCAGTCCTCATAGGTGGGGCGCTGGTAGCAGTGGGAGATGCCGCGGAAGGAGGCCATGCGGGCACCCGTCGCCATGATCTCGGCCTCGGGCACCTTCCAGACCCCCATGCCGTTGGCCGAGAAGCCGGCGCGGCGGTGGAAGAGGATCGCGGCGACGCGACGCAGCAGCTTGCGCTCGACCATGCCACCGAGGTGGGCGAGCAGCTCCTCGGTCGTCATCCCCACTTCGGACGCGGCGGCGTCGTAGGGACGCTCGATTGCCTCCATCGGCCCCTGCAGGGCGCGGATCACAGCGATGTCGCGCTCGTCGTAGGGCTGCGCCTCGAGCTCGCGCGGCGGCGAAGCGTCGACCGCGGCGGCGGCGAGGGCGTCGGTGCCCTTCTCCATCTCGAGGTTCATATTGATCTTGAAGAGGGTCAGGGTAGGCAGCTCGCGCATCGACTCGGCGCCGGTCTCGCGCATCAGCGCCGCCAGCGTGCCGGGCAGGCCGAGCTCGGAGTCGGGCGGGGTGGCGATCGTGAACCAGAGGTTGAAGTCGTGGGTACGCAGATAGTTATGTGAGACGCCCGGGTGCGAGTTGACGATCTGGGCGGCGCGGTGGGGGTGCTCGCTGTCGACCTTGGCGGCGACCAGCATCGACTCGTAACCAAGCGCCCGGGTGTCGAAGATCGGCGTGATCTCGCGGATGATCCGCTCGTCGAGCAGGCGCTTGGTGCGGGCGAGCACGTCGTCGAGCTCCAGCTCCGCCTCGGAGGCAACGAGGGCGAATGGCTCGGGATCGAGCGGGAAGCTCGACTGCAGCAGGTTCATCAGCCGCTTGTCGGTCTCGTCGAGCGGGATCGCGGCGCCGTCCTTGCGCGAGCGCGCCTTCGACTGGGGGACCTTTACTGAAGCCACGCGGCCGCCTCCTTGGCGTAGTAGGTGACGATCGCGTCGGCACCGGCGCGGCGGATCGAGGTCAGCGTCTCGAGCACGGCGGCTCGCTCGTCAATCCAGCCCTGCTCGGCGGCGGCCTTCAGCATCGAGTACTCGCCCGAGACGTGGTAGGCGGCAAGTGGGGCGCCGGTCGCGTCCTTGACCTGGCGCACGACATCGAGGTAGGGAGTGGCGGGCTTGACCATCAGCATGTCTGCGCCCTCCTCCAGATCCAGTTCGGCCTCGCGCACGGCTTCGGCGGCGTTGGCCGGATCCATCTGGTAGCCGCGGCGGTCGCCGAACTCGGGGGTCGACTCGGCGGCGTCGCGAAAGGGGCCGTAGAAGGCGGAGGCGTACTTGGCGCTGTAGGCAACGATCGGCACGCCGGCGTGGCCCTCCTCGTCGAGCTGGTGACGGATCGTGCCGACCCGGCCGTCCATCATGTCGCTGGGCGCGACCGCGTCGGCGCCGGCCTCGGCATGGGAGATCGCGACTTTGGCCAGCAGCTCGACCGTGATGTCGTTGTCGACCTCGCCGTCGCGGACGAAGCCGCAGTGGCCGTGCGAGGTGTACTCGCACAAGCAAACGTCGGTGATCACGGTGAGATCGGGGTGGGCCTCCTTGAGAGCCCGAACGGCCATCTGCACGATGCCCTCATCGTCGTAAGCACCCGTGCCCGACTCGTCCTTGGCGGCGGGAACTCCGAACAGCAACACCGCTCCGATCCCCGTCGACGCTATCTCGGTGCACTCGGCAACTAGCTCCGAGATGGAGAAACGCTCGACGCCCGGCATCGTCTCAACTTCCTCGCGGACGTTCTTACCAGCGACCACAAACAGCGGTTGGATGAGGTGGCTTGGGGAGAGGGTTGTCTCGCGGACTAGGCCGCGCAAAGCCTCGGTACGCCGCAAGCGGCGCAAGCGTGTGGCAGGAAACGGCATTCGAGGCCGAGTTTAGGGGAGGGAGATAGGTGCCCTATCTCAGACGCCCGGCTGCGCCGGGCTTGAGTGTCTGAGATAGGGCACCTATCTCCCTTGCTCAAGCACTGGCTAACAATCCGATTCCTGGCTACGGATAGCGTTCGGCGGCATGGATGCGGGGAGTGGGACGAGCGCGGCCGTGCTCGAAGCGCACAAGTTGGTCAAGCGCTTCGGAGAGCGCGAGGCGTTGCGAGGGGTCAGCTTCGAGGCCGCTGCCGGCGATCTCGTGGCGGTGATCGGGCCCAACGGCGCGGGTAAGACGACGCTGCTCTCGATCCTCGCGGGAATCTCCAGAGCCGACGAGGGTGACGTTCACGTTCCGGAGGGAGAAGTTGGCTGGGTGCCGCAACAGGCTGCTCTATATAGGCGGCTAACCGTTGAGGAGAACCTGCTGTTGTTCGCGCGGCTCGAGAAGCATCCGAATCCGCGCGCCTCCGTGGAGGAGATGTTGGAGTTGACGGGCCTTGGGGAGCGGCGGGGGGAGATCGTGGCTCGGTTGTCGGGGGGGAACCAGCAGCGGATCAATATTGCGATTGGGCTGTTGGCGCGGCCCTCGGTGTTGTTGCTCGACGAGCCGAGCGTGGGGCTCGATCCGCGGCAGCGGGCGCGGTTGTGGGAGTTCATCGTCGCGCTGGCGGGCGGGCGCGGGACGACGGTGATCTTCTCCACACACGACATTCAGGAGGCCGAGCGCTACGGCAAACGGCTGCTCGTGCTTGCCGACGGCGAGACGCTCTTCGATGGCTCGACCGAGGGACTGCGGGAGGCCGTGCGCGTGGAGGCGCCCGAGGCCGCCAGCCAGGACTTCGAGACCGCCTTCGTCTCTTTCCTCCACCACCGGGGCCACTGATGCGCTGGCTGCTGCTCAAGGACTTGCAGATCCTCCGCCGCTCTCCCCTGCAGGCGTTCCTGCTGGTCGCCTACCCGGTCTTGATCGCCGTCCTCGTCGGCTTCGCGATCTCGCGCTCGCCGGAGAAGCCGCGCGTCGCCTTCCTCAACGAAGTGCCAGCCCAGTCGCGGGTCTCGGTCGGCACCACGGAACTGCCCAAGATCGGCGTCAGCGACCGGATCTGCGAACGGGTCGAGTGCGTGCACGTGAAGGACCACGCCGAAGCGGTTGAAGAGGTGAGCTCCGGCGACGTGCTGGCGGCGCTGATCCTGCCGGCGGACTTGGTCGACAACATCAACTCGCTCTCGACGCCGGTCCCGCGCACGCCCGAAGTCGAAGTAATCGTCAACGAGGAGGATCCGGTCAAGGCGCAGCTGGTCAACGACCGGATCAGCTCGCTGATGACCCAGGCCAACCTGGTGATCGCTCGCCGGATCGCCCACGAAGGAGGCAAATTCGTCGGGCTCGTCGTCCACGGCGGTCAGTTCACCGTGCTCGGGCAGGCGATCCAGATCCTCGGGCTCGGCAACACGGCCCGCATCCTGCACGCGGTGCGCGCCTCGCTGCCGCCCGGGGCGCTGCGCGACTCGCTCGACCAGGTCCTCCGCTTCACCACCCTGACGAAGAGCAACCTGGGCACCGCGGCGACCCTGCTCACTCGCCTCTCCCAGCCGATCGAGGTCGACAAGCAGGTGGTCAGCGCCTCTACCCCGCCGCTCGAAATCTTCGCGATCGCGGTGGCGGCCACCTTCACCCTTGCGTTCGTCACGGTCCTGCTCGTCGCCGGGTCGCTGGCGCTGGAGCGGGAGGAGAACGCCTTCCCGCGGCTGACCCGAGGGCTGGTCTCACGCTCGGCGCTGCTGACCGAGAAGGTCGCACTCGGCGTCGCGGTCGGCCTCCTCGTCACCCTGCTGATGCTCACCGGGCTGGCCATCTTCGTGCCCCTGCACTGGAGTCGCGTCGGCCTCTGGTTGCTGGCGATCGTTGGTGGCGGCGCTGCCCTGGGGACGGCTGGGGCTGCCCTCGGAGCGGCGGCGCGAGAGGTGCGGGCGGTCTCGCTGCTCGCCTTCATGGTCACCCTGCCGGTCGCCTTCCTCTCGTTGATCCCCTCCGGCACGGTCGGGCCGGCTCTCTATGACGCGATCAAGGTGATTGCCGCGCTCTTCCCCTTCAAGCCGGCGCTGCAGGCGATGACCGCGGCCCTTGACCCCAGCGGCCCGAGCATGGGCGGCGCCATGCTCCACCTCGGCATCCTGATCGTCGCCTACGGCCTGCTGGCTCGGCTCGCGCTGCGCCGCTTCAGCGCGGTCTGAGTGAACTGCATCAAATTTCCCGCCTGCCAGCCCGGAAACTTGGTGCAGTTCGAAAAGTCAGGCCGGGGAAAGGGGGCGGCGCGGCAGCTGCGCCGAGCGTGACTGAGAGAGGTTGGGATCGCTGACGTTGGCGAGCACGAAGGACTCGAGGTCGGTGTCGGGACAGAGCGAGGACCTGACCAACTCCATCGCTTCGGGCTCCGCAATCGCGGCAAGCGTCCTACCGCTCGCGCTGACCGCCGCGAGGGCGACCTCGGAGCCATCGACGAGCAGGCAGCCGTGGCGGCTGATGTAGGCCGAGACCTCGCTCAACTCCTCGCCGTCTTCGAGCCGGCACTCGATGCCCTCGAGCAGCTCCGGTTCGTAGTTCGGCTCGGTCGCCGAGATGACGCCGATCTGGGCGTCGGTCATGTAGATGACGTGGACCCGGACTTCGGTCGCGGAGCTGCGCTGGAGGGTCGCGGGAATGGCGCCGTAGGGAGAGATGTGAGCGGAATAGACGACATCGAAGCCGCAGAGTCGAGCGGGGACGACGAGCACTGGCTGGTCGGTCAGCGCCAGCTTGCGCGAGAGGACTTTGGGAGCCGCGTTCGAGCCATAGGCCAGCACCGGCGTGCGCGCCTCGCGGTCGATCTCCAGCGCATCGGGATCGAGAGTCTGGTGGCCGAGCTGGATGAAGGGACCGGCCGGGGCACCGTAGGGATAGCCGAGGGCGCGCTCGACAACATCGTTTCGCTCGTTCACCCCGCACACCCTTTCGCAATTGCGCGGATAGGGTCAGCACCATGAAGGTCCTCTTCATCGGCGATGTGGTCGGCGGGCCCGGCCGCCGCGGTCTCGCCGCCGCGATGCCAGAGCTGCGCGAGCGCTTCGCGCCGGAGATGGTGGTCGTCAACGGCGAGAACTCGGCCGGCGGAATGGGAATCACCGAGAAGACCGCCAACGCCCTCTTCGACGCTGGTGCCGACGTGATCACCACCGGCAACCACGTCTATCGCCACCGCGAGGTCTACGGCTTCCTCAACCGCAGCGAGCGGCTGATCCGGCCGGCCAACTACCCCTACGCCAACCCCGGCCGCGGCTACACCGTCATCGAGATCGGCGGCCAGCGATGCGGCGTGATCAACCTCAGCGGCGCGATCGGCCTGCGGGTCGCGCGCTCGCCCTTTCACGAGGCCGACAACATCCTCGAGAAGATCGAGGCCGACTTCGTCATCGTCGACTTCCACGCCGAGGTGACCAGCGAGAAGGTCGCGATGGGCTGGCACCTCGACGGGCGGGTGGCGGGGGTGCTCGGCACCCATACCCACGTGCCCACGGCCGACGCGCGGGTACTGCCCCAGGGCACCGCTTTCATCTCCGACGTGGGGATGACTGGGTCGCGGACCAGCGTGCTGGGCGTGAAACCGGAGCTGATCTTGGAGCAGATGATCACCCAGATGCCGATCAAGTTTGAGACGGCGGAAGAGGACGTTTGGGTGATGGGGGCTGTGGTCGATGTCAATGACGCAGGATTGGCTGACTCGATCGAGGCCGTGATGGTTCCTGCGCCTAGCTCGTGAGCGTGGGGGCAGTGCGGTCACCCATCGCCGGCCGCGCAGCCGGAGGCTGCGCTGAGTGTCCGTCGACGGGCGATCGCACTGCCATCGCGACCAGGAGCAAGGGGTAGAACCAGACGATGTAGAGGTAGAACCAGTGGTGCATTGTTAGCTGGACGCCGATCAGTAGGGCCGCGCCCAACGCCGCGACTTGGAAGAGCTTCTTCTCCTTGGGCCACCAGGCAAATGCGATGGCAAGAGTGGCGACTCCTACGAGAATCGCGATGCGCAGGGGTTCGAGGTTGGTTTGACCCCAGATGCTGAATGGTGAGCTGCGGCCTGCTTGGAAGGCGATGGTGCGCTCGTAGACGGTGTGGAGGCCGGGGTCGATTGCGGGCCAGAGCATTACGGCGACGGTCGTGGCGGCGAAGGCAAGGACGAAGCGCCAGCGTCTCTCTCCGTAGGTGAGCAGCATTGGGGCGAGGACGGCTGGGGCGAACTTGGCGAAGGTGGCCAGGGCCGCCATCACGCCGCGGGCCGCTGGCTTGGCGAGGACGAGAAGCGTCGCAACCAGGAGCATCGCAACGAGCGAGTCGTTCGAGTTGGAGAGCAGGGTGAAGGCTGTGTACGGGTAGGCGGCCCAGCCGAAGGCGAGGGTCGCGGCGAGTTTGTTGCCGGCCGGGCCGGGGCGGATGCGGCGGCCGAGGAAGATCAGCAGGGCGAAGGTGGCGAGGTCGAAGAAGACCGCGGCGCCGTGGGCGGCGGGGAGGTCGTTCCAGGTTCCCGACCACGGCCAGATCCGCTCGAAGGGAACGTAGGCGAGGTAGTTGACCGGGCCGTAGGTATCGCCCTGGGAGACGTCTTCGGGGAAGTTGTCGTAGATCGGTTCGCCGTGGGCGATCCGATCCGCGCCCACCACCCCGGCGTAGCCGACGTCGATCACGCCCGAGTCGGCCATGTTGAGGCCAACTCGGAAACCGATCAGGAAGAGGGCCGCAATCAGCAGCCACGCTGCCGGCCAGCGAGGCTTGATCCCCTCTCCCCCACCCCGCATCCCGATCCACAGCGCGCGGCCGAACAGGTAGGTGAGCGGGATGTACTGGAGTGGCACCGAGACGCCGATTTCGGCTCGGTTGAAGAAGAAGTTGGAGACACCGAAGCCGAGCAGGACGAGCAGGTCGAGGTTGACGATCCGGCGCAGGCGGCGCCAGTCGAGGAGGCCGAGTAGGAAGATCGCGCAGAGCGGCAGGAAGACGTAGGGCGCATTGAGCTTGTGGCCGAAGGCGCCCGAGTAACCGCGGGCCATTTTCCAAGCGACCTGATAGCCGGTCCAGGACTCCCGAACGAGGCCGGTCTGAGGATCGACGATGACCAGCGCGACCTCCTTGTCGGCGCCGAAGTAACCGACCTCCCAGTTGCCGTCCACCTTGTTGACGGCGTGAGTCAGGGTTCCGTTGGCCCGCGTCTCCTTGGCGACGTTGGGATCGCGAGCCGCGATCTGAGCCGCTTCCGCGGCGGTGACTTCGGCGGGCGCCGCGGCGGCGAGCGCGGGCAGGCAGAGCAGGGCGGCGGCGAGAAGGGCCGCCAGCCACCTCATAGCCCGAAGTGGTCGAGAACCGCCGGCGCCACGTCGCTGAGGGTCCACTGCTCGCGCTCGCTCGCCGCCTCGGGGCCGCAGCCGACGAAGAGCAGCGGGCCGAGCGAGTCGCCGGCGTGCAGCGAGCCGTGACTGCCGCCGCCGGCGTGGGTGACTCCACCCCAATCGACGGCCTCGAACCCGGGTTGCAGCGAGAGCAGAAAGTCGCCGGCGTGGGGAGCGCTGAGCGCCGACCAAACACGGGCGAGGGGATCGGGGTAGGTCTCGCTGCGCAGGCGGCCGTCCTCGATCGTCGCCTCCAATGCCTCCAGGTCTCCCTCGACCTGCCAGCGGCCGCCGCGCAGGTCGGCGAGCGGCCCTCCGGGTCGAAAGCTGAGCCGCGCCTCTCCCCTTTCGACCACGGCGCGGCAGCCCTCTCGCGGCGCTCCCGGCTCGCTCCTCACCAGTGGCTGCCCGTCTGCCCCCTCGAGGCGGCAGACGAGGTCGACGCCCTCGATCACGGTGAGGGCCTGACGCAGCGCCCCGGGATCGGCGCGCTCACCCTCGCCCGGCAGCAGGTAGACGTAGGCCGCGCGGCCGGTAGGGCTGACCGCGATCTGGGCCGACTCCGGTTCGGACTCCGACGGCTGCAGCACCGCCCACTCGCGGCTCAGCAGTTCGGCGAGCGGCAGCCCCCGGTGCACGGGGGTCTGAGCGTGATCGGCGAGCAAGATCACGGCGTAGCGGTCGAGGAAGGACTCGAGGTCGCCGGCCGCCTCGACGAGTTTGCCGAAGCAGTGGTCAGCCTTGGCGATCGACTCCACGCTGGCCGCCGGGCCGTGGCGGTGCGAGTAGTTGTCGTTGTCGGGCAGCGAGAAGAGCAGGAAGTCGAAGCCGTCGGACTTGGCCAGCTCGGCCGAGCAGCAGGCCGAGTAGCCGTCGCGATTGCCAGGGATCGAAGTTGATTTGCAGGGAACCTCGCGGCTGGCGTAGAGGTCGCCGTAGAAGAGCTCGGCCGGGCCCCAGGTGTGGTGGCGGAACTTGAGCCGGGTAGCGTCGACCGCGCGGCGCAGCAGACCCTCGAGCGAGACCTGGTGGCGGTGGCGGCCGCGGTAGATCAGGAAGGGCGTGCAGGCGGTGCGCAGGCCGGCATCGTCGAGCTGCTCGAAGAGGGTCTCGACGCCCGGGTTGAGGTGGGCGAGGTTCATGTTGTAGACGAGGTCGTAGAGGGAGCGGAAGACGCCGAAGGCCCGGGTTGCCTCCAGCGAGGAGCCGTACTCGACGTAGCGCCGCTCCAGCCGGTGGTACCAGTTCATCCCGCTGATCCAGTGACCGTCGGCGGCGCGCCCGGTGACCATCTCGGCGCTGGCGACCGGCGTTACCGAGGGGAAGCTGGAGACGCAGTCGGGCACGAGCACGCCGCGCTCGATCAGGGCGGCGAAGGTGGGTGCGCGACCCTCGGCGACGGTACGTTCCAGCATGTCCGTGCGCAGCGAGTCGACGTAGGTGAGGATCAGCTTCTTGGCGGGCACTAGCGCATCATCCCCAACTGCGCGGGCGGGCCCTAAGACCAGTCCCGGTAGGGGTTCCACTTAACTTTTTCGGTGAAGAGTCGCTGGGCTGGCGCCTCTAGCGCACGCCGAAAAAGTGCAAGACGTTCCACCCCTACCGGGACTGGTCTTAGCGCAGTACGCGGAGGCCGGCGTGTTTGCGCTGGGCGCGTCGGCGTCTTGAGATTCCTAGCCACACAAGAGCGGCGATAACCAGCAGGATCGCCGGCGAGATCAGGATCGCTACCGCGACGACGATTAGGGCGGCTAGCGAGACGAGGAAGCCGAGGGCTCCGGCCCCACTGCCCTCGCGGCGGCCGGCCGAGCTGACTACGTCGCTGACGATCAGGCAGGCGAAAACGGCTCCAACCAAGCAGAAGAAGGCCCCGGCCAGCGAGCTGACGTTCGCGGTTCCCGACAGCAGGAAGCCGATGACGATCGCAATCACGCCGGCGAGGATCGTCATCCGGCCGCGGGCGGAGCCGTGCGTGCCGGTGGTGCCGGCGAGCATGCCGATAGCGATGCCGATGCCGAGCTCGAGGCAGATGCCGGAGAAAGATCCCACGCCGAAAACCTAACTCCCCGAGCGGGACGACGCGGATTCGCCACACTATCCCCCATGTCCGACCCGCCCCACCGGCGTCGCGCCCACGCCAGCAGCAGCGATCTCGAGCGCTACGCGGGCCTCTTTGCCGAGCGCACGCGGGTGATGCGCTCCTCGGCAATGCGCGACCTGATGGCCGTGACGGCGCGCCCCGAGGTGATCTCGCTCGCCGGCGGCCTGCCCGACACCTCGACCTTCCCCCCTCAGACCTTTGCCGCGCAGATGACCCGCATCGCCCAGGAGTCGGCGGCCGAGGCGCTGCAGTACGGCCCAACCGAGGGCTTCAGCGAGACCGTCGACTGCATTGTCGAAGTGATGGGCGCCGAGGGAATGCTCCCCGACCCCGACGACGTGATCGTCACCACCGGCGGCCAGCAGGCGATTGACCTGATCTGCAAGGCGCTGGTCGATCCCGGCGACGTGGTGATCTGCGAGGCGCCCACCTACCCCGGCGCGATTCCCGTCTTCTGCAGCTACCAGGCGGAGACGATCCAGATCGAGTGCGACGGCGAGGGAATGCGGATCGCCGAACTCGAGGACACCCTGGAGCGGCTCGACGTCGAAGGGCGGCGGCCCAAGTTCATCTACTCGGTTCCGACCTTCCAGAACCCCGCCGGGGTGACGATGTCGCTGGAGCGGCGCCGGCGCCTGGTCGAGATCGCTCGCTCGCGCGAGCTGCTGGTGGTCGAGGACAACCCTTACGGCCTGCTCCGCTTCGGCGGCGAGCCGTTGCCGCCGCTCTATCAGCTCGACGGTGGCGACTTCGTCATCTACGTCGGCACCTTCTCGAAGATCCTCTCGCCGGGCATCCGCCTCGGCTGGGCGGTGGCGCCGCCGCCGGTGATGGAGAAGGTGGTGCTGGGCAAGCAGGCGGCGGACCTCTGCACCTCGACCCTGACCCAGTACTTCGTCCGCGAGTACTTCAGCGACGGGCGCTGGCGCGAGTACATCGAGAGCTTGACCGAGCTCTACCGCGAGCGGCGCGACGCGATGATCGAGGCGCTGGGCCGTTACTTCCCGCCGCAGGCGAGCTGGACCGAACCCGAGGGCGGCCTCTTCATCTGGGCAACCCTCCCCCCCTACATCGACACCAGCGATCTGCTGGCCAAGGCGCTGCGCGACGACGTCGCCTTCGTGCCCGGGCAAGCCGCCTACGTCGACGGCCGCGGGCGCAACTCGATGAGGCTCAACTTCTCCGGCAGCGACGCGGACGAACTGCGCGAGGGGATTCGCCGGATCGGGCGCGTGGTCGAGGAGCAGGTCGAGCTGTACGGAGCGCTGACCGGGAGACAAGGTAAGCCGCATATGCCCGCAGGCGAAGCCGAGGACATGGGCGGAATTGATTCACAGTCGAATCCGTCGCCGTCCATATCTGATTCCTCGGAGACGAATTCGACTGTAGTTCCTTTCAGAAAGGCCGAGGGCGCGTGAAGGTGGCGGTGCTCAAAGGCGGCCGCTCGCTCGAGCGTGGTGTCTCGATGCGCTCCGGTGCTCGGGTCGAAGATGCCCTGGAGCGGCTCGGGCACGAGGTGCTGCCCCTGGAGGCCAACGGCGACATGGTCAAGCAGCTTGCGGCCGGACAGCCGGAGATCGCCTTCGTCGCCATGCATGGCCCCGGTGGCGAGGACGGCACCGCCCAGGAGCTGCTGGAAATCCTCGGCATCCCCTTCACCGGGCCCGGCGTCGCCGCCTGCGCTCGCTGCATCGACAAGGTGCTTACCAAGCACGAGCTGCGGGCCGCGGGCATCCCGACGCCGGACTGGTTCGCCTTCAACGAGACCGCCTTCCGCGAGCTCGGCGCCGCCGACGCACTCGCTGGCCTCGAGGATCGTCTCGGCTTCCCGCTCGTCGTCAAGCCCAGTCGCGGCGGCTCCGCCCTGGGGATCAAATTCGCCGAGAACTGGTTCGACGTTCCCGAGGCGCTGGTCTCGGCCTTCAGCTACGACGACCGCGTCCTGCTCGAGCGCTTCGTCGATGGCCGCGAGCTGGCGGTCAGCGTGCTCGGCAACGAGCCGCTGCCGGTGGTCGAGGCGATCCCCCGGTCGGGCGACGCCTACGACTTCGAGGCGCGCTACGAGATCGGCCGCACCTCCTTCATTTGCCCCGCCGAGCTCTCGGCAGAGGAGTCCTCGGCAGTGGTGGAGGCCGCACTCGGCGCCTACCGGGCGCTTGGCTGCTCGGGTTTCTCGCGCGTCGACCTGATCCTCGCCGAGGACGGTCCGCAGGTGCTCGAGGTCAACGCGATCCCGGGCCTCACCGACACCAGCCTCCTCCCCCAGGCCGCCGAGGCGGCGGGCATGTCATTCGAGCGGCTGGTCGAGAAGATTCTCGACCTGGCGTTGACTCCCGCCCGCGCCTGACGCGGGCGCTAGGAATCGTTGCCCTGGGCGAAGTCGTCGGGGGTGACCTCGTCGAGGAACTCTTTGAATTTGTCGACGACCTCCTCGGTGTCCTCGACGTCGTGCTCGAACTCGATCGCCGACTCCTCGATCACGTCCTCGTCCGCGAAGATCGGCGCCGAGACGCGCACGGCGAGGGCGAGGGCATCGGAGGGTCGCGAGTCGATCTCCATCTCGGTGCCGTTGATCGAGACCGTGATCGAGGCGTAGAAGGTGTTGTCGCGCAGCTCCGTCACCGAGACGCGCTCGCATTTGGCGTCGAGCTGCTCGAGCAGGTCGGAGAGCAGGTCGTGGGTCATCGGCCGCGGAGTCGAGGCGCCCTGCAGCTTCATCAGGATCGCCGCCGCCTCCGGGTGCCCGATCCAGATCGGCAGGAACTTGTTGCTGTCAACCGTCTTCAGCAAGACGATCGGCTGCTTGCCGACCATGTCAAAGCTGACGCCGTAGATCTGCATCTGTTGCACGAATGGGCGATCCTGGATTCGAACCAGGGACCTCGTCCTTATCAGAGACGCGCTCTAACCAACTGAGCTAATCGCCCGGAGCCAAGCGAAGGATAGCGGGGGAATCGTGACTGCCTGAGCCCGCCACTCAGCGCCCGCGACGCGAGAGGCTGCGGGCCAGGGCGAGGGCCGCGTCGAGATCTTCGAGGCGGATCTCGAGCGCGATCTCCCCCCCTCTGGGACGCAGCTTTACCTCGTGGCCGAGCGCCGACTCGAGCTCGTCGGCCGCGTCGCGCAGGGCCTCGGCCTCCTCCGGGGCCAAGCCAGCTGCAGCGCTGCTCTTTTTCTTTGGCTGGCCAGCCAGCTTGGCCCTGTTCTCGGTCTCGCGAACCGACCAGCCCGCGCTCACCGCATCGCGCGCGAGGCGACGGCGCACGTCGTTGCCGTCGGCGGCGAGCAGGGCGCGGCCGTGGCCCTCGCTCAGGGCACCCGACTCGAGCAACTCGAGTGCCTCATCGGGGAGGTCGAGTAGGCGGATCAAGTTCGAGACGGCGGGGCGGCTGCGACCGACGCGGCGGGCCAGGTCCTCCTTGGAGAGGCCGAGCTCGTCGACCAGGGCAGCGCAGGCCCTGGCCTCGTCGACCGGGTTGAGGTCCTCGCGAACCATGTTCTCGATCAGCGCCACCTGCAGCCGCTCCGCCAACTCCTGGTCGCGGACGACGGCCGGAACCTTGGCGAGGCCCGCAGCTTGCGCGGCGCGCCAGCGACGCTCGCCGGCGATCAACTCGTAGCTGCCGTCGGGGAGGGGACGGACCAGCAGTGGCTGCACCACGCCGTTGGCCTCGATCGAGGAGGCCAGGCCGCTGAGCGACTCGGGGTCGATCTTGGTCCGTGGCTGGTTCGGGTTCGGCTTGATCGTCTCGACCGGCAGCTCGCGCAGATCGCCGGCGAGCTCGGTGCTCGCTTCGGGCAGGATCGCCGCCAGGCCGCTGCCGAGGCCGCGCTTTGCCGCGCTAGCCACGCTCGGCCAGCTCCCGGGCCAGTGCACGGTAGGCATCGGAGCCGCGCGAGTGCGGCGAGTGGTCGATCACGGGCAGGCCGAAGCTGGGCGCCTCAGCGACCCGGACGCTGCGCGGTATGACCGTGTCGAAGACCATCTCGGGGAAATGCTGGCGCAGTTCCCGCTCGACGTCCTGGGCCAGGCGGGTGCGCTCATCGTGCATGGTGACCAAGAGCCCCGACACCTCCAACGCCGGGTTGAGCTCGCGACGGATCACCGCCAAAGTGTCGAGGAACTGCACCAAGCCCTCCAGCGCCAGGTACTCGGCCTGGACCGGGACGATCACCCGGTCGGCAGCGGTGAGGGCGTTAACGCTGACCGGGCCCAGCGAGGGGGGGCAGTCGAGCAGCGTGTAGGCGAAGCGCTCGCGCACCGGGCCGAGCCGTTCGCGCAGGCGCGTCTCGGAGCCCTCGATCCGCGGCAACTCGACCGCGGCGCCGGCAAGGTCACGGTTGGCGGGGACGAGCCAGAGGTTGTCCGGCCCGGCGGGACGGGCCGCCTCGGCCACCGAGACCTCGCCGATCAGGCAGTCGTAGGAGGAGGGGTGCAGGTCACGCCCGCCACCGAGGGCGACCGTCGCGTTGCACTGCGGATCGAGGTCGACGACGAGAGTCTGCGCGCCACCAGCCGCGACGCAGGCGGCGACGTTGACGGCGGTCGTGGTCTTGCCAACACCGCCCTTTTGGTTCGCGATCGCGTAGACGACGCCCATGGCTGCGCAGACTAGTTCGGTCGGGGCACGGGGGCACTGCACCTCATCCGTAAGGCCGCTTCTTGGCGATTCCGGCTCGCCGAGGGAGGTTCTCCGGCGTCGGCCCAAACTTGCGGATCAGGTGTAGGTGGCGATGCTCGCTGCCGGCAAAGGGACCGACGTGGCGAATCTCCTCAGGCCGCATCGCCAGCGCCTGGGCGCCGCTTACGAGCTGCGCCTCCTCCTCGGCATCGCGCTTGCCCTTCCAGGCGACGAGGACCCCATCGTCCCCGAGCAGCGGCGAGGCGAGCTCGGCGAGCGTTGAGAGCCGACCGACAGCACGAGCGGTAACCGCCGCGTAGGCCTCGCGCCCCTCCTCGGCGGCGAGATCCTCGGAGCGAGCGTTGATCACGCGTGCGTTGCCAATCCCAGCCTCGTCGATGGCCCGCTGAATAAAGGCACACTTGCGCCCCACCGACTCGATCAGATCGACCCGGGCATCGGGCAGCGCAACCGCCAGCACAACCCCCGGAAACCCCGCTCCAGAGCCAATATCGGCGATCCGTTGCGCATTTGCGAGTTGCTCAAACTCAAGCCCCGTGAGGCTATCGGCGACGTGCACCCGCCAAGCCCGCTGCGGATCGGTCACGGAGCTGACAGACGCCCGCTCCGTCTCCAGAAGCTCAAGGACCCGCGTGATCGCCGCCCGCTGCGCTTCGTCAAGCAAGCGGTCCGGCGGGGGTGAAGCGTCTTGTACTTTTTCGCCGCTAGCCATGGTCCCAGCCGCAAACGCGACTCGAAAAAGTTAAGCGGAACCCCCGCCGGACCGCTTGCTTACTCTGAAACCAAGGGGGCGACGACCACGCATCTCCGCGGCTCGTCCCCTTCGCTATAAGTCTCGACCCCCGAGCGCTCCTTGAGGTGCTCGTGCACGACGCGGCGCTCCTGCGCGCTCATCGGGTCCATCTCGACCGATTGATTCTCGTTCAGCGCCTGCTCAGCGGCCCGGTCGGCGCGCGCGGTCAGCGTCTCCTTGCGACGGTCGCGGTACCCGGCCGCGTCGACGATCACCCGCTTGCGCTCGCGCAGGCCGCGGAATGCGGCCTGGTAGGCGATCAACTGCAGCGCGTCGATCGTCTGCCCCCGCTTGCCGATCAGCAGGCCGTAGTCCTCATCGCCCACAACCGAAGCCGTAATCCGATCGTCGCCCTCGACGATCTCCACCTCACCCCCCAGGTCAAGCTCGTCAAGCACCTCCTCAACAAGCTCCCGAACCCGCTCAGCAGGCTCCTGCGGCCAATCGGCAATCTCTCCCACGCCCGCACCCTACCCCAGCTAAGGCGTAAACGAGGGGTCGGGCACCGCTCCCGACGACTTGTACTTTTTCGGCAGTCCAATCTCGGCGAGCAGCTACGACTCCACCGAAAAAGTTGAGTCGGGAGTGGTGCCCGACCCCTCCTGCCCTATCGCCGCTTCTTCTTCTTTTTCGGCGGGGGAGGCGGAGGCTTAGCCGCCTTCGCCGCCAGCGCCCCTTCCGGCGTAGCCATGACCGGCGCCGGGATGACCCGCTGGATCACGTACTGCTGGCCGATCGTCCAGAAGTTGGTCGTGATCCAGTAAAGGACAAGGCCGGCGGGGAAGTTGATCACGAAGGGGACGAAGATGAAGGGCAGGACCATCATCATCGTCCGCTGGCTTTTGTCGGCGGTCGTCGCCATCACCATGCCCGAGAACAGCTGCGTGCCCACGTAGAGGACGAGGAGCACGATCAGTTCGGCTCCATGCGCCTTCTCGGTCAGGTTGTTGATGAAGAGGAAAGACGCTTCCGAGCCGCAATGGCCAAGCTTTTCGCAGGCCGGGCCGATATCGCCCGGCAGCTCGTGACGCAGGACGTAGAAGAGGGTGATGAAGACCGGCAGCTGCGCGACCAGGGGAATGCAGGAGGCAAAGGGGTTGACTTTGTTCTCCTGATAAAAGCGCATCATTTCCTGCTGCATGCGCTGCCGATCGTTTTTGTATTTCGCCTGGATCTCTTTGATCTGAGGCTGCAGGGCCTGCAGGGCACGCATGCCCTTGAGCTGCCTGTAGGTGAGTGGGATCAGCAGGGCCCTGGTACAGACGGTGAGGGCAATGATCGACATCCCCCAGCTGAAGCCGACGTCGTCGTGGAAGAACTTGAGAACCGCGTTGGCGACATCGACGAGCGGCTGCAGGATGGTGGCGTCGGGGATCACGTGTGAACCTCACCGTGATGGACAGCGGGATCGACCGGGCCGACCTTGAGCGTGAAGCGCTCTGGGACGGGGTCGAAGCCGCCGTGGCTGAAGGGGTTGCAGCGCAGCAGGCGCCATGCCGCCAGGAGGACTCCCCGGATGACTCCGAAACGGGCGATCGACTCGGCGGCGTAACTGGAGCAACTCGGCTCGTAGCGGCAACGACGGGGAAAGGCGGGAGAGATCCGGCGCTGATAGGCGTGGATCACGGCCAGAAGGAACCGTTTCACGTGGAACGCTTCTTCCCAGCAGAGCCTGCGAGTGCCTCCTCGATGGAGGCCCGCACCCCGGTGGACCCTTCCCGCTCGATCAAGTCGCCGATCTCCGGACGAGCGACCAGGACGAAGTCGTGCTGCGGGGGAAGGCGGTCGGACAGCCCCCAAAAGGTCTCGCGCATCACCCGCTTCACCCGATTGCGGTCAACCGCGCCCCCAACTTTGCGACTTACCGAGACGCCGAGCCTCACCTCGTCCTCCTCTTCCTCGCCCTTGCGAGGGAAGCTGTAGAGAACGAGATAGCGGGTTGCATGTGAGGATCCGTCGCGGTAGACGCGGTCAAACTCGCCGCTGCGTGAGAGGCGGCGCCGTTTCCCCGCCATCTAGGGAGTTAGGCGCTTCCGGCCTTTAGCCCGGCGGCGCTTGAGGATCGCCCGACCTCCACGCGTGGACATGCGCGCCCGGAATCCGTGCGTCTTGGCTCGCTTCCGCTTCTTCGGCTGATAAGTCCGCTTCATCGGGCGTCGCAGTATACGGACGCGCCGCCGGGCGAGCGAGTTCGTCGCCAAAATGATTTCGGCGGCATTTGCGGAGGCACGGATTTGGGCTGATCGAGGCGTCGCTATGGTCGGCCGCCGGTGCAAGATGACGCGGCGCAACAAGACCTCGACTCCCTCTGGAACGACGTGCAAGCCCGCTTGCGGGCCTCCGTCCCAGCCTCGACGTTCCAGCTCTGGTTGGAGCCGCTGAGGGTTGTCGGCAGCCGTTCCGAGACCCTCCTCCTCTCCGCGCCCGAGGGCATCCGGGCTTGGACCGAGCGCCGCTACTCCGGCCTCATTCGCGAGGCGCTGAGCGGCGCCGGGTCGCAGCTCAGCAACGTCAGCCTGGTCGCTGAGGGCGATGCCGGTCCTGTGGCGGAGGTCGGTGCTGGGCCCAGTCTCAACGTCAACTACACCTTCGATCGCTTCGTGATCGGGGAGGGAAATCGCGCTGCTCACGCCGCGGCGTTGGCAGTGGCCGAGGCACCGTCGGAGGCCTACAACCCGCTCTTTCTGCATGGCCCCCCGGGCCTCGGCAAGACCCACCTCCTAGTCGCGATCGCCAACTACCTCGAGGCCTCGGCGCCCGCGCTCAACGTTCGCTACACGACCGCCGAGCGCTTCACCAACGAGTTCGTCACCGCACTGCGCAGCACTGGCGCCGAGGAGTTCAAGCGTCGGCACCGGGACCTCGACGTGCTCTTGGTCGACGACGTCCAGTTCCTCGAGGGCAAGCGCCACACCGAGGACGAGTTCTTCCACACCTTCAATGCCCTCTACGAAGGCGGCAGCCAGCTTGTGCTCTCTGCAGACCGCATTCCCAGCGAGCTCTCGAGCCTCGAGACGCGCTTGCGCGATCGCTTCGAGTGGGGACTGACGATCGCCGTTGAGCCGCCGAACCTGGCCACCCGGCTTACCGTCTTGCGGCGGCTCGTGCGCGAGGCCGGAGTCGACACCGAGGGAGACGTGCTCGGCGAGCTGGCGCGGCGCATTGACCTCAACGTCCGCCAGCTCCACGGTGCCCTGACGCGCCTGATCGCGCACGCCTCGCTGACCGCGCGGCCGCTCAGCCCGGAGTTGGTCGATGCCGTGATCCCCAAAACCTCCCGCGGCTCCAGACAGAGCCCTGTGGAGGAGATCCAGCAGCGTGTCTCCAAAGCTTTCGGCATCTCGCGGGCCGAGCTGGTCGGCTCGACCCGCGCTGCGACCCCGCTCAACGCCCGCCAGGTCGCGATCTACCTGACCCGGGAGCTGACCGACCTCTCGCTGCCTCAGATCGGTCGTCTCTACGGCGGCCGCGATCACTCGACGGTGCTCAACTCGATTCGACGGGCCGAAGCCCGCTGTGGAGAGGACCCGGCGCTGGCCGCCCGGGTCGATGAGTTGCGCGCCGCTATCCACAAGAGCTCCACAGGCCGCTCCTGACGGCCGACGACACTGTAAGAATCAATGCCTTCCCACAGCGCCCTCCACAGCCAGCAAATCGCTACTCAATGCGGCGTAGAGGGTCTTTTCCTGCTTTTCCACAAGCACTAACTCAACTTAAGAAGGCATCAATCACTTGAAGCTGACAACAAAACGAGACGAGCTTGTCGCAAAGCTCTCGGTTGTCTCCCGAGCTGTATCAACCCGCGCCGCGACCCAGTCTCTCTCCGGGATCCTTCTCAACGCCGGCTCCGACGGGGTCACTCTCAGCGCCACCGATCTGGAGATGGGCCTGAAGACGAAGCTCGAGGCTGAGGTCGAGGGCAGCGGCTCGGTCCTCCTCCCCGGCCGCCTTCTGGCCGAGGTCTCACGCTCGCTCGGCGACCCCACGGTTGAGATCGAGCTGCGCGAGTCGGAGCGCGATGTCGAGATCCGCAGCGGTGGCTCCAGCTTCCACCTCCGCGTCCTGCCGAGCGAGGACTTTCCCGCCTTCCCCGAGGAGGAGGGCGAGCCGCTCTCGATCCCGGCCGCCGCCCTTGCCGCGACGGTGGACCTGGTCGCCCGCGCCGCTTCTCGCGACGACATGCGCCCCGTGCTAACTGGCGTGCTGGTCAGCACCAGTGGCTCGGAGATGACCATGGTCGCCACCGATTCCTATCGGCTCGCGGTCAAGCGCACCGAGCTGGACAGCGCAATCGGCGGCGAGCTCGAGGCCAACATCCCGGCCAAGGCGCTGCGCGAGCTCGGCCGCATCGT
This sequence comes from Solirubrobacterales bacterium, assembly GCA_036271315.1. Taxonomy (GTDB): domain Bacteria; phylum Actinomycetota; class Thermoleophilia; order Solirubrobacterales; family 70-9; genus VRUE01. The sequence goes on along the minus strand of DATBAV010000017.1, from coordinate 34,242 downwards.
TTCCGCTGACGGGGTCGAGACCGTTTCGGTGGCACTGCAGCGCAACCAGGCCATTTTCAAGGCAGGGGCAATCGTCCTCAACACGAGGCTGATCGAGGGGCAATTCCCCAACTTTCGCCAGCTCCTGCCGGAGTCCTACGAGCACGACGTGCGGCTGCCGCGGCCGGAGCTGCTCGATGTCACCCGTCGGATCAGCCAGCTGGCGCAACGCAACGCTCCGTTGCGGCTTTCGTTCTCGCCCGGCGAGCTCAAGATCGCCGCTTCGACTCCGGACGTCGGCGATGCGGAGGAGACGATGCCGGCGGCTTTCGAGGGCGAGCCCCTGGAGATCGGCTTCAATCCCGAGTTCTTGCGTGAGGGGATCGAAAGCGTCGAGGGCGACGAGGTGATGCTGCGGCTGATCTCGCCGCTGCGACCGGGGCTGCTGCAGCCCGTCGACAACGAAGACTTCCGCTACCTGGTGATGCCCATCCGGCTCAACGTGTGAGCTCGGCCGGTGCTTGTCACCGCCGTCGAAGCACGGCCGTCGCGGAGCTTGGCGGAGGCGCGGATTGAGCTCCGTGCCGGCATTCTCAGCCTCGTCGGCGCCAACGGCGTCGGCAAGACGAACCTGCTCGAGGCGCTCTACTTTGCCTTGACCGGGCGCTCTTTTCGAACCTCGGATCGACGCGACCTGATCCCCTTCGGCGGCTCCTTCGCCCGCGCCGAAGCGACGATCCGCGATGACGATGGCATCGAGCGCCACCTCCTGGCTTCGGTCAGCCGAGCCGAGGGCCGCCGTCACTTGCTCGACGGTAGTCCCGCGGACGCGGCAACGCTGGCTCGCAGTCGACCGCCCGTCGCGGTTTTCTCTCCTGATCGGCTCTCTCTGATCAAGGGCCCGCCTTCGGAGCGCCGCGCCCACCTCGATGGCTTCATCGCCGCTCGTTGGCCCAGCCGCTCGGAGTTGCGCCAACGCTTCGGTCAGGCGCTGGCGCAACGCAACGCTCTCGTTGCCCGCCTCGCCGCCGGCCACGGTTCGCCGGCGCAGCTCGATACCTGGGATGCAACGCTGGCCGAGTCCGCCGCCGAGCTGATCGCGGCCCGGACCGAGGCCGTGGCCGAGCTCAGCGCCCCCTTCTCGGCCGCGTCGGCGGAGCTCGGCCTGGAGGGTGGGGGGGAGGTCGAGTACGCGCCGCGGGCGTCGGGGTCGGCGGAGGAGATCCGAGTTGGCCTGGCCGAGCGCCGCGAAGCCGATCTGAAGCTCGGTAGAACGTCCTGGGGCCCCCACCTCGACGAGATCAAGTTCAACGCGGCGAGCCGCTCCCTGCGCCGCTATGGCTCGCAGGGCCAACAGCGCGCCGCGCTGCTGGCCCTGATCTTTGCCGAGCGCGATGTCCTGCTCGAGGCTCGAAGAGTCGTTCCCCTGCTGCTGCTCGACGACGTGATGAGCGAGCTCGACCCCGAGCGCCGAACACGCTTGGTCGAGCGCTTGGGCGGCGCCGGGCAGGCGGTGATCACGGCCGCCGACGAAGACTCGCTGCCGCCGCAAGCGCGCAACAGCATTGTGCGGATGCCGTTGACCGGCGAGGCGAGTGGCGCCGCATGAGTCGCCGTCGCGCGCCCAGGCCGGCTACTTCCGCTCTGCGCTCCGCGCTCGAGGCCGCGGCGCCGAAGACCGGGCTGGCCTCCCTGCAGTCGGTCTGGGCCGAGCTGGTCGGCGAGCGCATAGCGGCGGTGGCGCAACCCGTTTCCGAGCGCGGGGGAGAGGTGACGATCGATTGCTCGGATTCCGTCTGGGCGCAGGAGTTGGATTTGATGCAAGGGCAGCTACTCGAGCGCTTGCGGGAGAGGCTCGGAGAGCGTGCGCCGCAGAGTTTGCGCTTTCGCGTGAGTAATGACTGAAACTAATTTCAAATACCGCGATTTGCAGGACTTTTATTTGCTCCGAGGGGGCTCCCAGGAGGTCCGAACTGGTATCCTTATGTCAACTTGCATTTCTGCCCCGGCCCTGGGCGGTAAGAGCCCAAACGGTCGGGTTTTCTATGAGAGCGGGAAGGGATTAATTGCCTGAGAAGACGAATACGGCCGCGCAGAAAAAAGGCGGCTCAGAGTCCTACGGCGCCAAGGACATCACTGTCCTCGAAGGCCTGGAAGCTGTTCGCAAGCGACCGGGCATGTACATCGGCTCGACCGGGCCGCGAGGTCTTCACCACCTGGTTTACGAGGTGCTCGACAACTCGGTCGACGAGGCAATCGCCGGCTTCTGCGACGACGTCCGGGTGGTCCTGCACCCCGATAACAGCTGCACCGTCGCCGACAACGGCCGCGGCATCCCAGTCGGCGAAATGGAGAAAGAGAAGCGGCCCGCGGCCGAGGTGGTGCTAACGACGCTCCACGCTGGCGGCAAGTTCGGGGGCGAGGGGTACAAGGTCTCCGGCGGGCTGCACGGTGTCGGCATCTCGGTCGTCAACGCGCTCTCCGAAAGGCTCCATCTCGAAATCAGCACCGACGGAGCAATCTGGACGCAGGACTACGAGCGGGGCAAGCCGCAAGCGGATCTTCATCGAGGCGAGAGCACCGATTCGCACGGCACGACGATCACCTTCCTCCCCGACGACGAGATCTTCGACGAGCTCGAGTTCGACTACGCGACCCTGGCCGAGCGCCTGCGCGAGACCGCCTTCCTCACCCGCGGCCTCAAGATCGAGCTGGTCGACGAGCGCGCCGGCGGCCAGAAGGACATCTTCCACTACGAGGGCGGCATCGTCGACTTCGTCGCCCACCTCAACGAGAACAAGGATCCGCTGCACCGCAAGACGGTCTTCTTCGAAAGCGAGACCGAGGACGGCCAGGTCGAGGTGGCGATGCAGTGGAACTCCTCCTACCAGGAATCGATCTTCAGCTTCGCCAACAACATCAACACCCACGAGGGCGGCTCCCACCTCTCCGGCTTCCGCTCGGCCCTGACCCGCACGCTCAATGCCTATGCCCGCAGTAAAGGCCTGCTCAAAGAGAAAGACGAGAACCTCACCGGCGACGACGTGCGCGAGGGGCTGACCGCGGTGATCTCGGTCAAGCTCGCCGACCCGCAGTTCGAGGGGCAGACCAAGACCAAGCTAGGCAACCCGCCGATCGAGGGCCTGGTCAAGGAGGCGGTCAACCGCAAGCTCGGCGAGTTCTTCGAGGAGAACCCGGGCGAGGCAAAACGTATCGTCGGCAAGGCCGTCGACGCCGCCCGCGCCCGTCAGGCCGCTCGCAAGGCCCGTGACCTGACCCGCCGCAAGTCGGCGCTGGAGAACTCGACCCTGCCGGGCAAGCTCGCCGACTGCACCGTGCGCGACCCCGCACTGGCTGAGCTGTTCATAGTCGAGGGTGACTCCGCTGGCGGCTCGGCGAAGCAGGGCCGCGATCGAAACACGCAAGCGGTGCTGCCGCTGCGCGGCAAGATCATCAACGTCGAGAAGGCGCGGATCGACAAGGTCCTCTCCAACAACGAGATCCAGGCGCTGATCACCGCTGTCGGCACCGGCATTCGCGAGGAGTTCGACGTCAAAGACGCGCGCTACCACAAGGTCGTGCTGATGACCGACGCCGACGTCGACGGCGCCCACATCCGCACCCTGGTGCTCACCTTCCTCTACCGCGAGATGCCGGAGCTGATCGAGGCCGGTTACGTCTACATCGCCAAGCCGCCGCTCTACAAGCTGAAAAACGGCAAGCAGGAAACCTACGTCGAGAAGGAGTCCGAGCTCGAGGAGCTGCTGCTGCGCGACAAGCTCGAGCAGATGGAGGTAACCGACGCCAGCGCCGAGACCCACAAGCTGACCGCCACTCGCTGGCAGCGCTTCAACCGGCGGCTGAAGGAGCACGAGGGTTGGGCCGACTCGTTGCAGGCCGACTTCGGCCACGAGCTGATCCGCTTCCTCGGCGAGTCGGAAATCCTCGATCGCGGCGTGACCTCGCTGGCCGAGGTCAAGGACGTGCTGAACGGCGACGCCGGTGAGGTCGAGCCGTTCGATACCGAGATCGTCTCCGAATCCGGCGATGAGATCCTCGTCCGCGCGGTCCACCGCCGTGACGGTCTGGCCAAGGCCTTCGACCTCTCCGCCGGCCTGTTCGAATCGCACGACTACCGGCGCCTGGTCGAGTCCCATCGTGAGCTCTTGAGCCAGGTGGGCCGTCCGCCATTCAAGATCTCGCTCGAGCAGAAAGAGAAGACGGCGGAGTCGTTTGCCGAGCTGCGGCGGATGGTGATGGACCTGGCCCGACACGGGGTCACCATGCAGCGCTTCAAGGGCCTGGGCGAGATGAACGCCGAACAGCTGCGCGAGACGACGATGGATCCCGCCAGCCGCACCTTGGAGCGGGTCCAGATCGACGACGCGGCAATGGCCGAGAAGATCTTCACCGACCTGATGGGCGACAAGGTGGAGCCGCGCAAGGCCTTCATCGAAAGGCACGCGAAGGAGGTGCGGTTCCTCGATGTGTAACCCAGGGCGACCGGCCGGAGAGGGGCGGATCTAGTGGAGGGCGCGGAAGCACTTACCGGAGGGCGGATCGAGGAGCGCGAGCTGACGACCGAGATGCGCTCGTCGTATCTCGACTACGCGATGAGCGTGATCGTCGGCCGGGCCCTGCCCGACGTCCGCGACGGGCTGAAGCCGGTACACCGGCGGGTGCTCTACGCGATGCACGACCTTGCCCTGCAGCCGAACCGGCCGTACCGCAAGTCCGCCTTCATCGTCGGCGAGGTGATGGGCAAGTACCACCCGCACGGCGACTCGGCGATCTACGACACGCTGGCGCGGATGGCGCAGCCCTTCTCGCTGCGCTACATGCTCGTCGACGGTCAGGGCAACTTCGGCTCGATCGACGACGATCCGCCGGCCGCGATGCGGTACACCGAGGCTCGCCTGGCCCGGCTCTCGACTGAGCTGCTGCGCGACATCGAGGCCGACACGGTGGAGTGGGGGCCGAACTACGACGAGTCCCAGCAAGAGCCGCTGGTGCTGCCGGCGCGCTTCCCCAACCTGCTGGTCAACGGCTCGGCCGGGATCGCGGTCGGCATGGCGACCAACATCCCGCCGCACAACCTGAGCGAGTCGATCGGCGCGGTCAAGGCCTACATCGCCAACCCCGGCATCGACCTCGAAGGGCTGATGGAGCACGTCAAGGGCCCCGACTTCCCCGGCGGCGGGATCATGAGCGCCGAAGGGATCCGCGACGCCTACGCCTCCGGCCGTGCCTCGGTGCGGATCCGCGCCCGCGCTCACGTCGAGCCGCTCAAGGGCGGCCGCGACGCGATCATCGTCACCGAGCTGCCGTTCATGGTCAAGAAGGGCGGCGACGGCGGCCTGATCACCAAGATCGCCGACCTCGTCCGCGACAAAAAGATCACCGGCATCTCCGACCTGCGCGACGAGTCCGACCGCTCCGGCATGCGCCTCGTGATCGAGACCAAGCGTGGCGGCGACCCGCCCGAGGTAGTGCTCAACCAGCTCTACAAGCGCACCGCGATGCAGAGCACCTTCGGCGTCAACATGGTCGCTCTCGTCGACGGCGTGCCGAAGACGCTCAGCCTCAAGGAGCTGATCGAGCACTACGTCAACCACCAGCGCGAGGTGGTAATTCGCCGCACCCAGTACGAGCTGCGTCGCGCCGAGGCCCGCGCCCACATCCTCGAGGGACTGCTGATCGCGCTCGAGAACCTCGACGCTGTGATCGCGCTGATTCGCGGCTCGGCCGACACCGATGCGGCCAAGGCAGGGCTGATCGAGCGCTTCGAGCTCTCCGAAGAGCAGGCGCAGGCGATCCTCGACATGCGCCTCGCCCGCCTCACCGCGCTGGAGTCCGACAAGCTGCGTGAGGAGCACGAAGAGCTGGCCACGCGGATCGCCGAGCTGCGCGCCATCCTCGGCGACCCGGCCCGGATCGACGCCGTGATCGTCGAAGAGCTCGACGAGGTCGACAAACGCTACGGCGACGACCGCCGCACTGAGGTCACCCACTTCGAGGGCGACATGAACATCGAGGACATGATCGCCGACCAGCAGATGGTGATCTCAATCACCCACTCGGGCTACGCCAAGCGCCTTCCTCTTGCGACCTATAGGCAGCAGCACCGCGGCGGGCGCGGCGTGATGGGGATGGACATGAAGGAGGACGACTACATCGAGCATCTGCACATCTGCTCGACCCACGACTTCCTGCTCTTCTTCACCAACCGCGGCAAGGTCTACCGGCTCAAGGTCTACGAGTTGCCCGAGGGGTCGCGCACCTCGAAAGGCCGTGCCCTAGTCAACGTGCTGCCGCTGCGCGACGGCGAGAAGGTCACGGCGGTGATCCCGACCCGCGACTTCAGCGAGAACAAGTACCTGGTCTTCGCCACCGCCCAGGGCCTGGTCAAGAAGACCGAGTTCAAGGCCTACAACACGCCAATCCGCGCCGACGGGATCATCGCGATCAAGATCCGCGACTCCGATGAGCTGGTCCAGGTGCGCCTCACTTCGGGCGACGACGACATCCTGCTCGTCTCCAAGTCCGGCAACGCCTCGCGCTTCTCCGAGGAGGCAGTGCGGCCGATGGGCCGCGACACCAGCGGCGTCAAAGGGATGAACGTCTCGGCTAAGGTCAACGGCGAGCCCAACCGGGTCTTGGCGATGGACATCGCCCGCGACGATTCCGAGCTCTTCGTCGTCACCGAGAACGGCTACGGCAAGCGCACCTCGGTCTCCGAGTATCCGGTCAAGGGCCGCGGCACCAAGGGCGTGCTGACCGCAAAGCTGACTGCGAAAAAGGGCGGCCTCGCCGGCGCCCTGATCGTCCGCGAGCACCAGGACCTGCTCTTCATCTCCCAGAACGGCATGGTCCAGCGCACCCGCGCCGGCGGCATCTCTCAGATGGGCCGGCCGACGCAGGGGGTGCGGGTGATGAACATGAAGGACGACGACTGCGTCAGCGCCGTGGCGCTGGTTGTCGACGACGACTCGGGCTCGGACGAGGCCGACGAGCAGGAGCAGTTGGCTGAGTAGAGGGGCGGTGGGGACCACCCCCACCGCCCCTAAGCTCGCGAGCCGCTCGGCCCGTCGAAGCGGTTCGGGACCAGGCGTGCTTCGCGATCTACGCGCCGCGGCCCCGACTTCGCTTTGAGCTAGGCGACGATCTCAGCGTCTCGACAGCTTGGGCGGTTGGACTTGCCGAGGGCGGATTGGCCTTCGTAGGGACGGACAGCGGGGGAGGGTCTGGCGGAACCTTCGCAAAGCGGCTCCGCAGAGTTATTCAAATGGCCGCGACAGCGGCCACCTCATTGCACCGGCCGTCAGGACGGTGCCCGGGTTCCGCCAGACCCTCCCCCGCTGTCCTACGCCGCGGCAGGAAGATCCGCAGTAGGCAGGTACTGCTGCCAGGCAGGCGGGATCGAGGGGCTCGCCACCTGGATGAAGACGTTCGGCCCCGGCGCCTTCGGCGTGTTCTTGGGGTGCATGTGGATCTCGCGGGGGAGGCGGTTCCCCTTGCGGCGGTTGCAGGATGCGCAAGCGGCGACGATGTTCTCCCAGACCGACTTGCCGCCGCGGCTGCGTGGGATGACGTGGTCGACGGTGAGGCCGGATTTGCGCGAGCCGCAGTATTGGCAGGTCCAGGAGTCGCGGGCGAGCACGGCGCGGCGGGTGATCTTGCGGCGGTGGGCTTCGCGGGGGATCCGCACGTAGTTGGTCAGGCGGATCACGTCGGGACGCTCCATCGTCATGTGCTCGGAGTGGATTGCCCCCTCGCGGCGCTCCAGTAGCTCCGCCTTTTCCTTCAGCAGAAGCACAGCAGCCCTTCTCAACGTGCACACGTTGATCGGCTCATACGTCGCATTGAGAACAAGGACGCGTGCCATATTGCTCGGGAATTCTACGCAGTCGGGTACGAGCCCAAGATTCGGACCGACTCGGCCTTGCCCCGCAGGGCCTCAACTGCCTCCGCGACCGGCGCTCGGGAGAGCGCTCCCTCGAGGTCGCAGAAGAACATGTAGCGGCCCAATCCGAGCCTCAGCGGCCGCGACTCGATCCGCGTCAGGTTGACCTCGCGGCTGGAAAACTCGCGCAGCGCGTTGACCAGGGCACCGGGGTGGTCCTCACCCAGCTCGGAGAAGACCAGCGAGGTCTTCCAGGCCGACCCCGCCACGGGTTCGGTACCCGCCGGCGCGATCCAGACGAAGCGGGTGACGTTGTTGTCCTCATCCTCGATGCCCTCGCGCAGGATCGTGCAGCCGTAGAGCTCGGCAGCTGCCGTCGCCCCGATCGCCGCCCAGGGCGCCCCCGACTCGCTGACCAGCTTCACCGCCGCCGCCGTGCTCTCGACGCTCTGCCGCGTCGCGTTCGGCAGCTGGTCGCGCAGGAAGCGGGCGCACTGGGCGAGCGGTTGGGGGTGCGAGATCACCGTCTCAATCCGCTCCAGCTCCGTGTCCTCCCGGGCGATCAGCATCGCCCGCACGGCGAAGTCGTGCTCGCCGACGATCGTCACGCCCTCGGCGTCAAAGGCCAGGGTGTCGAGGGTACTGCGCACCGAGCCCTCGATCGAGTTCTCGAAGGGAACCAGCGCCCGCTCCGCCTCGCCGCGCTCTACCGCGAGAATCGCCTCGTGGATGGTTGGCGTTCGCAGCGGCTCATACGCGCTGCCGCTCGCCAACGCCCCGCGCAGGGCGTCCTCGGTGAAGGTCCCCGCCGGTCCCAGATAGGCGATCCTCAAGACCGCAAACCGCCTATTCGAAGGCGACGGTGTAGCTGGCTTCGTTGTTTGAGGAGACTTTCTCGCCGGGCACGGTGTCGACTTTCACTTCCAGCGTCACTTCGCCGCTCGGCGCCGGGGTCAGCGGAATCGCCACGGTTTCCGATTCGCCGGCGCCGATGCTGTCGATCGTCCCCGAGAGGGTCGTGCCGCCGCTGACGCTGACCGAGACGTTGATCCCGTTCTCGGTCGATTCGCCCTGGTTCGCCACTTCCACTTCGACTTCCGGGGTGCCTTCGCTGCCGACCGAGGTGGTCGATTCAGCGGTCAGTGCGGTGCCATTGACGCTGGTGCTGATCAGCCCGAGGCCGTGGATGCCGCCGCTCGCCGATTCGCCGCTCGCACCGCTCACCGAGCCCAGCGCCGCACTCACTTCGCTTTCGTCGAGCCAGCGAGTTTCTTCGGGGAGGTAGATGCTTTTCGGCACGTCCGAGCCCTCGATCCCGTTGGCGGCGAGGACGCCGTCGATCTCGGGCCGCACCACCGCCGCGTAAAGAGCGTCGCTGCCGAGCAGCTTGCGCATCTGCAGCGCGATCTCCTTGGTCGCCTGCTGGGCGCCGACGTCGCCGAGCGCGGTGCTCATCTTTTCGGCGATTTCGTTCATCGCGCTGGCGCGGAGCTCGTAGGTCAGCTCGAGCGCGTTCTGGGCGTGGCTCATGTCACCGGGGGCGCTGAGGCCGTCGACGCGGCTGGCGTAGCTGTCCATGGCGCTGCGGTCGGTGTTGACCTGGTTGATGAATTCGGTCACCGAGAGGCTGCCCGGTTCGTCGAGCTTGCCGAAGAAGGACTTGCTGGTCGTGTCGGTCTCTTCGACGATCTGGGTGACGTTGCGGGCGTAGTCGCTGAGCTCGCGGTTCTTGCGCGCGTCGAGGCAGCCCTTGACCCCGAGCACGATCAGGATCAGCAACAGCAGCCCGCCCCCGAGGGCGAGCCCGCGGCGTAGCAGAATCTGCTGCCGCTCAGGGCGACGGCGAGGCCGTGGCCGTCGACCCGGCCGGGATGAGGCGGAATCCTCCAAGAAGCAGGGAGTATGTCGCAGGAGGAAGCGGATTCGCGGCGAAGCCGCAGAGTGCATTGGTCGGTTCGCTCGTACTCAACCGCTTCTTGATCGAGCGCCGCATCGGCAGCGGCGGCTTCGGCACGGTCTACGAGGCCTGGGACGGGCGGCTGGAGCGCTCGGTTGCGGTCAAGGCGATCGAATCGGCGGGCGCGCCGGGTTCCGACCGCGTCCTGCGCGAGGCCCAGGCGGCCGCGCGGCTCAACCACCCGGGGATCGTGACGCTCTATGAGATGGGCGAGGAGGACGGCAACGCCCTGCTCGTCACCGAGCTGGTCGACGGCTCGACCCTGGCTGAGCTCAACCGCGACGGCACGCTCAGCGACCGCGAGGTGGGAGAGATCGGCGCCGACCTCTGCGAGGCGCTCGACCACGCCCACACCCGCGCCGTGGTGCATCGCGACATCAAGCCGCAGAACGTGCTCGTCACCGAGGAGGGAGAGCCGCACGCGAAGCTGATGGACTTCGGGGTCGCGCGCCTCACCGACGCGGCGGCCCTCACTGCCCCGGGCGATGTCGTCGGCACCCTCGCCTACATGGCCCCCGAGCAGGCCGAGGGTCGCACCGCTGGCCCAGAGGTCGATGTCTACGCCCTGGGCCTGATGCTGTACGAGAGCTGGAGCGGCGACCACCCGACCCGGCGCTCGACGCCGGCGGCGACGGCGCGAGCGATCGGTGCCCGCATGAGGCCCCTGCGCAGGTTGCGCCCCGACCTGCCGCGCGAGCTTTGCGAGACCGTCGACGCCTGCCTGCAAACCCGTCCGGAGCTGCGCCCGTCGCTGGAGGAGCTGGGCGGTGCGATCGAAAGCTCGCTCGACCGGCTCGCAGACCAGCCTCCCCGCAGCGAGCGTGCCCTGTCCCTGCGCCTCGGCGCGATCGGCCTTGCCGCCGCCCTGGGGGCCTGGCTCGCCGTCGGTCACGGCGTCCTGCTCCCGTAGGATTCGAGCCGGATTCGCCGGCCAGCGCGGCCGTCGCATCCGCGAGAAGGAGCCACTGATGAGCGTTCTACGCAACCTCGAGAGTCGGATCGAAGGCCTCGTCGAGGGGGTCTTCAGCCGCGCCTTCAGCTCCGAGGTGCAGCCGGTCGAGCTGGCCCGCAAGCTGGCCAAGGAGATGGACGCCCACAAGACCGCCGGGGTGGCCCGCGTCTACGTGCCCAACGAGTACAGCGTCTACCTCTCGACCAAGGACCGGACAAAGCTCGAAGGCTACGAGCGCTCGCTCGAGCAGGAGCTCTCCGGCTATCTGCTCGAGCACGCCCGTCGCCGCGACTACGATCTGCTCACCCGTCCCGCGGTCGAGTTCAAGACCGACGAGCGCCTGCGCCTCGGCGAGTTCGGCATCCAGACCCGGCTGGTCAAGCCGCCGGCGCACGAGGGGGAGGCGCCGCGGCAGGGGGAGGAGGGCCACACGATGGTCTACTCGGCGGTCAAAGAGCGCCCAGCCGCGCCGGCCAGCCCGGAGCAGCGCGCGGAAGCGATGGTCACCACCCGCGCGGTCGTCTCGCTCGACGACCGCCGCTATGTGCTCGAGGGCCCGCGGGCCACGATCGGCCGCTCCAAGGGCGCCGAGTGCGTGCTTCCCGACCCCAACGTATCCCGCCGCCACGCCGAGCTGCGGCGCTCCCCGACCGGCGACTGGACGATCGCCGACCTCGGCTCGACCAACGGCATCAAGGTGAACGGCCGGCGCGTCTCCTCCTCGCGGCTCAGCCCCGGGGACCAGGTGACGGTCGGCACCACGACCTTCCTGTTCGAGATCGAGCAGTGAGCGTCCCGATCGCCACGGTGATCGTCGGTCGTTCGAGTCCGTGGCGATCGGGACGCGAAACCAATGACCTGAGTATCGCGGCCTAGTGGACTACGCCCCGATCTCCGTCTTCCTCAAGTTCGGCTTCCTCGCCGTCCTCTACCTCTTCCTGCTCTGGATCGCCCGCAGCGCGCTCAAGGACCTGCGCCGCACGACCTCGCCGGCACCGGACGCGACCGGCTTCCACCAGGTCCCCGGCCTCTCCTCGCAGCCCAGCGCCACCGACGCCTGGCTGATCGCCGAGCGCGGCGGCGGCCTCGACCCCGGCGAGCGCTTCGACCTGATCGGCGGCCTCTCGATCGGTCGTTCGGCCGAAGCCGACGTGCGGATCGACGATCGCTATGCCTCCGGCGTGCACGCCAGGATCTTCACTCGCGACCGTCGCACCTACGTGGAGGACATGAACTCGACCAACGGCACCCTGCTCAACGACGCCACCCTGAACGGGGAGGCGGAGCTGATCGACGGTGACATGGTGAGGATCGGCGACACCGAGTTCAGGTACGAGGCCGGGGACGCGCGTGCGTAGCGGCGGTGCATATCTGACTCTTCCGCCGCGGAGCACGCGCGAGACCAGGTGGGTTGGGTAAGACGTGCTGCGGATCGACGATCAGGCCTTTCGCACCGACACCGGGCGACAGCGCAATGCCAACGAGGACTCCTTCTTCGTGCGCGCCCCGATCTTCGTCGTCGCCGACGGCATGGGCGGGGCGCAGGCGGGCGAGGTCGCCTCGAAAGCGGCAGCCGATGCCTTCGACGTCGACCTTCCCGACGGGCCGCCCGAGCAGGTCCTGCGCGAGACGATCCTCGACGCCAACCGCAAGATCCACGAGCTCGCCCGGGCCGATCCCTCGCGGGCGGGCATGGGCACGACCCTGACCGCGGCGATCGTCGACGCCGTCGGCGAAGAGGTGGCGATCGGCCACGTTGGCGACAGCCGTGCCTACCGGCTGCGGGCGGGCAAGCTCGAACAGCTGACCCGCGATCACTCGCTAGTAGAGGAGATGCGTCGCAAGGGCCAGATCACCGACGCCCAGGCCGAGGACCACCCACAGCGCTCGATCATCACCCGCGCCCTAGGCCCCGAGCCAGAGGTCGAACCGGACCTGCAGACTGTCCCCGCCGCTGCGGGAGACGTCTTCCTGATCTGCTCGGACGGGCTGACGACGATGCTCGGCGAGGAGCAGATCGCCAAGCTGCTCGCCGGCGCCAGCTCGATGAGCGCCGCGGTGCGGGCCCTGATTGACGAAGCCAACCGGGCCGGCGGCCGCGACAACATCACCGCCCTCGCCTTCCGCCTCGAAGACGCCGCCGCGCCGCAGCAGAGCCACGAGAACGCGACGCTGATCGGCAGCACGGCAGCGGAGGCCGGGCTGACCACGACCGAGGTGCGCCGCCGCGCCGCTGCGGCAGCGGCCCGCGACCGCCGCGAGCAGCTCGCCGCCAAGCAGCCGCGCAGGGGCCAGCGCCGGGCGCTCAAGGTGCTCGCCGTCCTAGTGGTGCTCGGGGCGCTCGCCTTCGGTGCTTGGTACGGCAACCGCCAGGTCTGGTTCCTCGGCACCGATGACGCCGGCCGCGTCGCCCTTTACCGCGGCCTGCCTTACGAACTGCCCTTCGGCATCGAACTCTACGAAGAGCGCTACGCGAGCCCGATCCAGACTTCGGCGCTGCCGCCACGGCGCCAGGACGCCGTCAGCGGCCACGACCTGCGCTCGCGCGGCGACGCGGTCTCGCTGGTCGAAGACATCGAACAGTCACAAGGGGTGCGATGAGCGTCCCAATCGTCACGGTGATCTCCGGGGGTTCGAATCCGTGGCGATTGGGACGCGAAGGAGAAGTTAGGTGAGCGCCCGCAATCGAGAGCTAATGGCTCTCGTCCCGGTGGCCCTCCTTCTCACCGCCGGCTTCGCCGCGGTCTTCGCTCAGGAGAACGCGCAGCTCGACAACCTCAGCCTCACCTACGGCGCCTACTTCTTCGCCGTCTGCCTCGCCACCCACTTCTACCTGCGCGTCCGCCTGCCCAACGCCGACCCCTACCTCTTCCCGCTGGCGGCGCTGCTGATGGCCTTCGGCCTGGTCATGGTCTACCGAATCGACGCCAGCCTGGCTCGCGACCAGGCCAACTGGTTCGTCCTCGGCCTCGTGCTCTTCGCCGCGACGATCCACTTCCTGCGCGACTACGACGTGCTCGAGCGCTACCGCTACACGATTGCCGTGGTTGGGCTGCTGCTGCTGATGGCACCGCGCCTGCCGGGGATCGGTCAGCAGGTCAACGGCGCCTACCTCGGGGTGAAGATCGGGCCGCTCGCCTTCCAGCCGGCCGAGTTCTCGAAGATCTGCCTGGTCGTCTTCCTCGCCAGCTACCTGCGCGAGCACCGCGAGGTGCTGATCGTCGGCGCCCGCCGCGTGCTCGGGGTGACCCTGCCGCCGCTCAAGCACTTCGGGCCGATGCTGGTGGTCTGGGGCGCCTCGATGTTCATGCTCGTCTTCATCCGCGACCTCGGCAGCTCGCTGATGTTCTTCGCCGCCTTCCTCGCTCTGCTCTATGTCGCCACCGGCCGCTTCTCCTTCGTCGTAATCGGCATGGCGATGTTCCTCGTCGGCGCCTGGTTCTTCGCTGCCACGGTGCCGCATGTGCACGACCGGGTCGAGGTCTGGCTCAACCCTTACCCGCACTCGCAGACGACCGGCTACCAGATCCTGCAATCGATCTTCGCCCAGGCCGACGGGGGGCTCTTCGGCAAAGGCTTCGGCCAGTCGCTGATCACGATCCCCGGCACCAAGGAAGCGCTGCTGCCGGCGGCACAGACCGACACGATCTATTCCTTGATCGTCAGTGAGCTCGGCCTCTTCGGCGCCAGCGCGGTGATCCTCACCTACCTGCTGACCGCGGCGCGCGGCTTCAAGATCGCCCTGCTTGCCGCCGACGGCTTCTCGAAGCTGCTCGCCACCGGCCTCACCGCCGTCTTTGCGATCCAGGCCTTCGTCATCATCGGCGGCGTCACCCGGGTGATCCCGCTGACCGGCGTCACCCTGCCTTTCATCAGCTACGGCGGCAGCTCGATCGTCGCCAATTTCGTCCTTCTGGCCCTGTTGCTACTCGTCTCGGACCGCGCCCGCAGGGAGGCGGCGTCGTGAGTGGACCAGCCGTCACGGTGATCTCCGGGTATTCGAGTCCGGGACGGCTGGTCCACTCACGGGTGGTGTCATGAACCGCCAGATCGTCAAGCTCTTCGGCCTCATCGTCGTCCTCTTTGCCGTGCTGATCGGCTTCACCTCCTACTGGTCGGTCTTCGATGCCAAGGCGCTGCGCGAAAAGACCGCTAACAAGCGCCCCCTGCTCGAGCAGCAACAGATCCAGCGCGGCCGCATCCTCGCCGCCGACGGCACCGTGATCGCCCGCTCAGTTGCCAAGGGCCACGGCTCCGGCAAGCGCTACGTGCGGCGCTACCCGCAGGGTCGCCTCTACGGCCACCCGATCGGCTACAGCTTCGTGCAGCAGGGCGACAGCGAGTTCGAGCGGTTCCACAATGACGAACTGGTCGGCAACGAATCCGAATTCGGCTCGATCCTCGACCAGCTGCGCGGCCGCAATCAGCAGGGCGACGACATCGTCACCAACCTCGACCCCGCGGCCCAGGCGACCGCGCTCGCCGACCTCGAAGCCGCCGGCTTCGGCGCCGTCGTCGCGATTGAGCCGAAGAGTGGGCGGGTCAAGGTGATGGCCTCGAACCCACCCTATGACCCCAACCGCGTGCCCTACGAACTCAGCAAGCTGAACACCAACGAAGTCGAAACGCCACTGGTCAACCGCGCGACCCAGGGCCAGTACCCACCCGGGTCGACCTTCAAGGTGGTGACCGCCGCCGCCGGGCTGGAAAGCGGCACGATCACCCCGGAGACACCGATCGACGCTCCGGGCAGCCTCGAAGTCGAAGGCACGCCGCTGGAAAACGACTTCGGCGAGAGCTTTCCCGGGGCGACGCTGGACACCGCCCTGACCAACTCGGTCAACACCTGGTTCGGCCAGCTCGGCCAGCGCCTCGGCGAGGACACACTGTTCGAATACATGGAAAAGTTCGGCTTCAACTCAACGCCCGCGATCGACCTCCCCAGCAATGAGGTGTACAAGAGCGGCGTCTTCGAAGAAGAAGAACTCCTCAACGCCAACGATCCGGTTGATCTTGCCCGCGTGGCAATCGGCCAGGAGCGCCTGGCGGTCACGCCGCTGCAGATGGCCGAGGTCGCCGCCGCGGTTGCCAACAAGGGCAAGGAGATGAAGCCGCAGATTTGGAGCCGGGTCGTCGATCCTGACGGGCGGGTGACAAAGAGACTCGAACCTTCCCAGTACAGTCAGCCGATCAGCGCCAAGACCGCCGAAGAGCTGACCACCGCGATGGAAGGCGTGGTCACCGAAGGCACCGGTACCAACGCGGCGATCCCGGGGATTCCCGTCGCCGGTAAGACCGGCACGGCGGAAACTCCCGGCAACGAAGCCTGCGGCGGAGGCGAAGAAGAGAATCAGGCCTGGTTCATAGGCTTCGCTCCGGCCAACGACCCCAAGATCGCGATCGCGGCGACGGTGGAGTGCACTGAAGAATTCGGCAACGACGTCGCGGCACCGATTTTCCGCGACGTCGCGGAAACGATCCTGAACGGTGAATGAGTGAACAAAGGAAAGGTGTGAAGCGTGGCTGAGGTGACAAAAGGGTCCGTGGTCGACGGCCGCTACACGGTCCTGGAGCGCATCGGCTCGGGCGGCATGGCCGACGTCTGGCTCGCCGACGACAGTCACCTTCAGCGGCGGGTGGCGCTCAAGGTCTTGCACGCGCGCTTCGCCCAGGACAAGGAGTTCGTCGAGCGCTTCCGCCGCGAGGCCGAGGCCGCCGCCGGCCTGCAACACCCCAACATCGTCGCCGTCTTCGATCGCGGCGAGTTTGACGGTAATTACTACATCGCGATGCAGTACCTGGAGGGGCGCACGCTGAAGCAGTTGATCGACGCCGGTCTCTCCTCCGAGCAGGCCGCGGGTCTGATTCGCCAAGTCCTCGAGGGCGCCCGCTTCGCCCACCGTCACGGCGTCGTCCACCGTGACCTGAAGCCGCAGAACGTGATCGTCGACGCCGAGGGCAAGGCGACCGTGACCGACTTCGGCATCGCCCAGGCCGGCGTCTCGGAGATCACCCAGGCCGGCTCGGTGTTGGGCACACCGCACTACCTCTCCCCGGAGCAGGCCCAGGGCTTCGAGGTCACCGCCGTCTCCGACCTCTACTCGATCGGCGTGATGCTCTACGAGGCGCTGACCAGGCGGGTTCCCTTCGAGGCCGATTCCGCCGTGGCGATCGCGATGAAACAGGTCTCGCAGGCGCCGCAGCGGCCGAGCTCGATCAACCCACAGGTCTCGCCGGCACTCGACGCCGTCGTCATGCGTGCCTTGGAGAAGGAGCCGGGCCAGCGCTTCCAGAGCGCCGACGCCTTCATCGCCGCGATCGACGCGGCGCTCAAGGACCCCGGCGGCGGCGCCGACAACACGGCTGCTTTCGCTCCACTTCCGCCGGTTGTCGCCGTTCCCGAGGAGCCGGTCGCCGAGGGCATCGACCCCGAGGACGAGGGACGCAAGCGCCGCCGCCGGATCTGGATGCTGGTTGCCGCCGCGGTGCTGATCGGTCTCCTGGTCGGCTTTGCTCTCACCCGCGATACCACGACCGAGGTCCCCGGCGTCACCGGCAACCAGCTCAACGTGGCGATCGCGCTGCTGCAGCAGGACGGCTTCAGCGTCGGCGACGTCAAGCGGGTCGAGCGCGAAGCGCCGACCAACGAAGTGCTCGAGCAGGACCCGGCGGCCGCGCCACCGGCTGACCAAGCCGCGGAAGACTGCAGCTTCCTCACCTTCTTCTGCTCGAAGCCAAAGGTGACGCTAACGGTGAGCTCCGGTCCCGGCAGCGCCAAGGTGCCCTCGACCGCCGGCCTGACCAGTATCGCCGCCGAAGAAAAACTCGAAGAAGCCGGCTTCAAGACAAAGCTCGAATCGGCGCACTCCAAAGACGTCGAAGAAGGGCTGGTGCTCAAGTCCGAACCCTCGGGTGGGGAGACCGCGACCAAGGGCAGCACCGTGGTGCTCAAGGTCTCGAGCGGCCCGAAGCTGGCCAAGGTGCCGGTTGTGGTTGGCTCGCAGCGCTCGCTGGCGGTGCAGCAGATCCGCGGCCGCGGCTTCGTCCCCAGCGTCGAAGAAGTGACGAACAGCGCGCCCGAAGGACAGGTGATCCGCCAGGCCCCGAGCGCCGGCTCGCAGCTGCCACCGGGTTCGACGGTCTCGATCACCGTCTCCAAGGGCGAAGAAAAGGCAACGGCCCCCAACGTGATCGGCAAGGAACGCGCCGAAGCGGTGGAAGCGGTGCGCGCAGCCGGCCTCAAACCGGTCGTGCAGGAACAGGAAACTGAAGTTCCCTCGCAGGTCGGCCGCGTCACCGACCAGTTCCCGCCGCCCAACTCGGAAGTGAAGCCGGGCAGCACGGTGACGCTGGTCGTCGGCAAGGCAGCTGCCGCCGCGGCCGAAACGGAAGCCGAAGAAACGGAATGAGGGTCGCGGTCCTCAGCGGCGGCCGCTCTTCCGAGCACGATGTCTCGCTGCGCTCCGGCGAGGCTGTGGCGCGCGGCTTGGAGGAGGCCGGTCATGAGGCGCTGCGGGTAACGATCTCCCGCGAGGGCGCCTGGACGTACGACGGCGAGGGCTTGGAGCTGGTCCCCGGCGAGGGCCTGCTTGGCGCCGCCGCCGTCTTCCCCGCTCTGCATGGCCCCTTCGGCGAGGACGGCAGCGTGCAGGGCCTGCTCGAGTGGCTGAACGCTCCCTACGTCGGCTCCGACGTGCTCGCCTCCGCGGCCTGCATGGACAAGCTGACCCTGAAGCGGCTCTTCGCCCAAGCGGGAATTCCCCAGGTCGATTTCGTTGACGCGGGGGAGCCGGGCTGGCGCGAGCGCTGCGAGCAACTGGGCGCACCGCTCTGGGTCAAGCCGTCCCGGCTCGGCTCCAGCGTCGGCATCAGCAAGGTCGCTGGGATTGGCGACGAGCTAGACGCCGCGGTCGAGCTGGCCCGCCGTCACGATCCGCGCGTGATCGTCGAGGCTCCGGCGACGGGGCGCGAGGTCGAGTGCTCCCTACTCGGCAACGAGGAGGTCGACGCCTCCCAGCCCGGCGAGGTCCTCACCAACGGCGACTGGTACGACTACGAGAACAAGTACCGCGAGGGCGGGATGAAGCTGGTCGTGCCGGCGCCGATCCCAGCCGAGCAAGTTTCCCGGGTGCGCGAGCTGGCGGTGAAGGCCTTCCACCTCGGCGGCTGTTCCGGCCTCGCCCGCTGCGACTTCTTCGTCGAGCCCGACGGCGCGGTCCTCGTCAACGAGATCAACACGATGCCGGGCTTCACCGAGACCAGCGTCTACGCCAAGCTCTGGCAGGCCTCTGGCCTTGAGTACCCAGCTCTCTGCGACCGCCTCGTCGCCCTCGCGATCGAGCGCCACCAGCGCGCCCGCTCCTACGAGTTCTGAGTCACGCGCTGCCCTCCGCGTCCGGGGGCGGCTAGCGCAGCAGCTTGATGTCGCTGATCTCGACCTGGAAGCCTCCGTACTGGTCGCCAGCTTCGGAGGCCTTGTTGAACCAGAGCAGGAAGTAGCGAGCGGGGGAGGGCACGGTCAGGTCGATTTCCGTGGTCGAGCCGGCGTCGACGGTAATGCCGACCGGTTCGCCCCATTCGGTGAGGTCTTCCGGCGGGCCCGAGTCGGTGGCGAAGACCTGGGCGTCCCAGCCGGGGGTCGGCGTGCGCACGATCATCTTTGCCGGCTTGGCCGGGGCCGTGGTGGTGACGTAGATCCCGACCCCCGGATCGGGCCCGGTCTTGGTGCCGGCGAAGGTGTCGGATTCGTAGTGCTCGGTTTCCCAGGCGGTTCCGGTTGGGTCGCCGTCGACGGCAAGGCCGACCTTGCTGCCCACCTCGTGCCCATCGCCCTCCGGGTCGTAGTCGGTTGCCGAGCCGATCGAGATCGGGCTGCCCTTGCCCTTGTTGGCACCGCCGCCGCCGAAGTTGCCGTTCGAGATCAGCTGCACCGCCGCCAGCACCGCCGCCGCGATCAGCAGCACGACGACGATCGCCACCCAGCTGCGTCTCCCCGGCCCGGGAAGCTTGCGCTTGGGCGGCGGCACCGCGTCGAGGATGCTCGTCGCCTCGCCTGTGGTCGACCCGGCCCGCGCCGCCTCGACCTCCAGCGCCGTCTCGAGGTCGTCGATCATCTCGCCGACCCGCTGGTAGCGCTCGTTCGGGTCCTTGGTGGTGGAGCGCTCGACCACCAGCGCCACCGCGGCGGAGACCTCGGGCCGGCGGCGCTGCACGTCGGGCAGCTCCTCGTTGACGTGCTTCATCGCCACGCCGACCTGGCTGTCGGCCGCGAAGGGGACCTGGCCGACCAGCATCTCGTAGAGGACGACGCCGAGCGAGTAGATGTCGGTGCGGGGGTCGACTTTGCGGCCCATCGCCTGCTCGGGGGCGACGTAATCGGTGGTGCCGAGCACCCGCCCCGTCGCCGTCATGCCGTCCTGCTCGAGCTGGCGCGAGATGCCGAAATCGGTCAGCTTCGCCCGGCCCTCGGCGTCGATCAGGATGTTCTGTGGCTTGATGTCGCGGTGGACCATGTTGCGCGCGTGGGCCATCGAGAGGCCGCGGGCGATCTCGATCGCGTAGGCGATCGCCTCCTGCGCCGCCAGCGCTCCGTCGCGGTTGATCCGCTGCTTCAGCGTTTCGCCCTCGACGTACTCGAAGACGATGTAGGGGTGGCCGCCGTCCTCGCCGGCGTCGATCACCGAGACGACGTTGGGATGGGAGAGCTTGGCGACCGAGCGCGCCTCCTGGCGGAAGCGCTCGAGCTGGTCGGCCTGCTCGGACATCTCGCGGTGCATCACCTTCACCGCCACCTGGCGGTCGAGCGTCTGGTCGCGGGCCAGGTAGACCGTCGACATCCCACCGCTGCCGAGCTTCGCCTCCAGCCGGTAACGGCCGGAAAGCACTGTTCCGATCATCGCGCTGCTGGGGCGGGCTTCCATTCAGTGGCGGCGGATCTCGCGCGGCCCGTCAACCGCCGAGCCAATCCGCTTCGCCCCAGGGTAATGGGGGCGGAGAAGATCGACTGCCCGCTGCTCGTCAGCGGCAGCGACTATGCAGCAGAAACCGCAACCCATGTTGAAGACCTCGTGCATCTCCTCCTCCGAGGTGCCGGAGCGCTCGCCGATCAGCTCGAAGATCGGCAGCTGCGGCAGCGGCTCGTCGATCTCGTAGGCGACCTCGGCGGCGAGCCGCAGCAGGTTGCCGAGCCCGCCCGAGGTGATGTGGGCAAGCCCGCGCACCTCGACCCCGGAGCGCAGCAGCTCGAGCACCGGCTTGACGTAGATCTCGGTTGGCTCGAGCAGCTCGTCGCCCAGCGGTCGGCCGAGCCGGCCCTCAGGGTCCTCGCCCAGCGAGAGTCCCTCCAGGGCCGAGCGGGCCAGGGTGTAGCCGTTGGAGTGCAGGCCGGAGGAAGGGAGGCCGACGATCGCGTCGCCCGGCTGCACTGCCGAGCCGTCGACGATCTCATCCAGCGCGACGGTGCCGAAGCAGGCGCCCGAGACGTCGACCCCGCGGACCATCTCGCCGAGCTGGGCGATCTCGCCGCCGGGGATCTCAACGCCGGCCAGTTCGGCACCACGGGCGAGCCCGACCCCGACTTCGGCGCAGATCGCCGGGTCGGCGCGGTCGATCGCGATGTAGTCGAGCATCGCCAGCGGCTCGGCGCCGACGCAGATCACGTCGTTGACGTTCATCGCCACGCAGTCGATCCCGATCGAGTCGAAGCGCCCGAGCTCCTCGGCGATCAGCAGCTTGGTGCCAACGCCATCGGTCGAGAGCGCGATTCCCGTGCGCTCGTCGAGCTTGATCACGCTGGCGTAGTGGCCTGGCAGCGGCACCTGCCGCGAGGGACGTCCGAGCTGGATCGCGCCCAGCGCCTTGACCAGTCCGGCAACCGCTGAATCGGCGGCTCCCTGGTCCACTCCGGCCTTGGCGTAAGCGTCGCTCATCGCCTATGCAGTCTCGCAAGGACCGCGGCCGCCAGGGCGGCTCGGTAGGCGGCGTAGGGCCAGAGTGCCCGGTCGCGCTCGACCAGCTTGATCAGTCGCTGCGAGGCGAGGGTCGAGGCAAAGGAGGCGCCGATGCCGATCGCCACCGAGCGGCGCAGCTCGGGCGAGGCGCCCCGGCGGGCGAGGCGGGTGCCCTTGAGGGCGGTGGCGCCGACGATGATCGGCAGCGCGATCGTGCGCGAGAGCAGGTTGGCCTGGTCGCGAGAGAAGCGCCGCCAGCGCGCCGCCGCCAGGGTGATGCCGTTGCGCGAGACGCCGGGAGCGAGTGCCGCCGCCTGGGCGACGCCGAGGGCGAGGCCGTCGGCGCCCCCGGCCTCACCGCGCCCGCGCTGCTGCGGCCGGGTGTCGGCCGCGAGCATCGCCGCGGCACCGGCGAGCAGGCCGTAGGCGGTCGCCCGCGGGCCGCCGAGGTGCCGCTCGATCGGGCGCTCGAACTTGTAGCCGACCACGGCCGCGGGCAGAAACGAGAGCGCCAGCACGACGGCGCCGCGCAGGTCGAAGGCGCGCAGCTCCTCGGCAATCAGGCGTCGCTGGCCGATCAGCAGCGCCGCCGCGGCGCCGGTGTGCAGGGCGACCTCGAAGCTC
Source organism: Solirubrobacterales bacterium (assembly GCA_036271315.1). Lineage (GTDB taxonomy): Bacteria > Actinomycetota > Thermoleophilia > Solirubrobacterales > 70-9 > VRUE01. The sequence goes on along the minus strand of DATBAV010000017.1, from coordinate 11,878 downwards.
TTGCGCACCTCGGGATCGATCGCCTCCCAGTCCCAGCCGGCCAGCCAGGGGACGAGGACGATGTGGGCGGAGCTGGAGACCGGCAGCAGCTCCGCCGGCCCTTGCACGATGCCAAGCGCGATCGCGCGCCCAGCTGGAATCCGCCCGTCTGCCGCGCCGCTCAAGCGCCCGGCGAGCGGACCGGCTCGGGCGCGGGCGTCGGATCCCCGTCTTTCGGCGCGTCCCCGCCGCGCCGCCGCTTGACGATCGCGTAGGCGACGAGGCCGACGATCGCGGCGACCACGAGGTAATCCAGCACCTGGAGGTGATTGCGCCACTGTTCCCAGTTGTCGCCGACGGCGCGACCGACCAGCGCGAAGCCGATCACCCAGGGCAGCGAGCCGAGGGCGGTCAGCCAGGTGAAGCGCCAGAACGGCATCTTGGCGAGGCCGGCTGGCAGCGAGATGAAGGCACGCACGAGCGGCAGCAGGCGGGCGAGGAAGACGGTCGCGTCGCCATGGCGTTTGAACCAGCCGTCGACCCAGGCAAGCCTCGCCGGGCTGATGTGGATCAGCTTGTTGCGCTCGAGCAGGTCGATGCGGCCGTAGTAGCCGATCGCGTAGGTCAGCCAGGAGCCGACCATGTTCCCCGCCAGCCCCGCCAAGGCGACGCCCAGCAACGTCTGGTCGCCGTTGGAGACGCTGAATCCGGCGAACAACATCACCGCCTCGCTCGGGATCGGGATGCAGGCGCTGCCCGCCGCCATCAGCAGGAAGATCCCACCGAGCCCGGTGCTTTCGATCACGTTGACGCAGAAATCGACGATCGGGCCGCTTATGTCGGCGAAGAGAAGGGGGTGCAACATCAGCGGCACATCGTAGGGATAGAGCCGGGTAGAGGTAAACTCACTCCGCCCCTATGCGCCGGTTGAACCACCCCGTCTATCGCAACCGGGTCCTCCAGGTCTGTGCCGACGGCGCGCTCGTCGCGCTCGCCTTCTACCTGGCGTTCCGGCTGCGCTTCCTCGACCAGAATGACCTGCCGCACCGCTACTGGGTGCTCTTCGCCCAGTCGATCGGCTTCGTCATCGCCCTCAAGCTGATCGTCTTCGCGGCCTTCGGCATGTACCAAAAGTGGTGGCGCTACGTCAGCGGTCGTGACTTCCTGCAGATCGTCCGCGCCGTCACCGTGGCCAGCGCGATCCTCGTCGTCGCCTTCACCGTGCTGCGGCCCTTCGCCCATAACCTGCCGCGCTCGGTCGCGGTGATGGACTTCCTGCTCACCCTGATGCTGATCGCCGGCGCCCGCCTGGCGGTGCGCCTGATCGTCGAACGTCCCTCGCGCTCGACCCGTGTCCCCAAGCGCGAGGTCCTCGTCATCGGCGCCGGCTCCGGCGGCCAGATGGTGGTCCGCGAGCTGCAGCTCAACCCCGACATCGGCGTCAGCGCGATCGGCTTCGTCGACGACGACCCACGCAAGCGCGGCATGCGCATGCTCGGCCTCAAGGTGCTCGGCTCGACCAAGCAGATCGACAAGATCCTCGACGAGACCCACCCCGATGAGGTGGTGATCGCGATTCCCTCGGCCCCCGGCACGCTGCGGGCCAAAGTCGTCGCCGCCTGCCGCGACCGCGAGATCCGCGTGCGCACGCTGCCGACCGTCTTCGAGCTGCTGCGCGGCGGCGTCCAGCTCAACAAGCAGCTGCGCGAGGTGCGGGTCGAGGATGTGCTCGGCCGCGACCCGATCGTCCGCGAGCTCGACCGGGTCGGCGCCTACCTGACCGACCGCATCGTCCTCGTCACCGGCGCCGGCGGCTCGATCGGCTCCGAGCTCTGCCGCCAGATCGCCCAGGTCAAGCCGCGGCTGCTGGTGATGCTCGACCACGCCGAGGACAACCTCTTCCAGATCGATCGCGAGATGGTCGAGGAGCGCCACTGCACCAACGTCGAGTCGGTGCTCGCCGACTGCAAGGAGCCGAGCCGGATGCTGGAGGTGATGCAGCGCTTCAAGCCCGGCATCGTCTTCCACGCCGCCGCCTACAAGCACGTGCCGCTGATGGAGGCCAACCCGCTGGAGGCGGTCCGCAACAACGCGATCGCGACTCGGATCACGGCCGAGACCGCCGCCGCCTCCAACGTCGAGCGCTTCGTCCTGATCTCCACCGACAAGGCGGTCAACCCGAAAACCGTGATGGGCGCCTCGAAGGCGATGGCCGAGTGGATCGTCGAGGCGGCCGGCCGCAAACATCCCGGCACCCGCTTCGCCAGCGTCCGCTTCGGCAACGTGCTCGCCTCCTCGGGCAGCGTCGTGCCGATCTTTCGCAGCCAGATCGAGCGCGGCGGGCCGGTCACGGTCACCCACCCCGAGATGACGCGCTACTTCATGACCATCCCCGAGGCGGTGCAGATGGTGATCCGCGCGGGCGACATCGGCGCCGGCAAGGGCGAGGTCTTCGTCCTCGACATGGGCGAGCCGGTGCGGATCGTCGACCTCGCCCGCAACATGATCCGGCTCGCCGGCTACGAGCCGGAAACCGACATCGCGATCGAGTTCACCAAACCGCGGCCGGGGGAGAAGCTGCACGAGGAGCTCTTCGGCTTCGCCGAGAGCGGCCAGCCGACGGCGGCGCGACGGATCCAGCGGGCTGTGCGCGAGGCGCCGCTCGACCCCGACTGGATCGAGTCGACGCTGAACTCGCTCGAGCACTTGGTGATGGCCGGCGACGAGGCTAATCTGGCGCAGCGTGTCGTCGAGATGATCACCGCCCCTGGCGGTGACGCGGCGGCAGTCGTCTACGACGAGTAGCCTCTCGCAGCCACTCAGTGGAGTTGATCAAGGAAATCGGCGCCTTCGCAGGCCTGGCAGCGTTTCTGGGCCTCGCCGTTCTCGCCATGCTCGCCTTCTCCCAGGGCCGCGACCTCCGCCGCCTGCGCGAGTGGGCCGGCTCGGCGCCCGAGCGCGACACCGAGCGCAAGGACTCGACCTCGGTCGCGGCGGCGAAACGGGCCGAGGAGCTACGTGCGCTGGAGGGTGCCCGTACCGCCGAACGCGAGGCGCTCGACCAGCGCGAGGAGCGCCGTCGCCGGCGCGACGCGGGCATGCCGGAACTGACTAGGCGCGAGCGCCTAGGCGAGGGTTTCTCCAACTTCGGCTCGCGCATCGCCGAGCCGCGCTACCTGGTCGGGATCTTCGTCGTCGTGCTGGTGCTTGCCGCCGGCGCCGTCTACGTCGCCACCCAGGGCTCGGACTCCGCCGACGGCAAGGGCGGCAAGGCCAAGTCGGCGAAGGCAACCAAGCCGGGCGAAATCGAAGTGACGGTGCTCAACGGCACCGCGGTGCCGGGCCTGGCGGCCGAATTCGGCGACAAAGTCGAGGGCAAGGGCTTCAAGCTCGGCGCCGTCACCAACAGCAGCACCAGCTTCGCCGAAAGCCTCGTCATGTTCGAACGTGGCCACGCCCCCGAAGCCCGCAAGGTCGCCAAGGCGCTGGACATCTCGCAGGTGAAGCTGATGAGCGCCGACATCGAATCGGTCTCCGGCGGCGCGCCGGTCTCCGTCATCGTCGGCGAGGACAATGCCGCGACCGGCTAGCCGCTGGGCCGGTCTCGTCTTCGCCCTCCTCGTTCTCGCCACACTCGCCGCCTTCGCTTGGTCGCAAAGGGTGAAGCGGGACCCGCTGGTCCTGGACCGCGTCACTCTTGTCTCTCCAAAGCTCCTGGCCGGTTCAGAATCACGGCCGCCTGTGCGCCGTGCCTTCACGCCGAACGGCGACTGCCACTTTGACCTTGAGCGAATCCGTTTTCGCGTCACGCAAAGTGACGACGCGACGGTCCAAATCGTCAAGCCCGGGGGCAAGCTGATCATCACCTTGGCTCGCGACGAATTCCTCAAGCGCTACCACTTCTTCACGTATTACTGGGACGGGCACACTCGCAACGACGGGATCGCGCCGTCCGGCCGCTACAAGCTGCGGGTCAAACTGCTCGGCCAGGAACGGGTGCTCGTCCCGCCCGGGACGATCCGGTTGCACCACGCAGCGTCGGTGCCGGGCGAGTTCTGTGTCGAAGCAGTGAGGAGAAGCAAAGGATGAGCGGGCTCCTCGCGGGGGCAGGGGTATTGGTTGCCGCAGTGGGGGCCGGCGGCGCGATCCTGCTGCCCGCGGGTCGATTGCGCTCGCTGGCAATGCTGACCGCACTGGTCCTCTTCCCGGTCCTGATTCTCGGCGATCAATGGCACTCGCACCAGATCGCCGACCTGCGCCACAGCACCGGCCGCCTCGTCGCGCTTGGCCTCGTGGGACTGGTTGTCACGGCCGTGCTCGCCTATGTCTTCAGGCGTTGGCCAATCCTGCTCCCGCTGGCAATCGTCGCCGCCCTGCCTTTCAGGGTTCCGCTCAATGCTGGCGGCGACACCGCGAACCTCTTGGTGCCACTCTACCTGGTGATCGCCGCGGGAGTGCTGGCGTCCGCGCTCCGAGACTGGCGTGTAGTTCATCCGCTTCTGCCGGGGGGTGGCACTGTAGGGGGGCCCGCCCCCGAGGACGCTTTAGCGACCGGAGGGGGTGGGGGGTCCCCTGCGGTGACAGGACCCGCCGGCCCAAGCGCATGGCTACCGCGGATCCTCGCCGCTGTGGTTCTTCTCTACGCCATCCAGGTTCTGTACTCCGAGGACTTCTCGAAGGGTTTGCAGAACGTCTGCTTCTTCTTTGTGCCCTTCAGCCTGGTGTACGGGCTGCTGCGCGGTGTCACATGGGACCGGAGACTCCTGACTCTCGTCCTTTGGGTCGTTGGCATCGAGGCGGTCTGCTTCGTGCTGGTCGGCTCCGTGGAGTTCGTTTCCAAGAGCTTGTTCTGGAACGACCAGGTGATCAGGTCGAATGAATTCCACACCTACTTCCGGGTCAACTCGGTCTTCTGGGACCCGAATATCTACGGTAGGTATCTGGCGCTAGTCGCGGTAGTGGCGATGAGTGCACTTCTGTGGGCGCGGGAGCGAAAAACGCTTGCGCTGCTCACCGCCCTCGTCGCTGTCCTCTGGATCGGTCTCGTGCCGACCTTCTCCCAGTCGAGCTTCGCGGCCCTCCTGGCGGGACTTGTCGTTCTAGCCGCCCTGCGCTGGAGCCTCAAATGGACGGCAATGGCCGCGGTTGGGGGGGTCGTCGCAACGATGCTGATCGTCACTCTGGCCGGCAGCTTCAGCTTCGACCGCGTCAACATCGACACCAGCGGCCGCGCCAACCTCGTCTCCGGCGGCGTCCACCTCTTCACCCAACGCCCTATCTACGGCTACGGCTCCGGCAGCTTCCCCAAGGCCTACCGCAAGCACGTGAAGACCCGCAAAGCCCCGGTCTCTGTCTCTCACACCGAGCCGATCACCGTCGCCGCCGAGCAGGGCCTCGTGGGCCTCGCGCTCTACGCCGCCCTCGTCCTAACAGCGCTGTGGACAATGGCCAGCGCCCTGCGTCCCTCGCTGTCTCGACTGCGAGACGCCTCCATAGCTCGAGCAGCGACCCTCGCGACCTTCGTAGCCCTCCTGGTCCACACCATGGCCTACGCCGGCTTCTACGAGGATCCGATCACCTGGGTCCTGCTCGCCGCCGGTGTCTCCCTGGCAACCGCAGATAGGGTCAGCGCGTGTCGGGATACCTCCGCCGCCTAGCGACGACCGGGGCCGCCTACACCGCGGCCAGCATCGTCTCGAAGCTGATCGCGGTGGCGCTGCTGCCGCTCTACACGCGCTACCTCACGACCGGCGACTACGGCGCCGCCGAAGTGATGTTTGCCGCCGTCGTCTCGGCCAGCATCGTCGTCCGCTTCGGCCTGATCGAGGCGCTACTGCGCTTCTACTACAGGGATGACGAGGATCCGGCCCGCGTCATCTCCACCTCCTTCGCCGCGCTGTTCTGGTTCGCCACGATCGCCGCACTGATCGCGCTGCCCTTCGCCGGGCCGATCTCCGACGCGCTGCTCGCCGAATCGGCACCCGACCTGGCGCGGATCTCGATCGGCGGTCTCTGGGTGCTGACGATGAGCGAGTACCTGCTCACTCTCTTCCGCCTCGAGGAGCGCGCCAGGGCTTTCTTCATCACCACGATGATCAGCGTGCTCGGGGCAATCGGGCTGACGGTGATCCTCGTCGTCGGCCTGGAAGAGGGCGCTCGCGGCCTCTTGATCGGCAGTTACGCCAGCGGCGCGGCCATCGTGCTGGCGCTGATCTTCGTCCACCGTCGCCGCCTCTCGCTGCGCTTCGAACGACCCCTGCTGCGCCGGCTGATGCGCTTCGGCCTGCCGACGATGCCGGCCGAGCTCTCGCTCTACGGGCTCAACTTCGTCGACCGGATCATCATCGTCCACGCAGCAGGCCTTCCCGAGGCTGGCCTTTACTCGATCGCGGTCAAGTTCGCCCAAGGCGTCAACGTCCTCGTCCGCGGCTTCCAGCTCGCCTGGCCGCCGCTCGCCTACTCGATCCGCGAGGACGACGAGGCGCGTCGCGTCTACGCCACCGTGGTCACCCTCTTCGTCGCCGGCTGCGCCTTCGTCGTCACCGGCATGTGGCTGCTTTCGCGCTGGCTAGTCCGCGCCCTCGCCGCGCCTGAATTCTTCGGCTCCTACAAGGCGATCGGCCTGCTCGCCACGGCCACCACCCTCTACGCGCTCTACATGGTGCTCGTCGTCATCCTCGGTCGCACCGGTCGCACCGAGTTCAACTTCCCCGCCACGGCCGCCGCCCTCGCCGCCAACATCGCGCTCAACCTCGCCCTCGTGCCGCCGCTGGGGATCGTCGGCGCCGGTATCGCCCTCGTCGCCTCCTACATCGTCGTGCTGGCGCTGATGTACGTCTTCACCCAGCGGCTCTTCCCGGTGCCCTACGAATGGGGCCGCCTGTTCCGCGTCCTAACCGTCTCAGCCGCCCTGGTCGGCCTCGGCGAGCTGCTGCTGCCAACCGAGGGCTTCGTCGGTCTCGTCCTACGATTGCTCTTCGCCCTCGCCTACCCGTTCGCCCTGCTTGCCACTGGCTTCTTCACCCGCGCCGAGCGGCGCTGGCTGGCCCGACTGCGCCACCCGTCCGAGGTCCTCGCCGGCCTGCAGGCACTGCGCCCGGTCGCTGCCGGGGTCGACGGCTCTGTCCCCGAGACTTACGAGGTGGAGCAGATGGACGACGACGCTCGCCTCTAGCTGAGCCGAGCCGCGTCGGCGATGCTCGCCCCGTTGCCGGGGAAGAGCGCCTGGCGAGCGTGTGCCCAGTAGACGTTGGCGGGCTGGTTTGGCAGGACGGTGGCGGCAAGCGCCCGCACGGCGTATGACCAGGCGGTGAGTGCGCGGATCGTCAGTGCCGCCACACGCCCATGGTGCTTGCGCACGTAGAGGTCGCGGTTGCGGTGGAATTCGACTATGCGCGGGAGGCCCTTGCCGAGGTCGGTAGAGAGCTGGTCGTGGTGGACCGCCTCGGCGGCGGGGACGAAGAGGCTGTGCCAGCCGGCGTCGGCGAGGCGCTTGGCGAAGTCGCACTCGTCGTAGTAGACGAAGAAGGCGGGGTCCATGTAACCGACCTCGGCTGCGGCACGGCGGCGGACCAGAAGGGCGCTCGATTGACCCCAGTCGACCCGCCGAGCCGAGCCGCCATTGCTCTGCACGGTCAGCCAGCGGTGCAAGAAGAGAGCGCCGACCAAGGCGGTTCCGACGCCCGGGAAGCGCCAGGCGCAGGGGACCGGCTCGCCCGCGGCGTTGAGCAGCTGTGCGGTCGCCGCCGCTGCCTTCGGGTCCGCGTCGAGCGCCTCGACAAGCGCCGCGGCCGCACCGGGCCGCAGCTCGGAGTCCTCGTTGAGCAGCAGGCAGTATTTGCCCGTCGCCTCGCGCATCAGGGTCGAGTCGTTCTCGCCCTTGCCCGCTCGCCGCTCGCGCTCGATTAGGCGGATGTCGCCACCACGGCCGCGCACCGCCTCCGCCGAGCCGTCGTCGGAGGCATTGTCCAAGACGAGGATCTCCCGCTCGACCCCCTGCGGGTGCGTGCGCTCGATCGCCCCGAGGCAGGCGAGCAGGTAATCGCGGCCGTTCGTGTTCACGACGCAGTAGGAGAGCGTGGGCGCCACCGCGGTCACGATAATCGCCGTCCACTGATCGCTGTCCACTTGACACCCTCTTGCGCATGAAGGTTCAGCTGGTCGACCCCTCGGCCTTCACGCCGCCCTACGACCGCGCGCTCGCCGCGGCGCTGGCTCGCCGCAACGTCGAGGTCGAGCTGCTGACCAGCCGTTTTCTCTACGGACCTGTGCCCGAGCCAGACGGCTACGCGGTGCGCGAGTGCTTTTATCGTCGTAGTGCCGAGCGCGGTCTCGAGGCGCCTGGCCGCCGCGTTTTCAAGGCCGTGGAGCACCTGCGGGACATGCGAGGACTGCGCGGCAAGTTGGATGGCGACGTCATCCACTACCAGTGGCTCACCATGCCCTCGCTCGACGCCTACTTGCTGCCTTCGAAGCGACCGCGTCTGCTCACCGCCCACTACATCCTGCCGCCCACTCCGAGCCGCCGCCAGGCCGCAACCGCGCGCCGCCTCTTCTCCCGCATGGACGCCGTCATCGCCCACTCCGAGCACGGCTTCGCCCGCCTGCGCGACGAGGTCGGCCTCGACCCATCCCGCGTCCGCGTCATCCCCCACGGTGCCTTCGACTACCTCACCCGCCTGCCCGAGGAGAAGCCGCTGCCGGCCGAGCTCGAGGGTGCCGAGGGTCCGGTGATCCTCTTCTTCGGCCTGCTCCGCCCCTACAAGGGCCTCGACCTGCTGCTCGAAGCCTTCGCCCAGGTCGAGGGCGCCGAGCTCTGGATCGTCGGCAACCCGCGCACGGACGTCGAGCCACTGCGCGCCGCCGCGCAGTCGGCCCCCGGACGGGTTCGCTTCGTCACCCGCTTCGTCGAGGACGCCGAGATCCCGGCGATCTTCCGCCGCGCCGACCTGGTCGTCCTGCCCTACCGCGACGCCGAGCACTCCGGCGTCCTCTACACCGGCCTCGCCTTCGGCAAGCCGATGGTGCTCAGCGCCGTGGGCGGCTTCCCCGAGGTCGCGGCGACGGGCGCGGCGCGCCTCGTGCCGCCCGACGACAAGGACGCCCTCGCGACCGCGCTGGCGGAGCTGACCGCCGACCCAGCGGCACGCGAGCGCCTGGCCGCCGCCGCCCGCGAGGCCGCGGCGGGTTCCTACTCCTGGGATGCCGTCGCTCGCCAGACCCTCGCGCTGTACGAGGAACTCACACCGTGACAACCAGAAGCCGATAATCGCCTGATGCTCGCCGCGATCTTCTGGATCTCCGCTGCGCTGATCGTCTACACGCACCTCGGCTATCCGCTCGTCTTGCGCCTGCTCGTCGCCCTGCGACGGCCGCGGAAACCGGCGGCCAAGTCGACAGACCTGCCCCGCGTCTCGCTGATCGTCGCGGCCTATGACGAGGAGGAGGTGATCGAGGCGAAGGTCGCCAACGCCCTCGCCCTCGACTATCCGCGCGAGCTGCTGGAGCTGATTGTCGCCTCCGATGGCTCCTACGACGCCACCGTCGAGCGAGCTCGCGGCGCCGGTGCCGACCTCGTGCTCGAGCTGCCTCGCGGCGGCAAGCTGGCGGCGCAGAACGCGGCCGCGGCGGAGGCCTCCGGCGAGATCCTCGCCTTCTCCGACGCCAACAGCGAGTGGCGCCTCGACGCCCTGCGCCAGCTCGTCGGTCCCTTCGCCGACCCGCGGGTCGGCTACGCCTGCGGCCAGGTCCGCTTCTTCGACGCCGCTGGCGACAACCTCGAGGGCGCCTACTGGCGCTACGAGATGGCGGTCCGCGAGATGGAGTCCGAGCTCGCCGGAATCACCGCCGGCAACGGCGCGATCTACGCCGTGCGCGCCGCGGACTACCTGCCGCTCGACCCCTCGGGAAGCCACGACCTCTCCTTCCCCTTCGCCCTCGCCAAGCGCGGCAAGCGCTCGCTCTACGTCCCCGCCGCCCGCGCCGAGGAGAAGATGGTGCCGACGATGGAGGGCGAGTTCGCCCGCAAACGGCGGATGATGGTCGGCATCTGGGACATCGTCGTCGGCGAGGGGATGATCTCGCCACGCGGCTACTCGACCCTCTACGCCTTCGAGCTCTTCTCACACCGCCTGCTGCGTTACCTCACCCCGTTCCTGCACTTCGTCGCCTTCTTCGCCAACCTCGCCCTGCTCGGCAGCGGCACGGTCTACGTCGTCACCTACGGCATCCAGGTTGCGGCGATCGCCGCGGCGCTGTTCGGTGGCAGCTTCCCGGTCGGGCCGCTGCGCGTCGCCCGCTACTACGCGATGACGACCCTCTCGATTGCCGCCGGGCTCTGGGACCGCTTCCGCCATGGCGCTCCGGGCACTTGGGAGAAGGCCCCGGGCACCCGATGAGGCCTGTGACCGGCGCATATCGGCGTCCTCGGTCGCTCGCGTGCAGATGCAGAGCACGCCACGCTCCCTGCGTCCTTGATCTGCTTGATCACAGGCCTCATCGGTAGCTGGAAATGCCCAGAATTTTCGATATAGCCATCGCGCTGGTCGCTCTCATCGTTTTGTCACCCGTGTTGCTGGTGGCTGCAGTTGCGATCAAATTGGGCAGTCGCGGGCCAGTCCTATATCGCCAGCGCCGCGTCGGCCTGGACGGCGAGGATTTTGAGATGTTGAAGCTGCGCACGATGGTCGCCGGTTCCGATCCGGTTGGGGTGGGCACGGTCGTTACCCGCGACGACCCGCGCGTCACCGCTGCGGGCCGCGTCCTGCGTCGCACCTCGCTCGACGAGATCCCCAACCTGGTCAACGTCCTGCGTGGCGAGATGGCGATCGTCGGCCCGCGCCCGACGATCCCGGCCCAGGTGGTCGACTACACACCGCGCCAGCACCGCCGCCACGAGGTCCGCCCCGGCATCACCGGCTGGGCCCAGGTCCAGGGGCGCGCCGGCATCCCCTGGGGGGAGCGGATCGAGCTCGACGTCGAGTACGTCGAGCGTCGCAGCGCCTCCCTCGACGCCCACATCCTCGCCAAGACGCTCTGGCTACTAATCACCGGCCACGGCCTCGCTCCCGACTGATGCAGTTCTCTAGGACGTAGGGTTTTCGAGATGACCACGCGTCCGCAAGTCTCATTGCGCCCGTTCGAGCCGGGCGACGCCGCCGCCGTCCACCGCTGGTTCAACAACCCGGCGGCAACCGCGTCGCTGATGGAGCAGCGGGACACGTTCTCCGAGGCCGAGGCCGAGGCCTGGGTGGGACGGGCGATGGACGACTCGGGCGAGGATCGCAAGTACGCGATCGAGGTCGAGGGCTATGACGAGCCGGTCGGCTTCACCGCCCTCTACGGCCTCTTTCGCCAGACCGCGCCGGAGCTCGGCGCCCTGATCGGCGACGACGTGCGCGGCAAGGGGGTCGGCCGCCGCGCCGAGGCGCTGACCCTGGCCAAGGCCTTCGACGAGTTCGACGCTCACCGCGTCTACGGACGCATCCCCGCCCGCAACGAGGTTGCGAAGAAGACGGTCGCCGGGCTCGGCTGGAAGCACGAGGGCACGATGCGCGCTCACCTGCGCCGCGAGGGAGCCGCCGCCGACGACTGCGAGGTCTGGGGCGTCCTGCCCGACGAGTTCCGCGCCGCCGCAGCCGACCTGCTCTCGTGAGCGCAACCGCGGAGTTGATCGAGGACGGCGGTGCGGCGGCGGCAGGCGAGGAGTTCTTCCGCTCGCCCCAGTTCCTCGAGGCCGAAGGCGTTACTCATACCTTGCTCATTGGCGCCGCCGGAAGCGAGCTCGCGGCGCCGCTAATCGTGCGCGAGATCGACGGCGGCCCCGAGCGCGACGGGATCTCTCCATACGGATATCCGGGGCTGGTCGAGAGGAGTGGGGGGGGGGGGGGGGGGGGGGGGG
>DATBAV010000016.1:0-3560 GCA_036271315.1 Solirubrobacterales bacterium | reverse complement strand
GACCGGGTTCCGACGCTCGGCGAAGGCGCGATTACGGCCCTCGGCGTGGGCGAATCGGGAGATCAGCTCCGCCCGCAGGTCGTCCGGCTGCACGACCGCGTCGACGACCATCTCCGAGGCGAGGTGGAGGATGTCGATGTCGGCTGCGTACTCCTCGCGCTCGGCGGCGACGAATGCCTCCCGCTCGGCCTCGTCCTCGATCGCCTGGATCTGGTTGTAGAAGACGGCGTTGACCGCTGCCTGCGGCCCCATCACCGCGATCGAGGCGCTGGGCAGGGCGATGCAGCAGTCCGGTTCGAAGGCGGGGCCCGCCATCGCGTAGAGGCCGGCGCCGTAGGCCTTGCGGACGATGACGCTGAGCTTCGGCACGGTCGCTTCGGAGACGGCGCTGATCATCTTCGCCCCGTGGCGGGTGATCCCCTGGCGCTCGACCGCGGTGCCGATCATGAAGCCGGGGACGTCGGCGAGGAAGAGCAGGGGGAGGTTGAAGGCGTTGCAGGTCTGGATGAAGCGCGCCGCCTTGTCGGCCGAGTCGACGAAGAGGACGCCGCCGGTGTAGCGGGGCTGGTTGGCGACAACGCCGACGACGCGACCGTCGAGCCGGCCGTAGCCGACGATCAGCTCCTTGGCCCAGCGTTTGTGGACCGGCAGGAAGCTCCCGGCGTCGAGCAGCGAGTCGAGCAGCAGGTTCATGTCGAAGGGCCGGTTCTCGTCCGCGGGCACGATCTCGGCGATCGGCGTCTGCGAAGCGGGCTCAGCTGGGGGCGCCAGCGGTGGCTCCTCGCGCCAGTTACCCGGCATGAAGGAGAGATAGCGCTTGGCCAGGTCGATCGCCTCCTCGTCTGACTTGACCAGGAAGTGGCCGCAGCCGGAGACGCCGGTGTGCATCTTGGCCCCTCCCATCTCCTCCAGGCTGACCGTTTCGCCGATCACCATCTCCGCCATCCGCGGCGAGCCGAGGTACATCGAGGCGTTGCCGTCGCGCATGATCACGACGTCGCAGAAGGCCGGGATGTAGGCGCCGCCGGCGGCGCTCGGCCCGAAGAGCAGGCAGACCTGCGGCACCTGGCCGGAGAGACGCACCTCGTTGTGGAAGATCCGCCCGGCACCGCGGCGGCCAGGGAACATCTGCACTTGGTCGGTGATCCGCGCCCCGGCCGAGTCGACCAGGTAGACCATCGGCACCTGCAAGCTCAGCGCCCGTTCCTGGATGCGGAGGATCTTCTCCACCGTCTTCGGCCCCCAGGAACCGGCCTTGACCGTGGGGTCGTTGGCCATCAGGGCGACGCGGCGGTCGTCGATCCTGGCCAGGCCGGTGACGACACCATCGGCACCGAGACCCTCCTTGTCCCAGTTGGCCAGGGCCGCCTCCTCGGCGAAGGAGCCGGCGTCGACCAGACGCTCGACCCGCTCGCGCACCGGCAGCTTGCCCTGTTCCTCGGTCTTCTCGTGGTGGCGCTGCGGCCCCCCGGCGAGGGCGGCCTCCAACGCTTGCGCGAAATCCGTCACGCCGAGAGCCTATTCGGACGACGCAAGATCGAACTGCATCAAGTTTCCGGGCCGCCAGACCGGAAATTTGATGCAGTTCGATGCCAGTCGACCGGGCCCGCGGTGAGCACGTGCGAGCCGAGCGGGCGCCCGAGCGCTTCTTCTGCCTCCCGTGAGGCGGCGATCAGGGCAGCAAGGTCAATCCCAGTCTCGACCCCCATCTCGTCCAGCATCGAGACGACGTCCTCGGTTGCGATGTTGCCGGTCGCGCCCGGCGGCACGGGGCATCCACCGAGCTCGCCGAAGCTCGACTCGAAGGATTCGACGCCCTGCTCGAGCGCGGCGAGCACGTTGGCGAGCCCCTGGCCGCGGGTGTTGTGGAAGTGGGCGGTCAGCTCGACGCCGCCGAGGTGCTCGCGGGCGGCGGCGAAGAACTCGCCGACCTGGCGCGGGTTGGCCATGCCGGTGGTGTCGCCGAAGCCGATCTCGCCGCAACCCGCCGCGGCAAGCCGCTCGGCGATCTCGAAGACGCGCTCGGGTGGAACCTCGCCCTCGTAGGGACAGCCGAAGGAGGTCGAGATCACGCCCTCGCAGCGCAGCTCCGCCTCGCGGGCCGTCGCCAGCGTCCGCTCCAAACCCTCGAGCGACTCCTCGATCGAGCGGTTGACGTTCTTGCGGTTGTGGGTCTCCGAGGCGGAGACGAAGACGTTGATCTCGTCGAAGCGCTCGCGCAGCCCCAGCGCCCGCTCCAATCCGCGCTCGTTGGGGATCAAAACCGAGAAGGCAACGCCCTCGCGCCGCTGCACGCCGGCCAGCACCTCCTCCGCGTCGGCAAGTTGCGGAATCACCTCCGGCCGCACGAACGAGGTCACCTCGAGCCGCTTCAGCCCGGTCGCCGAGAGCAGATCGATAAGCCGGATCTTCTCCGCCGTCGGGATCGTCTCCGGCTCGTTCTGGAAGCCGTCGCGGGGACCGACCTCTCGGATGCGGACCTTGCTGGGCAGCGTGCTCATCGAGGCCCGAGGCTACGCGGTCGGCGGACCGGCCTGGCCGACCACGCGCCGCTCGTGGGTGCCGACGCCGATCGTGCGCTCGCCTTCGCTCACCTCGACGTCGAAGCGGAGCTTGCGCCCTTCGACCACCTCGCGCAGAGTCGCTCGCGTGCGACAGGTCGCACCCTCCGCAGCCGCCGCCACGTGCTTGACGCAGACTTCGAAGCCGACCGTCGCTTTGCCCTCGGGGAGGTGTTCGTAGGCGAGCACCTGGGCGCTGGCCTCCATCATCCCGATCATGCCGGGAGTCGAGAGCACGCCGGTGCCGATCGTGCCGCCGACGTCGGTTACCAGCGGCGGCGCCACCGTGAACTCGTCGCTGCGCTCGATCCCGGGGACGAGACCGTCAGCGGACTCCGCCATCAGACCATCCCCAGGCCGCCGCTGACGCCGAGCGTCTCGCCGGTGACGTAGGTGGCATCGTCGGAGACGAGGAAGGCCGCGGCCGCGGCCACCTCCTCGGGCTGCCCCAGCCGCCCCATCTGGGTCGAGGACTTCATCGTCTCGATCACCTTCTCGCCGATCTCGCCGAACTCCTTGGCGCCCATCAGCAGCGGCGTCTCGATCGGGCCGGGCGCAATCGCGTTGGCGATGATCCCGTAGCGGGCGTTCTCGCGGGCGATCGCCTTGGTGAAGCCGACGATGCCGGCCTTGGCGGCC
Source organism: Solirubrobacterales bacterium (assembly GCA_036271315.1). Taxonomy (GTDB): domain Bacteria; phylum Actinomycetota; class Thermoleophilia; order Solirubrobacterales; family 70-9; genus VRUE01. Next base: position 360 of record DATBAV010000016.1, on the reverse strand, counting down.
GAGTAGACGGCCGAGCCCTTCGAACCCACCCGGCCGGCCTCAGAAGAGATGTTGAGGATGCGGCCGTATTTGGCCTGCTGCATCCCCGGCAGTGCAGCGTGCGTGCAGTTGAGCACGCCGCCGAGGTTGATCGCGAGCACCCTCTGCCACTGCTCGGGCGTCGTGTAGGTGAAGAAGCCGAACTCGTCGGTGCCGGCGTTGTTGACGAGGATGTCGAGCGTCCCGGTCTCGGCGACGGCGGCCCGCGCCGCCTCGAGGTCGGTCACGTCGAGCTCGATCGCGTGGCCGTTGACCTCCCCCGCGACCCTCCCGGCACCCTCGGTGTCGATGTCGCCGACCCAGACCTCGGCGCCCTCGGCG
>DATBAV010000015.1:0-63727 GCA_036271315.1 Solirubrobacterales bacterium | reverse complement strand
ACTCGGCGCCCGAGCTTCGGGAGCGATTGTCCGAGCAGCTCAGCGCCGCCAGCCCGTCGCTGATCGTCAACCTGGCCGACGTGACCTTCCTCGACTCGACCGGCATCGGCACCCTGGTGGCCGGCCTCAACCGGGCGGTCCAGTTCGGCGGCACGCTGACGCTCGTCAGTGATCATGACCGCATTCTGAAGCTCTTCCGGATTACCGGTCTGGATTCGGTATTCACGATCTGCCCCAGCGTCGATGCGGCCATCAGTTCTTGAGCTCGCTTTGATGTAGCGCACAACTTAACCGGGACCCTTCATTTGGGCCGCGGCGGACGGCTACACTCCGCCAGGTTCACTGTTAAGCCTTGGCGCGCCTGCCCAAACACGGTCCTGATGGCGCCCAAACCCACCTTTGCCGACGCGCGAACCACGCGCTCACTAAGGAGTCTGCATGACCCCGCACCTTGTTGCTGCCTCGGAGCCCGGTCTCAGCGGGGGTGAGCGCGGCTTCGTCGCCGTGATCCTCGTGCTGGCCATCTTGGCGCTGGGCTTCGCCGTCGTGCTGGTCAGGGAGGTATTGGCCGCGGATCCGGGCACGCCGAAGATGCAGCAGATCGCCAAAGCGGTCCAAGAGGGCGCGGCGGCGTATCTCAACCGGCAGTTCAAGACCTTGGCCGCCTTCTCCGTCATCGTCTTCATCCTGCTGCTGGTCTTGCCGGTCAACTCCGGCGGCTTCTCGATCCAGCTCGGCCGGGCGCTGTTCTTCATCGTCGGCGCGGTCTTCTCCGCCCTCGTCGGCTACATCGGCATGACGATCGCCACCCGCGCGAACGTCCGGGTCGCCGCGGCGGCGCGTAACGGTGGTGCGCAACGTGGCTTCCACATCGCGTTCCGCACCGGCGGCGTCTGCGGCATGCTGACGGTTGGACTGGGCCTGCTCGGCGCGTCCGTCGTCCTGATCATTTACAACCAGAACGCGCCGACCGTGCTCGAAGGCTTCGGCTTCGGCGGCGCCCTGCTCGCGATGTTCATGCGGGTCGGCGGCGGCATCTTCACCAAGGCCGCCGACGTCGGCGCCGACCTGGTCGGCAAGGTCGAGGCCGGCATCCCCGAGGACGACCCGCGTAACCCGGCCGTGATCGCCGACAACGTTGGTGACAACGTCGGTGACTGCGCCGGCATGGCCGCTGATCTCTTCGAGACATACGCGGTCACCTCGGTCGCAGTGATGCTGCTCGGCGTGCTCACGTTCTCCGGCGCCGGCGGCGAATTCTCCCGCGAGGTGGCGATCTATCCGCTGGTCATCGGCGCCGTCGCGATCATCGCCTCGATCATTGGTGCGCTGCTGGTGCGGACCAAAACCGATCGGGTCGAGGGTGCGCTCTACACCGGCGTGATTGCCGCCGGGGTCCTCTCGATCGCGGCCTTCTATCCGATCACCGACTGGCTGATGAGCGACCCCGTGCGGCTTGGCCTCGATGCCGGCGCCAAGGCGATTACCACGACTGACCTCTGGCTCTGCGCGGTGATTGGAGTTGCGGTCACCGCTCTGCTCTTCGTGATTACTGAATACTATACGTCGACCCGTTTCCGCCCGGTCAAGACGATCGCCCAGGCATCGGAGACCGGCCACGCGACGAACATCATCCAGGGCCTCGCTCAGGGCTTCCAGTCGACTGCCGCTCCCGCCCTGGTGATCGCCCTGGCGATCCTTGGTGCCAACGAGCTCGCCGGCATCTACGGCATCGGCATCGCCGTGATGGGGCAGCTCTCGCTCTGCGGCCTGATCGTCGCCCTCGATGCCTTCGGGCCGATCACCGACAACGCCGGCGGCATCGCCGAGATGGCCGAGCTGCCGGAGGAGGTGCGCAACGTCACCGACCCGCTTGACGCGGTCGGCAACACGACCAAGGCCGTGACCAAGGGTTACGCGATCGGTTCCGCCGCGCTTGCCGCGCTGGTGCTGTTCGCGGCGTTCAAGAGCGAATTGGGCAGCGAAGCGCCGGCTGGCTTCGATCTCAACAGCCTCTTCAACCTCTCCAGTCCCGACGTGCTGATCGGGCTGATCATCGGCGGCATGATGGTCTACCTCTTCGCCGCCTTCGCGATCGAGGCCGTCGGCCGTGCCGGCGGTCAGGTCGTCGAACAGGTGCGCGAGCAGTTCCGCGAACACCCGGGGATCATGGAGGGCACCGAAAAGCCCGACTACGCCAAAACGGTCAGCATCGTCACCCTGGCAGCGCAGAAGGAGATGATCCTGCCGGCGCTGATCCCGATCGTCGTACCGGTCATCGTCGGTCTGCTCAGCGTCGACGCGCTCGGAGGCCTGCTGATCGGCGTCATCGTCGTCGGCTTCTTCGCCGCGGTCTCGATGACCGCCGGCGGTGGCGCCTGGGACAACGCCAAGAAGCTGATCGAGGACGGTGCCCACGGCGGCAAGGGCACAATGGCCCACGAAGCCTCGGTCACCGGTGACACCGTTGGTGATCCCTACAAGGACACCGCCGGTCCGGCGATTAACCCGATGATCAAGGTCGCCAACATCGTCGCGATCCTGATCATCCCGATCGTTCACTTCTAAAGCACCCGGCAGGCAGGAACATCGGGGAGGGGCTAGCTGATGGCCCCTCCCCGTCTCTCTGCTCGCGAATCTGCGTAGCGGGGAAGGGGTCGGGTGCCCCTTCCTCAGAAGCCGTTGCGCAGCAGGTCGTCCCTGGAGCTTCGGTATGTGGTCCCTGAGCTTCTGCGAAAGGGGCACCCGACCCCTCTCACGGCACGTAGTTTCCCGCGCGGCAGGGGTGGTGATGCCCTTCCCGGAAAGCTCAAGGGATCACGCCTCGAAGCGCCTATTCAATTCAGCTGCGCGACGGCTTTCAGGGAAGGGCATCACCACCCCTACGGTCCAGGGTTGCTCAGAGCCCTAGCTCGTACTCGATCCAGGTGCTGGGCGTGGCGCCTGTGGTGTCGTAGAGGCGCTGGGCGGTTTTGTTGTCGGGGGCGGTGGCCCACTCGAGGTGGTGGGCACCCCGGCTGCGGGCTATGTCGGCGCTGGCCTCGATCAGGGCTCGGCCGACTCCCTTGCCGCGGACGGCGGGATCGACGAAGAGGTCGTTCATCAGGACTGTCTCGGCTGGCACCAGTGAGGTGAAGTGCCAATAGAGGCAGGCGTAGCCGAGGAGCTCGTTGGCGTGCCAGGCGCCCAGCAGCAGACCGTCGTCGCTGGGGGCGATGAAGCGGGCGAAGAAGGCGCGGTTGCGCTCGTCGTCGATGTCCTCGACCTCGTAGAAGCGCTGGTAGGCGGCGATCAGGGGCAGCAGTTGCTCCAGCCGCGCCTTGCTCACCGGCTCGATCCGAGGTTTTGGCTCCACGACTCCAAGATAGGCCAGGCGCGCCTGGTTGTTTGCGATCGCGGGGAGGGACGGGGGCGATCACGCAGTAAACGACCGCACTGACAGGGCCGGCTTGATGCTCCCTTTAAGCTTTGGGACGCAGGCCGGAGGCAAAAACCACTGCCCCTAAGGAGGGGATTCCGCTGGCACGGCCGACAGACTCGAACGAGCAACTCCTCTGCAGCTTCTGCGGCAAGTCGCAGCGGCAGGTCAAGAAGCTGATCGCAGGTCCCGGTGTCTACATCTGCGACGAGTGCATCGACCTCTGCAACGAGATCATCGACGAGGAGCTGACCCCGGCGGCGGCCGCGGTCGAGCTGGAGAACCTGCCCAAGCCGCGTGAGATCCACGACGTGCTGCAGGAGTACGTGGTCGGCCAGGACGCCGCCAAGCGCGCCCTCTCGGTCGCCGTCTACAACCACTACAAGCGGGTCCAGATCGCCCAGGCCGAGGAGGTCGAGGTCGAGCTGCAGAAGTCGAACATCATGCTGCTAGGCCCGACCGGCTGCGGCAAGACGCTGCTTGCCCAGACCCTCGCCCGCATCCTTAACGTCCCCTTCGCGATCGCCGATGCGACCGCGTTGACCGAGGCCGGCTACGTCGGCGAGGACGTCGAGAACATCCTCTTGAAGCTGATCCAGGCCTCCGACTACGACGTCAAAAAGGCCGAAACCGGGATCATCTACATCGACGAGATCGACAAGATCGCGCGCAAGGCCGACAACCCGTCGATCACCCGTGACGTCTCCGGCGAAGGCGTGCAGCAGGCGCTGCTGAAGATCCTCGAGGGGACGACCGCCTCGGTGCCGCCCCAGGGTGGGCGCAAGCACCCCCACCAGGAGTTCCTGACGATCGACACCACCAACATCCTCTTCATCTGCGGCGGCTCCTTCGCCGAACTCGACAAGGTGATCGAGAACCGCGTCGGCGACCGCGGCGTCGGTTTCGGCGCCGCGATCTCCTCGCGCGAAGACAAGGAGGACAAGGGCGAGTGGTTCGAGCAGGTGCTGCCCGAGGACTTGATGGAATACGGCCTGATCCCCGAGTTCATCGGTCGCTTGCCGGTGGTCGCTGCGATCCACCAGCTCAGCCGCGACGACCTAATCACGATCCTGACCGAGCCCAAGCACGCGCTGACGAAGCAGTTTCAGCGCTTCTTCGAGTTCGACGAGATCGAGCTCGTCTTCGCCGAGGACAGCCTCGAGGCGATCGCCAACAAGGCGCTCGAACGCGAGACCGGTGCGCGTGGGCTGCGCTCGATCCTCGAGGAGACGCTCTTGGACGTGCAATTTGAGTTGCCCTCGCGACGGGATGTCACCAAGTGCGTCGTCACGAAGGAGACCATCGAGCAGGGGCGGAGGCCGACGCTCGTCACCGAGGCTGCACCGCAGGACATCGGTGACATCAGTGAGGAACTGAGCGAGGAATCTGCGTAGTGGTGGGGGAGGGTCGGGTGCCCCTCCCACGAAAGCCGTCGCGCAGCTGGGGCGCACCTGGAGCTTCGAAATGTGGTCCCTTGAGCTTTCGTGAGAGGGGCACCCGACCCTCCCGACCAGCACTCTGCTTCCCGCCAGGAGCTTCAGAAGCCAGTGGCCTCCGTGGAAGCTCTAGGCCCAGGCCCTCGCCTTTTAGCTCTTGAGCTCGCCGGTGTCCGCGTGGCGTCGAGCTAGCCGCGCACGGCAGGGGTGGTGGTGCCCTTCCCGGAAAGCTCAGGCGACCACGCCACGAAGCACCTGGTCCGACCCAGCTGCGCGACGGCTTTCAGGGAAGGGCACCACCACCCCTGCGGCCCCGCCTATTTAGACTCGCCGCGTGGACCCCGCCCGTCTCAAGAAACTCGAGGAGACGACCCGCTACGACCCCACCGAGGTCGAGGCGCGGATCTTCGCCGAATGGATGGATGCGGGTTATTTCCATCCGGACGCTGAGGGCACGCCGGAGGACAACTTCTCCGTTGCTATTCCGCCGCCGAACGTGACCGGGGCGTTGCATATGGGGCACGCGCTGAACGGGTCGATGCAGGACGCGTTGGTGCGGATGAATCGGATGCGGGGGCGCAACTCGCTCTGGATTCTTGGCACTGACCATGCGGGGATTGCTACACAGTCGGTGGTGGAGAAAATGCTGCGGGCAGAAGGGGTCTCACGGCACGATCTCGGCCGTGAGGAGTTCGTCAGGCGGGTCTGGGAGTGGCGCGAGGAGTACGGCTCCCGGATCGTCGAGCAGTACAAGCGGCTGGGCGCCTCCTGCGACTACGAGCGCGAGCGCTTCACGCTGGACAAGGGCTACGTCAAGGCCGTCTATCGGGTCTTCAAGCAGCTCTACGACAAGGGCTACATCTACCGCGACAACTACATGGTCAACTGGGACCCGGGCTCGCACTCGGCGATCTCCGACCTCGAGGTCGAGAACCGCGAGGTCACGGACACCATCTACTCGATCGATTACCCGATCGAGGGCTCCGATCGGGTCCTGACCGTCGCCACGGTGCGGCCGGAGACGATGCTCGCCGACACCGCGGTAGCGGTGAACCCCGGCGACGAGCGCTACGGCGACCTCGTCGGCCAGTACTGCGTCCTGCCCCTGGTCGGCCGTCGCCTGCCGATCATCGCCGACGATCACGTCGACCCCGAGTTCGGCACCGGGGCGCTGAAGATCACGCCCGGGCACGACCCCAATGACTTCGAGATCGGCCGCAAGCATGGGCTCGAGGAGATCGTCGTGATCGGCCCCGACGGGCGCCTGACCGAGGAGGCGGGGGAGCGCTTCGCTGGGCTCACGGCCGCGGAGGCACAGGAGATGGTGGTCCTGGCCCTGCGCGAGGAGGGCGCGCTGCGTGCCGAGGAGTCCTACACCCACTCGGTCCCCTTCTCGCACCGCTCCGGCGAGCGGATCGAGCCGCTGATCTCGCTGCAGTGGTTCTGCCGCATGGACGAGCTGGCGGCGCCGGCGATCGAGGCGGTGGAGGACGACCGCGTGCGGATCGCGCCGGGGCAGTGGAAGCGCGTCTACCTCGAATGGATGCGGGAGATCCGGCCCTGGTGCATTTCGCGCCAGCTCTGGTGGGGCCACCGGATCCCAGTTTGGTACTGCGACGCCTGCGAAGAGACCTTTGTCGCCGAGGGCCCGGCGCAGGCGCCCGAGCGCTGCGGTGCCTGCGGCGGTGAGCTGCGTCAGGAGGAGGACGTGCTCGACACCTGGTTCAGCTCGGCGATCTGGCCCTTTGCCACGCTGGGCTGGCCCGAGGACACGCCTGAGCTGCGCGCCTTCTACCCGACCAGCTTCCTCACCACGGCGCGCGAGATCCTCTTCCTCTGGGTGGCGCGGATGATCATGACCGGGCTCGAGTTCGCCGGCGACGTGCCCTTCAAGGACGTCTACGTGCACTCGGTGATCCAGGCCCGCGACGGGCGGCGGATGTCGAAGAGCCTCGGCACCGGGATCGACCCGCTGGAGGAGATCGACGTGCACGGCGCCGACGCCCTGCGCTTCGGGCTGCTGGCGATGTCCTCGACCCAGGACGTGCGCTACTCCGACGCCAAGGTCCAGCAGGGCCGCGACCTCGCCAACAAGCTTTGGAACGCGAGCCGCCTGATCTTGCTCAACGCTGCCGAGGTAGAGGCGGGGCCGGTCGCGGAGCGAATCGAGGACCGTTGGATCCTCTCGCGGCTCGAGCGCACGATCGCCTCGGTCGGCGAGAAGCTTGACGCCTACGACTTCGCCCACGCCGTTCAGGAGGCTTACGCCTTCTTCTGGTCGGAGCTCTGCGACTGGTATCTGGAGATCGCCAAGCCGCGCCTCTACGAGGGCGAGGCCGAGGTCTCGGCGAACCTGCTCTGGCTGCTGCAGCGCACGCTCGCCCTGCTGCACCCGGTAATGCCCTTCGTCAGCGAGGAGGTCTGGTCCTACCACCCGAGTCGGCAGGGCCACCTCGCCGTTCACCCGTTTCCCGAGTCGGACGCCTCCCTCTTCGACGGGGCGGCGGAGGCCGAGATGAGCGAGGCGATCGACCTGACGCGCGATCTGCGCACTTGGCGTGACTTGGTCGAACTGGCGAGCAAGTCGACATTGCCGGTCCGCACGGCAGATCCCCTGCCGGAGTTCGTCTCGCGATTGGCGCGGGTCGAGGCGGCCGATGCCGGACTGGCCGATCCGATCGCCTCCGTTGGGGTCGTCCAGATCCTCGCTTCGCCGGAGATCGACGCGGCGGCCGTCGCCGCCCGGCTCGAGCGGCGGCGCGAGGAGCTGCGCTCCGAGGTCGCCCGCGCCGAGGGCAAGCTCGCCAACGAGAAGTTCGTCGCCCGGGCGCCAGCCGAGCTCGTCGAGGAGGAGCGGGCCAAGCTGGAGCGCTACCGGGCCGAGCTGGAGGAGCTCGCCGAATAGATCCGCAGGCTTACCTCGACTCGCTGGAGCCGGTCGGCTGGAAGCTCGGCCTGGAGCGGATGCACAAGCTGAGCACGGCGTTGGGGTTGCCCCAGCACCGCTTCGCCTCGATCCACGTCGTCGGCACCAACGGCAAGTCCTCGGTGACGCGGATGATCGCGGCGCTGCTGGAGGGGCACGGGATGCGGACAGGCGCCTGCGTCTCGCCCCATGCCACGCGCTGGGCCGAACGGGTGCTGATCGGCGGCGAGGAGATCGGCGAGGCAGCCTTCGCCGCGGCGGTCGAGCGCGCCGCTCAGGCAGCCGAGACGGTCAATCGCGGCCTCGAGCCCGGCGAGGCGGTCACCCAGTTCGAGCTCGCCACGGCGGCGGCCTTCGTCGCCTTTGCCGCCGCTCGGGTAGAGACCGCGGTGGTCGAGGCCGGGCTGGGAGGGAGGCTCGACGCGACCAACACGATCCCCTCGCGGGTGACGGTTCTGACCTCGATCGGCCTCGATCACACGGCCTGGTTGGGTGAGAGCGAGCTCGAGATCGCCGCCGAGAAGCTCGCCGTCCTGCGCGATCACACGACCCTGGTCCTCGGCCGGGTTGGTGCCGACGTGGCGGGCCTGGCCGAGCGCACGGCGGCGGAGCGGGGGGCGCGGTTGATCGTTGCGCCCGAGGACCCGGGCGAGGTAGAGCTGCGCGCTCCCGGTCGCTTTCAGCGCCGAAACTTCGCCTTGGCCTGCGCCGCCGCCGAAGCGTTTCTCGGCGATCTGGACGCGGCCGCGGTGGCTTCGGTCGCGGCCACCCTCACCGTGCCTGGGCGCCTGGAGCGAGTTGGCGACGATCCTGCCGCTTTCGTCGACGTTGCCCACAACCCCGACGGAGCCGCAGCGCTCGCCGAGGGCCTGGGCGAAATCGCCGCCGGGCGCCCGGTTGTCGCCTGCATCGCCGCGCTCGCCGACAAGAACGCCGGGGCGATGATCGGAGCGCTGGCGCCGGTTCTCTCCCGCGTCGTCTGCACCGAGCTCGACGCGGCGGCATTGGAATCGCGGGGGCTGCCGGGAATCGCCTCGCACAGCGCCGCCAAACTGGCCGAGGCCTGTCGCGAGGCCGGCCTCGGTGCCGAGCAGGTCCCCGACTTCGGCGCGGCGGTACGGCGCGGCCGTCAGCTCGCCTCCGAGCAACCCGACGGCATCCTCCTGGTGACCGGCTCGCACTACGTGCTGGCGCCTGCTCGTGCCGTTCTGCGCCTGTGCGAGGATGCTGGCGATGGCTTCAGGGACTAAAAGCGCCAGCTCCGAACTGCTCTCGATGATGGCCTTGGTCGCCGCCGTGGTGGCCGCGGTGATCCTCGTCTTCTTCGGCCTCGGCTATCTGTTTGGGAGCCTCTTCCTCTAGCGAGGGTTCGTGCGCCCGGCGGCGAAGTAGACTGCCGCTCCCCTCTCCCGGCGGGATCTCAGCCATGGCACTAGCGATCTTCGGCATCACAAACAGCGGCCTCAATCTGGCCGTCACCCTCTTCATCCTGATGATCGTTGTCGTCTGGCTGGCGCTGATCGTCTACACCTACTTCGACGCCCGCCGCCGCATCTCCGACCCCTTCCTGGTCGCCTGCGCCACCGTCGGCTCCTTCTTCCCCTACATCGGCACCGCCGTCTACGCGATCGTGCGGCCGCCGGAGTTCCTCGAGGACGCCCATGAACGCGAGCTGGAGATCCGCGCCGCGGAGCTCAGGGTGCGCCAGCTGACCGAGGCCTCCTGCCCGAAATGCGAATACCCGGTGGAGAAGAGCTTCCTGCGCTGTCCGCAGTGCCAGAGCCGCCTCAAGGACCCCTGCCAGAACTGCGGCAAGCCGGTCGACCCGCGCTGGGCCCTCTGTCCCTACTGCGAAACCGCGATTGCCGAGCGGCCCCGTCGCCAGCGTGCCAGCAAAGAGAATCGCCGTGAGCCCCGCGCGGAGCGTTCCGCGCCCCGCGGCGAGGAGCGCCCAAAGCGCGAGTCTCAGCCCAAGAAACGCCGCCCGGCGGCAAAAGCCAAAGAGGCGCCCGCGTCCGAGCAGGACGCCGAGGCGACCCGACCCAAACGAACCCAAAGGAGCCCCGCCCGTGAGCCGGACGCTGATCCTCGTAAAGCCTGACGCCTTCCAGCGCGCCCTGACCGGCGAGGTGATCGCGCGTTTCGAGCGCAAGGGCCTGCGGATCGCGGCGCTGAAGACGATGCGCGCCGACGAGCCGATCGCCAACAAGCACTACGAAGAGCACACCGAGAAGCCATTCTTCGGCGAGCTCGTCTCCTTCATCACCGGTGGCACCCTGGTCGCGATGGTGCTCGAGGGCCACGAAGCGGTCGCCGCGGCGCGCCAGCTGATCGGCGCCACCAACCCGGTCGAGGCCGCCCCGGGTTCGATCCGCGGCGACTTCGCGCTCGAGGTGACCTTCAACATGGTTCACGGCTCGGACTCCGACGAGTCGGCCGAGCGCGAGATCGAGATCTGGTTCCCAGAGCTTTCCTAGCCTCGTCGGCACTTGGGCGGGGGTCTCCACTTAACTTTTTCGGTGGAGAGTCGATTCGCTGTCGCCGCAAGGCCGCGCCGAAAAAGTGCAAGACGTTCCGACCCCCGCCCAAGTGCCGACGATGACTCCAAGCATCACGCTGGCATCGGGGTCGCCGCAGCGAAGCGAGATTCTGCGGAAGCTCGGAGTTGAGTTCGTGGTGGTCGTCTCCGGAGTCGATGAGCTGAGTGGGGGCGATCCGGAGTTCGAGGTGCTGGAGAACGCGCGCTTGAAGGCGCGTGCTGTGCCGCACGACGGTGTCGTGATTGCCTGCGATACCGACGTCGTGCTCGATGGCAAGGCGCTGGGCAAGCCGGCCGACGGGGTGGAGGCGCGCACTTACCTGGACCGCATGTCCGGTCGCACGCACGAGGTCTTGAGTGGGCTGGTGGTCGTCGTCGACGGCCAGGAGCGGGCCGGCCTCGAACGCACCGCGGTGACCTTCAAGCAGCTGAGCGAGGCCGAGAAGGAGCGCTACGTCGAGTTCGGCGAGTGGGAGGGGCGGTCGGGCGGGTACGCGATCCAGACCCTGGGATCGACCCTGGTCGAGCGGATCGAGGGCAGCGTCTCCAACGTGGTCGGCTTGCCGGTGGGCCTGCTGTTCGAGCTGGCGCCGGAACTTTTCACCCAGCCTTGAGCCGGAAAAGACGCCCCGCTTCTTCCTTTTGGGATCATTCCCCTTGGAAGTACTCCAAATTCACGAATGGGCGTATTCAGCTATCTCAGAGGTCTAGGCGGTCGCGATATGGCTGTCGATCTCGGTACGGCCAACACGCTGGTCTACGTGCGTGGCCGCGGCATCGTCCTCTCCGAGCCGTCGGTCGTGGCGATCGACACCCACACCGGTCAGGTGCACGCCGTTGGGGTCGAAGCGAAGCGGATGCTGGGCCGTACCCCGGGCAACATCACGGCGATCCGTCCGCTCAAGGATGGGGTGATCGCCGACTTCGACGTCACCGAGCAAATGCTGCGTCACTTCATCAAACAGGTGCACTCCAATCGCTTTGCTCACCCGCGCGTCGTCGTCTGCGTGCCCTCCGGCGTCACTGGCGTCGAGAAGCGGGCGGTTGAGGAGGCCTGCCTCTCGGCCGGCGCCCGCCAGGCCTACTTGATCGAGGAGCCGATGGCGGCCGCGATCGGCGCCGGGCTGCCGGTTGCCGAGCCGACTGGCTCGATGGTCGTCGACGTCGGCGGCGGCACCACCGAGGTGGCGGTGATCTCGCTTGGCGGCATCGTCGTCTCTCAATCGATCCGGGTCGGCGGCGACGAGCTCGACGAGGCGATCGTCAGCCATTGCAAACACGAGTACAAGCTGGCGATCGGCACCCAGACCGCCGAGGAAGTGAAGCTCGAGGCGGGCTCGGCCTCGCCACTGCCCGAGGAGGTGCGCTCGGAGATTCGCGGACGCGATCTCGTCTCCGGCCTGCCGAAGACGATCACGCTTGGCTCCGAGGAGGTTCGCGAGGCGCTCAGCGAACCGGTTGGCCACATCGTTGAGGCAGTCAAGGACACCCTCGATCGCACTCCGCCGGAGCTGGCCGGCGACATCATGGACCGCGGTATTACCCTTGCCGGTGGCGGCGCGCTGTTGCAAGGACTCGAACAGCGCCTTCGCGACGAGTGCCAGATGCCCTGTCAGCTGGCAGAGTCACCGCTTACGTGCGTGGCGGTGGGGTCGGGCCTCTCCCTGGAGGAGTTCGAGACCATCCACCGCGCCAGCAAGCAGAATTCCGGGACCAGGCGCTTTGCTTAGGTCTCCTTCATCGCAAGCCTCAAACTTAGGTCTTCATCGTGTACCGAAAGCAAGTACGCCGCCGTAGGGCGGTGCTCGCCCTGCTGGTCGTCGGCTCCTTCGTGTTGCTGACGATCACCTACGGGCAAGGATCGAACGGCCTGCAACGCGGCGTCAGCACGATCTTCAGCCCGGTCCAGGGCGTTGCTGACCGCGCCCTGAAGCCGGCCCGCGACCTGGTCGACTGGTTCGACAAGACCTTCGACGCCAGGGGCGAAAACAGCCGCCTCAAGAGCGAGCTGGCGAAGTCGCGCGAACAGGCGGTCGCCGGCCAGGAGGCGATGCAGGAGAACGCCGAACTGCGCAAGCTGGTCGCGTTCGACCGCGACCCGGTACTGGCGGCGTCGGCCTATGAACCGGTTACCGGGCGCGTGATCGCCCGCTCGCCGACCGAGTGGCGCTCGAGCGTCAACATCGACGTCGGCAGCGGCGATGGCGTCCACGTCGACGACCCGGTGATCGGCGGCCAGGGCCTGGTGGGCCGCATCGCCGCGGTGGAGCCGGGTTCTTCTCAGGTGATGTTGCTGACGGACCACGAAAGCGCGGTCGCGGCGAAGGTCGTGCCGGCCGGCGTGCAGGGCGTGATCAAGCCCGAAGTCGGCAACCCCGAACACCTGATCCTCGATTTCATCGATTCGACCAAGCTGGTCCACGGCGGCCAGACAGTGGTCACCTCCGGCTGGCGCGCCCAGGGCCTGGCCTCGCTCTTCCCGCCCGGGCTGCCGCTGGGCGAAGTGACCAAGGCCTCGATCGTCGACCAGGAGGCCAAGGAACAGGCCGACGTGCGTCCCTTCGCCGATATGAGCGACCTCGACCTGGTCCAGGTGCTGACGGGGGGGTCGCGCGGGTGATCCTGACGCCGAAGATCGTCGTTCGCATCGCCCTGATCGGCCTGCTCGGCGTGCTCCTGCAGCTTTCTTTCTTCTCCCAGGTTGAGCTCTTTCACGTCAGCCCGGACATCCTGCCGGCCCTGGTCGTCTGCCTGGCCCTGCTCGGCGGCAGCCTCACCGGTGCCGTCGCCGGTTTCTCGATCGGCCTCTTCGTCGACTGCCTGCTGGTCGAGGCGCTCGGCATCTCCTCGCTGGTGCTGCTCGGCATCGGCTACTCGGCCGGTCTCTTCCGCGAGCGCTTCGAGATCCACAACTCGCTCGTGCCGGCGCTGCTTTGCATGGGCCTGACCTTGGCGGCGGAGCTCGGTTTCGCCGCGATCCAGCTGCTGCTCGGGATCGACGCCCCAGTCAGCCTGCTGATCGTTCGCGACCTGCTGCTGAAGAGCGTCTACGCCTTCTTCCTCGGCTGGCCGATCTACCTGCTGGTGCGGCGGGTGCTGCGCCCGGCCCTGGTCGAGGAGCCGAAAGTACAGCGCCGGCGCCAGCCCCGGGTTCTGGGGGCCTAGCGTGTACCTGCGGTCTGACGAGCGCGGTCCCGCGGTGAACAACCGCCTCGCCCTGCGCCTTGCCCTCTTCGGCGGCTTCGCGGTGGCCCTCTTCGCGATCCTCTTCCTGCGACTCTGGCTGCTGCAGGTGCTCGACGGCGAAAAGTACCTCGCCGAAGCGAAGAACAACCGCACCCGCTCGTTCCGCACCAGCGCCCCGCGCGGCAAAATCCTCGATCGCAACGGCGCCGTCCTGGTCGCCAACCGAACCAGCCTGGCGCTGCAGGTGAACCCGCGCAAACTGCCCGAAGACCCGGCCGAACGCCATGCCGAGCTCTCGCGTCTGGCCGATCTGACGCACAGCACCCTCAAGCACCTGCGGAAAACGATGCACGAAGAGCTGAAGCTGGCGCCGGCGGCACCGGTGACGCTGCGCCGCGACGTCGGCCACTACCTCGTCTACTACTTGCAGGAAAATCAGGATCGATTCCCGGGTGTAGAGGTGCAGCGGGTCTTCGTCCGCGCCTACCCGGACGGCACGCTCGCCGCGCACCTGCTTGGCAACGTTGGCGAGATCTCCGAAAAACAGCTGAAGGAGCCTCGTTACAAGGGCCTGCAGCCCGGCGACGAGATCGGCCAGGAAGGCGTCGAGGACACCTACGACAAGTACCTTCGGGGCCGCCCGGGGCTGACGCGGATCCAGGTCGACGCGCTCGGCGAGCCGACTCCCAACGGCCGCCTCGTCTCCAAGCCCCCGGCGCCTGGCGACAACCTCAAGCTCTCGATCGAAAAGGACGTGCAGGAGGCCGGCGAAGCCGGGCTGGCGGCGAAGGGGTTGCCGGGAGCCTTCATCACGATGGACGTCCACACGGGCGAAATCCTCGCCCTCGGCTCCTTCCCGACCTTCGAGCCCTCGCTCTTCACCAGGCCGCTGACCCAGAAGCAGGTCGACGAGACCTACAACAATCCCTCGGCACCGCTGGCCGACCGGGCGATCTCCGGCTATTACCCAACCGGTTCGACCTTCAAGCTCATCACCGCGATGGCGGCGCTGGAAAGCGGCATCCTGACGCCTTCGCGCTCGATCTACGACGGCGGCGCCTTCACCGTCGGCGGCGAGAGCTTCAAAAACGCCGGCGGCGCCTCCTACGGCAGCCTCACCCTGGTCCCCGCCCTGCAGGTCTCCGACGACGTCTTCTTCTACACGCTCGGCGACGAAATGTGGGACACCGGGCAGCTGCAGCACTGGGCGCACGCGCTCGGCATCGGGCGGCCGCCCGGGATCGACCTGCCGGGCGCGGTCGAAGGCCTCTTGCCCAGCCAGCACTGGCGCAACCAGCTCTACAAGGAAGGCAAGACCGAACGTCCCTGGTCCGCCGGCGACAACATCCAGCTCGCCACCGGCCAGGGCGACCTGCAGACCAACCCGCTGCAGATGGCGATCGCCTACGCCACCGTCGCCAACGGCGGCACCGTGGTCACGCCGCACGTGGGCAAGGAAGTCACCGACGCCGCCGGCCGCGTGCTGAAGGAATTCGCGCCGCCGCCGCGTCGCCACGTGAAGATGAACCCAGCCAACCGCGACGTCATCCTCGAAGGGCTGCACGAGGCGGCGCAGACGCCGGGCGGAACCTCCTACGAAGTCTTCGGCGGCTTCCCGACCCCGGTGGCCGGCAAGACCGGAACCGCGCAGCGAGTTGGGCATGCCGACCAGTCCTGGTACATCGTCCTCGCCCCCTATCCCAACCCCAAAATCGTCACAGCCGTTACGATCGAGGAAGGAGGATTCGGCGCTGAATCAGCCGCGCCGGTCGCTCTCGACATTCTCGAAGCCTATTTTCACAAGCACGCGACCGCGTCAGCCGGTCCCAACGGAGGCAGTCCGGGCTGATGTACGCCACCCGCGCGCGCCGCGCCCGACCCGAGCCCTTCGCAGTCCATCCCGGCATTGCCGAGCGCCTCGGCCTGCCCTACATGGATGGGGGTCTGGCGCTCTCGGCCACCGCTCTCGTCGCCTTCAGCGTCTTCACCCTGGCCCAGGCGACGAAGCACGACGTCCCCGGCAGTCCCTATTACTACGTTGACCGGCAGGCGATCTACGGCGTGCTCGGGATCGTCGCCATGTACCTACTGACCCGCATCGACTACTCACGCTTCCGCGAGCTGCGGGTCGGCATCTACACCTTCCTCTGCGTCAGCATCTCGCTCGTCTTCGTCTTCGGCTTCGCCGCGCGCGGCTCGCGGCGCTCATTCGAACTTCCCTTCTTCAGTTTCCAGCCATCGGAGCTCGGCAAGGTGCTGCTCGTCTTGGCCCTTGCCGGGTTTGTCATCGATGGCGCCAGGAGTGGCTCTGAGTGGCAGCGCACCGTGCGCTACCTATGCCTCGGCCTGGCACCGGCTGCGCTCGTCTTCTTGCAGCCGGATCTCGGCACCGCTTTGGTGTTCGGGGCAATCACCCTCGCCGTGATGTACGTGGGGGGCGTCCGCTGGACGCACTTCGCGGTGATCGGCGCGGCCTTCGTCGCTATGACAGTGGCGGTTCTCGTTGTGGCGCCCGCAGTTGGGACGCCAGTTTTGAAGGGCTACCAGGAGCAGAGGCTCACCTCTTTCCTGCACCCCAGCGCGGACCCCAGCGACGCTGGCTACCAGCAAAACCAGGCCAAGATCGCCATCGGTTCCGGGGAGAAGACCGGACGCGGCGATCGGGCCACCCAAACGCGGCTCAACTTTGTCCCTGAGCGGCACACCGATTTCATTTTCGCCGTGATCGGTGAGCGCTACGGATTCATGGGAGCCGCGTTGGTCCTATCCCTATACGCCCTGCTTATCTGGCGGGCGCTGCGGATTGTGACGCTCTCGAAGAACTCCTACGGAACCCTGGTCGCCGGCGGTATCGCCGGAATGCTCCTTTTCCAGGTCTTCGTAAACGTGGGGATGAACCTGGGGATCATGCCGATCACCGGCATTCCCCTACCGCTGATGAGCTACGGCGGGTCGTCTGTCTTGGCGACCTTCGTGGCGGTCGGCGTCCTCCAGAGCATCCACATGCAAGCGCGGCTCAGCCAGAAAGGCAGGTTCGCCTGGTGATCCCTTGAAGGGTCCAGGCGTGCGTACCTACTCTGAACTGAGCTAACTCAAATGAAAAAGACAATTCTGGTTTCCGCTGATCGTGGCGAGACCCGCGTCGCCGTCCTCGAGTCAAAAACGAAAGGCGGCAAACGTGACGTAGCGGAGCTCTACATAGAGCGCCGCGGCCGACGTTCGATCGTCGGCAACATCTACAAGGGCAAGGTCGACAACGTCCTGCCCGGCATGGAGGCCGCCTTCGTCGACATCGGCCTCGAGCGCAACGGTTTCCTCCACGTCGACGAGATCGTCCTCCCCAACGGGGAACAGGCGCCGAAGCGCGGCCGCGGCACCGGTAAAGGCCGCCGCATCGACGAGCTGATCAAACCCGGTCAGGAGATCGTCGTGCAGGTGGTCAAGGACCCGCTCAAGACCAAGGGCGCGCGGCTCTCGATGAACGTCTCGATTGCCGGTCGTTACCTGGTCTACGCGCCGCAGGGCAGCGGCGTCGGCGTCAGCCGGCGGCTGGCCGACTCCGAGCGCGACCGCCTGCGCAAGATGGTCGACCGCACCTACAAAGGCCCGGGTGGGCTAATCGTCCGCACCGCCGCCCACGGCGCCAAAAAGGCCGACTTCGTGCGCGAGATCGGCTATCTGCACAAGCTCAACGACGTGCTGGCGCGGCGCACCGAGCAGATCGTCGCCCCGGATCTCGTCTTCCAGGAGGCCGACCTGCCGGTGCGGGTGCTGCGCGACGTCTTCCTCAGCGATTTCGAAAAAGCGATCATCGACTCGCCCAAGCAGTTCGAACGGGTGACCAGCTTCTTCCAGCGCACCGCGCCGGAGCTGGTCGACGGCGTCGAGCTCTACAAAGAGCGCAAGCCGCTGTTCGAGAAATGGGGCATCGACAAGGAGATCGAGTCGACCCTGGGCAAGCGCGTCGACCTCGCCTCCGGCGGCTACCTGATCATCGACTACGCCGAGGCGCTGACCGTGATGGACGTCAACAGCGGCAGCTTCACCGGTCGCGGCAAAGGCGGCCTCGAGGAGACGATCACCCGGGTCAACACCGAGGCTGCGGAGGAGGCCGTACGGCAGCTGCGCCTGCGTGACATCGGCGGCATCATCGTCATCGACTTCATCGACATGGCGCGGGCTCGCAACCGCGACAAAGTGCTGAAAACGCTGCGCAAAGCGCTCGACGCCGACAAGTCGAAGAGCTACGTGGTCGAGGTCTCGCCACTGGGCCTGGTCGAGATGACGCGCCAGAACGTCACCGACGGGGTGCGCGAGATCCTCACCGTGCCCTGCCCGACCTGCGAGGGCGAAGGCGTCGTGCTCTCGGCCGAGACGGTGGCGCTGGATGCGATGCGACGCCTGCCCGACGTCGCCGCTGGGGCCAAAGAGGCCGAGGCGCTGCTGGTGCGGGTCCACCCAAAGGTGGCGGCCGAGTTGATCGAGGCCGAGAGCGGTCTCGCCGAGCTCGAGGCCGAGACCGGCAAGCAGTTCCACTTCGAGGGCGGCGACGCGCTGCCGATCGACACCTTCGAGGTGGTCGAAACAGGCAGCCGGGCCGAGATCGAGGAGCGGGCGCTGCCCTTCAAGGTCGGCGAGGAGGTGCTGGTCAAAATCGACGAGCCGCACATGTACAACGCCGACGACGCCGTCGCCCGCGTCGACTCTTACATCGTCAGCGTCACCGGTGGCGGTCGCTTCGTCGGCCAGCGCAAACTGGTGCGGATCGAGCGGGTCGAGCGGGCCGCCGCGGTGGCCTCGCTGCCCGAGGGGGAGGCGACCAACGGCGCCGGCTCCAGCGCTGGCGGCGAGGAAAACGGCTCCCAGCTAGAATCCTCCGCCTCGCGCAGTAGCCGTCGCGGTCGCAGGGGTGGTCGCGGTCGGTCGCGCTCAACACAGAGCGGCAAGGACGAATGAACACGTACGCAGTCATAGAGACCGGTGGCAAGCAGTACAAGGTCGAGAAGGGCACTTCGCTGCTCGTCGATCGCCTGACCGCCAAAGAGGGCGACAAAGTCACGCTGCGCCCGGTGATGTTCCGCGACAAAGAGGTCGTCGCCGGGGGCAAAGAGCTGGAGAAAGTCAAGGTCGAGGCGACCGTCTCCGAGCACCTGCGGGGGCCCAAGATCAAGGTCTTCAAATACAAGGCCAAGAAGGGCTACCGCCGCCGCGCCGGTCACCGCTCCGAGCTGACCAAGCTCGAGGTGACCGAGATCAGCCTCGGCAGCCGCAAAGCGACGGCGCCAAAGAAAGAGGAGCCCGCCGAGAAAAAAGAGGCGGCTCCGAAAGCGGCGAAAAAACCTGTCGCCAAAAAAGAGGCTGCGAAAAAACCCGCTGCGAAAAAAGCTCCGGCCAAAAAAGCCGCGGCCAAAAAACCTGTCGCGAAAGCCAAAAAAGAGCCAGCTAAACCCGCATCATCAACAAAATCAGCTGCTAAAAAGGATTCTGACGATGGCTCATAAGAAGGGACTCGGCTCAAGCCGCAACGGACGCGAATCCAACCCCAAGATGCTCGGGGTCAAGGTCTTCGCGGGCCAGAAGGTCACTGGTGGCGAGATCATCGTCCGTCAGCGCGGCACGCGGTTCTGGCCTGGTGATGGCACCGGCCTTGGTCGCGACCACACGATCTTTGCGGCGCGGGCGGGGACGGTTGAGTTCAAGCCCTCGCGCAAGGGCCGCACGATCTCCGTTCTTCAGGACTAGGCGTTGGGGACGGGGCGGATGCCCCTCCTCAGAGGCCGTTGCGCAGCAGGTCGTTCCTGGCGATTCGCGGCGCGGTCGCTGAGCCTCTGCTGAGGGGCATCCGCCCCGTCCTTCAAGGCCCACTCGCGAACAACGCGAGGGGCCTGGCGACTTACCCGCCCTGGAGGGGGAGGTAAGTCGCCACGCGACTACCCTCCAGCTCTCATGTACGACAAGGCGAAGATCTGGGTTGAAGGGGGCGCCGGCGGAAACGGTTGCGTCAGCTTCAGGCGTGAGGCTCATGTGCCTCGGGGTGGGCCCGATGGTGGGGATGGTGGGCATGGGGGAGATGTGGTGCTCGTTTGCGATTCGTCGAAGCGGGATCTGGGTGCGCTGAAGGGGAGCAAGCACTTCAGGGGTGGGCGGGGGAAGCATGGGGAGGGCTCCAACCGCCACGGTGGCCGTGGGGACGACAAGGAGATCCTCGTGCCCGCTGGGACCCAGGCCGAGGCTGTGGATGGGAGTCGGGTGGATCTCGTTGAGGCAGGGCAGCGTGCGGTCGTTGCTCACGCCGGCCGTGGTGGGCACGGGAACAAGCGCTTCACTCACTCGACCCGGCAGGCGCCGCGGTTTGCCGAGAAGGGGACCAGCGGCGAGGAGGGGTGGATCGAGCTGCGGCTGAAGCTGCTGGCGGACGTCGGCTTGATCGGGCTGCCCAACGCGGGGAAGTCCTCGTTGCTGGGGCGGCTGACGCGGGCGGCGCCGAAGGTGGCGGACTACCCGTTCACGACCATCTCGCCGGTGCTGGGGACGATCGAGAGCGACGACCGGCAGGCGATCGTCGCCGACATTCCGGGGTTGATCGAAGGGGCAGCGGAGGGCGCCGGCCTCGGTCACGAATTCCTCGCCCACGTCGAGCGCTGCGCGATGCTGGTTCACCTAGTTGAGCTGACGCCGCTCGAAGGCGAGCCGCTCGCCAACTACGAGGCGGTGCGGGCAGAGCTTGCGTCATACGGAGGGGGACTGGATCGACTGCCCGAGCTGGTCGTGCTCTCGAAGCGGGACCTGCTGCCAGCCGAGCAGGTCGAGGAGGCGGTTGGAGAGTGGCGTGAGCGGCTGGGCGACGCCGCCCTGGCCGTGCTCGCCATCTCCTCGGCGACCGGTGAGGGTCTCGATGGGCTGCGCGGGCAGATTCTCTCCGCCCTGCCCGAGCTGCCGACCGCCCGACCCGAGCGCGCCCCTGAGTCAGCTGGCGAATTCGAGGCCGAGCACCGCGTCTACCGCCCGGTCGGAGAGGGCGGCTACTCAGTGGAACGCGAGGATGACGGGGCCTATCGGGTCACTGGTCGCGGGGTCGAACTGCTCTTCGAGCGCCACGACGTCGCCAACGAAGAGGCGCTCGCCTACCTCGAGCAGCGGCTCAACGAGATTGGCGTGATCGCCGCCCTGCGCGCGGCCGGTTTCGAGCCGGGCAACGAGGTCCGGGTCGGCGAGCACGAGTTCGAGCTGTATCCGTGATGCTCCGGGGGGAGAGCCTCCGGGCCCGCGACCTTGTGCTGGTGTGTCCGGCCCCAATTGGCATCCTCGTGTGCTCGTTAGCTCCGTCCCTGGCGTACAGGAGCTTCTCGTAGGCGCCGGCATCGGCTCAATCGTTGGTCGAGTGATTGTTCACTGGTCCGAGCAGCGTCGAGAAGATGAGTTGCCCGCGCATCGAGTGCGTCAGATCGAGGTCATCTGGATTGCCGTCGGGGTGACAATACGTTTCATGCTCTCGGTAGTATCGAGCTGATGCTTCGCTTTCTTCGAGTCGCGCTCGCCACTATTGCCTCGGCCGTAGGGGTCGGGCTATGCCAGCGCTGGCTTGATCTTCAAGGATTCGCTTGGGGGCTCGGCGATGTTGGGTTTCTACTTGTGGCCATGCTTCTGGCCAGCCTCAGCGATCGCGAGCTTTTCTGGGCGGCACAGAAGAGGCATCGTCGCTGAGTACGTTTGCCGCTTGTAGGGAGCTCACGATTAGCCGCGTGTAGATACCGGCGCCCCCCGGCGTCAGGTGGATGCCGTCCCAGAGGAGATTTTCGTGGGCGGCTGCGACCGGGGCCCAGTCGATCAGAGTGGTGTGGGGCCAGGTTTCGTCGGCTTCCTCGAGCGCGTGGTTGGACTCGTCCTGCCAGGAGACCGGCGCGTGGTCATCGATCAGGAAGAGCTCGCCGACGTTTGAGGTCGCCTTGCGTAGCGCTTCCATTTCATCCCCATAGAGGGGGCCGTTGTTGCCCATCTGGATGATCAGGGCGTCGATGTGGCCGCCGCGTTGCTTCAGGCGCCTTGCCAGGCTGACGAATTCGTCTGCCTGGCGCCCGACCTTGGCGTTCATCGAGAAGCGTCGGCCGAAGCGGGCAGCCAGCTTTTCCTTCGCCCCGATCATCACCGAGTCGCCGAAGGCGACGATCCGCGGCGGCTTGCCGTGGGGTTGGTCCGACGCGTGACGTCGACCACGATCCGCAATCGCTCGCCGAGGGGATTCTGGCTTGACCGTCACCTTGGCGAATTCCGCGGTCGAGGCGGCGGCGACGTTGGGTTCGCTACCGCTCGAGAAGATCCCGCTCCAGCCGACGAGAGCGACGATCGCGACGACGGCGAAGGCGAGGGCCGGCCGCCCGACCCGCAGCCAACCGTCGGGCAGTGAGAAGATCTTGCGCTTGCCGCGGAAGGGCAGCTCGACGAAGCGGTAGGAGAGGTCGGCGAGGGCGAGCACGACGAGCAGCTGCAGCGGGATCAGCACGCCGCGCGGCAGCGAGATGTCGAGGCCGGGACGGGTCAGCGCCAGCACCGGCCAGTGCCAGAGGTAGAAGCTGTAGCTGCGCAGGCCGAGCCAGACCAGCGGCGGTTGCGCCACGAGGCCGCCGAGGCGCGCCGCAGGATGGGCGAAGACCGCGATCACGGCTGCGCTCGCCAGCGCGATCCAGAGATAGCCGCCGTGGTAGAGCGCCAAGTCGTAGTCGTGCACCTGCAGGAAGCTGAGTGCCAGGTAGCCGAGGGCGAGGACCCCGACCGCGTCAAGCATTGGTCCGCACCAGCGACCGGGTGTGGCACGGCGCAGCTGCCAGGGGGCCCAGACAAGGGCAAGGGCCACACCGATCAGGAGGCCGGCGGCGTGGGTTTCGGTGCCGTAGTAAACGCGTGAGGCGTCGGTCGGGTCGAACAGCACCCACATCAAGGCGAGAGACGCAACGGCGCCGGCGAGCACGCCGAGGGCGAGGCGTTTGCGCCCCAGCAGCGACATCCCGGCCGCGAAGGCAAGCGGCCAGAAGAGGTAGAACTGCTCCTCGACCGAGAGCGACCAGAGGTGGCGGAAGAGCGAGGGGCGCTGGAACTGGTCGAAGTAGGACTGGTGCGCGAAGATGAAGTGCCAGTTGGCGACGTAGGCGAGCGAGGAGATCGCGTCGCCGCGCAGCTCGGTCAGCCGGTCGGGCTCGACGATCGCGGCGACGATCATCGTCACCGCGATCAGCACCCCGACCGCCGGCAGCAGGCGCCGCGCCCGCCGCAGCCAGAACTGCCCGAGTCGCACCCGGCCGGTGCGACGCCGCTCGCTGAGCAGCAGCGAGGTGATCAGGTAGCCGCTGATCGCGAAGAAGACGTCGACGCCGAGGAAGCCGCCGGGCATCCAGCCAACTCCAGCGTGGTAGAGGAAGACCGCCAGCACGGCGATCGCGCGCAGCGCGTCGATCCCGGGCAGGTAAGGCAGGCGACTGTCCTGCGGTCTGCTCATGACTAGGTCTTCGGCAGTGTTGCAGCGCGCCCTTGAGCGTGGGAGCCGGTTAGCGTCGCTGGGTGCGACGGCTCATACACTGCGCGGCGATGACCCTCGTCGTCAAGCTCGGTTCTTCGATCGTCGCCGCCGACGATGGCGCCCTGCGCACCGACGTGCTCGATTCCGTCTGCGAGCAGGTGGCTGCCCTGGAGCGCGGGGGGGAGCGGGTGGCGATGGTCACCTCGGGCGCGATCGCCCGCGGCATGCGGCTGATGGACCTGCCGGTGCGCCCGCGCGCGATGGATGAGCTGCAGGCAGCCTCAGCGGTCGGTCAGGGCGATCTCTTTCGCGCTTATGAGAGCCGCCTCGCCGAGCACGGCACCCGCGCCGCCCAGGTCCTGCTCACCGCCGCCGACGTCGCCGCCCGCACCAACTACCTGAACGCCCGCCAGACGCTGCGGCGGCTGATCGACTGGGGCGTGGTCCCGGTGGTCAACGAGAACGACACCACCGCCACCGACGAGATCACCTTCGGCGACAACGACTTCCTCGCCGCGCAGGTAGCGATCCTGCTCGATGCACGGCTGCTGGTGCTGCTGACGAACACCGACGGTCTCCATACCGCCGACCCGGCGGTCGACGGAGCGGC
This sequence comes from Solirubrobacterales bacterium, assembly GCA_036271315.1. Taxonomy (GTDB): domain Bacteria; phylum Actinomycetota; class Thermoleophilia; order Solirubrobacterales; family 70-9; genus VRUE01. The sequence goes on along the minus strand of DATBAV010000015.1, from coordinate 40,101 downwards.
CGAGCGGATCCCGGAGGTGGCCGACTTCTCCGCGCTGGCGGGCCTCGAAATCGGTGACAGGACCTCGGCGTTCGGCTCGGGCGGAATGAGGAGCAAGGTGGCGGCGGCCGAGATGGCGAGCGAGTCCGGGATTCCCGCCGTCGTCTGCGACGGGACCAGCGCCGGCACGCTGGCCGCGGCTGCCGCGGGTGAGGGGGTCGGGACGCGGTTCGCCGCGCAGGCCTCGCGGGCCTCGAGCTTCAAGCTCTGGCTCAAGTACGGCAAGCCGGCCCAGGGGCGTCTCGCCGTGGACGGCGGCGCCGCCCGGGTGCTGCGCGAGAGCGGCTCCAGTCTGCTGCCGGTCGGCATCACCGGGGTCGAGGGCGATTTCGACGCCGGCGATGCCGTCGAGGTGACCGCCGAGGGCGCGGTGATCGGCAAGGGCATCGTCGATTTCTCCGCCGCCGAGCTCTCCCAGGTGATCGGGTTGAAGAGCGCCGCAGTGCGCGAGCGCCTGCCAGGCGCCGCCGACGAGGTGATCCACCGGGATCGCTTCGTGCTCGTGTAGCAGGAGTCCACCCGCCGAAATTGGCGAGAGCGCCGCGTTTCCCAACTGATTACGCAAGGATGTTCGCCCAATGGGTGGCGTCGCGATCGTGGTGTTCAGCGACCTGGTCGATTCGACTGCGCTGCTTGCCGTGCTGGGGGACGACCGCATGGACCGGGTCCGGCGCGCCCACGTGGACGACGTGGACCGGGCGGTCGTGGCGGCGGGCGGCAGGGTGGTGAAGACGTTCGGCGATGGCGTCATGGCCAGCTTCGAGAGCGCCCTCGGCGCGCTGCGGGCCGGGGCGGCGATCCAGGCCTCGGTCGAGCAGCTCGATCGCGCCAACGGTGGAATCGGTATTGCCGCTCGGGTCGGCATCGCTGCCGGCGAGCCGATCCCCGATGGCGAGGATCTGCACGGAATGACCGTTGTGATTGCCAGCCGGCTCTCCTCGGCGGCCGCAACGGGGGAGGTGCTGGTGCACGAGCTGGTCCGCGAGCTGGTCGCCTCGCGCGAGGGCTTCTCGCTCGAGGATGAGAGCGAGTACGAGCTGAAGGGCGTGCCGACCCCGGTGCGCGCCTCGCGGCTCTCCTGGCGCGAGCTCCTCGCCACCGATGCCAGGCAGGGAGTTGTGGGCGCGGACGAGACCTCGGATGCTGCCGGGAAATCGACGGTGTCGCGCCCTTCCGCGCGGCTCCCCCGCGCGCTCGCCGCCTACGCGGAGGAGCCGCTGATCGGCCGCGATCGCGAGATCGGCTTCCTGCGCGACGCGACTGCTCCGCGCGATGGTTGCCGCGCCGTCTCGATCCTCGGCGAACCCGGCATCGGCAAGACCCGCCACGCGGCGGCGGCGGCATCCGAGGCCCACGCCCTCGGCGCGACCGTCGTCCTGGCTCGCTGCCCGCCAGAGCCGGTGGTCCCGTTCGAGCCCTGGGTCCGCGCCGTGGGAGAGCTCGCGCTTGCTGGCGATGCCGGGTGGCGCAAGACCCTCGCCGAGGTGGCGGGGCCTGAATTCTCCGCCCTCGTGCCGGAGCTGAGCGATCACGCGAAGAGCAGCCAGACGACCGCCGCCGCCTCGACGGTGCTGGCCGAGGGCGCTCGCTATCGATTGCTGCGGGGGATAAGCGCGACGCTGTCCCGGGCGGCCGATGGGACGCCGCTGCACATCGTCCTCGACGACGCCCACTGGTGCGATCCGGCCTCGGCGCAGGCGCTCGAGCACATGCTCGAAGGCTCCCACCCCCAGCTGGCGCTGGTCGTTACCGCTCGCGACCGCGAGCTCGGCCGCCGCCACCCAGTCTCCCGCGTGCTCGCCGGCCTGCGTCGCACCGGCGACCTCGAGGAGCTGCGCCTCGAAGGCCTCGACGCCTCGGGCACGGCGGCGCTGATCAGCGCCAAGGTGGGGCGCTCGATCACGCCCGGGCTGGCGGCTCGGCTGCAGGCACGCACTGCCGGCAACCCCTTCTTCGCCAGCGAGTTGGCCCGCGACCTCGACGGCATGGGCGTGCTGCGCGAAGGCGACGCGCTCGACACAGCGCCGGTGCCCAGCGCCGTTGCCGATCTGGTCGAGGAGCGGCTCTCGCGGCTCAGCCCGAAAACCGAGCGGCTGCTCTGCGCCGTGGCGGCGATCGGGCCCTCGGCGCGGGTCGGTCTTGCCGCCAAGGCGGCAGAGCTGGGTCCCGAGGAGGCCGGGGCGGCGATCGAGGAGGCCTTGGCCGAGCGGCTCGTCGATGAGGTCGCGGCGGCGGAGTCGACCGTGGCTTTTCCCCACGCCCTGGTACGCGAGGCGCTAATCGCGGCCACCGGCGAGGCCGCGCGAGCGCGGTTGCACCTGGCCCTCGCCCGCGCCTTGGAGGAAGAGGTGGATGCCGAGCCGGCCGAGCTTGCCCGTCACTACGGGCTTGCGGTGGAGCTGGCGGGCCCGAAGCCAGCGGTCAACGCCTATCGGGCGGCCGCCGCGATCGCCTCCGAGCAGCATGACCACGAGCAGGCGGTCGCCCACTTGCGCAGCGTCCTTGCGCTCCTCGCCAAGGACGATCTCGCCACTCGTGGGCAGGCGCAGTTGGCGCTTGCCGAGCAGGAGCTGCTGGCGGCGAACCTGGTCAGCGCCCGCGACTCGTTTCGTGCCGCGATCGAGGCCGCGCGGCAAACCGGCGATGCCGAGACCCTGGCCCGGGCGGCGCTCGGCTTTGCCGGCGGCGATGTCGGCTTTGGCTGGGAGATCGGCACCGACGACCCGGCGGCGCTGGAGTACCTGCGCGAGGGCTTGGATGCCCTGGGCGATGACGAGCCCAGGTTGTCCTTGCGGATGACCTTCAGGCTCGCCTACCTGATGGCCTTCACGGAGGACACCGAGACGCTCGCCGGCCTTGACGCGCGGGCGGCCGAACTGGCGGCGCGGCTGGGCGACGTCGAGGGGGAGATCTTGGCCCGCTTCACGAAGCTCGCCCGCTTCTTCGTGCGCAATGACGATCCATTGCACAGCTTCGAGATATTCGAGCGGGGTCTCGAGGGGCTGTTCGCCCTCGAGCCTGACTGCCCGCGCGAAGACCTTCGCTTCCGCCTCGTGCAGTGGTCCGTGTCGTTGCATTACGGAAACGGAGAGATCGAGGAGTGCGAAGCGGCGATAGAGCGGATGGGGGAGATCGCCGAGCGCCTTGGCAGTCCCCGTTTCGCCTGGGAGGTGGACGCACAACGGGGGATGCGCTGTCTCGACAAGGGCGAACGCGAGCAGGGGGAAGCGCTGCTTCTCGGTGCGGCAGCGGGGGTGCGGCACCTGCGGCCGGACCTTCACATGGCGCTCGCGCTCTTCGCCCTCTCCGTGACGAGGTCCACCTATGACGGTGAGTCTTCGGCCACACGCCTGGCGGCGGAAGCGGTAGACGTGGCGATGCCGCGCGGGTACACCAAAGCGTTCAAGGCGTTCGGCGCCGCCCTCGACGACGAGGTGGTGACCGTCCGCCAATTGCTGCGGGAGGTGGTCACCGGCGAGACCGAGCCACTGCGACGCCCCGACGGCCACCTGCCAGCAACGGTCTGCATGCTCGCCTATGCGGCCGCGAGAGTGGGGGACACCCAGGCCGCCTCGTGCCTCCTGCCGCTGGTCGAGCAGTTTGGGGACTACGTGGTCTCGCCGCAGCCCTCAGTTGCCCTCGGGCAGCTTCCCGCCTGGCACATCGGCCAGCTTCAGCTTGTCCTGGGAGAGCCCGAGAAGGCCGTCATATCGCTGCGGGCCGCGATTGATCGCGCCGACGAGCTCGGAATCGCCTGGCTGAGGCCGCTTGCGCGGATTGATCTCGCGCTCGCCCTCCATCGCCTTGACGAGACATCGGAGGCGATGGTCGTGCTCGCCGATGGCGAAGGGCTGGCCGAGCGCTACGGGATGAGAATCGCGGCGGTGCCGGCTGCTCGTGCTCGGGCGGAGCTCGAAGGGCGGCCCGCGGTGCCGGCGGCCCGCGCCCAGGAGTCGGGCCGCCCGATCCGTGCCCTGGCCGCGCGCGGCGGACGCCGTGCCCTCGCCACGATGGCGCGCGGCCTCGATGACGCCGAGCTGGAGGGCCGCTTCGCCGACCCGCGGCGGCAGCGATCGCTGCTGAGGGCGATGCTGCGGGGCTTTCAGCCGGCCCAGGCCGCGGGCTTCGAGGGGATCGTCGCCTACGAGCTGGAACCGCTCGCGATCGAGCCACCGGCCGATGCGCCCTGGCGCTGGGCGATGGCGATCGACTCCCGCGCCGGCCATGCCCATCTGGTCGAGCCGGCCCCACTCGACGCAGCCGCCACGGTCCACTTCGGTCTCGCCGATTGGGTCCGGGTCACCGCTGGCATCGAGAACCCCCTCGCCGCGATGTTCAGCGGTCGCTGCCGGATCGAGGGAGACGTCGAGGTCGCGATGAGGCTGGAACCGATGTTCGGCGGCGGCTGAGCACCGACTGTGCCCAGCTACCCTTAGCTGCGATGGCAGTCACGACCAAGACGGTGGCCGAGACCTGCGAGGCCGCGCGGCGCGCGGCGCGCGAGCTCGCCTCGGCATCGACCGCAACGAAGGACGCCGCGCTCGCCGCGACCGCACGGCTGCTGGCCGAGCGAGTCGAGGAGATCCTCGAGGCGAACGCTGCCGATCTTGCCGACGAGCGGGCTGCCGGCCTTACCCAGGCTCTGCGCGACCGCCTGACCTTGACGGAGGAACGGGTCATGGCGATGGCCGAGGGCGTGCGGGCGGTCGCCTCGCTCGGGGACCCGATCGGCGAGGAGCTTGAAAGCAAGATCCTGACGAGCGGCTTGGACCTGCGCAAGGTCCGAGTGCCGCTGGGAGTAGTGGCCGTCGTCTACGAGGCGCGGCCGAACGTGACGATCGATTGCGCGGCGCTGACGATCAAGAGCGGCAACGCGATTGTGCTGCGGGGATCGAGCTACGCGGAACGCTCGAGCGGCGCCCTCGCGGCGGTCGTGCGCGAGGCGCTGGCCGAGGCGGGGTTGCCCGAGGACGCCGTGCTGCTGCTCGCCAGCGGCGATCGCGACGAGCTTGCCGAGCTGGCAACGCAGGAGCGGACCGTCGACCTGCTGATCCCGCGCGGGGGAGAGGGCCTGAAGAACGCGCTCAAGGACGTCGCCACGGTGCCGGTGATCTACGCCGCCGCCGGCAACTGCCACGTCTACGTGCACGCCGACGCCGATCTGGAGATGGCGCGGCGGATCGCGCTCAACGCCAAGACCCAGCGCCCGGGGGTCTGCAACGCCGCCGAGACGCTGCTGGTCGACGCCGCCATTGCTGTCGATTTCCTGCCCGCTGCGCTGGCGGAGCTGAGCGAGGCTGGTGTCCAGCTCGTCGGCGACGAGCGCGCGCGCCAGCTCGCCCCTGGGGTCGAGGTCGGTCCCGCCGGCGAGGTGGACTGGGACACCGAGTACCTCGACCTGAAGCTGGCGGTCGCGGTCGTCGACTCGCTCGAGCAGGCGATCGACCACGTCAACGCCCACGGCACCGGTCACTCCGAGGCGATCGTCACCGCCTCCAAGGGTGCCTCGCGGAGCTTCACTGCCGGGGTCGATGCGGCCGTCGTCTACACCAACGCCTCGACCCGCTTCACCGACGGCTTCGAGTTCGGCATGGGTGCCGAGATCGGCAACTCGACCCAGAAGCTGCACGCGCGCGGGCCGATCGGGCTGCGCGAGCTGACGACCTACAAGTACGTCGTCCACGGCGACGGCCAAGTGCGTGAGTAGCGCCGCGCCGCTCGGCATCGGCGTCCTCGGCTCGGCCTTCAACCCGCCGCACCTGGGGCACCTGGCGCTCGCCCAAGAGGCGCTCTGGCAGCTCGGCCTCGAGGAAGTGATCCTGATGCCGACCGGCAGCGCGCCGCACAAGCGGATCGCCGATGACCCCGGCCGCGAGCTGCGGCTGACGATGACCCGGCTGGCGGCGGCCGACGACTCGCGCTTCTCGGTCTCGACCCTGGAGGTCGAGCGCGAGGGACCGTCCTACACATATGAGACCTTGGAGCTGCTTGCAAAGGACAGAGGCGATAGAGAGCTCGTCTTCGTGATGGGGGCCGATGCCGCGGTGGGGCTGGAGAGCTGGCGCGAGCCGCAGCGAGTAACCGAGTTGGCGCGCCTTGCCGTCGCTCGTCGTGCCGGGATCTCCGACGCCGATGTCGCCGCCGTGCTGCGCAGCCTCGGTGCCGACGGCCGGGCGACGATGCTGGAGATGCCGCAGTTCGGCGTCTCATCTTCGGCCGTTCGCGAGCGGGCTGCCCGAGAGCGCCCCCTGCGCTACCTCGTGCCAGAGTCGGTGGCACGCTTCATCGAAGAGAAGGGGATCTACCGATGAGTGATAGCGACAAAGTTGCACGCAGCGAGGCGCTGGCGCGACGCGCCGCCGAGATCGCCGACTCGAAAGCGGCGAGCGAGATCGTCATCCTCAACATGCGCGAGCTCGTCTCCTACACCGACTTCCTGACGATCTGCACGGCGCGCAACGAGCGCCAGGCGCGGGCGATCGCCGACGAGGTGAAGCTGCGCCTCAAGCAGGAGCAGGGGCTGCTGCCCAGCGGCTCTGAGGCGGCCGAGGCGGCCGGCTGGATCGTGCTCGACTACCTCGACTGCGTGCTGCACGTGTTCACCGAGGAGGAGCGGCAGCGCTACGCGCTCGAGGACCTCTGGCGCGAGGCACCGCGGCTTGAGCTGCCGGCGCCGGAGGATGGCGTCCGAGGGCACCTCTACGGTGCCGCGCATGGGTAGCTTCAAGCGGGCGCTCTTCGGCTACCGCCCCTCCGACGTGGAGGCGGCGATCGCCGCGCGTGACGCCCGTAACTGGGCACTGGAGCGCGACGCCGAGGAGGCGCTCAAACGCTGGCGCGAGGCAGCCGACGTCGCTGCCGGTGCCGAGCAGGAGCTCGCCGCGCTCTCGGCGATGGTGATCGAGCGTGAGCGCGAGATCCGTGGCCTGCACGAGCGCCTGATCGAGGCCAACGAACGCCACGACCGCAGCATCGCCTCGCTGGAGACCGTTTCCTCGAAGCTGGGGGAGATCCAGTCGCAGGCCCGCGGCCAGGCGACTCGGATCCGGATGAAGGCACTGCGCGAGGCGGTCGAGGTCGGTCGCCGCGCCCAGGAGTTGAACGAGGCCGAGGCGGGGGCGAGCGCATCGCCAGTCGCCAGCGAGCCCGGCCCGATCGAGCAGGCCGCCAAAAACCTCTTCGAAGGCCTGGTCAAAGTCGAGATCGGCCCCTTGGACGACTTCTCGCAGCTGGTCGGCTTCGAGGACGCCGCCGGCCAGATCGACGCCACCTCCGATATCTCGGTCGAGCGCTTCTCCGAGGGTCGCGCGACCCTCTCGATGCGTCTCAACGAACCGGTCGAGCTCCTGCGCGAGCTCGAGGAGCGCTCGCCGCTCGAGTTCCGCGTCCGTCGCAGTGCCGATGACAACCTGATCCTCGACATCGACGACGATCCGGGCCCCGAGCAGCGCGCCGCCTAGTAAGTAGGGGTACCGGCGCCTGCCCCGACCGCAACGCCGCTACCCTTCATCCGCTTCGGCGCCCTGGCGGAGTGGTTACGCAGCGGCCTGCAAAGCCGTTTACACCGGTTCGATTCCGGTGGGCGCCTCTAGTAGGAGACCTCCTAGCCGCTGGTGCGGCGACGGTATGCCCTCAGGGTGAGTGGCACTACCACCGCCAGAATCGCGGCGCACCAGAGCACGGAGGCCAGGACCGGATGTTGCAACGGCCAGCTCGCGTCTGACGGGGTTGCGGTCGGGTTGCCGAAGAGCGTTCGCACGGCGGCCGCCCAGCTGCTGACCGGGTTGAATTCGGCAAATCCGCGCAGCCCGGCGGGCAGGCCGGCGACCGGAACGAAGGTCGAAGCGACGAAGGTGAGCGGGAAGATGACGAGGAAGGCGATGCCCTGGACGACGTCAGGGGTGCGCGCGATCACGCCGATCAGCGTTCCCAGCCATAGCATCGTGATCGAGAGCAGGGCGATCAGGGCGAACCCGCCGAGCGCTTCGGCCGGATCGCTGTGAATCCGCCAGCCGACGACGAAGCCGCTGACGACCATGATCGCGACCGCCAGGATCGAGGCCATGAACTCGGCCGTCAGGTGTCCGAGCAGGAAGGCGGGGCGCGTCATCGGCAGCGAGCGGAAGCGGTCGAGGATGCCCTCGCCGAGGTCGGTCGCCATCGATACCCCGGGACCCATCATGCCGAAGGCCAATGTCTGCACGAGGATCCCGCCGATCAGGTATTCGTGGTAATCGCCGCCGCCGGGGACTTCGATCACGCCGCCGAAGACGAAGGCGAAGAGCAGCACGAACATCAGCGGCTGCAGGGTGACGTCGATCAGCTTCTCCGGCACCTGGCGCACGTGGGCCAGGTTGCGGCCCGTCAGCGTCAGCGAGTCGGCGAGCAGCCAGCGCAGGCGGCCGGCTCCCGGAGAGGTCGTTGGCGAAGCGGCGGTCGAAGTCATGCGCGGGCCTCCTCGCGCTCGTTGGGCCGGGTCAAGGAGAGGAAGACGTCGTCCAGGGTGGCCTCGCGACGGTGGACGTCGGTGGCGTCGACGCCCGCCTCGTCGAGGGCCCGGACGACCTCGATCAGGCGGGTCGACTCGTTCGCCGGCGCGCTCACCACCGAGCCCTCGCCGTCGATCTCGGCGCTGCCCGCGGCGACCCGCTCCAGCGCCGCCGCAGCCAGCGGCAGCTGCTCGGCAACCGGGACCGCAACCGCGATCCGCTCGCCGCCGTGGCGGGCCTTCAGCTCGGCCGGTGCACCCGTCGCGGCGATGTGGCCGTGGTCGAGCAGGACGATCCGCTCGGCGAGGCGGTCGGCCTCCTCCAGGTACTGGGTGGTGAGCAGCAGGGTGGTGCCCTCGTCGACCAGCTCCCGCAACAGGGACCAGAGCTCGTTGCGGCTCTCGGGGTCGAGGCCGGTGGTCGGCTCGTCGAGGAAGAGGACGGGTGGAGCCGCGACCAGGCTGGCGGCGAGGTCGAGCCGTCGGCGCATGCCGCCGGAGAAGTCGCGGACGAGGCGGTCGCCGGCCTCGGTGAGGCGCAGTCGCTCGAGCAGCTCGTCCGCTCGCCGCCTGGCGATCGCCTTCGGCAGGTGGTAGAGCCGGCCGATCATCACGATGTTGGCGTGGGCGCTCATCAGGCCGTCGACGGTGGCGGTCTGGCTGGTGAGGCCGATGCGCTCGCGCACCGCGGCGGGGTCGGCGACCACGTCGAAGCCAGCGACCGAGGCGCGGCCCGCGCTCGGCCGGGCTAGGGTGGTGAGGATCCGGATGGCCGTCGTCTTGCCGGCTCCGTTGTGGCCGAGCAGCCCCAGGACCGAGCCGGCGGGGACCTCGAGGTCGAAGTTGCGAAGCGCCCATTGCTCGCCGTACTTCTTGCCGAGTCCCTCGGTGGAAATTGCGATTGGATGAAAATCTGCGTGCATTTCGTACCTCGTACGTTGCATTAGTACGGTGTACGTGCAGACTAGCAGTACGATGTACGAAATGGCTTCAGACGTTCAAGAGCCCTCGATGATCTGGCTTCGGGAGGAGCCCGGCGCGAGGAGCCCCTCGCACACGAGGGCCGAGATCGTCGCGGCGGCGCTGGCGATCGCCGACGCGGAGGGATTCGACGCGGTCTCGATGCGGCGCGTCGCCCAGCGGCTCGGAGCGGGCACGATGACCCTCTACTACTACGTGCGCAACAAGGACGAGCTGATCACCCTGATGTTCGACGAGGTGATGGGCGAGGTCCTCGTCCCCGCGCAGGAGCTGAGCGGGGAGTGGCGCGAGGCGCTTGGGCAGATCGCGACGCGAACGCGGGACGCCTTCAAGCATCACCGCTGGTCGCTCGACCGACTCGGCGACGGCCGTCCCGGCCCCAACGGGATCCGCCACTTCGAGCAATCCCTGCAGGCGTTGGCCGCGGCGCCGCTGTCGGACACCGAGAAGTTCGAGCTGATCGGGCTGATCGACGACTACGTCTTTGGCTTCGCCCTGCGCGAGGCCCAGGAGCTCGACGAGCATCGCCGTGGCTGGCCGCCACAGGTGGTCGAGTTCCTTCAGCGCGAACTGGACAGCGGCGACTACCCGCTGATCAGTGGGTTCCTCGGCGGCGATGCCGCTGGGGGCATCGACCGGGTCGCCGAGCTGATCTTCAGCGAGGGGCGCTTCGAGCGCGGCCTCGAACGAGTGCTCGACGGCATAGAAGGCATGATTGTTCACAAGTAAGCTGTTCGCAATGGATTTTCGTGGCGGGGAGGCGCGCCCTACGGCCTCGCGATCGGCGCCGTTGCTCGCTGCCGCGATGGTCGCACTGGCGTTGCTCGCGTGGCCGTCGCTGGCGAGTGCCCTGACCACGCCCAGCGGGCAGGCGCAGGAAGCCATTGGCTTCTGGACCCCGGCCCGGATGAAAGCGGCCAAGCCGCTCGACCTGCGCTTGCCGGGCTCCGGGCAGGTTGCGCTCAGCGAGTCGGCCAGCGCCAGCTCGGCCTTCGAAACCGTGCCGGACCCCACCCTTGACGACACCCGCGTCAACGGCGCGATCTTCATCGAGACGCCCTTCGGGCTGGGGCGCTGCTCGGGGACGTCGGTCAACGCCCCCAACTACAGCGTCGTCTTCACAGCGGGGCACTGCGTCAACACGGGCGGCCCGCACGGGCACTGGATGGACTTTCGCTGGGTCTTCGTGCCCGGCTACCGCTACGGCCAGCGTCCGTTCGGCGTCTTTCCTGCCAAGTGGATTGACACGACCCGCCAGTGGCGCACCACCGGCAGCGAGAACTTCGATGTCGGCGCCGCGGTGGTCGGCCGCAACCAGCGTGGCCAGCTCCTCGCCAAAGCGGTGGGCGGGACCGGGATCGCCTTCGGCCTCAAAGCCAGACAGGTCTTCGACGTCCACGGCTACCCGGTGGAAGAACCGTTTGACGGCGAAACGCAACAGGTCTGCACGCAGACGCCTTTTCTCGGCCACGACGCCAGTTCGTTCCTCAGCCCCGGGCCGCTGAACCTCGCGGTCGACTGCGACGTCACCGGCGGCGCCTCGGGCGGGGGTTGGACGATCGCCGGCACCAAAACCCTCAACAGCGTCACCAACTATGGCTACGGGGATGACCCCGACACCGACTTCGGCGCCTACTTCGGCAAGGAAGTCGCTCTCCTCTTCCACCGCGCCGCGGGGGTGAAGTGATGCGCCGCCTGCTCACGGTCACCGTGCTCTTGGCTCTCGGCCTCTGCGTCCTGCCCTCGCTCGCGACCGCTGGCGTACTCGACTTTCCGGCGGCGGCACCGCCTCAGTTTCGAGCGGCGCTGCGCGCCAAGCTGCACATGCCGCCGCCCCGTCACGGATTCGAATCCCGCTTCGACCTTGAAGCCCAGCACGGCTACACGGTCAGCGTGGTGGGCGAGGGGGACATCGTTGCCGTCGAGGTCAGTCGCCCCTTGGCTCACGGCAAGGAAGATCTGCTGGAACAGCTGCTCGGCTCCAAGCAGTCGGTGACCGCCTACGTGGCGCGCGGGACGGTCACCGAGCACCGGGTCGTTGCCTCGTTCGGGAAGTTCGGCAAGGTAGACGTCCGCTTCCGGCCCACGGGGCGGGTGGTGGAATCTGCTCAGCGCCGAGGCTGCCGGGGCGCCGATCGCTTCACCAGTCAACTCGGCGTCTTCGTCGGCGGTGTTCGCTTCAGCGGTGAGGAGGGCTATGTCGCGGTGCGATCGCACCGGGCGAAGGGGAGGGTCCGCAGCCCCCTGCACCTTGACTGCAGCTCGCGGCCGCCGCACGCGTTCTCGAGCTCGCGAGCACGGCCGGTGCGCGGGCAGCCGAGCTTCACCCCGACCTTTCTCGCGGCAACGTGGCGCCACGCGGTCTCCTCGCTCGAGCTGATCACGTTCCGGATCGGTAAGACGACGCTCTTCGCCGCCGTCAACGAAGAAAGCCTGGGCTCGATGGCGAGGATGCGCTTCGCCCTGGTCACCGCCCCCTCGAAAAAGACTTTTGCCTACAACGAAGCCCTGACCGGGGCCACGATCACGCCCCCGGAGCCGTTCCATGGCAAAGGTATCTACCGAGCGGCGAGCGACGGAACGACCGCCTGGACCGGCTCGCTCTCGGTCTCGTTCCCCGGCGCCCCGCGCCTATCGCTGACCGGCGAGGCGTTCGAAGCGGCGCTCACCACCGGCTTCTGAGTCGCGGCGCCGAGTAGGCGGGCCGGTTCTGCAAGGCTGAAGCGATGGCAGTCGAAACGCTGGAGGCCCCGACGACGCCCTCGTCGCCCGTTCCCGACGACCAGGTGATCGTGCTCTTCGGGGCGACGGGCGACCTCGCTCGCCGCAAGTTGCTGCCGGGGATCTTCCACCTCTTCGAGGCCGGCCTGATGCCGGAGCGGTTTGCCCTGATCGGTGCCGCGCGCAGCGATCTCCCCGAGGAGGAGTTCGTCGAGCTCGCCCGCGAGGCGGTCTGCGGCTCGGGGCGCCGGCCGGTGGAGGGCGAGTCGTGGAACCGCTTCGCCGGCTCGCTCGGGTTCGTCTCCACCGGCGATGGCTTCGAGTTGCTGGGAGACGCGATCGCGAGCGCCCGCGACGAGCTTCGCGATGCGCAACTGCTGCACTACCTGGCCTTGCCGCCGGCCGCCGCGGCGGGGGTGATCGAGGACCTGGGCCGGGCCGGGTTGGGGGAGGGGGCGCGGGTGATCATGGAGAAGCCCTTCGGCCGCGACCTCACCTCGGCGCGGGAGCTCGACGCGCTCGTCCACTCCGTCTTCAAGGAGGAGCAGGTCTTCCGGATCGACCACTACATCGGCCGCGAGGCGGTGCAGAACCTGCTGGCCCTGCGCTTTGCCAACGGCATGTTCGAGCCGGTCTGGAACCGCAACCACATCGACCACATCCAGATCGACGTGCCGGAGACGCTCTCGATCGAGATGCGCGGCGGCTTCTACGAGGAAACCGGAGCGTTCCGCGACATGATCGTCACCCACCTCTTCCAGGTGCTCAGCTTCGTCGCGATGGAGCCACCGGTCTCGCTCAATGCGAAGTCGCTGATGACGGAGCGCGAGAAGGTCTTCGAAGCGATGAAGGAGCTGGAGCCCGGCGACGTCGTTCGCGGCCAGTACGCGGGGTACCGCGAAGAGGAGGGCGTGGCCGCCGACTCCGACACCGAGACCTTCGTCGCCCTGCGCGCCTACGTCGACAACTGGCGATGGGAGGGGGTTCCCTTCTTCCTGCGCTCGGGCAAGCGGCTCGCCGACACCCACCACCTGCTCACCGTCGCCTTCTCGGAGCCGCCGCGGCGAATGTTCCTGATCGATTGCACGCAGGTCGCCGAGTCCTACGGCCACGACCACCTCAGCTTCGAGCTCGGCGATCCGGGCTCGATCTCGGCCTCCTTCCTGGCCAAGGTGCCGGGGCCGAAGATGCAGCTCGGCCAGGCCCACATGCGCTTCAGCTACGCCGACAGCTTCGGCGGTCCCGAGCGGGCGCTCGACGCCTACGAGCGGCTGATTTACGACGTCATGGTCGGCGACCGGACCCTCTTCACCACCTCCGCGGCGATCGAGCGCCTCTGGGAAGTGGCCGATCCTGTGGTGCGGGAACCGCCCCCGGTCGAGATCTACGAGCCGGGCTCATGGGGGCCGGAGGCAACCGATGCCCTGCTTGCCCCGCACCGCTGGCATGTCCCCAGCGACCATCCCTGAGCCGGGACGAGCCGTGCTCAGTCGGTGGTGCTGGGGGCCTGCCAGGGGTTGTTCATCGCCAAGCGCCGTTTCTGCGAGCGCTTGAAGAGGTAACAGCCGACAACGCCGTTGCGCAGCTCGGAGTGGATGAACTTGCCGGTGACGAGCTTCCAGCCCTCGACCGTCACCGCGTTGAGGATGTCGACCGGATCGGTGGTCAGCCGAGCCGGCGCGCCGGCGGGGCCGGGAACGAGCGTCGGGCTGAGCTCATTGATCTCGAGTTCGTACTGAAAGAGGCGATGCCCACGCTTGTAGGCGAGGCGGGCTCGTCCCGCCGGTGTCTCGAAGAAGGCCTCCTTGGCCGCCTCGACCGACTTCAGCTCCTTTTCGCGCTCCTTCAGCTCGACGCGCTCGTCGCGGGAGGCGGCGCCCGTCGTGGAACGACCGCGAAGCAAAGGCAGGCGGAACACCCGTCGCTTGTCGGTGGTGCCGGCGTCGGCCGCGGCATCGTGCTCCAGCTCGGCAGGAGGGGTTGAGCGGAAGCCGACGAGGGGCTGTCTGTGTTCGCTCACTGTGGTCACAGTAAGGAAACGAGTGGGAGGCGGAGCGTTTTGCACGGCGGATTCGTCCAATATTCGGCTAGTGCCTGCGACCGAACGGAAAAGGGCCCCTTTCGGGGCCCTTTGTTTCCGAAGGACGTGCCACCAGCGAGACTTTGTTTCCCTGGCTCGTCGGTCCTCAAGCCTTAATCGGTCGCTGCCAATAGAAACACCGTGTTAGCTGAAAAGTTGCACAGCTTGCATCGGCACTTGCAGGATCGGACTTGAGGGGTGGCGCACCCGCTGGCGTCGGCCCACGCGCCGCTGCTAGATTCAGGCACCCCGGGCGCATAGCTCAGTTGGGAGAGCGCCGCCTCGACAAGGCGGAGGTCGCTGGTTCGAGCCCAGCTGTGCCCATCTCGCCGAGGTCTCAGACCCCGGCCGGCAGGCGAACCTCGGTGAGGCGAATGCTGTTGCCGGAGGGGTCGCGGAAGCCGGAGTCGATGCCGTAGGGCCGCTCTTCGGGCGCTTCGCTGAACTCGACGCCGCGCGCGACCAGCTCCTCGTAGGAGGCGCGGCAGTCCTCGGTGGTGAGGAAGACGGTGCCGGCAAAGCCCTTGCCCATCAGCTCGCGCACCTGAGCGCCGGTCTCCTCGTCCATCACCGGCGCCCCGGGGATCGCCATCAGCACGATCGAGACGTCTTCCTGCCCGGGAGGGCCCACCGTGAGCCAGCGGAAGTCGTCGATCTCGGGCAGCGTCACGTCGGCGCGCACCTCCATGCCGACCTTCTCTGTGTAGAAGGCCAGTGCCTCCTCCTGGTCGTGCACCCAGAGCTGAGCGTTGGCGATTCTGATCATCGTCGTCTCCTTTGATTGGAACGGAAAGGTCGGCGGCGATGCTAGGTCGGGATCGGCGAGTTGTCTTCTCGAAACGTGCGGTGTTGCGGGCGGGCGTGGGCGCGGACCAGGCAGCCCGGGACCAGGGCGGCCTGGGAGGCCGGCGGGTGCTCGGCGCGGTAGGCGGTCGGCGAGCGCCCGTAGGTGCGGCTGAAGCTGGTGGTGAACGAGCCGATGCTGCGCAGGCCGACCGAGAGGCAGATGTCGGCGACCGAGCGGTCGGTCGTGCGCAGTAGCGCGCCCGCCCGCTCGAGCCGGCGGGTGAGCAGGTAGGCGTGCGGCGACTCGCCGAAGGCGCGCTTGAACTCACGGCTGAAATGGGCCCGCGAGAGGCCGGCCGAGGCGGCCAGGTCATCGACGTCGAGCGGCTCGAAGTAGCGGGCGTCTGCGAGGTCCCTCGCGCGCAGCAGATGTCGGGCCGGCGGAACGAACGCCATGCTCGCAGTCTAGGCTCGCGGCCTCGTGGTCGCGACCTATGCAGCCGTGCTCCTCATCTGCGGCGCCTCGCTGGCGCTCGGTCAGGCGGTGATCGCCCTCTGCGGAGTCCGCCGCTGGTCCTGGCTGGCGCCAGCGGTTGGGCTGGCGCTGCTCTGCGCGGTCTGTTGGGGAACGGTGCGCCTGCCAGGGCACGGCGTGGTCTCCGCGGTCCTGGTCCTCGTCTTGTTCCTGGGATCGGTCGCTTACCTCTGGAGTCGCCTGCAGGAGGGAGGAGAAGCACTGCGGGCCGGCGCCCCAGTCGCCCTGCTGGCGCTGATCGCGACCGCGATCCCCTTCATCGCCGAAGGCCACTTCGGCATCCTCGGCACCAGCTTCAACCCCGACATGTCGCAGCACTTGCTGGCCGCCGCCCGGCTCGCCGAAGGTCAATCCTCCCAGCTGCTCCACCAGGGCTATCCCCTCGGTCCACACTCGATCGTCGTCGCCCTAAACAACAGCCTCGGTATCGGCCTAGTCCAGGGCTTCGGCGGCCTGATGATCGCGGTGGCGATTCTCGCCTCCCTAACGGCCCTAACGGCGTTCCGCGATCAACCCTGGCCCCTGCGCATCCCGGCCGCCCTAGTAATCGGCCTCACCTACATGGTCGCCTCCTACTACGCCCAGGGCTCCTTCAAGGAGACGATGCAGGCCCTCTTCTTCCTCGCCTTCGTCCTGGCCCTGCGCGAGTCGTCCCGAGATCCCGAATGGCGTCAGCTCCCCCTCCGCTTCGTCCCGGCAGCGCTGCTTGTAGTGGGCTCTGTCTACACCTACAGCTTCCCGGGTCTCATCTGGCTGATCGGCGCCGCGGTCATCTGGGCGCTACTGGAGCTCGGCATAAACCGATTCCGCCTGCCGGCGGGTGGCGCCGTAGGGGGGCCCGCCCCCGAGGACGCTTTAGCGACCGGAGGGGGTGGGGGGTCCCCTGCGGCGACAGGACCCGCCGCTGGGCGCTCGGTCCTTTATGCCGTCCTCCTCTTCCTCGTCTTGGTTGCTCCGGAGATCGGCCGCATGATCGATTTCCACTCATTCGAGACTTTCGATCCCAACGGACCGGGGTTGGGCAACCTGTTCGGCCAGATCTCGCCCTTCGAGGGCTTCGGCATCTGGCCTTCGGGCGACTTCCGCCTCACTCCCGGAGCCGGCGCGGTGCCGGCAATTGGCTACTACGCCGGCGCTGCCTTCGCCACGATCCTGCTGCTCTACGGACTGTTCCTCAGCTGGCGCCGCCGCGAGTCCGCGCTGATCGCCGGCCTCGCCGCGGCGGCTCTTGCCTACGCCGCCGCCCGGCTGGGCGGCACTCCCTACACCGCCGCCAAGGCGATCGAGGTCGGCGCGCCGCTGGCGGCGCTGGTCATCGTCCTGCCGCTGCTGCGCCGCCCGGTGGCCTGGCTGTACCTGCTTGCCGCGGCCAGCTGCTCGCTGCTCGCGCTCGCCAACGCGCCGGTCGGCCCGGGCTCCTACTCGCCCGCCCTAACAGGCTTCCGTGGCGATGTTGGCGAAGGGCCGACCCTGGTCCTCGCCCCGAAACAGCTGCTCGCTGACGAACACGGCACCCCCTACATCGCCTGGGAGCTGCGCGGCGGCCGTGTTTGTATCGCCGCCTCAGAAGAAGCGGGCGACCGGCCGCCCCGCGGCGTGCGCTTCATCGTCACCGAAACGGACCACGTCGGCCCCCCGTTCGTGGGTCTTCGCCGCATCCGCATCGCGCCGCCCTACGTGCTCTGGGAAGCCCCCAGCGCTCGGCCCCCCAGCCCCTGCCCCCTAATAGCTGTTCGCCAAGCCCGCCAGGGCCCCCCGCCCCAGGGCTGAGTTTGAGCTTTATCCGCAAATGAACCGATAAAGCTCAAACTCAGCCCTGGGGAGACGATGGCGGCGCCGTGGGTAGCATGGCCGGATCGAGGCGGCGACCCAAAAGATCACTGTCAAGCTCCCGGACGGCACGCCGTTGGAGCTCTTCGATGGCGCTTCGGGGGCTGACGCGGCCGCCGCGATCGGGCCGGGTCTGGCCAAGGCAGCACTGGCGATTCGAATCGACGGCGAGCTGCGCGACCTCGCGGCGCCCCTGCCCGACGGCGCCGAGATCGGCATCCTCACCGACCGCGACCCGGAGGCGCTCGACCTGATCCGCCACGACGCCGCCCACGTGATGGCCGAGGCGGTGCAGGAGCTCTACCCCGGCACCAAGGTGACGATCGGGCCGGCGATCGAGAACGGCTTCTACTACGACTTCGACTTCCCCGCCGAGGTCAAGGTGACCGACGCCGACCTGGAGAAGATCGAGGCGGCGATGGGAACCCACATCGAGGCCGACGAGACCTTCGAGCGCCGCGACGTCCCCGTCGCCGAGGCGATCGAGATCTTCGAGGGCCAGGGCGAGGACTACAAGGTCGAGCTGATCCGCGATCTGATCGAGAACGAAGGGGTGGAGACCGTCTCGCTCTACCGCAACGGTCCCTTCGAGGACCTCTGCCGCGGTCCGCACGGGCCCTCGACCGGTCGGATCAAGGCGATCAAGCTGAGCTCGCTCGCCGGCGCCTACTGGCGCGGCGACGAGAAGCGCCAGATGCTGACCCGGATCTACGGCACCGCCTTCTTCTCCAAGAAGGACCTCAACAAGCACCTGGAGCGGATCGAGGAGGCGAAGAAGCGCGACCACCGCCGCCTCGGCCCCCAGCTCGGCATCTTCATGCTGCGCGAGGAGGCGCCCGGGATGCCCTTCTGGCTGCCCAACGGGACGACGCTGCTGCACCTGATCGAGGGCGAGGTGCAGGCCCAGTTGCGCAAGCGCGGTTACAAGGAGATCGCCACGCCGCAGGTGCTCGACGAGGAGCTCTGGCATCGCTCCGGACACTGGGACAACTACCGCGACGACATGTACTTCATGCAGTCCGACGAGAAGCGCTTGGCGCTGCGGCCGATGAACTGCCCCGGCGCTTGTCTCGTCTTCGACTCCGAGCGCCACTCCTACCGCGAGCTGCCGCTGCGCCTGGCCGAGTTCGGTCGTGTCTCCCGCAACGAGCGCGAGGGGGTCCTGCACGGGCTGCTGCGAGTGCGCGCCTTCACCCAGGACGACGCCCACGTCTACTGCACCGAGGAGCAGATCGCCGACGAGGTCGCCGACATCTGCGAGGCGATCGACGAGCTCTACGCCCGCTTTGGTTTCGAGGACGTGCGGGTCGAGCTCTCGACCCGGCCGAAGAAGTCGATGGGCTCCGAGGAGCAGTGGGCGAAGGCCGAGGCGGCGCTGACCGAGGCGCTCGATCGCCAGGATCGCGAGTACGAGCTCAACCCCGGCGACGGCGCCTTCTACGGGCCGAAGATCGACTTCCACGTCACCGACGCGCTTGGCCGCTCCTGGCAGTGCGGCACCTGCCAGCTCGACTTCCAGATGCCCGAGCGCTTCGACCTCTCTTACGTCGGCGCCGATGACGCCGCTCACCGCCCGGTGATGATCCACCGCGCCCTGCTTGGCTCGATGGAGCGCTTCGCCGGCATCCTGATCGAGCACTACGCCGGTCGCTTCCCGGTATGGCTGGCGCCGGTGCAGGCGATCGTCCTGCCGGTCTCCGATCGCCACAACGAGTACGCGGACAAGGTCCTCGCCGAGCTGCGCGAGGCCGGCGTGCGGGTCGAGGCCGACGATCGCTCCGAGTCGGTCGGCAAGAAGATCCGCGACGCCGAGCTCGGCCGTTACCCCTACATGCTCGTCGTCGGCGACCGCGAGCAGGAGGCCGGCGCGGTCGCCGTGCGCTCTCACGAAGACGGCGAGCTGGGGGCGATGCCGGTGGCCGCCTTCGCCGAGCGCGTGCGCTCTGTCTATACTCCGGACACTTGATCGCAGGCACGCCAAACACCTCGCGCCGCTGAGCGTCCCGTGCCAGCTTCCCAACCTCTCGTCCGCTTGAAGCTCCACACCTCACTTAGATAGTGCCGGTCCCGCGTAGGTTCGATCGGCGCCCACCAGAGCGCGACACGACCAGGATCAACGAGCGGATCCGCGTGCCCAAAGTCCGCCTGATCGGGGCGGACGGCGAGCAGCTCGGGGTGGTCGAGATCAA
Organism: Solirubrobacterales bacterium; assembly: GCA_036271315.1. Taxonomy (GTDB): domain Bacteria; phylum Actinomycetota; class Thermoleophilia; order Solirubrobacterales; family 70-9; genus VRUE01. The sequence continues at coordinate 20,452 of DATBAV010000015.1, read as the reverse complement.
TGAGGCGCTCAAACGCGCCCAGGACGCCGACCTCGACCTGGTTGAGGTGGCCCCCAACTCGAAACCGCCGGTGACCCGCCTGCTCGACTACTCGAAGTACAAGTACGAGCAGGAGCAGAAGCAAAAGCAGGCGCGCAAGCACCAGCAGCAGGTCAACATCCGCGAGATCAAGCTGCGGCCGAAGATCGCCAACCACGACTACGAGACCAAGAAGGGTCACGTCGAGCGCTTCCTGCGCCACCAGGACAAGGTCAAGGTCACGATCATGTTCCGCGGCCGCGAGCAGGCTCACCCTGAGCGGGGCCGGGCGCTGCTGCAGCGCCTCTATGAGGATCTCGACGGGCTCGCCGTGATCGAGTCCCAGCCGCTGCAGGAAGGGCGCAACATGAGCATGCTGTTGGCGCCCGGCAAAGAGGCGGCCAAAGAGGACGCCGAGGCCAAACCGGCCGAGACGGACGGGGCGCCGGCGGAAGCCAAAGAAGAGGCTCCCGCCGAGGCCGAGGCATCCGCAGTCGAGGAGAAACCGGCTGCCGAGGCAGAGGCTCCCGTGGTTGAGGAGAAGCCGGCTGCTGAGGCGGAGGCGCCCGTGGTTGAGGAGAAGCCGGCTGCTGAGGCGGAGGCGCCCGCCGACGAGAGTGCCGAGGCGGAGACGCCCGGCGATGACGCCGCGGCCGCTTAGGCCGCGACTACTGCCGCAATCCGCTCGGCTGCGTGGCCGTCCCAGAGGGGAGGGGGCTGCGGCGGCTTTGCGGGGAGCTGTGCGAGAGCTAAGGGGATCTGGGCGATCGCCGCGGGGTCGAGGCCGAGCAGGGTGTTGGTTCCGGTGGTCAGGGTGATCGGGCGCTCGGTGTTGGCGCGCAGGGTGAAGCAGGGGATGCCGAGGTAGGTCGTCTCCTCCTGGATGCCGCCCGAGTCGGTGAGCACGGCGCGGGCGTCGGCGAGCAGCGAGAGGAAGTCGAGGTAGCCGAGCGGCTCGCAGAGCAGCAGGCCCGGGTGCTCGGAGGCGATCGTCTCCATCATCGCGCGGGTGCGCGGGTGCACTGGGAAGACGACCGGCAGCTCGCGGGCCAGTGCGGCCAGACGCTCGACGGTCGCCGCGAGCAGCGGCCCATCGACCAGGGCGGGGCGGTGCAGGGTGACGAGGGCGAAGCCACCTGGCTGAACGCCGAGCTTGCCAGCGGCGCCGGCCGCACGGAAGCGGCCCTCCAGCGCGACCAGCGTGTCGATCATCGTGTTGCCGACCAGGTGGATGCGATCAGCCGGGACTCCCTCGGCGTACAGGTTGTCGCTTGCCTCGGGGCTGTGGATGAAGAGCTGGTCGGCGAGCTGGTCGGTGACGATCCGGTTGAGCTCCTCCGGCATCGTCCGATCAAAACTGCGCAGGCCGGCCTCGATGTGGGCGACCGGGATCTGCAGCTTGGCCGCGGTCAGCGCCGCCGCCACGGTCGAGTTGACGTCGCCGGGGACGATCACCAGGTCCGGCCGCTCCTCGGTCAGGACTGGCTCGAGGCGCTCCATCACCCGCGCCGTCTGCTGAGCGTGGCTGCCCGAGCCGACCTCGAGCATGTGGTCCGGCGCCGGCACGCCCAGCTCCTCGAGGAAGACCTCGGACATCAGCCGGTCGTAGTGCTGGCCGGTGTGGACGATCGCATGGCGCCCATCCGGAATTCTCGCTCGCAGAGCGGCGATCACGGGGGCGGTCTTGACGAAGTTGGGCCGGGTTCCGACCACGTAGACGATGCGCATCGGGCGCCACAGTACCCTGCGCATCCCCCTTCACTCGCAATAGAGCGAGCGCTTGGTCGCGCGCGTCTGCTTCAATAGCGGACCCGATGCCCAAGATGAAAACTCATTCCGGCGCCAAGAAGCGCTTCCGCAAGACTGCGACGGGCAAGCTGCGCGGGCGGCGGGCCTACTCGAGCCACATCCTCGAGAAGAAGTCGCCGAAGCGCAAGCGGCGGATGGCTCGGCCGGTCGAGATCGCCCCGTCTGACGCGAAGACGGTGCGGCACCTGCTTGGGGGCGGCAAGTGAGCCGGGTCAAGCGCTCAGTCCACGCGCGCAAGAAGCGGCGCAAAGTACTTAAGGAAGCGAAAGGCTATTTCGGCCGCAAGCACTCCTCTTACCGGTTCGCCAAAGAGCAGGTGCAGCGCTCGGGGATGTACGCCTACCGCGACCGGCGCAACCGCAAGCGCGAGTTCCGCCGGCTCTGGATCACCCGCATCAATGCCGCCGCGCGACTGGAGGGCATGAGCTACTCCGAACTGATCCACGGCCTCAACGGGGCCGGGGTCGAGGTCAACCGCAAGATGCTCGCCGAGATCGCGGTCAGCGACCGCGATGCCTTCCGCCGATTTGTGGAGCTAGCCCGGGAGGGTGCGGCAGCCTAGTCGCAGCCAGTCACTCCACTTTCCCGGGCGGGCCGTTTTCACGGCCCGCTTTTTTGTTCCAGGAGAAGAAACGCACGACCAGAACAGAACCACCGACCACACACCATCCGATGATCGAAAGCCCCCACAACGAGAAGCTGAAGCTGGTTCGCAAGCTGCGCGAGCGCAAGCAGCGCGAGCGCGAGGGCGCCTTCGCCAGCGAGGGCGAGGACCTGGTCGAGGCCGGCCTCGCCGCTGGCCTCGAACCACGCTTCCTGCTCACCGCCGCCGGCAGCGGTCTCGGCGGCGAGGAGGTGGAGCCCGAGCTGCTCGCGGCCACCTCCAGCCTTGGCTCGGGGACGCGGGCGATCGCAGTCTGGCCTCAGCGGTGGGCCGAGCTGGGCGGCTCGCCCTGTCTCTACCTGCACGGTGTCGCCGACCCCGGCAACGTCGGCACGATCGTGCGCACGGCGCACGCGCTGCTCGACGGCACCGTCGTCCTCGGCCCCGGCTGTGCCGATCCCTACTCGCCGAAGGCGGTGCGGGCGAGCATGGGCTCGATCTTCGCTCAGCGGGTGGCGCGGGGGGCAGTGGCCGAGACGCCGGCACCGCGGGCGGCTCTCCTTGCGCACGGCGGCGGTGGACTCGCCTCCCTCGATGGGGCGGCGACCCTCTGTCTTGGGGCCGAGCGTGAGGGGTTGCCGGAGGAGGTGCTCGACGCCTGCGACTCGCGGGTGACGATTCCGCTGCGCGCCGGTGGAGCCGAGTCGCTCAACGTCGCCGCCGTGGCCGCAATCTGCTGTGAGCGCGTAGCGAGCGCCGCGTCCATATCTGACTCTTCGCAAGCGAGCGGAGGCGAAACATGTGTTTGAAGCGGATATCGTCGCCCGCCATGCCGGAGGTCGCTGAAGATGCCTGAGGGAATCGAGCGGATCGAGGCGATCTCCTCAGAGGCCGCGGCGGCGATCGCGGCGGCGCCAGGCACGGCTGAGCTGGAGGAGTTGCGGATCCGCCATCTCGGCCGCAAGGCCGAGCTGACCGCGATCCTGCGAGGCATCGCTGACCTGCCGGCCTCCGAGCGGGGCGCGGTTGGCTCGGGCGCCAACAAGGTGCGCAAGGAGCTGGAGGCGCTGATCGAGGCGCGCAGTGAGGCGCTCGACGCCGGCGAGCTCGAGTCCCGGCTCGCCGAGGACCGAGTCGACGTGACCCTGCCGGGGGCGCCGGCGCGGTCGGTCGGCCATACCCACCTGATCACCCGCACTACCCGCCAGATCGAGGACGTGATGGTCGGCCTCGGCTACCGGGTGATGGAGGGCCCCGAGGTCGAGCACGATTACTACAACTTCACGGCGCTGAACCACCCGCCCGGGCACCCGGCGCGGATGCTTCAGGACACCTTCTACGTGCAGTCGGACCCCGAGGTGCTGCTGCGTACCCACACCTCGCCGGTCCAGATCCGCAGCATGGAGGCGCAGCCGCCGCCGATCTTCATGATCGCCCCCGGCAAGGTCTATCGCCGCGACTCCGACGCCACCCACAGCCCGATGTTCCACCAGGTCGAGGGGCTGGCGATCGGCGAGGGGATCACGCTCGCCGACCTGCAGGGCACGCTGACCGAGATGCTCAGCTCGATCTTCGGCGGCAGCCGCGAGGCCCGCATGCGGCCACACTTCTTCCCCTTCACCGAGCCCAGCGTCGAGTTCGACGTTTCCTGCTTCCAGTGCGAAGGGACGGGAACGTTGGCGAGCGGCGAGCGCTGCAACCTCTGTAAGGGAATCGGCTGGATCGAGGTCGGCGGCGCCGGCATGGTCGACCCCAACGTGCTCGGCTTCGTTGAGTCCAACGGCTACGACCCCGAGCGGGTACAGGGCTTTGCCTTCGGCATGGGCGTGGAGCGGATCGCGATGCTGCGCCACGGCGTGCCCGACCTGCGCCGCTTCTTCGACAACGACGCGCGCGTGCTGGGGCAGTTCTCATGAAGGTGCCTTACTCCTGGCTGCGCGAGTACTGCGATCCCGGCGTCGAGCCGGGTCAACTCGCCGAGCGGCTGGCGATGACCGGCACTGAGGTCGAGCGGGTCGGCACGGTCGGCCCGCCCGCAGCCGATGGATTCGTCGTCGGCAAGGTGCTGAGCGCCGAGCCGCACCCGAACGCCGACCGGCTGCGCGTTTGCACCGTCGACACCGGCGACGGCGAGCGCACGATCGTCTGCGGTGCCCCCAACGTCGCCGCCGGCCAGACCGTTCCCGTGGCGCTGCCCGGAGCGACGCTTCCCGGCGGCCACAAGATCGGCAAGGCGAAGCTGCGCGGGGTCGAGTCGATGGGGATGATCTGCGCCTCCTCCGAGCTCGAGCTGGGGGAGGGACCGCCGGGCATCATGGTGCTCGAGGACGACGGCCTCGCCGCGGGAAGGCCACTGGCCGAGGTGCTGCCGATCGCCGAGCCGGTGCTGGAGCTGGAGGTGACGCCGAACCGGGTCGACTGCTTCGGCGTCTACGGCGTCGCCCGCGAGGTGCACGCGATCAGCGCCGCGCCGCTTGCCGCCGAGCCGTGGGCCGACGATGCCACGGCCGCGGGCGAGGGTGAGGTTTCCGACTACGCCTCGGTCGCGGTCGAGGTGCCCGACCTCTGTCCCCGCTTCACCGCCCGCGTCTTCACCGACGTGACGATCGGCCCCTCGCCGGCCTGGTTGCAGGCGCGGCTCGCGGCGGCGGGGCAGCGGGCGATCAACAACGTCGTCGACATCACCAACTACGTGATGCTGTTGACCGCGCAGCCGCTGCACGCCTTCGACCTCGACAAGGTCCCCGGCGGGGCGCTGACCGTGCGCACCGCAACGGCTGGCGAGAAGATGACGACGCTCGACGACGTCGAGCGCAGCCTCGATGCCGAGACCGTGCTCGTCTGCGACCGCAACGGCCCCTCCGGCATCGCCGGGATCATGGGCGGCCAAGTCTCCGAGGTATCGGAGCAGACGACCCGGGTGCTGCTCGAGGTGGCGAACTGGAGCGAGACCAACATCCTGCGTAGCTCGCGGATGCTCTCGCTGCGCTCCGAGGCCTCCTCGCGCTTCGAGAAGCAACTTCATCCCGAGCTCTGCATGCGGGCCCAGCGGATCGCCTCACGGCTGATGATCGATCTCTGCGGCGCCAAGCTGGTGCCGGGGACGATCGACGTAGCCGCTGAGATCCCCGCGCCGCGGCGGCTAACCCTGCGGGCGCAGCGGGTCGAGGGCCTGCTCGGCATGGCGATCGCGCAGGCCGACCAGGTCGCTTACCTGGAGCGCCTGGGATTCGGGGTCGAGGTGAGCGGCGGGGACCTCGAGGTAACGGTTCCCCCCGACCGCCACGGCGACGTCAGCCGCGAGGTCGACCTGATCGAGGAGGTCGGTCGCATCCACGGCCTCGACGAGCACCTGCCCAGCACCCTGCCCGCCGTGGCGGGTCGGGTCGGCGGCCTCAGCCGCGAGCAGCGCCTGCGCCGCCGGGTCGAGGACGCGATGCGGGACCTCGGCTTCGACGAGGTCGTCGGCTGGAGCTTCACCGACCCCGGGCAGCCGGGCCGCTTGCGGATTCCCGCCGAGGACGAGCGGGCCGGCGGCATCGTGCTCGCCAACCCACTTTCCGAGGACCAGTCGGTGATGCGGACGACCGTGCTCGGCTCGCTGCTCGACGTCGCCCAGCGCAACCTCGCCCGCGGGGTAGACGCGGTCGCCCTCTTCGAGTCCGGACGCGTCTACTTGCCGGATTCAGCAAGCCCGCAAAAACCCGCACTTGAGGGTCAGCCTGGACCCGATGTCCTCGCCGGCGATTTTCCGGGGGAGCGGCCCGCGCCCGATCGCGAGCCGCACCGGATCGGCTGCCTCGCGGTCGGACCGCTGACGGCCAAGTCCTGGCGCGGCGGCGGCGAGCCGGCCGACTTCTTCGCCCTCAAGGGGGTTGTCGAGGCCCTTGCCGGGCAGCTCGGCGCCACGACTGCCTGCGAGCCGGCAGAGGAGCCGTTCCTGCATCCGGGTCGCTCGGCGACGGTCAGCGTCGGCGGAATCGCGGCTGGATGGATCGGCGAGCTGCACCCCTTGGTCTGCCGGGCCTGGGACATCGAGGCGGCCGTTGGCTTTGAAGTCGACTTGGCGGCGTTCGTCGCCGCGGCGACCGCCGGCGTGGAGGCCTACGAGGACGTGACCACCTTCCCGGCCGTCTACCAGGACCTGGCTGTGGTCGTCCCAACCGATCGGCCGGCGGCCGAGCTGCGTCAGGCGGTTCTCGCCGCCGGTGGCGAGCTGCTGCACGCCGCCGGCGTCTTCGACCTCTACGAAGGCGAGCAGGTCGGTGGGGGTCGCAAGAGCCTGGCGCTGAGGCTGGAGTTTCGCGCCCCCGATCGCACCCTCACCGACGAGGAAGTCACCGAGCGGCGCACGGCTATCGAGGCAGCGCTGGAGAAGATCGGAGGGTCGTTGCGTGCCTGATCCACTCACACAACCGCTTGAAGGCGATCCCACCGCGCGGGTGCTGGTCGCCGGTGCCTCCGGCTTCACCGGGGCGCTGGCCGCGCAGATCGTCTGGCGCCACCCAAAGCTGGAGCTGGTCGCGGTTACCTCGCGCAGCGACGCCGGCAAGCGGCTCGACAGCCTCTACCCGCGCTACCGGGTGCCGCTCGAGCTGAGCGAGCTCGATCTCGACGAGATCGAGGAGATCGACGCGGCGATCGTCGCCTATCCGCACGGGGCCTCGGCTCCGGCGGTCGCGGCGCTGCGCGGGCTCGGCGCTCTCGTCGTCGACCTCTCGGCCGACTTCCGGCTGCGCGACCTCCCCACCTACGAGCTCTGGTACGGCCCCCACGGCGCTCCGGAGCTGCTCGAGGACGCGGTCTACGGCCTCAGCGAGCTCTATCGCGATCAGCTGCGCGACGCCGAACTTGTCGCCACGCCGGGTTGTTACCCGACCGCCAGCGTGCTGGCGCTGGCACCGCTGGCCGAGCAGGGCCTGCTCGGCGACGTCGTGATCGACGCCAAGCAGGGCGTCTCCGGCGCCGGGCGCGGCGGTGGCGACGCGATGCACTACGTCTCGATGGACGAGAACGCCTTCGCCTACAAGACCGAGGGCCACCGCCACCGGCCCGAGATCGAGCAGGAGCTGGCGGCGCTGGGATCGCCGGCGCCGGTCACTTTCGTACCGCACTTGCTGCCGCTCGACCAGGGCGAGCTAACCAGCTGTTACGCCCAGACGAGCGAGCCGATCTCCAAGGACGAGGTGCAAGCGCTCTACCGCGAGCGCTACGCCGGCGAGCCCTTCGTCCGCGTCGTCGACGGCCCACCTGGCCTGCGCGACGTGCGCGATACGAACGAGTGCCACGTCTACGTCACGGTCGAGGAGCGGGGCAGGGTCTTGGCCTTCTCGGCGATCGACAACCTCTGGAAGGGCGCTTCCGGACAGGGCGTGCAGAACCTCAACCTGATGCTCGGCCTCGACGAGACCATGGGGCTGTTGTGAGCGGATTCTTCAAATCGCGCTGGGTCGAGCCGCCGGCCGGGATCGAGGAGCTCGATCCCGCACAGCTTGCCCCCGGCTTTCGCGCCGGCGGTGCCCACTGCGGGCTCAAGGGCGGTGGCAAGACCGATATCGGCCTGCTTGTCTGCGACGCCGAGCAGGTCAGCTCGGCGATCCTGCTGACCCGCAACGCCTCGGCGGCCGCGCCCGTCCGGGTCTGCCGCAAGCGCTGCGACCAGGCGGGAATCCGCGCCGCCGTCGTCAACGCCGGCAACGCCAACGCCGAGACCGGCGAGCAGGGCTACGCCGACGCGATCGCGATGTGCGACGTCGCCGCGGAGCATCTGGATCTGCCGGCGGAGGCCGTCGCGGTCGCCGAGACCGGCGTGATCGGCGTGCCGCTGCCGATCGAGGCGGTGCTGGGAGGGATCGGCGATGCCGCCGGCAATCTCTCGGCCGAGGGCGGAGCCGCCTTCTCCGACGCGATCCTCACCACTGACCGCTGGCCCAAGCGCTGCACGCTGCGGACGCCGGAGGGAGTGACGATCTCCGCCCAGGCGAAGGGCGGCGGCATGATCCAGCCGAACATGGCGACGATGCTCTGCTTCGTCCAGACCGATGCCGTCGTGGAGGATCCAGGCGCCGCGCTGCGCGGCGCTTGCGATGCCTCCTTCGAGCGGATCACGGTCGACGGCCAGATGAGCACCAACGACACCTTGCTCCTGCAGGCCACCGCCGCCGCCGCCGAGCCGCTGCCCGACGGCTTGCTCGAGGCGGTGCTGCTGCAGCTGGCGCTCGAGGTAGTCGCAGACGGCGAGGGGTCCTCGCGAGTAGGGCGGATCCAGGTCGACGGTGCCGCATCGCAGGCGGAGGCCGAGCGGGTCGCCCGGGCGATTGCCAACTCGCCTTTGGTCAAGACGGCGCTCTTCGGCCGTGACCAGAACTGGGGCAGGATCGCCCAGGCCGCCGGCATGGCGCTTGCCGGCGAGGACCTGGAGGAGATTGGCGGCGACGCGATCGGCAACAGCGAGCTCGCCGCCGATATCCCCGAGGCCGAGATCGGGCTGCGCCTCGACCGCGGCGAGTACAGCACCCACGTTTGGTTCTCCGATCTCGGCTACGAGTACGTGCGGATCAACGCGGAGTACACGACATGAAAAACACAATGGCAGCTGCTCTGCTCCAACTCACACCGGAAGAGTCAGGTATGCACCGGTATGAGTTTCCGCGTCCGCGCTGCCTGGGGGTGGGAAATGACTGAGCAGGCACCCCAGTCGCGGGCGGCTCAGGTGAACGTCGAGACGCTGCTCGAGGCGCTGCCCTACATCAAGCAGTTCCACGGCCAGACGGTCGTAATCAAGTACGGCGGCGCGGCGATGCGGGAGGACTCGCTGCGCGAGGCCTTCGCCACCGATGTCGTCCTGCTCAAGTACGTGGGGATGAACCCGGTCGTCGTTCACGGCGGCGGTCCCGAAATCAGCCAGTACATGGAGCGCCTCGGCCTCGAGGTGCGTTTCCACGAGGGCCTGCGCGTGTCCGACGCCGAGACGGTCGAGGTGGCGCGCATGGTCCTGGTCGGCAAGCTCAACTCCGAAATAGTCCAGCGCCTCAACGCCCACGGTCAGCCGGCGGTCGGGCTCTCGGGGGAGGACGGCGGCCTCTTTCGGGTCGCGCCGGTCGCCAACGCCGACGAGGTCGGCTTCGTCGGCTCGATCGAGCACGTCGACGTCGACGTGCTCAATCACATCGCCGTGGACTACATCCCGGTGATCGCCTCCTCGGCCTCCGATCGCGAGGGCCAGTCCTACAACGTCAACGCCGACGAGGCCGCCGGTAAGGTCGCGGCCAAGCTCGGCGCCCACAAGGCGATTTTCCTCACCGACGTCGAGGGCTGGCTGGCCGATCCGGCGGACACCGACTCGCTGATCGCGCGAGCGACGGTGGAGGAGGTCGAGGGCAAACTGGCGGAGATCGACGGGGGCATGCGGCCAAAGCTCGCCGCCTGCGCCGACGCGATTAGGGGCGGCGCCGGGGCCTCGCACATCATCGACGGCCGCCGCCCGCACTCGTTGTTGGTCGAGCTCTTCACCGATGCCGGGATCGGCACGATGGTGACCTCATGAATCTGACCGATCTGCAGGCGCTCGAGCAGCGCTACCTGATGCGCACCTACAAGCGGGCTCCGGTGGAGTTCGTTCGCGGCGAGGGGGCCCTGCTTTGGGACGCCGAGGGCAAGGAGTACCTCGACTTTCTCGGCGGCATCTCGGTCTGCTCGGTCGGGCACTGCAACCCCGAGGTGGTCGAGGCGGTGCGCGAGCAGGCCGGGCGCCTGATGCACACCTCGAACCTCTTTTACACCGAGCCGATGGTGCGGCTCGCCGAGCGGCTCTCGGGGTCGAGCCTCGGTGGCCGCGTCTTCTTCTCCAACTCCGGCACCGAGGCGAACGAGTGCGCGATCAAGATCGCCCGCAAGCACGCCCACCGGCGCGGCATCTCTTCGCCGGAGATCGTCAGCTTCGAGCGCGACTTCCACGGCCGCACCTACGGCTCCCTCTCCGCCACGCCGGCACTTGCCGCCAACCCGGACATGGCGCCGATGCTGCCGGGTTTCCGCGCCGTCCCCTTCGACGACCCGGAGACACTGCGGGCGGCCGTGGGGGAGAGCACCGCCGCGGTGTTGATCGAGCCGATCCAGGGCGAGGCCGGGATCTACCCGCTCGGCGACGAGACCCTGCTCGCCGCCCGCCAGGCCTGCGACGAGAGCGGCGCGCTGCTGATCTTCGACGAGATCCAGACCGGGATCGGCCGCACCGGCTCGCTCTGGGCTTTTGAGCAGACGCCGGTCCGCCCCGACGTCTTGACCAGCGCCAAGGCGCTCGGCGGCGGCATGCCGATCGGGGCCTGCGTGACCAATTCGGGGGCTGGTGAGGTGCTAGAGCCTGGCGACCACGGCTCGACTTTCGCCGGCGGCCCGCTTGCCAGCGTCGCCGCCCTCGCCGTGCTCGAGATCGTCGATGACGCGGCGCTGCTGCGCCGCGTGCGCGAGCAGGGAGCGAAGCTGCGCGACGCCCTGCTCGCCCTCGACGGGGTCGAGACGGTCCGCGGCCGCGGGCTGATGCTCGGCGTCGGTCTTGACGACGGTGTCGACGCGGCGGCGATCGGCGCAGATCTGCTGGAGCGCGGCCTGATCGTCAACGTGCCTGAGCCCGGGACCCTGCGCCTGCTGCCGCCGCTGACGGTCGATTCGGACCAGATCGAGCGGGCCGTCGCCACGATCGCGGCCGCGCTCCTAAGCTACGCGCCTCAATGAGTGCGGAGCGAGCAAACGTCCATATCTGGTTCCGCGTGCCGCGAGCGAAGCGCGAGGCTGTGTGATGAGCAAGCGTCCTTCTGAGCCCCGCGCGCTGACCAGCGGTACGGCCGAGCGCCTGGCGGCGATCGTCGAGGCGGCCGAGCAGGCGGCCGCCAAAGTGATCGACGACGCCGAGGAGCAGGCGCGCCGTCAGCTCTCCGAGGCCAGCGCCCGCGCCGATCGCATCGTCGCCGAGCGCTTGCGAGCGCTTGCCGACGAGCTCGACCCGCCGGCTTCGGGCCAACGCGAGCCGCACCTGAGGCCGGTCTCCGCGGTGCCGCAGCCGGAGGCGCCCGTTGGGCCGCGTTCAGGGTCTGCCGGTGCCCGCCTGCTCGCCACCCAGATGGCGGTCTCGGGAAGCAGCCGCGAGGAGATCGCCGAGCGCCTGCGTAGTGGCTTCGACATCGCCGACACCAGCGAGATACTCGACGCGATACTCGGACCGGAGGAGTGAGCGATATGCACGAGGACCCGACACGGATGATGCGCCAGCCCGATGACGAGCACCGCCCGCACGGCAACACGCGGCTGCTGATCGCCGGCCTGATCGCGGTGATAGTCGGCCTGGTGATCGCGGTCGTCGTGATCGCCAGCAGCGGTGGCAGCGGCGGCTCGACTTCCACTGTGACGACGACCCCGAGCGAAACGAGCTCGACCACCGCGACGACGACCGGCTCGAGCACCGAGACAACGACTTCGACTCCGACCGAAACGACCACCAGCGCGGAAACGACGACCGCGCCCGAAGAAACAACGACAACCACGACCACGGCCCCGCCCGAAGAAGAAAACGGCAGCGGCGGCATCGGCGCTCCCTAGTGGCCTCGGGCTCGCCCGCAGACGTTCGCACGGCCTCCTACGAGGCCGATCCCGGCGAGGTCAAGCGCGTCCTGCTGCTCTACTCGGGCGGGCTCGACACGAGCGTGATGCTGAAGTGGATCCAGGACTCCTACGACGCCGAGGTCGTCTGCCTCACCGTCAACCTCGGCCAGCCGGGGGAGGACTACGCCGTGATCGAGGACAAGGCGAAGCGACTGGGGGCGTTGGAGTGCCACGTCGTCGACGCGCGGGAGGAGTTCGCGGACGAGTACGTGCTGCCGGCGATCAGGGCCAACGCGCTCTACGGCGGCGGTTACCCGCTCTTCACCGCGCTCGGCCGGCCGCTGATCGCCAAGCTGGCGGTCGAGTACGCGCGGCGCAGCGGCTGCGACACGATCGCCCACGGCTGCACCGGCAAGGGCAACGACCAGGTCCGGATCGAGGCCACCGTGGCCACGCTGGCACCGGAGTTGAAGACGATCGCGCCGGTGCGCTCCTGGCAGATGGGCCGCGAGGAGGAGATCGCCTACGCCCGCGAGCACGGCATCCCGGTCAAGGGCGGCACCGAGGTGGCTCCCTACTCGATCGACGACAACCTCTGGGGCCGCTCCTCGGAGGGTCGCTGGATCGAGGACCTCGACCATGCCCCCGAGGACGACGTCTTTCAGTTGGTCACCCGGCCTGAGGAGGCACCCGACGAGGCCGAGACCGTCACCGTCGAGTTCGAGGCCGGCGTCCCGGTCGCCTTCAACGGCGAGCGCTTGGCGCCGGTCGAGCTGCTCGAACGAGTCGCCGAGGTCGGCTGTCGCCACGGCGTCGGCATCGTCGACCACATCGAGGACCGCATCGTCGGCCTCAAGGTGCGCGACATCTACGAGATTCCGGCGGCGGCAATCCTCTTGCCCGCGCACCAGGAGCTGGAGAAGCTGGTCGGCACGATCCACCAGAACCAGTTCAAGCCCGAGCTCGACCGCAAGTGGGCCTATCTGGTCTACGCCGGTCTCTGGTGGGAGCCGCTGCGCACCGACCTCGACGCCTACATGGACGCGGTCAACACCCAGGTGACCGGCACGATCGGCCTCAAGCTCTTCAAGGGCAGCGTCCGGGTCGTTACCCGTAGCTCGCCCAACGCCGTCTACGACGCCGACCTCGCTTCCTTCACCCAGTCGGGCGGGCTCTTCTCGCAGACCGCATCGCCGGGCTTCATCGAGCTCTGGTCGCTGCAGTCGCGGATGGCCTACCGGATACGCCAGCGCGGGGAGGAGGAGTAGATGGCCTACGACAAGCTCGGCAAGGCCGCGATCCGCTTTGCGGTCAGGTACGTCCGGCGCCGTTACCGGCGCCAGATTCGCATCGGCGCCGGGGCGGCGGCGGTTGCATTGGCGATTGCGGCCTACGCCGCGACCCGCAACGTGCCTGAGGGCTAGCGTAGCCTCGAAGGCTTAGTGGCGCGAACCCTCGCGACAAAGGCGGGAAGCCGCACGCTTCTCGCCGCCCTCCTCTGTGCACTGCTGGCGCCGCTCGCGCTCGCGGCTGCCCCTGCCTCGGCGGCCGACATCTCGGCCCTGCAGCAGAAGGTCTCCGCCGGACGGGAAGAAGCCGGATCGCTGGCCGGCCAGCTGCAAGCAGCGCAGGGCGAACTCGCCGCGGCCGAAGAGGAAGCTGCCGCGGCCAGCGCCCGCGAGCAGAAGCTCACCGCGCTGCTGGCGACGGGCGAAGAAAAGGCTGCGCGCCTTGCCGCTGAAGTGCAGCGAACCAAGCGCCGGCTGGCGGCGGAAAAACGGCGCCTGCACCGAGCCCGAGCCGCCCTTGCTTCGCGCCTCGTGGCGATCTATGAGAGCGGCTCGCCCAGCACCGCCAGCATCATCCTCGCCTCCAACAGCATCGACGAACTGGCGATCCGGACCGAATACCTGGAGCGCATCCAGCAGTCCGATTCCGACCTGGCCTCCCGCGTGGCCCAGGTCCGACGCACCGTCGCCGCCTCCCTCCAGCGCGTCGCCGCGCTCAAGGCCCGCGTCGACTCCTACAACGAACGCCTCGCCACCGCTCGCACCGAAGTAACCGCCGTCCGCGAAAACGCCGAGGCAGCCGCATCCCACCTGCACTCCGTCGCCGCCGCCCGCTCGGCGGCATTGGCCACCCTCAAGGACAAGATCGGCCAGTGGACCACCGACATCCAAGCCGCCAGGGCAGCCGAAGCAGAACGCATCAGCTCCGAAGAAGCGACGAGCGAAGTCGAACGCTGGCTCGGAGGCCCCTTCTCGATCCCCGCCTACATCGTGATGTGCGAGTCCGGCGGCAACTACGGAGCTCTGAACCCTTCGTCGGGCGCCGGCGGCGCCTACCAAATCCTCCCGTCCACCTGGGAACTTTATGGCGGCCAAGGCGAGCCGCAAAATGCTCCGAAGGCCGAACAAGACAGGATCGCCGGTGAAATCTGGGCCGACTCCGGCCCCAGCGCCTGGGTCTGCGGTTAGCGACGGTCCCGGCAGGGGCGAAGCGTCTTGTACTTTTTCGGCGTTCCCTTGCGGCGTCAGCAGCAGCGTCTCCACCGAAAAAGTTAAGCGAAGCCCCTGCCGGGACCGTCGCCCTCCGAATACCCACGGAAGTTGCGCGGAAGACGCCCAAATGCGTCCCGTGACATCTGGCCCGATTGGCATGATCGCTCGGCCTTCATGAGCAACCCCTCCGCCGTCCACCTACACGCCCACAGCGAGTACTCGCTGCTGGATGGCGCCTGCAAGATCGACGCGATGGCGGCGCGTGCCGCGGAAATGGGGCAGCCCGCCCTGGGCCTGACCGACCACGGCGTGATGAACGGTGCGGTCGATCTCTACAAGGCCTGCAAGAAGCACGGGATCAAGCCGATCGCCGGTTTCGAGGCCTACTTCGTCGACGACGTCAAGACGATCAAGGAGAAGCCGAAGTACGAGCGCAACCACCTGACCCTGCTGGCCGAGAGCGACACCGGCCTCGCCAACCTGGTCAAGCTCACCTCGGCCGGCTTCCTCGAAGGCTTCTCGCGCGGCAAGGCCAACGTCGACATGGAAATGCTCGCCGCCCACGCCGAGGGCGTGATCGTGCTCACCGGCTGTCTGCAGTCGCGCTTCTGTCGCCGCCTGATCGAGGAGCGTCCCGACGACGCCCGCGCCCACCTCGACGACCTGATCCAGGCCTTCGGTCCCGAGCAGGTCTACTTCGAGGTGCAGAAGAACGGCATTCCCGAGCAGGACAAGGCCAACGAGGGGATCGTCCGCTACGCCCGTGAGCTGGGCCGGCCGCTGGTTGGCACCGCCGACGTCCACTACCTGCGCCGCGAGGACTTCGAAGACCACGCCGCGCTGCTCTGCGTGCAGACCAAGTCGACCCTGGAAGCGCCGAAGATGAGCTTCGACACCAACGAGTTCTACCTCAAGGACTCCGAGGAAATGGCGGCCTCCTTCGCCGAGTGGCCGGAGGCGGTGCCGACGACGCTGGAGATCGCCGAGCGCTGCAACATCGACATCGAGCTGGGCGGGCTGCTGCTGCCGCGCTACCCGACGCCCGACGGCGAGGAGCCGGAGGCGATGTTGCGCCGCATCGCCGAAGAGGGGCTGCGGGCGCGCTACGGCGACCCGTTGCCGGCCGAGGCGGTCGAGCGGATGGAGTTCGAGCTCGGTGTGATCGAAGAGATGGGCTTCCCCTCCTACTTCCTGATCGTCTGGGACTTCGTTCGCTACGCCAAGGACAACGGCATCGCGGTTGGCCCGGGCCGCGGCTCGGCGGCAGGCTCGATCGTCGCCTACGCATTGACGATCACCGACATCGACCCGCTTGCCGAAGACCTGCTCTTCGAGCGCTTCCTCAACCCCGGGCGCAAGTCGATGCCCGATATCGACATCGACTTCTCGGTCCGCGGCCGTGAGCGGATGATCCGCTACGTCGCCGACAAGTACGGCCGCGAATCGGTCGCCCAGATCATCACCTTTGGCAAGATGGCGCCGCGCGCCGCCACCCGCGACGCGGCCCGCGTGCTCGGCTTCGACTACGGCACCGGCGATCGCCTGGCGAAGCAGATCCCGGAGCCGATCATGGGCCGCAGCCCCTCCTTCGAGGAATGCCTCAAATCGGGGCAGGAGCTGAAGAAGACCTACGACGCCGAGCCCGACGCGAAGAAGATCATCGACGTCGCCCAGGGCCTCGAGGGGATCATCCGCAACAACTCGATCCACGCCGCCGCGGTGGTGATCGCCGACCGCCCGCTGCAAGAAGTGGTGCCGCTGCAGTTGGCCGAGGACAAGACCGCCCCGGCGCCCGCCAACGGCAGCGGCAAGGCCGAGCGCCAGTACAAGATCGTGACCCAGTACTCGATGGGGCCGATCGAGGAGATCGGGCTGCTGAAGATGGACTTCCTCGGCCTGCGCAACCTCGACGTGATCGAGGACGCGATCGACATCATCCGCCGCTCGCGCGGCGAGGAGGTCGACATGGAAGCGATCCCGATCGACGACGCCAAGACCTACGAGATGCTCGCCCGCGGCGACTCGACCGGCGTCTTCCAGTTCGAGTCCGAGGGGATGCGCGACGCGCTGCGCAAGGTCGGGCCGACCGAGTTCGCCGACCTGGTCGCGCTCGGTGCCCTCTACCGGCCCGGCGCGATGGCCTACATCCCCGCCTACGCCAAGGGCAAGAAGGACCCTTCGACCGTGCGCTACCCGGACCCGCGCCTGCGCGCGATCACCAAGGAGACCCACGGCTGCGTCGTCTACCAGGAGCAGCTGATGGCGATCGCCCGCGAGATGGCGGGCTTCTCCGGCGCCGAGGCGGACGATCTGCGCAAGGCGATCGGCAAGAAGAAGCGCGAGCTGATGGCGACGATGAAGGACAAATTCATGCAGGGGCTGGCGGAATCGAACACCGCCCCCAACGTCGCCAAAGACCTCTGGAAACTGAACGAAGCCGCCGCCGACTACTCCTTCAACAAGTCCCACGCTGCCTGCTACGGGCTGATCTCCTACCGCACCGCCTACCTCAAGGCCAACTACCCGGCCGAGTACATGGCCGCGGTGATCTCATCGGTGATGAACACCAAGGACAAGGTCCCGTTCTTCGTCAACCGCTGCGAGGAGATGGGGATCGAGGTGCTGCCGCCCGACGTCAACTCCTCCGACCACAGCTTCGTCGTCTCCGAGAACGCGATCCGCTTTGGCCTCGACGCGGTCAAGAACGTCGGCCACGCCGCGGTCGAGGCGATCCTGCGCGCTCGCGAGGACGCGCCGATCGCCTCGATCTGGGACTTCTGCGAGCGGGTCGATTCGCGTGCGGTGAACAAGCGCGCGATCGAATGCCTGATCAAGTGCGGCGCCCTCGATTCCACCGGCGCCACCCGCAAGGGCATGCTCGAGGCGCTGCCGGCGGCGCAGTCCGCCGGCCAGAAGGCCCAGGAGGACGCTCAGATGGGTCAGGGCTCGATCTTCGACTTCGGCGAGGAGGCGGGCGCGGGGGCGCACGCGACCCAGGCGCATCACCGGCCGCCGATCTCCGCCGCCGAGTTCGAGCGCGCCGAGCTGCTGGCGATGGAGAAGGAGACCCTGGGGACCTATCTCTCCGAGCACCCGCTGACCGAGGTCCGCGGGGCGCTGCGGGCGCGGGTCGATTGCGGCATCGCCGCCCTCGCCGGCAAGCAGGACGGCTCCTGGGTCACGGTCGGTGGCATCGTCACCGAGTGCAAGAAGATCCGCACCAAGAGCGGTAGCCAGATGATGTTCGCCACCCTCGACGACGTCGAGGGGCAGGTCGAGATGCTGGTCTTCAAGGCCGACGAGTCCGAGAACGCCGCGGTGATCGAGCCCGACGCGATCGTCATCGTCCGCGGCCGCCTCGACCACAAGGATCGCGGCGAGACCAAGCTCGTCGTCCAGGAGGCCGAGCGCTTCGAACCCGATGCGGCGGAGATCGCCGCGGCGCCGGCGGTGTCGGGGGGTGGCGGCCCCTCCGGGCCCTTTGAGGTCGAGATCGAGGCGGCCATGCTCACCCTCGTCATGGTCGACGAACTGAAGGCCGTGCTCGAGCACCACAAGGGTGAGGCAGAGGTCCACCTCGCAATTCGCAACGGTGCCGCCGAGCCGAGGCGTTTCCTGCTTGGGGAGGGGTACCGAGTGCGCCCCTCGGGCCGTCTTCGTAGCGAGCTCGACCACGTGCTCGGCACGGCTGCTCTGGCTGCATAGCCAGTCCCGGCCTTGGTTTTCAGGGCCACACGTCCGTAGACTTCATCCATGCCAGCAACTCGCGAGAAGACGGGTGAGTGCCGCCAGTGCCGCTCGTTCTGCGACAAGATGGTCGAGCCGCGCGGCTGCGTCGAAATGCGCTGCCGCTACCTCTACTCCTTCGTCGACATGCTGACCGGCAGCCAGTACGTCGGCTGCATGCAGGACGTCTTCGCCGCCAAGGTTGACCTCGAGGCCGTTCTGCAACCGGGAGGCTTCGGCGGCGTGAAGATGACCGGCGACGCGCTGCCGCACTGTCAGTTCTCGGTCGAGCAGGCATATGAGGGCGAAGGCGAGTCCTACGACTGCGTCAACCGGCGCTTCTTCGACTGCTCCGACGCCGGCCCCGAGGGCATCAAGGCCTTCGATCTGCGCGACGTCTGAGCGGGCGCGAACGCAACACGGTTACGTGTACGATCCCGCGCCATGAGCGATCAAACGGCAGTGGCAGAGGCAGAGAAAGAGAGCTTGATGGCCGAGGCGGCGGGCGGCGATGGCGCGCCCAGCGAGGGGCCGAAGTTCACCCTCGAGCTGAACCAGGACCAGAAGGACATCCGCGAGTGGGTCCACGGCTTCGCCGAGGGCGTCGTCCGTCCGGCGGCTTCGGAATGGGACGAGCGCGAGGAGACCCCCTGGCCGGTGATCCAGGAGGCGGCCAAGATTGGCCTCTACAGCTTCGAAGCACTGGGTCAGTTCTTTAGCGACGAGACCGGCCTGACCCTGCCGATCGCCAACGAGGAGCTCTTCTGGGGCGACGCCGGCATCGGCATGGCGATCATGGGCACCTCGCTGGCGGTTGCCGCGATCTTCGGTCAAGGGACGCCGGAGCAGATGGGGGAGTGGATCCCGCAGTGCTTCGGCACCGCCGACGAGCCCAAGGTCGCCGCCTTCTGCGCCTCCGAGCCGGATGCCGGCTCCGATGTCTCGGCGATCCGCACCACCGCCAAGTACGACGAGGCCAGCGACGAGTGGGTGATCAACGGCCAGAAGGCGTGGGCAACCAACGGTGGTATCGCCGACGTTCACGTCGTCATCGCCTCGGTCGACCGCGAGCTTGGCTCGCGTGGCCACGCCGCCTTCGTGATCCCACCGGGGACCAAGGGCTGCGAGCAGGGCGCCAAGGTCAAGAAGCACGGCCTGCGCGCCTCGCACACCGCCGACGTCCATCTCGACGACTGCCGCGTGCCGGGCTCGTGCCTGCTCGGCGGCAAGGAGAAGCTCGACGAGCGCCTCGCCCGCGTGCGCGAGGGCAAAAAGGCAAAGTCGCAGGCGGCGATGCAGACCTTCGAGGCAAGCCGGCCCACCGTCGGCTCCCAGGCGGTCGGCATCGCCCGCGCCGCTTATGAGTACGCGCTCGAGTACGCCAAAGAGCGCTCGCAGTTCGGCCGGCCGATCATCGAGAACCAGGCGATCGCCTTCACGCTCGCCGACATGAAGCTGGAGATCGACGCCGCCCGCCTGCTGGTCTGGCGCGCCGCCTGGATGGGCCGCACCGGTCAGAGGTTCGAAAACGCCGAGGGCTCGATGTCGAAGCTGAAGGCCGGCGAGGTCGCCGTCTGGGCAACCGAGCGGGCGATTCAGATCCTCGGCGGCAACGGCTACACGCGCGAGTTCCCAGTCGAGCGGATGCACCGCGACGCCAAGATCTACACGATCTTCGAAGGCACCTCGGAGATTCAGCGGCTTGTCATCTCCCGCGCGATCAGCGGGATGCAAATACGCTGAGGTCATGGACCTCGATCCCGTTGAGGTGCGCGTGCTCGGCTGCCTCATCGAGAAACAGCGCACCACGCCCGATCAGTACCCGCTCAGCCTCAACGCGCTGAGGCTGGCCTGCAACCAGACGACCAACCGCGATCCCGTCGTGCACTACGACGAGGACACGATCCGCCAGGGACTGCACTACCTGGGGCGGCGTCGCTACACGCGGCTGGCCTCAGGGCATACCTCGCGCGCCGCCAAGTACCGGCACCTGCTCGACGAGGAGCTCCGGCTGGAGCGCGACGAGCAGGCGGTCCTGGCCGTGCTCATGCTGCGCGGCGCGCAGACGCCGGGCGAGCTCAAGCAGCGGACCGAGCGGATGCAGGGGTTCGCGGACCTCGAGGAGCTGCAGGAGGTCCTCACGCGGCTGATCGACCGCGAGTTCGTCGCCGAGCTCGCGCGCCGGCCGGGGCAGAAG